>CAZVXP010000032.1:0-113233 GCA_964630855.1 uncultured Thermodesulfobacteriota bacterium | reverse complement strand
AAAAATGGCGGAAGCGCATGGGAATCGAACCCACCCACCGCCGTTTCCGACGGTGCACCGGGTTTGAAGCCCGGGAGGGCCACCAGGCCCCTGGCGCTTCCGCTGGCGGCCGCTGGGCACCCCTGCGGCACCCGGAGAGCCCGGCTACCGTTGCTCCCTTCCGGGCCTGGCGGGGTTCACCGGGATCCGTCGCGCAGGACCCAGCAGCCATAATATGGCATCTTTAGCACTTTCAAAGAAGATGATGGCGGAGGGGGTGGGATTCGAACCCACGGTGCGGGGTTTAGCCCGCACACACGATTTCCAGTCGTGCCCCTTCGGCCGCTCGGGCACCCCTCCTTCTTGTGTGACAAAACCGATTTTATAAGGCCTTCCCCAAAGGGGCAAGACCTGGCTTAATAAACTAAGTTAGCCAAGGAGGTCTATTCCATGTCTACTTGCCCGCAATGTCAGAGCAATCTTCCAAGGAAGGCCAATTTTTGCCCTTTTTGTGGGGCCCGCCTTAGGGCTTCTTTTCCCAAATATCTTTGGTTTCTGGCAGGTTTGGCCGGTGCTTTTTGTGGGGTGGGGATGGTGCTGGCTTACCAGCTCATCAGAGAAAGGCGCCTTTGGGATGCCCAAGGACCTTCTGCCTCCCAGAAAGGAGGGGTGGATGACGAAGAACTGATGGAATTCTAAGGCTTGTCCGAGAAGCCGCCCTTGCCTGCCCATCTAAAACTTTGTAGCCTTAGACAGAAATTCTCGATGAGAAGGGAGTTTTTCATGATGAAAGTAAACGTAGAAGATGTGAGCAGCGTTCAGAAGAAGCTCAAAGTGGAGCTTCCTCCCGAGGTGGTGAGCAAAGAGATCGACCGTGCCTGTCGGAAGCTCGGGAAGGAGGTTTCGGTCAAGGGCTTTCGTAAAGGGAAGGTCCCTAAGGCTGTGGTGAAGCGCCTTTTCCGTGAGCACATTGAAGAGCAGGTGATCGAAAACTTGATACAGAACTCCCTGCCCAAGGCCATTGAAGAAAGTAAACTGGTTCCCATTGTCAGACCCTTGATCGAAGGGCATGGAGAGCTGAAAGAAAAAGAAGCTTTCTCTTATACCGCTTTGGTGGACGTGAGGCCTGAATTTGATCTCAAACCTGAAGACTACAAGGGGCTTGAAGTTGAAGAGATGTCCACTGAAGTTTCTGAGGAGGAACTCGAAAACTATCTGCGGGCCATTCAAATGACCTTTGCAGACCTTAAGCCCGCTGAAAAAGACCATGAGATCCAGACCAACGACATCGCTATCATTTCCTTTAAGGCTTACATTGACGGGGAGCCTGTTCCCGGGCACGAAGCTGAGGCCCTCTATGTTGACGTGGGTACGGGAGAATTCAATCTCACCATTGAAGAAAGGCTTCTGGGGCACAAGGCCGGGGACGAACTGGAAGTAGAGGTAGAATATCCCGAAGACGCTCTGAACGAACGTTTGGCCGGCCATAAGGTCCTCTACAAGATCCTGATCCGGGAAGTTTATGTAAGGGATCTCAAGCCCCTTGACGATGAGTTTATCAAGAAGATGAACTTGGGGTTTGAGTCCGTTGAGGATCTACGCGAGCGCATCAAGCGACGTCTTAAGGAGGACAAGGAAAAGAAAGCCGATGAATTCGTGAAGGAACAAATCCTCAAGCAGTTGAGGGAAAAGGTCGAATTCGAAGTTCCAGAGAGGTTTGTCGAATACAAATTGGCCCGCCTGATAGAACAGATGCGGCAGAGCCTTGAGGAGAAGGGGCACACCTTTGAATCTGCAGGCATCTCTGTAAGGAAGCTTGAAGAAAAATTGCGCCCGATGGCTGAACAACAGGCCAAAGAAGATCTGATCCTGGAGAAGATCGCCGAACTTGAGAACATCACGATCGATGGTGACGAACTTGAGGAAAAGGCCAAGGAACTTGCTCAGATGTCAAGGACGAGTCTCGAAGAGGCCCGAGCTATCCTGATGACCTCCATGGTTCCGCGTATTATTGCTGATAAGACTTTGCAGTTTCTTGTTTCTCAGGCTAAAATTAAAGAGTCTCAAAAACAGGAAACCCCTCCGGCAGAAGCCTCTCCCAAATCTCAGGAAGAAGGTGAAAAGTGATGTTGATTCCCATTGTTATCGAACAGACTCCCCGAGGTGAACGAGCTTATGACATCTATTCGCGTCTCCTAAAAGAACGTATCGTTTTCATTGGTGCTCCGATAGATGACAACGTAGCCAACGTGGTAATCGCTCAGCTTCTCTTTTTGGAAGCAGAAGACCCGGATCGAGACATCACCCTCTACATCAATTCTCCAGGTGGTATCGTGACGGCTGGTCTCGCGATTTATGACACCATGCAATACATCAAGCCTGATGTTTCCACGCTGTGTCTGGGACAAGCTGCAAGCATGGCGGCGGTACTTCTAGCTGGAGGAGCTGCAGGGAAGCGTTACGCCTTGCCTCATTCGCGTATCATGCTGCATCAGCCCATTGGCAGTTTTCAGGGACAGGCCACCGACGTTGACATTCAAGCCCGAGAGATCTTGAGATTGCGTGAAATTTTGAATCGTATCCTTTCCAAGCATACTGGGCAGCCTATCGAACGTATTCAGCAAGATACAGAAAGGGATTTTTACATGTCCAGTGAGGAGGCGCAAAACTACGGATTAATTGATAAAATATTGACAGAGCGTCCTGGCAAAAAGGAGGAGAAATAATGTCCAGGAAAGGGTCTAAGGGCGGCGATTTGCACTGCTCTTTTTGCGGTAAAAGCCAGCATGAGGTCCGAAAGCTTATTGCCGGGCCAGCGGTCTATATTTGTGATGAATGTATTGAGCTATGTAACGACATTATCGCTGAGGAATATGAACGAGAGGAGGGCTCACAGAAGAGGGAATCTATCCCCAAGCCTTCGGAAATCAAGGCCTTCCTCGATCAGTACGTGGTGGGCCAGGAAAAGGCCAAGAAGATCCTTTCTGTAGCAGTACATAATCATTACAAACGTATAGAAAGCCGGGTGAATCTCGACGGAGTGGAGTTGCAAAAGAGCAATATCCTCCTTATCGGACCTACGGGATGTGGTAAGACGCTCTTGGCCCAGACTCTGGCCAAGTTTTTGAATGTGCCCTTTACCATTGCCGATGCTACCACCCTTACGGAAGCCGGTTACGTAGGCGAGGACGTGGAAAACATCATCTTGAACCTCTTGCAAGCGGCTGATTACGACGTAGAGCTTGCCCAGCGGGGAATCGTCTACATTGACGAGATAGACAAGATTGCTCGCAAAAGCGACAGTCCGTCCATTACACGAGATGTTTCCGGAGAGGGGGTGCAACAGGCCCTTTTGAAGATCTTGGAAGGCACTGTGGCCAATGTGCCACCGAAGGGTGGCCGCAAGCACCCACAACAGGAATTCATCAAGGTCGATACCACCAATATCCTCTTTATTTGTGGAGGGGCCTTTGTAGGGCTTGAGCGCATCATCAAGGAGAGACTTGGTCAGCGTTCTATTGGCTTTGGGGCCAATATCAAGAGTACCAAGGACATGACTATCGGTGAGATTCTGGCACACGTGGAACCTGAAGATCTCATCAAATTTGGAATGATTCCAGAATTCGTCGGCCGGGTGCCCATCGTAGCCACTTTGGACGAACTTACGGAAACCGAGCTGGTCAAAATCCTCACGGAACCCAAAAACGCGCTTGTCAAGCAATATGAGAAACTATTTGAAATGGACGGCGTAAAACTTAGATTTACAGAAGGAGCGCTTCAGGCCATTGCGCGGGAGGCTATCCGGCGCAAGTGTGGAGCGCGAGGTCTCCGGGCCATTATGGAGGAGGCCATGTTTGAGATCATGTATGAACTGCCTTCTATGCAGGGAGTGAAAGAGTGCGTGGTGACGGAGGAAGTCATCCTCCGCCGCGAAAAACCCATCATAATCTACGAATCGCAGGCCCAGAGGGCCTAAGGAGAGGTATGGAGACGAAAAACGAGATCTTAACTTTACCTTTACTTCCATTGAGGGATATTGTGCTTTTCCCGCATCGGCTGGTACCCCTTTTCATCGGGCGGGAGAAGAGCATCATGGCCATCGAGCATGCCATGGCCGGGGGCAAGGAGATCTTCCTAGCAGCCCAGAAAGATGCTCAGCTCGATGAGCCCCAAGAAAAAGACATTTACCGGATAGGCACCATAGGAACCATCGTTCAGATCCTTCGCCTACCGGATGGCACAGTGAAGGCCTTGATTGAAGGCAAACAACGGGCCAAGATCATCCAGTTTCTGGAAGGTCATAGTTTCTTCATGGTCCAGGTGGAACCAAAGGCCGAGGTGGTGGAAGCCGGGCCAGAGATCGAAGCGCTGGTTCGTCTTTGTCATCAGGCCTTCGAAGAATACACCAAAGTCAACAAGAAGATTCCACCGGAGGTGGTTTCTTCGATCCTCAGTTTGCGTGATCCTGCCCGTCTTTCGGACCATATTGCAGCTATTCTCAACCTAAAGCTCCCTCAGAAGCAGCGTCTCCTTGAGATGACCAACGTCAACAAGCGCTTGGAGCTGGTTTACGGCTACCTGCGCGGGGAGATGGAGGTCATTCGGCTTGAGCAGCGGATCAAGGAACGGGTTAAGAAGCAGATGGAAAAGACCCAGCGCGACTACTATCTCAACGAACAGATGCGAGCCATTCAAAAGGAGATGGGGGAGCGTGAGGACGGACGCGGCGATCTGGCCGAGCTCGAAAAACGCATCAAGCGTAAACGTTTGCCGCGAGAAGTGGCGGCTAAGGTGCGACAGGAATTTAAGAAGCTCCAGATGATGTCGCCCATGTCCGCTGAAGCCACGGTGGTGCGTAATTACATCGACTGGCTTATCAGTCTCCCCTGGTTTGAGCGCACCCAAGACAAAATAGACATTGAAGCCGCGGAACGCATCTTGGATGAGGATCATTTTGGTCTCGAAAAGCCTAAACAGCGTATTTTGGAGCATCTAGCGGTTCAAAAATTGGTCAAGAAGATTAAGGGTCCCATTCTCTGTCTGGTTGGTCCGCCAGGGGTAGGTAAGACCTCTTTGGCCAAGTCTGTGGCCCGCGCTATGGGGCGCAACTTCGTACGCATTTCCCTTGGTGGTGTACGGGATGAGGCCGAAATCCGGGGCCATCGGCGCACCTACATCGGGGCCCTTCCCGGGAAGATCATCCAGGGTATGCGAAAGGCGGGTACCATAAATCCGGTCTTTTGTCTGGACGAAGTGGACAAGATCGGGACGGACTTTCGTGGTGATCCAGCCGCGGCCCTACTTGAGGTGCTCGATCCGGAACAGAATTTTTCCTTCCAGGATCATTACCTGGAGGTAGGTTACGACCTATCTCAGGTCCTTTTTATAACCACGGCTAACGCCTTGCATACCATACCGGTGCCGCTTCTGGATCGAATGGAGATCATCGAGATCCCTGGCTACACCGAGGAGGAAAAGCTAGAGATTGCCAAGGGTTATCTCATTCCTCGCCAGCTGGAAGCTCACGGTTTGTCACCAGAGCTCGTGAAGTTTACGGACAAGGCCATTCTGGAGATCATCCGACGTTATACGCGTGAGGCAGGTGTCAGAAACCTCGAACGGGAGATTGCTACCATTTGTCGGAAGATCGCCAAGGATGTAGCCCGCAATCCCGAAGCCTTCAGGCCTACCAAGGTGCTGGTGAGCAGACTTCCCAAGTTCTTGGGAGTGCCTAGATATCGTTATGGTGTAGCGGAAGCCAAGAACGAAGTGGGGATGGCCACGGGGCTTGCCTGGACGGAGACCGGAGGTGCCCTTCTTCAGATTGAGGCTGTCATTATGCCAGGTAAAGGTAAACTCCTCATTACTGGAAAGCTGGGAGAGGTGATGCAGGAATCGGTTCAAGCGGCGATGAGCTACGTGCGTTCACGAGCGCATCAGTTGGGTCTTCCACCCGATTTCTATCAGCGGATTGACATTCACGTTCACGTTCCAGAAGGTGCCATCCCCAAGGACGGACCGAGTGCCGGGATTACCATTGCCACGGCCATCGTTTCGGCGCTTCTTAAGATTCCGGTGAAGAGTACGGTGGCCATGACCGGTGAGATTACGTTGCGCGGACGAGTACTTCCTATCGGTGGTCTCAAGGAAAAACTTTTGGCTGCCAGACGTGGAAATATCGAAACGGTTATCATTCCGGCTGAAAACGAAAAGGATCTCAAGGAGATTCCGGCCAAGGTAATAAAAGACCTCGATCTGGTGTTGGTAGAGCACATGGACGAGGTGTTGAAGGTGGCTTTGGATCTGGCGGAACCGGACAAACTCTTCCGGGATGTGCCACCTTATAGTCTCTTTGAAGAAGTGAAAGGTGGCGACGAGTTGCGAGCGCATTGAGCTTGACAGCTCGCAAGGCCACTGTTACTTTTTAGCGCGGATCGCGGGCGGATAGCTCAGCGGGAGAGCATCGGCCTTACAAGCCGGGGGTCACAGGTTCAAATCCTGTTCCGCCCACCAAGGCCGTGAAAAAAAGAGCGGGGCCGTAGTTCAGCCCGGTTAGAACGCCGGCCTGTCACGCCGGAGGTCGCGAGTTCAAATCTCGTCGGCCCCGCCAATTATATTCCTTCCTATGGATCTTCCCTTTGCCATCAAAAAGTTCTTCGAGGTGCTTCTTTACCCGTCAGGGATTGTTTTCTTCTTTTTGCTTTTGGCCTTTCTAGCCAGTTTTTCACGCTATCGTCGCAGTCAGACACGTTTTTTGTTGGCGGTGGCTTTTGTCCTGTTCTACGCTTTTTCTACTCCTTGGCTTCCACGAATCATGCTCCATCCCCTTGAAGAGTGCTATCCTGAACCTTCGTCGTCTCAAATTGCGGAAGCCCAGGCCGTGGTTTTGCTTCCGGCTTACATTGCCAGTTTGCCAGGTCTTGAACTGCGAGAACGTCCTGGTCTTGAAACCTCAAAGAGGCTTCTGGCGGCCATGCTCTTGGCCAGAGAGTATAGGCTTCCTCTCATCATTGTAGGAGGGGGCTGGCCTCAAGGACCGGGAGCCTCTTACTTGGCAGAGATTGCTTCCAAGTTTGGGCTAAAACGGGTGGAAGCTTACGATGCGGCCAATGATACCAGGTCAAGCGCGCTGGTACTTAGAAAACGGCTTGCGGGTAGAAAGTTTTTGTTGGTAAGTAGCGCTTACCATCTGCCACGAGCCGTTTATCTTTTCCGACGCGCCGGACTGGAACCCATTCCTTATCCCGCTTTTAGGTTGGTGGTATCGGGTAAAGTTTCTTTTTATGATTTTTGGCCAGATCCTTTTAATCTCTTTCGAGCCAATCGGGCTATGCACGAGTATCTAGGGCTTGCTTTTTATTGGTTAGAAGATCACATTCCTTTCTTTGAAAGGGGAAAGCATGGATCGCACGCGGGCCCTCAAAATTCTTAAAGACGCTGTAGAGGTAAAACAGGCCTTTTGGGAGAGAGAAGGGGAGAAGATTTTGGTTGCCGCCAGGAGGGTGGCCGAGACCTTTCGGACAGGACACAAACTTCTGGTCTTTGGGAATGGTGGTTCGGCGGCTGACGCGCAACATCTAGCGGCGGAGTTTGTCAATCGGTTCCGTTTGGAAAGGATGCCTTTGCCCGCGATGGCCCTCACCACTGACACCTCGATATTGACGGCCATTGCCAACGATTACGATTTTGCCGAGGTCTTTGTCAAACAGGTGATAGCTTTGGGACGCCCAGGGGACGTAGCCTTGGGGATCAGTACCAGCGGACACTCGGAAAACGTTATCAGGGCTCTGGCCAAGGCCCGGGAACTGGGGCTTTTCACCATTGGTCTTGGAGGAGGGGAAGGGGGGCGCTTGCCAGAAGTCTCTGACCTTCTGATTCTTGTCCCTTCTCGAGATACACCACGAATTCAGGAGGGACATCTTTTTTTCATTCATCTTCTCTGTGAATTGGTGGAGGAGGCGCTCTTTGGCCAGACTCAAACCGCTTGAGTTTCAAGGTCTTCGTACTTATTCTCTTTTTTCACGCCCGAGCAAGGTCTCCGTTGAGGATCTCGGTCGGCCTCTGCGTCCGGGTTTAAGTTTTCGAGATTTTTTGGCAGCCCTTCCCAAAGAGCTTGCAGCCAAGGATCTCTTAGCCATTGCTCGGCATATGGCCGAGGCCCTCAGGAACAAACGCCTTGTTCTTTGGGCCTTCGGAGCGCACGTCATTAAAGTGGGTCTCTCTCCCCTTATTATTGATCTTATGCAACGGGGAATGATTTCCGCCCTCATGCTTAATGGAGCCTGTATGGTACACGACGCCGAGCTGGCCATGGCAGGTATTACTTCCGAAGACGTGGCACAAGCCCTCAAAGATGGGAGCTTTGGGGCTTCCAGGGAGACTGGGGAGCTCCTTAACCGCGCCGCGAAGGAAGGGCGACAAAAAGGATTGGGATGGGCCCTGGGTAGGCTGATTGCCGAGTCAGATTTTCCCTTTCGAGAATTTAGTCTCTTTGGACGAGCTTATGAACTCGGAATCCCGGTCACCGTACACGTGGCCCTGGGTACGGACATCGTTCATATTCATCCAACGGCTGACGGAGCCGCTATAGGGGAGGCTTCTTTCTATGATTTTCGTCTCTTTTGTCGCTTGGTGAGTCAACTCGAAGGCGGGGTTTTCTTTTTGGCAGGTTCAGCGGTTATTTTGCCCGAAGTTTTTTTGAAGGCCCTTACCGCCGTGAGAAATCTCGGGTATAAGGTAGAACGCTTTGTGACGGTTAATTTCGATTTTGTGCGTCATTATCGTCCCATGGTAAACGTTGTTTCGCGTCCCACCATGACGGGGGGGTGCGGTTATCATATTACAGGGCACCATGAACTTTTGATTCCTTTGTTGGCTGGGGCCTTGTTGGAGGAGTTGGCTGATGAGACTTCGGCTTGACTTTGGGGAAATCGAAGTAGAAGTGGAACTTTCAGACACGGAATGTGCCCGCCTTATCTATCAGGCGGCTCCTTTTGAGTCGGTAGTTCATCTCTGGGGTGAAGAGATTTACTTTGAAACTCCGGTCTCTTTTGAACTCGATGAGACAGCCAAGGAAGTGGTAGAAGCTGGGGAGGTGGGGTATTGGCCAAGCGGCAAGGCCCTTTGTCTCTTTTTTGGCCCCACACCAATAAGCGCTCCCGGAGAGATACGTCCGGCAAGCGCGGTGAATATTGTGGGAAAGATTGTTACTCCCCTTGAAGACTTGTATCGAGTCCCGGAAGGGGCGTTGGTGGAGGTAGAAAGGCTCTAGTTGGGAGGTGAGAGGATGCCCATTTACGAATTTACTTGTGAAAAGTGTGGTGAAACCTTTGAAGAACTGGTTTTGGGAGGTCGGTTGGAAGGGATCAAATGTCCAAAGTGTGGGAGCTCAGAGGTGAAAAAGATCATGTCAGCTTGTGCCTTCAAAAGCGGTGGCAAATTTGTAAGTTCTTCTGGTGGATCGGCTTGTGCTAGTTGTGCTGGAGGAACCTGTAGTACTTGTGGGAGGTAATCTTGCACGAGAAGATCAAAGTCGGTACGCGCGGTAGCAAACTGGCGCTGGCTCAGACCAACTGGGTCATTGAAAAAATAAAAGAAAGGTATCCTGACCTTACGGTGGAGACCGTTATCATCAAGACCAAAGGGGACAAGATAACCGATGTTCCCTTGGCCAAGGTGGGAGGAAAAGGGCTTTTTGTAAAGGAAATCGAAGAAGCCCTTTTAAGGGGTGACATCGACCTGGCTGTACACAGCATGAAAGACGTCCCCACCGAACTTCCGGAAGGGCTTGAGATAGCCATTGTTCCGGAGAGAGAAAGCCCCTATGACGTGTTGATTTCCAGAGAGCTTAAAGGTCTTTTTGATTTACCTTCCGGGGCCCGGGTAGGGACGAGTAGCCTTCGTCGTTCAGCGCAGATAAGGGCCAAACGGCCGGAACTCAAGATTGAAAACCTGCGAGGCAACCTTGATACGCGTTTGCGCAAGCTTCGAGAAGGCCTCTATGAAGCGATCATCGTAGCCGAAGCGGGTCTTTTGCGTCTTGGTTTGGGAAACACTCCTCGCGAACGCTTGAGCCCGGAGATAATGTTGCCGGCCATTGGTCAGGGTGCCTTGGCTATCGAGTTGAGAAAAGAGGATTTCGAACTGAAGGAGGCCCTGGCTTTTCTCCATCACCAGGAAACCGCAGTGTGTGTAGCGGCGGAACGGGCCTTTTTGGCGGCCCTGGGTGGAGGTTGTCAGGTGCCCTTGGCGGCGTACGCCACCTTGAAAGGGCAGAGGCTTCTGCTTGAAGCCTTGATTGCCGACCCCTCCGGAGAAATCGTTTTGCGAGACCAAATTGAGGGACTTTCCTCAGAAGCTGAAGAAATGGGCCGCTCTTTGGCAGAGACCCTCCTTTCACGAGGGGGACGAAAGATATTGGATGAGGTTTACGGGAGTCTTTGATGGCGGGAAAGGTGTATCTCATAGGGGCAGGCCCTGGAGACCCGGGGCTTATCACCGAAAAAGGTAAAAAGGTGATCGAACGAGCTGATGTGATCGTTTACGATTATCTGGCCAATCCTCGTTTGCTCTCTTATGCCAAGCCAGGGGCTGAAAAGATTTACGTTGGTAAAAAAGGGGGGTGTCATACCCTTTCTCAGGAGGGCATCAACCAACTGCTGGTTGAAAAGGCCAAAGAAGGGAAGATCGTGGCCCGCTTAAAAGGTGGAGATCCCTTTCTTTTCGGACGAGGTGGAGAAGAAGCGGAGGTTCTGGTGGAAGCGGGTATCGAGTTCGAAATTGTGCCAGGGGTCACTTCAGCTATAGCAGCTCCAGCTTATGCTGGCATTCCGGTAACCCACCGCGAGCACACCTCCACTTTTTCCATGGTTACCGGGCATGAAGATCCCACCAAAGAAACATCCGCTATTTCATGGGACGCCTTGGCCAAAATTGGCACCATCGCTTTTTTGATGGGGATGAAAAATCTGCCCCGGATCTGTGAGAACCTGAAAAAAGCGGGGAAAGCGCCTGAGACTCCGGTAGCAGTGATCCAGTGGGGGAGTACTCCGCGTCAACGTGTAGTCACGGGTACTTTAGATGACATTGTTGAGAGGGTACAGAGAGCCGGTCTTGGACCCCCCTCCATCATCCTGGTGGGTGAGGTGGTAAAACTTCGAGAAAAACTTAGTTGGTTTGAAAAGAAACCGCTTTTTGGTAAACGCATCCTAGTTACAAGGACCAGGGAGCAAGCCAGTCAATTGGTGGAGACCTTAGAACAAATGGGGGCAGAGTGCCTGGAGATACCAACCATCAAGATTGTTCCGCCTGAGAGTTTTGAGGTCCTTGATGAGGCTCTTCGTGAGCTTGAGAGCTTCGATTGGGTGATCTTTACCTCGGTGAATGGGGTTAAATATTTCTTTGATCGACTTTTTGCCTTGGGTAAAGACGCCCGGGCTATGGCCAAGGCCAAGGTGGCAGCCATAGGGACGGCTACAGCGGAGTTAATAAAAAGTTATGGTCTACTGGTGGATCTCCTGCCCAAAGAATTTCGGGCAGAGGGCCTTCTTGAGGTCCTCATGAAAGAAGATCTTTCTGGAAAAAGGGTTCTCATTCCCCGAGCCCTTGAAGCCAGAGAAATTCTTCCCGAAAAACTTCGCGAAGCTGGAGCCGAGGTGGTGGTAGCTCCAGCTTATCAGACCATTATCCCGGAGGAAGAAACGGAAGCGGCTCGAAGGGCCTTTCGAGAAGGAGTAGACGTGGTGACCTTCACCAGTTCCTCTACCGCCAAAAATTTGCTAAAGATGCTGGGTGAAGAGGCTCGGGAACTCCTCTCCGGAGTAGTTCTCGCCTCTATCGGACCAATAACCAGCGAAACTCTACGTAGAGCCGGTTTCGAGCCCACCGTCGAAGCCCAAGAGTATACGATTCCTGGTCTGGTGAAGGCGATCGTTGATTATTTTGGGGTTTCTTGACATCGATCCGGGACATGTTACTTTCTCCAATAGTTGGGCCGCTAGCTCAATTTGGTAGAGCAATGGACTCTTAATCCATAGGTTCCAGGTTCGAGTCCTGGGCGGCCCACCACTCCTCCCGATGGTTTCCAGCCACTAAATAAAAGCCCAGTTAGGCCCGGGGTACAAATAGGGTACACTTAGTTCGATTTAGTGCAGGATGCGTGCTACGAATTTGAATTAAAATGGAGACGAATTCTTATTTTTGATTCTCAGAATGACTCGATAGTTCTTCAATGGCTGAGGAGTTTTGCAGGCAAGCGTTTCAGAGCCGTCCATGCCGCTGGAACAAGGTAAAACCCAGGAAGATAAACTCTATCGCGAAGGCGGTGAACAGGCCCTTAAGGTCAAACAGCGCGGCCGTCCTGCCGGAGGGAAACTTCTCGGCTGGCAAGCAGCTACCATTTGCAACATCATTCGAGACCACTGTCCCGATCAGTTGAAGCTTCCTTCTGCCCTTTGGACCAGAGAGGCTGTGGGACAACTGATAGAGAGGAAATTTGGGATAAAGCTTTCGATATGGACCGTAGGCAGAATACTTGAGGCGCTGGAATTTTACGCCTCAAAAGCTCTTAAAGCGAGCTTATGAAAGGAATCCCAAGGAAGTGAAGGCCTGGCTTGAGAAGGAATATCCACGGATAAGGAAGAAAGCCAAGGAAGAAGGAGCCGAGATTTGGTGGGGAGATGAGACGGGAATCAGGTCTGATCACCAAGCAGGCAGGAGTTGGGGTAAGCGGCAAGAGATTTCGGTTCAACATGATTTCAGCCATCAACAACCGCGGGAAGCTGAAATTTATGATCTTTAGGGAGAGATTTACCACGGGAGTTTTTATTGATTTTTAAGAAGGCTAATAAAAACGCGAGAAAAGGTCCAGAAAATTTTTCTTATAGTTGATAATCATCGAGTACATCGAGCCAAGAGGGTAAAAGAGTGGCTAAAAGACAAAGAGGACAAGCTGGAGGTATACTATTTGCCGAGAGATACAGTTCAGAACTTAATCCCGATGAGTACCTGAACCAAGATGTGAAGACGAATGCGGTGGGAAGGCGTCGAAAGCGGGATATGGAAGAGATGGAAAGTAATGTGCGAGGCTACCTAATGAGCACTCAGAGACAGCCGGAAATAGTGAGGAGTTACTTTCGCGCCCCAAGGTTAGATATGCTCTAAATTGATGTCGACTATCTTATGCTCGGATTAATAATACATTTTATCAACAGGATTTCATAGAATGAGATGTCCAAAAGAGGCTTCTACCAGTTCTTTAAGACGTTTTACAGCCTGAAAGGCATAACGAAGCATGTCTTGGTCATGAGCTGAGAGTTCTTTGGGATTTAGCCAGTAGCTAATGTTCTCCCCCCTTTGCCAATGCCGCACCTGAGCGGAAAGAGCATAGTATACTAACAAGTGAAAAGCGTGTTCGGCGTATTCGGCATCCTGAGCAGAGATAACGTGTTTTTCTTTGAGAGCTTTGATCCTTTCAAGTGTATTTACTTCACCTAAGCCTTCTTTAAGACATAATACCCGTGCAGCTTCTACTACGAAGATTAGACCACTGCGTTTTAGATGAAGTTCCCCTTTGTGAGGGCCTTCTTTTTCCACGATGAAATGTTTGAACATCCCTAGAGGTACTTTGTGGCCAGCTTCCTCTTCGAACATCTGTCGGATGACGTTGTGATGATGTTGGATTTCCCGAAGCATGAAACGTTTAAGTCCAGAAAACAGGGGTAATTCTCCCAGAAGAGGTGAAGCGTCAAAGACCAAACTTAGATAACGTACCGTATGGTAAGAGGATAACTCCAGCCAGATGAGGAATTGTTTTTGCCACTCAGAATAGCGTTTTCGCCACAGAGGATTTTCACTCATGATATAGCCAGGACAACGGGGATAGCCTATTTCTTCTAGAATTTTTCCGAATTTGGTGGCCAATTCACAAAAGTAACCGTCTATCTCGTTGAAATATTTGTCTGGATAGTCGGCGATGATCAAACCATGATCTTGGTCCGGAGCCAGCATGGCCTCACCTCGGCCATGGCTTCCGGTTACGAAGAGACAATAGGGGACTGGTGGCGGAGTTTTCATCTGGTTCAAGGCCAGTTCAAAGGCTCGCCGGTGAAGGTCCTGGTGGATGAGAGAGAGCATGGTCATGGTATCCACCGCGGAAATACCTGTGGAAAGCCGATTGGCAGCCATAGCCGGGAGATCGGCCTTTATTTCGCGCAATTCTCTTGGCTCTCGGGCCAATTCGAGACGTCCGATGATGAGGAGCGGTTCCTGATGGGTCATTCGTAAGAGATGACGTAAAGTGAGGATCCCTATGGTCTTTCCCCCTTCCACTACCGGCAAATGTTTGATGCCATAGCGGGCCAGCAGACTTAGAGCTCGATAAACTTTGTCTTTGGGAGAGATGGTAATGGCTGGAGCGCTCATGATGGCGGCTGCAGGAGTGCGATCCGGATCCACGGTTTCCCTTGAGACTACTTTGGTCAGAAGATCTCTTTCGGTGATGATGCCAACAGGCTGTTGCTGATCATCGATTACCACGGCGGAAGAGATCTGGCGTTTGGCCATTTCTTTGGCTACCTGACGCACCGAAAGGTGAGAAGGACAGGTGTAAGCTGGAGAGACCATAATCTCTCGCACCAGAGCGTGATAGGGAAAGATGTTCAGTCTTCCAGCTGCTTCCAGTCGTCTCTTTACTACCTCGCTCAACCAAAGGTCACGGTTCTCTTCGGGCATGACGCCCTCCTAGAAATTTTTTTGCAGTTTGCGCAACGAATACATTTTCTGACAAAAGTCAAAGAGGTCTTCCAGGGTGCGGATCCCTTTTCTCTTAAGATGAGGTAACAATTTCAAGAATATTTCAGCGGTGAGAAGGGCGTCTCCCAAGGCGCTGTGGAGCCCTGCCACGGGTATTCCCAATCTTTTGGCAATGGTGTCGAGGTTATGATCTTCAAATTCTTCGAATAGTCCATAGGAGATGAAAAGGGTGTCCACTACGGGAAAGTCTATCTTGAGTCCCAATTTTTGGGCTTCTATCTCCAAAAACTTGAGGTCAAAAGCGGCGTTGTGCGCCACGAGTACCGTGTCGCGACAAAAAGTCAGGAATTTGGGGAGCACCTCCCGCAAAGGTGGTTTATCTTTGACCATTTCCTCGGTGATCCCGTGGATCTTGGTGGCCTGAGGGGGAATGGGGCGTTCGGGGTTGACCAGGGTATGGAAGAAGGCCTCTCGCAAGATACGTCCTCGTTCGATGCGCACCGCTCCAATGGCCACGATTCGGTCTCCCCTGGAAGGTTCGAGACCGGTAGTCTCAGTATCGAAAGCGGTATAGGTCAATTCTTCCAGGGGGGATTTCAAGAGATCCAAACGCGGATGGGCTCCTTCAAAAAGGTCGAAGTCATAAGCCACGGGACGCCAGGTACGCGGAGTTTCGGTAATGGTCAGACTCGAGAGGTCTTCAGCGGTGCGAGCTGGTTCCAGGCCATGGGTTTCATAGGGGGCCTGGAAGCTCAATACCAGACCAAGTATCCGGCCGGATTCCTCCCGCAAAAGGCAGGCTGAGCCAGAATACCCTTTCCAATTTATCGGGAGACAACCGCCGGAAGGATGGTTACGCAGTCGCTCAAAGAGTTCCGTCAACATTTCTCTGTCAAAGATGGAAAGAGCACTTCCCCCCAAGAAGGCCCGCTCTGCACCAAAAAGCCGCCGGGCTGCAGGGTTGACCAGCACGATTCGAAAGTCTTTGCTCACTACCAGGACGGCCTCGGCGATATTTTGCAATACCAAGGCCAGGACTTCTTTTTCTAGCTGGAGTCGTCTGGTGGCTTCCTCTATCAGACGCTCCAATTCCAAAGAGCGTTTTCTGAAGGCGGCTCCCAATTTTTCGAGATGATCAGCCAAGGCTTCAAGAGAGCTCACCGGTCCTTTTTCTTCTGGCAAAAGCAGGTCGCGAGCGTGTTCCAAGACCAGAATCTCTGCTTCTCGGGCTAAACGTCTGATTTCGGCAATAGGCCCTCGATACAGGAGCATCATCAGGAAAAGAGACCAAAAGGTATAGGCAAAGCCATAGGCTAAAAAATAGAACTGTTTTCTGGGGTCGGTGGGAGCTATGTTAGCAAAGAGCCATGTAAGCCCTAAAAGGAAAGGGCACAACACTCCGCCCAGCCAAGTAAGAAAGAAGAACGTCCTCAATCTAAGACGCAAAGGTAGAGGAAACACTACTTGAGATGGGCCAAGAGGGTTTTGAATTCTGGAGTGCCGGCTCGTTCCAGTAGTTCGTAAACGATCATTTCTGTAGAGACGACCTCGGCCCCGAGGTCACGCAATCGAAAGAGTCCGTAAGCCATGTTTTCTTGGGTGCGGGAAGAGGTGGCGTCAGCTGCCACTACCACTCTCAGTCCTTCCAACAGGGCGGAGAGAGCAGTTTGATAGACGCAAATATGGGTCTCAACACCGCACAGGAGCATGGTTTGACGCCCAAGGGTTCTGATCTGGTGGGCGATCGCTTCGTTCTTGAGGGCGCTAAATTCCGTTTTGTCAAAATAGGTGGTTTCTCCAAGCAAACTGGCGATCTCTGGTACGTAAGGGCCGAGTCCTTTGGCATACTGAGTGGTTGGAATGATGGGGATCTCGAAGGTCTTGGCCAGGTGGATAAGAAGAGAGATATTCTTTTTGACTCGGTCCGCTTCGTTGACCACCGCCATGAGTTTTTCTTGGGGGTCGATGATGAGGAGAAAACAATCCTTGGCTTCAAGGAATCCTTTCATCAGAACCTCCAACCTGTGTCTAAGGGTTTCTGTTTTTCGTCTATTTCCGGAACGCGCAAGAGTCTTTCAGAAGGAGGTTTCTTCAACTCGGCCTGTAAATAACGCAGACGATCTGCAATGGTTGGGGGTTTTTCCTTGATGTTGTGGAGCAAACGATAGAGAAATCCCGGTCCTTTAGCGAGATCTGGCTTCAGGGCAAGGGCCTTTTGATAGTCTCGTACAGCTTCTTCAAATCTACCTTCTCGGTCGTTTAGAATGCCTCGGTTGGCCCAGGCCTCTGCAAATTGGGGATCTTCTCGGAGGAGCTGATCCAGGATCTTACGGGCTTGGTCGTATTCCCCAGTCTGGATGTAGACCAGGGCTTCTCCTAAACGAGCCGGCAGATAAGAAGGGTTTATTTCCTGGACTTTACGGAAGCATTCCAGGGCTCGTTCGTATTCTCCGCGAGACAAGCGGTAGTTTCCTTCCCGGTAGGTCATCTCTCCGGGAAATTCTTCCCGGTCCGCGGTGACGTAGGAGAACCCCCAGGCCAGAAGCCCTACCAGGAGAAGACCAACGATGAGATTGTGTAGATCTTGCGGTCTCATGCCCAATAAAAGAGGGGCCAGAGACGGCCCCTCTTTAATCTTTAGTCTGGCATATCCAGATCAAACCGTGCTTTTTTGAGATCTGCAATGTCTTCTACCAAGGCCTTGATCTCTTTGTCTGGCATGGTGGACATTTCCATCTTGTAAGCCAGGAACCACATCATGAAGACCCCGAGTGCCCACCAGATGATCTGCCAGGCCCAGATGGAGGGCATACCAAAGATCCAAGTGCTCATGTCTTTAGGATCACCAAAAACGGTATTCCCCAGAACCGCACCAGGACCAATGGCGAAGAAGAACCAGACCAGGGTAATGGCCCAGGCCAAGGGTACGAGTTTCTTTTTGTGTGCCGGCAACCCGGCGTGTTCCCGAAGGAAGGCGTGGAATTTGAGGCGATGCTCGGTGGCCTTACGATCTTGTGTGAAGGCCGAGACGATGATGGCGATGCCGAGGTTGAAGATAATTCCCCATCCCGCGGAGTGGATGGTGAGAGGCCAGCGTCCCCAGGCTTTGATTCCCAGCCATTTCTGGCCAATACTCTCCGTGCAAGTTACGGCGATCAGACCGGCGATGAGTCCGAGGACGATACCCTGGCGGGTGAGCCAAGGCCAATAACAGGCCCCGATCAGGGCGGGCCACATCTGGAAACCATAGGCCACGGCCAAACCACCCAAAAGCACCAGGGCGTCTTTGGAATAGGTGGCTACCAAGAGAGCCGCTCCAGCGATGAGGAAGACAGCAATTCGTCCGACCAGCTTTTGCTGGGCGTGGGTGGCATCCGGATTGATATAGAAACGATAGAGGTCACGGGTGATCATGCCACTTGCCGTGGACATATAAGCTGAACCCGTGGATTGCATGGCTGCCAGAGCGCAGACCGCCAAGATACCCACCAACCAGGGAGCCGAATCTGCCATGAGGCGAATGAGGGCCGGGACCAGCATCCCCTGTTTGCCAGGCATTTCCATGAGGTCTTTGCCAAGTTTGAGTACGTCCTTGGCAATGCCCAATTCGAGTAGCTTGGCATCCGCGCCGATGAGATGGCCTCCGAGACCCTGCATGGCGGTGAATACAATAAGGATGAAGCCGATACCAGCCGAAGAAGCCCAAACCTGCTGAGGAGCAAAAGGCTTTGGATTTTTGTTGGAGAAGGCCCACATGGAAAACGCCGGTGCAGATTGAATGCCCATGAGAGCAAACATATAGGTTAGGATCATCACGCCCGTCCAGGCTCCGCCAACAGCGCTTGGACCGGCTTTTACGAACTGGATTACACCAGGGATGGCAACGTAGTGGCTGTAACCGTCGGGGGTAAGCTTGGTGTCCACCTGGGTCATCTTGAAGATGCCTTCCTGGAGGGCATGCCAGCCACCGACGGCATTGAGGGTAATCAAGCCAATGATCACGATTCCCACCGCCAGCATGATACACTGGGCGGTGTCAACGTAAGCCACGGCTCGCAACCCTCCCAGCATCACGTAGATGACCACCACGATGGAAAGAAGCCACATTCCAGCTTCAACCCCAAGGAGTCCGTCGGTAAGGACGTTGAAGAGGAAGCCCGAGGCCCGAAATTGAAGCCCCAGATAAGGGATGGAGAAGATAAGAGCGACGATCACTACCAGGAGCCGGATGATGTTTGACTGATAGTAGTGTGAAAACATCTCGCCGGGTGTGACGTAACCAAAACGTTTCCCGAGCATCCACTGGCGCTTGAGGAAGATAACGCCGGTAAAGGGAATGGTAATGGCATAGAAGGAGGCAAAGGCGTACTGGAGTCCGTCACGGTAGATGAGACCTGGGTGTCCGATGAAAGTCCAGCCTGAGAAAGAGGTAGCAGTGGCTGCCAGCACGAAGACCCAGAGTGGAATTTTTCGGCCAGCAATGAAGTAATCGGAAGCAGTCTTGGCGGTGCGTGCCCCCTTCACCCCCCAAAAGATACAGTAAATCCAATACAAGCCCACGAAAACAAATAACCAGATTACGTGTGACGCCATACGCCCCTCCTTACCAGGAAATTTATGGACTAAACGCAGACCTTCTAACAGGAAGCGTGTTTTTCTTCAAGATGTGAGAAGATCAACTATTTTGAATGAGACGTTTAAAGAAGGAGCGGTTTGGTCCGCCCCTTCTGTCTTTTGGATTTACATGCCTTTGCGGGACTCTTCGATGGCCTGGTCGATGCGTTGCTGAAGTTCCGGAGGCAGGCCCTCTATCCGTACGTTCAGGAAACCTCGTACTACCAAGCTGGTGGCCTCTTCTTCGGTCAGTCCCCGGGCCATGAGATATTCGATCTCTTCTCGTGCAATCTTACCTACAGCGGCTTCATGGGACATATCAACGTTGGCGTGGTGGGCCTCAAGCTCCGGGATGGCAACGATATAGCCATCTTCAGAGAGCATGAGCCCCTGACATTCGAGATGGGCCTTGATTTCTGGGGCTTTGCCCACCAGGTGTCCTCGGGCGATAACTTCTCCTCCATAACAGACGGTACGGGAGATGATCTCAGCCCGGGTCTTGGGAGCCTCGAGGATTACCCGTGAACCAAGGTCCAGAAAGGAACCTTTGGGAGCCGCGATTACCGAACTGAACTGCCCTACGGCTTCTGGGCCCTTGAGACGGCAGACCGGGAAGGCTTTGATAGACCCTACTCTGTCTAGGGAGACGTAATTGGAGATCATTACTCCTTGTTCTTCCACCCAGATACCAGTACGCGGCCGCACGTGGACTCCTTCTCCCCATTCGTGAATCATAGTGTAGGTAAGCTTGCCCCCTTTCTTGATGTAGAATTCCGAAACTCCTATGTGGAGTCCGGCCACCACGTGGGGGCTAGTGGTACAACCCGTGATGATGTGCAGTTCCGCTCCTTCCTCCACGATCACAATGTTGTGGACGCGTTGAGCCACCTGGTCGGTCCGGATGTAAAGACAGGCTTGGAGGGGGTAAACTACTTTCTCTCCCGCGCGGATGCGGATGAAGTAACCATTGTCTAGGTCTTCGGCGGTCACTTTGGTAAAGATATCTTTGTCTGCGGGAACGGCCTTCCACAGATAATCCCTTACCAGCCAGTCGTATTTGCGCAGGGCTTCGGTGATGGGCAGCAACTCCACGCCTTCGGGCATCTCACAATGACAAGAAAGCACGCGGCAATCAGCTTGGATAAAGGTGCCGAGTCGATTGGCTTCTTCGGGATCAACCCCCACTTCCCTAAAGCGCTCTATTTCTTCTGGACTCAGCTCCTCCAATGACTTGGGTCCTTCTACCTCTTTGGCCGGGATAAACTTTTCCAGTTCTAACTCCGTGGCGTTTCCATTCTTCTCAGGCATTTTAGACACTCCTCATAGCCGTGTTTTTGGATCCCTTCGAAGATTTCTTGGGGATTGCCCTGACAATAGATGCGGCCGTCCAGCATAACGTAACCCCGATCTGCCGGAACGTAATGGAGGATAAAACCCGTGTGGGTGATGATAAGCCCGCTTTTTTGTCTAGGACGATGGGTATCTTTTTGGAGAAGCTTCCGGATCATCTTGCCGATGACCTCGATGTTTTCCATGTCTACACCGGATTCCGGTTCGTCGATAAGGGCAAGGTCTGGAGACTGAACGAGCAACTGAAGAAGTTCACTCTTCTTGAGCTCTCCTCCCGAAAATCCCAGATTGACATCTCGTTCGAGGAAGTCTTCAAAGCCAAACTCTTGGGCCAACTTCTGGATACGATAGCCGTTTTGGCGGGCACAAAGTTCAAGCATCTCTTTGAGTTTGACACCCTTGATGCTTGGTGGACGCTGGAACATAATCCCGATCCCTAGCCGCGCCCGTTCGTAGGGTGGAAGAGTGGTAATGTCAGTGCCCTTGAAAAAGATCTTTCCATGTCGGACGCGATACTCCGGAAACCCCATGATGGTCATGAGAAGGGAGGTCTTTCCGGAACCGTTTCGTCCAAAGAGTACGTGGGTCTCACCCACCGGAATGGAAAGGCTTACTCCTTTGAGGACTTCCTTGCCTTCAACCTCAACCCATAAATCCTGGACTTCCAACATGATGTCCGCCATTTTGGGCCCCTTGTGCAAATTTGCTCTAATTTAGAATTATTTTAACTTATTTTACCCCTTATCGCAAAGACAAAAAGCCATTAAAACTAGACCTAGTTATTTTGCAAATAAAAGAGAGGAGGCCGGACACATTCGTTGGTCAGCGTGGGCAGAAATCGATCTGGACGCCCTGAGAAGGAACCTCCGTTCCCTTAAAGAGTTGGTTGGTCCTCGGGTCTCCATCCTGCCTGTCATCAAGAGCGAGGCTTACGGACACGGTTTGATCCCAGTGGCCAAAGTGCTGGCCTCAGAAGGGGTCTATGGTTTTGGACTCTCGGACCTGGAAGAGGTGCAGCGTATCCGGGAAGCCGGTCTCGCTCTCCCGGTAATTCTGCTTTCAGGCTTCGAACCTTCCTGGTTACCAGAGATCCTGCGCTTGAGGGTGATCCCCGCGGTGATTGATCTCTATCAGTTGAGACTGTTGGCAGAATTTAGCAAACGTCAGGGGAAAAGGATAGCTTTTCACCTGAAAATTGATACCGGTATGAATCGTATGGGTATCTCCGTAAACCGGTTGGAAAAAGTGTATCAACTACTTGCTGATAACCCGCAACTTGAGTTAGCTGGAGTGATGTCTCATTTGGCTGCCGGAGAACACCCCCGCTCCCTACTCAGTCGACGCCAAAAGACATTGTTCTCATACATACTAAAAAAGATGGAACAGGAGGGATTGAAACCACGTTTCATCCATCTGGCCAATTCTGCGGCGGCTATTCTCGACCCAAAGGCGCGTTACAATCTCATTCGGCCAGGCCTGGCGCTTTACGGTGCCTATCCGAGTCCTGAGACCAGAAAGAGGGTTCGTCTCCGCCCGGTGATGACTTACAAGGCTCGGATTCTTTCGGTCAAAGAAGTGGCCAAAGGCGAGGGGATAGGTTACGGTCCGCTCTACAGGGCTTCCAAACCTATGAAATTGGCCTTGGTGCCGGTAGGTTATGATGATGGTTACCTGCGGGCCCTTTCCAACCGGGGTTTCGGTTGGCTCAAGGGTGAAAGGGTGCCGGTGGTGGGAGCGATCTCCATGCGGTGTACGGCTTTTGATGTCAGCGCCCTTCCAAAGGTATCTCCTGGGGACGAAATCATCTTGCTGGGAGGCAAGGAGGGTGAGGTCCCGGTGGAAGAGTTGGCTTCCCGAGCGGGGCTTATAAGCTACGAGCTCCTTTGTCTCCTGGGCCGAAGGGCCCCAAAAATCTACCTGAGGTCCTAAGATGTTCGGGATAGGTTTTCCGGAGTTGGTGGTCATTTTCGTGGTGGCCTTGATCGTTTTGGGGCCGGAACGCTTGCCTGAGCTGGCCCGGGGAGCTGCTCGCTGGGTCCTTGAGTTGCGCAAGGCCGCCGACGAGCTCAAAAAGGAGCTCGGGGCCGACGAGTTGGAGAGGGAACGCGATGAAGTGAGGAAGGTCAAAGAAGCCCTCTTGAGAGAGGTTTACGTTCCTCCTACCCCGGAAGAGACTCGCCGAGAACCCTTGAAAAAGTCTCGAGATTCCGCTCCAGGAACGGCCCAGGAGGATCCTTCTTCGCAACAACAAGAGACGACCAAAGATGGAAAGGCCTAGTTTTACGGTTCTTACCCATTTTGAAGAACTGCGGCGTCGCCTCCTCATCTTTATAGGGGTCCTCTTCGTTTTCTGGTTGGGTCTTTTTAGCCAGTTCTTCCGGTTAGTACCCTTTTTGATTTGGCCTTATCAGCAGGCCTTTCCCGATCGCCCCCTGGATCTCGTCTTCACCACCTTGCCAGAGGCTATCATGGCAGCCTTGAAGAGCACCTTTTTTCTGGCCCTGGCTTTCTCTCTGCCGGTATTTCTTTTCCAGACCTGGCGTTTCTTGAGTCCGGCTCTTTACGAACATGAGAAAAGAGTCCTCAGAAAGGTGATTCTTTTGGTGATTTTTATGGCTCTTGCTGGAATGGGACTGGCCTATTTCTTGGTGCTGCCCACTTTACTCAAACTTTTTTTGGGCTTGGGTTATGCCCGTTTCACTCCTTATTTACGGGTGCAAAGCTATCTTTCTTTCCTCGGTAAAGGGCTCTTGATAGCAGCCATCGTGGCCCAGTTGCCGGCCCTGGTGGCCTTGCTGGTCAAGGCGGAAATCCTTCCCTCCCAGGTAAGACATCGCCGTTTTTTGTATCTAGCGGGCGGGGCCTATCTGGTGGCCCTCTTTATTTCGCCAGCGGATCTGGTTTCACAGATTATCTTGGCCGCAGTCTTTTACTGCCTTTTGGAAAGTGGTTTCCTCCTGGCCCGTGTCCTTTGAGACAAAAAACTTTTGAACGGAACGTACAGTTGATCTTAAAACCGGGCAGATGCGAAAAAAATCGATTTCAAAAAGGCCCTTCTCCTCTTTATTCTGCTAAAAAGCCAGAAATCTGGCAGGAGATGCTTTTTGACGAGACCCTTCGCCGGGTTTAAGCTCCTGTAACAAACCTTTAAAGAGGAGGTAAACTATGGTGCGTAAACTTCTAGGAATGGTGGTTGGTCTAGCCGTAGGTCTTGCCTTTTACGGTCTGGCCGTAGCAGGTGGTCAGGGTCCAGAGACCATCGTTTTGCCTTCGAAGAAAGGAAACGTTACCTTCCATCACTGGAAGCATCAGACCGAATTGAAGATTTCCTGTGGGGAATGTCATCACGGCCCGGGACACTCGGAGTACAAAGAGGGGATGAAGATCCAGAAGTGTGAAACCTGCCACAACGCCAATATGCCCAACAAGAAGCTAAACAAGCCTATGAAGGCCTTCCATACCAATTGTAAAGGTTGCCACAAAAAAATGGCAGCCAAGCATCCTAATGCTCCTACTAAGTGTAATGGATGCCACAAAAAGTAAAATGGTTATCTAGGTCGAAGAAAAGAAGCCCCCGCCACCGCGGGGGCTTTTGTAAATTTGGAGTTAAGGGGTGAGACTCATGGATCTCAAAAGATTTGGACAATGGTTGAAGGGTTTGAAAAATGAAGGAGTGGAACATCTTTCGGTAGAGGAAAGGCGATCATTTTTGAAGATTGGTCTCAAGGTGACAGGAGTTTTTGCCGGGGGGACTATCCTCTCGGTGGTATCTAAGGCTCAAGAAGTTTTTGGAGCGGCGCCGGATTACGTGGATAAATATCCCTATAAGCCTCATTATTCGATGGTGCTAATCACGGACCGATGTGTAGACTGTCAACTTTGTATGGATGCCTGTGTAAGGACGAACCATGTTCCACCTTACGGATGGAGAACGAAAATCTTTGAACGTAGGTTGCGAGTAGGACCCAACGAATATACGCGGCAGTTTATGCCAGTTCTTTGTAACCACTGTAATATTCCACCTTGTGTTCGAGTTTGTCCTACTAAAGCCACTTTTAAAGATAAAAAGACTGGTATCGTTCGCATGAATCCCAAAAAGTGTATAGGTTGTAAAACATGTATGGTAGCTTGTCCCTATAATATGCGCTATTTTAATGAAGAAAAGCGTGCGGTAGATAAATGTGATTTTTGTTGGGAATCTCGTCTTTCAAAGGGAGAAAAGTTGACAGCTTGTGCCGCGGCCTGCCCGGCTGGTGTGCGTAATTTTGGAGATCTTTCTGATCCTAACAGCAAAGTCTATAAACTCGTCCACGATCCAGACCGGGTGGTATGGGTCTTGCGTCCAGAGACTGGGGCTAGGCCCAACGTTTTTTATACTATTGATGGCCTTGGTTAAAAAGTATGAGGAGGCGGTTATGAAACGTTGGTTTTTATTGCTTTTAATTTTGGTTTTTAGTTTGGCTTTTTATCAGCCATTATTTGGCCAAGATGAAGAATATCCTGAAGAGCCGATCATCTTCACTAAACCGGTTAAGGCCGTAGTTTTCGATCATAAAACACACGTTGAAGATGCTGGTTTGAGTTGTGATGATTGCCATGACGAGCTGTTTGAAATGGCTGCTGGCACAGCAGAAGAAAACGAAGATTTCAACATGGAATCCCTGTATCAAGGAAAATACTGTGGTGCCTGCCATAATGGTGATATGGCCTTTGCTTCTAACCGGAAATGTACTACGTGCCACATTGGAGTTTTAGGGTGGCAAAAATTGCAATCCAAAGAGGGTAAATCCGAGGAAGGCGGACATCATTAAGATTAAAACTCGGATCTTTTTTGAATTTTCATGGGGAGCTTTAAAAGCTCCCCTTTTTTGTTAAAGTATCTTGACAAAGAGGTTTGAAAGTTTTTACGGAATGGAGCCGGCAAATAGCTTGGGAGGATAGATTACAAAATGATCGAGAAGGATCTGGAGGAGGTTTTAGATAAGTTACAAGAAGGTATCATTCTGGTCGACGATCAATTTCGGGTAATCTGCTTCAACAGCGCCGCTTCCAAGATCCTCAATAAATCCAAAGAAGAAGTCCTTAACCAGCCCTGTTATCGGGTGTTTGATAACGCTTCCGAAAAGGAACTTTGTATCATCATCAAGCAACAGATGGCTAAAGGGGATACGGTTCTCCAGCACCCCATTTTTTTACGTGGGAACGGCTACGACAAGGTCGTTTACGTAAGTCTCTATCCTCTCAAAGAAAACGGGAAAGTTATTTCGATTATCCTGACTCTCAACGAACGGTTGCCCTCGGTCTTTGTGAACGATCTTTTGGATAGTCTGGGTGAAGCGCTCTTCGTGGTAGACCAACAGTTTCGGATCTCGATCTTTAACAAGATGGCCGAAACCCTCACGGGATATGCCGCTCCGGAAATCATTGGAAAATACTGTGACGAAGTCTTTAAGACCAATATCTGCGGAGAAAGTTGTGTCTTGTTGAAGAGTATCAAAGAGAAAAAGACCATCAAGCGTAGCGGTATCTTCATGACCCGTGCCGATGGTACCCAGTTTCCCGTGGAAGTGACGGCAAGCCCCCTTTTTATCAAAGGGGAATTGGTGGGGGCTATGGAGATCTTTCGGGACGTGAGCTTTGAACTCCAAATGAAGACTGTCCTGGAAAACATAGGAGACGGGGTTTTTTCGGTTGACAACCATTTTCACATCATTTGTTTTAACCCTGCCATGGAAAAACTCACGGGTTATACCCTACTTGAGGCCCTGGGGAAGCCTTGTTGCGACATCGTTTGCACAGAAATTTGCGACGTAGATTGTCCCATTGTGGTGGCTATCAAAGAAGGAAAAAAGATCACCAACAAGCACACCTACATTACTCATAAATCAGGCCGGAAGATACCGGTTTCTATTACCGTGGCCCCCCTGCGAGACAGCGAAGGACGTTTGTTGGGAGCAGTTGAGACGGTACGAGATTTGAGTGAGATTCTTACCCTGAGAAAAGAACTCAACAAAAGCTATCAAATCGGGGATATCATCTCTAAGAGTCCAAAAATAAAACGCATCCTGGATATCCTTCCTGATATTGCCGAAAGTGACAGCACCGTTCTCATCACTGGAGAGTCCGGTACCGGGAAGGAGGTTTTTGCTCGAGCTATTCATGATCTTTCTCCCAGGAAGGACAAGCCTTTTGTGGCGGTCAATTGTGCTGCTATTCCGGAGACCCTTCTGGAGAGCGAACTTTTCGGTTACAAGGCCGGGGCTTTCACAGATGCCAAAAAAGACAAACCCGGACGTTTTGCTATGGCTAATGGGGGAACCCTGTTTCTAGACGAGGTAGGAGAGATTCCGATTTCCCTCCAAGTAAAACTCCTGCGCGTGTTAGAAACCAAAGAATATGAACCTTTAGGGGCTTCAAAGCCAGAGAAGGTGGATGTGCGCATCATTGCAGCTACCAATCAAAATCTGGAAACTTTGGTAGAAGAGGGAAAGTTCCGCCAGGATCTGTTTTATCGGCTCAACGTGGCCCGCATCCATCTCCCCCCCTTACGGGAGAGAAAAGAAGACATTCCCCTCCTTACAGAATATTTCATCGAAAAATTTCGGGTAAGCAAAGGGCGGAACATCATAGGTATTTCAGAAGAAGCCCTTAAAATTTTAATGGACTATGATTTTCCTGGAAACGTGCGGGAGCTGGAAAACATCATCGAGTATTGTTTTATTGTCTGCAAAGAGGGAATTATCTATCCGGAACACCTTCCTGAATATCTAGTTAAAAGGGAGGAAAATCGTCCTCTCCCTTCAAGGCCTATGACCCTAGAAGAGATCGAAAAACAGGCCATCATCGAGGCCTTGAAAAGGAACAAATGGCGTAAAATGGCCACTTGCCGGGAATTGGGTATCTCGAAGGATACCCTTCGCCGGAAACTTAGAAAATACGGAATTCCGGAACAAGGCGCATTATAAGCCCACTTCCAACAAAAGAGAACACATTCCCTCCCTATTTTTCTGGAAGTCAATCTTGGAAATGCTTTTGAGGACCAGCCCTCTAAGAGCGCATTTTGCGTCCAGGAATGGAGCATTTTGCGCCCATTGAAATGGCATTGTCAAGTTTTGTTCCAATCTCTTCTGTGCGCTTTTCCTTGATCCTCTAGGGTAAAAGAAGGATACCCCTTTGATTTAGAGATTGGCATGAAATATGCACTACCTAATAAGTGAAAACAGTAAAAGAAAAATAAAGACGAAATAAAAAGTTATTTATTGAAATAAAGAGATCATACCGAAAAGAGGGCTTCAGCAGCGGTTCTTCCCCTCTTTTCGGGAAAGGAGGGGAAAAATGAAAGCCATCCAAAGCATCAAACATCTTTGGCCCTTTCATCATCAAGCCGCTTCCAAGGCTGAAACCAAGGCCCACGGTAAGGTTCAAGAGTTTGTCTTAGGCTCATTTTGCTTCCTGCTTTTTTTGGCGCTGGGGCCTTTTGCCGCTATACCAACCTTTTTGGCCACTTTTTCTATTCCTAAATGGATCGAGGAAGAAAGGGGGGAGCGTTGATGTGGAAAGAATTTTGCAGGGAAAGGGAACCACCAACAAAGAAAGACCCCTGGCCTCCGGTAAGGAAGGCTCAGGGGTCGAAAGAGGGCTTCAGCAGCGAGTTTAAAGATAATCAACTCCGTAAACTCATCAATAATGAAAGGAGGTAGTTAGCCATGGCTGAGACCCGTGTAGAAGCCTTAAAACCGTTTCAGGTAGATCTTTCTTTTGCCACGCCCAGAATAACTTTGTTAACCATCCTTTTCTTCTTGCTTACGGTGGTAGGGCTGGGAGCTGGGGTGTACGCTCTGCTTAAGGGCCATCATCATGTCTACAATGTTTTTCGGGAGATGCCCTGGGGAATGTTAATTGCGGGCTATATTTACTTTGCCATTATGTCAACTGGACTCTGCATCTTGTCCTTCCTGGGACACCTCTTCGGGGGGACTTCGCTTCTTCCTCTTTCCAATAGGGCTTTATTCCTCTCGATCGCAGCCATTATAAGTGGCTTTGCCATCATTGGTCTGGAGCTCGAGAATCCCTGGCGCATGTATTGGATGATGATCACGCCCAATCTCACCTCTAACATCATGTGGATGGGCGCGCTTTACGGTCTTTGCGTGGCCTTCATGATCCTCGAGTTTGCTCTCATCCTGGGCAAAAAGTACAAGATCGCCTTTGCCCTAGGCCTTCTTGGGGCCCTTTCTGAGATCGCGGCCAACACCAATTTGGGCGCAGTTTTCGCCCTGATCGCAGCTCGCCCCTTCTGGTATGGTAGCCAGCTGCCCATCTATTTCATTACCTCGGCTCTGATGACCGGAGCAGCGGCACTCATCGTTTTTAACTACATCGCCTATGAGGTTCGTCATAAGCCCATGGACGATCAGATGCTGCGGGCTACTTCGGCTGCGGGTAAAGTGCTCTTGCTCTTCCTGGTAGCCATTGCCCTGGCGACCATCTGGCGCTTTCTGGCCATTTTTACTGGCGGAGCGGATGCCGGAAAGCTGGCGGCGAAGGCCCTCTTGACCGGTCCTCTGGCTTTCAACTTCTGGTTTTTTGAGATCGCCCTTGGTTTGGTTGCTCCCATCATCATCCTGGCCACCGGTGGTCTTAAAAACGTACACGCCATGTTTTTGGCAGCTCTTATTACTCTCATCGGGGCTTTCTTCCAGAGATATGATCTCGTGGTAGGTGGCCAGATCGTTCATCCTTACTACGGCCTTTTTGAAGGTATTCCCAAGTATCTCCACTACACTCCTTCTGGGGCTGAGATCCTGGTCTTCTTGGGCGGTGTGGGTTTGATGGTGACGGCTTTCTTGCTCGGTGAACGCTACTTTGCGGGCGTCTTTGAGGATCGGGAGCACCATTAACATTGAATCCAGGCGGTGGCCCTATAAGGGCCACCGCTAAAAATATGGTTTGAGGAGGATGGAAGAATGAAGCGTGACAAAGCCATCTTTTCCATCGGGACGGCAGCCAAACTACTCGATGTACATCCGCGAACCCTTCGTATTTACGAAAAAGAAGGCCTTATTAAGCCTGTAAGAAGGGGAACGAGACGTTACTATTCCATGGACAATATCCAGTGGATCAATTGCCTGCGAAAGATGATCCATGAGAAGGGTCTCAACATTGCAGGTATCAAGGAGATTTTAAAATATGCTCCCTGTTGGAGCATCGTAGGATGTCCGCCGGAGAAGAGAGCAGAATGTACGGCCTATCTTTCTGCTGTTGGGAAAGACGAAAAAGAGCAGTAGTAGTTTTTCCTCTTTAGCGTTTTTGACCCCTGCCATAACACCCTTCCTGCCCCTACGGGGGCGTTTGTCTATTTCTTGACAATAATTATTTCCCCTTTTGTTGACAACAATCAATGTCAGCTTTTTCTCTATTCTGTTGATAGATAAAGAAAATAAAGACTAACTTCCTGTTTACCTGAACTATATTTTGTCAAAAATCTTGACAAATAAAATTCAACAAGTTATAAAAACAGCCGATAACAAAAAGGCAGGGGTTTCAGCTATACACTTTTTTAACAAATCCTTTGTTAGGAGGGGTGTTATGGCAGAGGTCAGAGAAGCGGTCTTGGGTCGGGAGTTAGTCCTTGCTCCCAGTAAGGCCAACACCTGGTTGGCCCTCCTTTTTGGTCTCCTTTTCGCCGTAGGGGTGGCGGTTGGTCTTCATTCGTTTCTGGTGGGTCACGAGCACGCCTACGGGGTAACCCGGGAGATTCCGTGGGGTATCCTCATCTCAACTTACGTATTCTTCGTGGTCACTTCTACGGGTCTGTGTCTTACTTCCTCCATTGGCCATGTCTTTGGGGTCCAGAGCCTCATGCCCATTGCCAGTCGAAGTGTCTTCCTGGCCATTGCAACCATTCTCAGCGGTTTTGCAGTGATTGGCTTTGAACTCGAAAATCCTTGGCGGATGCCCATTTACAACCTTATTTCGGCCAATCCCACTTCCAACATTTGGTGGATGGGAACCCTTTATGGGGCTTATCTCTTCTTCATGTTGGTAGAATTTGCCTTGTTGAAGATGGGTGAGCACAAGAAAGCCGGTCTGGCAGGGCTCCTTGGAGTAATTTCCGGTGTTGCAGCGCACAGTAACCTGGGTGCAGTCTTCGGTCTGCTGAACAGTCGTGAGTTCTGGCATGGTCCTTATATGCCTATCTACTTCATTGCTTCGGCTATGATGAGTGGAGGCGCAGCGATTATCTTCTTCACCTGGCTGGCTTACAAAATCAACGGCTGGGAGCTTGATGCCAAAATGGAGCGAGCTCTTCAGGTTACAGCTAAGATCTACGCCCTTCTCATCGCAGTGGTAATGTTCTTTACTTGCTGGAAGGTGATCTCCGGTTTGGCCGGGCATCCTCCTGGAAAATATGAGGCCATGATGGCCCTCCTGACCGGTCCCTTCGCTTTTAACTTCTGGTTTTTCGAGATCGGTCTGGGGCTGGTGCTTCCCTTCGTGACCATTCTGGCCGTGCGGGCGAAGAATATCCCGGTCATGGCTATCGTTTCTGGAGTGGCTCTCCTGTCCATCTTTGTCATGCGTTATGATCTGGTAGTAGTGGGCCAGATTGTACCCCACTTCCATGGTCTCGATATTGTGGGACAGCCCCACTACTACTCCTACACTCCTTCGCTCAACGAATGGCTGATCGTCCTCGGTGGCTTTGGGCTTTGTGGCATGCTCTTCTTCATCGGGGAGCGCATCTTCCGGGGGCACGTGGACGAGCATTAGCTTGAACCAGACGGGGGGCCGCTCAAAGGCCCCCCATTTATTTGAGACTATCAAGTATCTTGAGACTTACTTCCCGAAGTCCTTCCCTGGTTCTGCAAGAAGTTAGAAAAATTTTTTCTTCTTCGAGTCCGAGATCTTCCTTCCATCTCAAGTAAAGTTTCTTTCTTTTGGTTTTTTGGGTTCGGTCGATTTTATTGAGTACCACCACGTAGGGTCGCTTAAGGGCCTCTACGTAACGAAGGAGGCCTTGATCCAGGGCGTCTGGTTGCCGTCGAAGATCAAAGATGAGGACCAGGAGTTTGATGGGACGAGGAGCCGAAAGATAGGTCTCGATCAAGGTTCGCCATCGGAGGCGTACCTCCGGGGGTACCTTGGCAAAGCCATAGCCTGGTAGGTCCACCACGTAGAATCGGTGATCTACCCGAAAGAAGTTGATGGCCTTAGTGAAGCCAGGGGTCGAAGAGACACGGGCCAGCCTTTTCTGACCCAAAAAGGCGTTGATCAAAGAAGACTTTCCCACATTGGAGCGCCCGAGGAAGGCTACTTCTGGAAGGGAGGGAACGGGTAGAGCCTCGGGCTTGTAGACGCTTTTTTCAAATTTTATTTCACGGAAAGCGGTTTTCATGCCGAGTTTCTTTTTGATGAGGGCTGGGTAAAATAATAACAAAACTTCTCACCAAAGGTGGACACCTTATGGAAACCGTTACGATTGAAGGTATCACTCTTCATCTGGCCCATCCTGATGAGCTGAATCTGGTTTGTGTTGGTCAAGAAGAAGTTATCAAGCAAATTTTAGCGGCCTGGATGATCGTTGACGAACGAGACCTGCCCCTCAACCCCCGGCTGATCGGGAAACCAGGAGTCGGTAAGACTACCCTGGCTTACGCCGCTGCCAAGCGTTTGGGGCGGGAAGTATATATCTTCCAAGCCACGGTGGACACCCGTCCAGAAGACCTTTTGATCACGCCGGTTATTTCCGATGAAGGGCGGATTCGTTACATGGCCAGCCCCATCGTTTCGGCTATGATTCGAGGAGGAGTGGCTATCATAGATGAAGCCAACCGGATGAGTGAGAAAAGCTGGGCTTCCCTGGCCCCTCTCCTGGATTCCAGGCGTTACGTGGAATCCATCGTGGCCGGGATAAAGATTAAGGCCCATCCCGATTTCCGGATCTGTGTCACCATGAATGAGGACGCTTCTACTTTCGAGGTGCCAGAGTATATTCATTCCCGTCTTCAACCTCAGATCTACGTAGACTTTCCGGAACCCGAAGAAGAAAAGGAGATCCTTAAAGCCAACCTTCCTTTTGCAGATGAGGAGATTCTCCACTATGTGGTCTCTTTCCTTCAACTAGCACACCGGGCGGGAGAGTCTTTTAGTGTTCGTGACGGGGTCAACATCGCCCGTTACGCCCTGAAGCTTCTGAAGGGTCCCGAGAAAGGCCGTGAAGTAAAAGAGGTCTTGAAAGAAGCCATTGTCCAAACCCTGGGGCATGAGGCCCTTCTTTTTTGGCCCGAACGCGATCAAGACGGAACTCATCTCCGGCCGGTAAATTAAAAATCAGGATCATGGTGGAAGGGAATCTTCCAGAAACGCAACTAGCTAAGACACAGATCCTCTTTCTGCCTGTGCTCCATGGCAAACTCGAATTCGCCCAGGAAGTACGTCGCAGGATTTTGCAATGGCAGCCGGAGGCGGTGGCTGTGGAATACCCCTCCACCTTGCAGGAGAAGATCCTACGAGGGGTGGCCCGTCTGCCTCTGCTCTCGGTGATAAGTTACCAGGAAAAAGATGGCACCACCGTTTATCTTCTCATCGAGCCCGTCGAGCCCCTGATAGAAGCTATTCGCACCGCCCAAGAGCTAGGGATACCGGTTTATTTTGTAGATTTGGATGTTGAAGGGTATCCAGGCGTACCAGAGGTCTTTCCTGACTCTTATGCTGTTTCTCGTATTGGTTATGAACGTTATGTAAGCGAGGCCTTAAAGGTTGAATATTCTAAGAACCCCCTGGATGAACATCGGGAGAGGGCCATTGCCTATCATCTCAGAAGATTGGCAGAACGCCACAGCCGTCTGGCTTACGTGGGTGGAATGGCTCACATTCGTTCTATCATGGAGGCCCTGCAGCAGGATCTTCCTCAGCCTATGGAAAGGCGGCGTCGTGAAGGCGTTCAGATCTTTCATCTAGATGCGGTTTCTAGTCGAGAGGTCCTCTCTGAGATCGGCTTTTTTCAGGGGCGCTATGAAGAGGCCCGTAAAGAAGGATGTCTGTTAGATCGTCTCTCTCTTTACCAAGAACTCCTTCAAAAAGCCCTGATACAGCACCGGGAGAAGAACCGGGAGGAGGTCCAGCCTCGCTATCTTTCGGTGCTCAACCAATTCGTGCGCAACTATGCCCTGTTGGAAGGCCGCCTGACCCCAGATTTCTATCAATTTTTGGTGGCGGCTCGCGGGGCTGTCAATGACGACTTTGCCTGGGAACTCTGGGAGCTCGGAACAAGATATCCCTTTCAAACTGAGACGCCGGATCTTATCCCCGTGCGTCTGAGTCTGGAAGATCTTTTGAAACCTCAGCGTAAACTCAAAATTTTCAGGCGTCTGAAACCCTTACACCGTCGACGCCTGATGCCCGTGAAGAAAAAACCTGTGGAGCAACGTCCCGGGGAATGGCGAGAGGCCTGGCGTGGGATAAACATCTGTTCTTTTCCTCCAGAAGACATCGTGGTGGAGGGTTTTGGTCGCTTTGTCATGAAAAAGGCCTTGCGAGTCCTGGCGGAAGACCTGCGCCGGGTGGAGCCTTTCTTGGCTTCGATGAAAGACGGGATCGATCTTCGGGAGACCATCAGACACTGGTACGAAGGGCGTATTTACGTACGTGAAGAAAGACCTGTGGCCGGGAAGGTAGGGTCGGTGGTGGTGATTTTTGATGAAGATATCGGGCCGGAGGAACGCTATCCCTGGAAGCTTACCTGGCATGGAGAGCATGATCAGGAATCAGATATGGCCTTCTACGCCACGCGGGTCGGAGAGGTGGTGATTGGGCCGGGAATCTCTCGGTGTCATTACGGTGGGTTCATGCTCACTTATCCTCCGATGCGGGTCTACGACGTCTGGGATGATCCCCTTTTTGATTTCGCACGCACCAAACCAGAAAGGCTTTTGTTGGCGGGCATAGACTACTCCCTTGAAAAATATGTCGTGTATCTGGCCAAGAAACCGCCTACGGATTTGGCCAAACGGTTTGCCGCTCATCAGGGCAAAAAAGTCATCTATTTGCCTTTGGGACAGTTCTCTCCCACCTTTTTGAAGAAGATTCAGACCTTTCACGTCTTGGAAGGACATCACGTACGTCTTTACGCGCACAAATACATCGACGGAGAATAGGGCTTGCTTGAAATCCCCCTGAAAAGCTTTATGGTATGGGCATGAAGGATCGTTGTGTGGCGAGATTCGTTTTGGTCTTCGTTTTAGCACTGGCCTTAGTTGCCGGGGCATTAACCTTTATGAGCCGTACGGCAGAGACTTTTACGACGCAAGAAGTGGCTCCTTTGAGGCTTGAAGAGGTCAAGCTCCTGATGAAGTATCACGGCGCCACCATTGCCCGTTATACAGATGGAAAATGGTATTTCCTCTCCCCCCGTGGGCGCTGGCTTCCGTTGAAGACTAAGGCTGCCTGTCGGTATCTCGTTTCGGTCTCCCCTGATTATACGACGGATGCCTCCTGCCTCTTCTAAACCCCTTATAGGTATCATCGGTGGTGCCGGCCGGATGGGCCGGTGGTTCAAGAGACAATTCGAACGTGAGGGTTACGAGGTCCTGGTTTCTGATCGCGGCACCCCTCTTACGAACCAGGATTTGGCCCGGCGTTGTGAGGTGGTCTTTGTCTCGGTACCAATGCCCGTCTTTGCCGCGGTGATCCGGGAAATAGGTCCCCATCTTTCCGAGGAGCAGGGTCTCATCGACTTCTGTTCTCTTAAAAAGGAACAACACGAAGTGATGCTTTCAGCCACCCGGGCAGAGGTGGTTGCAGCTCACCCTCTTTTTGGTCCCGGAGAAAAGGATTTCAGGGGGCAGAAGGTGGCATTGTGGCCTTCCCGCGGGCGCCGGTGGTTCGACTGGTTTCGAACTTTCATTGAGGATATGGGAGGGGAGGCCATTGTGATCTCTCCGGAGGAACACGATCGAGTGATGGCCATCGTTCAGGTAATCAACCATTTCATGCTCCTGGCCCTGGGACGCCTCATAGAAGACTCGGGTCTGGAGCCCGAACTCCTCAGGTCTTTGGCCACCCCGAGTTTTGCTCGCCAGCTTGACATTGTGGCCCGTTTTGCCGATCAAGATCCCTACCTTTATGGTGCCATCCAGTTTGACAACCCGGAAGGGGAGAACATGCGGAAGGCCTTTCTGAAACAAGCTCAAGAGCTAGCAGAGATCGCTTCCCGTAAAGACCTCAAGGCCTTTGTCAGCCTCTTTCGAAAGGTACAAGGCTTAGGGGAGCGGCTTAAATCTTAGATGTTACGTGATTTTTTCTTTTTAGCGGTGGGTATCATCATGCTTTATGCCGGAGGCGAGGTGCTCATCCGGAGTGCTACGCGTCTGGCCCTCCTCCTGCGCCTTTCTCCCCTTTTCATTGGTCTTACTATTGTGGCCCTGGGGACTTCAGCCCCGGAGCTTGCCGCTACCCTGGTGGCCAGTTTCAAAGGAGCTGGCTCCGTGGCCTTTGGAAACGTTATCGGTTCAAACATCGCCAACTTGGGCCTGGTCTTGGGGTTGGTGGCCCTTGTGAGTCCGCTTCAGACCACCACGCGGTTTGTGACGCAGGAAGTTCCCTTTATGGTTTTTACGGGCGGTCTCCTTTTTCTAGTAGCCAGAGACGGTTTTTTGAGTCGGCTCGAAGGCTTAGTCTTTCTCCTCTTTTTGGGAGGTTTTCTCGCGGTCTTGGTGCGGCGAGACGGTTCGATGCACATCGAAGGTGATCCCTCCGAAAGACCTCTTTCCCGAATCATTATCTATCTTCTGGGCACTGCTCTGGGGGTGGGGCTTCTTTCTTGGGGAGCCGATGTCTTGATCGACGGAGCCATAGGGCTTGCCAAACGCTTCGGTATCTCGCAGCGAGTCATCGGGCTCACCCTGGTGGCAGTGGGAACCAGTTTGCCAGAGCTGGTCTCCACCCTCATCGCAGCCTACCGGCGTGCTGGAGACATCATTTTGGGGAACGTTATTGGATCAAACATCATGAATGTGTTAGCCATCCTGGGAGTGACGGCTACCATAAAACCCTTTTCTTTTGAGAAACAGGGGGTCCTCTTCGACCTCATTACTATGATGGGGTTTTTCTTCTTGAGCTGGCTGATGCTTGTACATCGGCGTTCCCTAGGACGTGTGAAGGGCTTCTTGCTTTGTTTGCTCTATTTTCTTTACGTAGGTTTTCTCTATCGTTAAGCCCTTTTGAAGCGCCAGAGGAAAAGAAGGGTCCCGGCCAGGATCATTATTACACAAAGTTCCTGTCCCCGTGTCATCCAGCCCCACAGGAGGGGGACACCGACATCAGGTTCGCGGAAAAATTCAATAAAGAAGCGGATCACGCCGTAGAGGACCAAAAAACAGGCAAATTTGGTACCACTTGGCCAGTCCTTCTTTCTCAGTTTCCACATAATGACGAACAAGAGCAAACCTTCTCCTAGGGCTTCGTAAAGCTGGGAAGGATGGCGGGGTACCGGACCCCCGGCGGGAAAGATCATTGCCCAGGGCACGTTCGTTGGTCGACCAAAAAGCTCTCCGTTTATGAAGTTACCGAGACGACCAAGGCCCAAACCAATGGGGGCCGGGACCACAAAGAGATCAGCCCAGAACCAAAAATCGAGTCGTTTACGCCAGGCATAAATTAGGCCAACGATTATCACGCCCAGAAGCCCTCCATGAAAGGACATCCCCCCTTTCCAGATGGCTAGGATCTCAAAGGGATGTTGGAGATAGTAGTCAGGAAAATATAAAAAGACATGGCCCAACCGGGCTCCCAAAATAAGACCCACAGCCAACCAGAAGATCAGATTTTCTAGTTCGGGAATGAGATCTTCTCGTCTCTTTTCTCGAAGCTGATAACGCACGAGGTAATAGGCTGCCAGAAAGCCCAGAAGATACATCAAGCCGTACCAGCGCACGGCCAAGGGGCCAATCTTTACGATGACCGGATTGATTTTGGGATAGGGCAGCATGTCTTTCGATTATAGTCCCAAAAATTGTATAGTCCCAAAAATTGTCTGGAAAAGCGGCCAATAATGCTCATCTTAAGTTTTGAAAAAATGAAAAGGGGGTGGAGTCCATGCCAATCGTGATAGGGCCAGAAGAAATCAAGGAATTTGACGTAGACGCCATGGCTATACGGGTGTTTTTGAAGGCCTTGGAGATCCTTGGGGGCCCGAGGAAACTCATTGAGCTTCGCAATCTTACCTGGGTAACCAGCCTGATGGAGGCGGCTTACGCCATCGTGCTGGCAGAGGAGGCCTTCAAGACTGAAGATGACATTGCGGATTTTTTAGGCCTTACGAGACAGACGGTACGTAACATCTTGCGGGCTGAACCAGAGCTTGTCTTGAAGAAACTTGAAGGTGAACTACACGAGAAAACCCCTCGAGCCCACACCGCTGGTGGTCTGGCAAAGCTGGCCTACAAGGAGATCAAAGAGGGACACGACGCCTTACTTTTCTTTTCAGCTGCTTTGCAAGAGGGAGCCAGGGTCTTGGGTGTGGGCTGGCCAGCTGAGGTTCTAGCCAAGATAAAGGGGCTTAGCTGGCCAGCTCGTCCGGAAGAGATCGCTGAACGACTGAAAGGTTTGGTGGTAAACGGAAAGATCTTGGAGGAGCTCCTTCGTGCCCATGAGGGGCCCTTTTCGCATCCGCGGGAGCTCCTTCACTTTTTGGCCCAAAAGGTAAAAGAGGCCTAATCGCGTGCCTTGTCCACTGACCAGTAGGCCAAAAAAAGGGTCAGGATTCCCAACCCTATGAGAATAAAGAGGTCCATGGTGTTCAGGCCCTCTCCATAAGAAGCTTGACGGATGAGTCGTGAGGCGTGGGTAAGGGGGAGGGCTTTGAGCACTATTTGAACGGGCGCGGGCATGTTTTCAACGGGGAAAAAAGTGCCTCCCAGAAAGGCCATAGGAGTGATGACGAAATTTGTTACCAGTGCTTGATCGGCGTGAGACTTGATGACCATGGCGGAGGTCACTCCCAAAGCGGCAAAGATAAAGGCGTTCAGAAAGACGCCGCTCCAAAATCCCGGACCGAAACAAAAGCTTACACCGGCTAGACTGGTGATGAGGAGGATGACACCAGTGGAGAGGAAGGCCCGGGTGACCCCGGAGAAGATTTCCCCCAAAACGTAGGCCAGGTTCGAGATGGGTGCCGCCTGGAACTCCTCAAAGACTTTGAGATAGAAACGAGCGACATTGATTTCTACGTTAATGCCAAAGCCCTGCATCATGGAAGAAGCAGCCACGAGACCGGGAATGAGAAATTCCAGATAAGGTCGTCCGCCGACGGAAAGATCCTTTCCCAATCCGAAACCGAAGGCTACCAGATAAAGAGTGGGGGAGACCGAGAAAGATAGGAGCATGCGGGGTAGGCGGTGCCAAATGATGAGGAGTTCGCGGAGATAGACAGCCCAGAAGCCCCTCATACGCGTTTTCCTGTAAAATGGACGAAGGCGTCTTCAAGATTTATGCGCCGGAGGGTAACGGTTTCACCCTTTTTGTCTAGCCCCATCATGAATTTTTCCGCTTCCTTTCGAGAAGAGAAATAGTGCGTCTCGAGACCGTCTTCCCGAACCAGGTCCACGGCAAACTGTCCCAAACTTCGAGTCAAGGCCTGAGGAGTATCGATCACGATGATCCGGCCCTGGTCGATGAAGGCTACCCGGTTGGCCAGGAATTCCGCTTCCTCGATGTAGTGAGTGGTGAGCAGGATGGTGGTTCCCTGTTGCTGGATCCGCTTGATCAGGCCCCAGAGTCTACGTCTGATATGGGGATCGAGTCCCACGGTTGGTTCGTCGAGAAAGAGGATTCTGGGTTGGTGCATCAGGGCTCGGATGATGAGAAGTCTTCGCCTCATTCCACCGGAGAGCGTGCGCACTTTGTCACCTTTCCTCTCCAAAAGGCCTGCAAAAGACAGGAGTTCTTCGGCTCGCAGACGGATCTCCTCTTTGGGCATATTGAACAGTAGACCGTGAATGAGGAGGTTTTCCCAAAGGGTAAGCTCCAGATCAAGGTTGATGGTCTGAGGCACAAGACCGGCCATTTTCTTGGCCTTGAGTGGTTCACGAAAAACCTCGCAGTCGAAAAAAAAGGCGCGCCCTCCGCTCGGACGGGTAAGGCCGCAGAGGATGCGAATGGTAGTTGTTTTGCCGGCCCCGTTGGGCCCCAGTAGGGCGAAGAGTTCCCCGCGGGCCACAGTAAAGGTAACCCCTTTCAGGGCTTCGACTTGGCCGTAGCGTTTCCGGAGTTCTTCCACCCTAATGGCCCACATGGTTCCTCTTTCTAACACAATCAAGGTCGTTTTCTACGGCTCTCTATTTAAGAGAAAAAATTTCGTCAATCCTTACGGGCTCAATGATTTCCGGACTCCTGGTTGACAGTGGCAAAGCGGCGTTATATAAGCGCGGGAGTAATCAAATTTCGAGCGGGGAGGAGGGTTTTATGAGAAGGTATCTTGTCTTTTTGTTGGCCTTTTTTCTGATGTTGCCGTTGTCTGTGAAGGCAGCAACGAAGCCTTCCACTGAGGAACTCCTGCGCCGGATCGAACAGCTCTCCCGGGAACTTGAGGCCCTGAAGCGTCAACTGGCTGAAGTAAAGGAAGCCCAAGAGGAGCGAGTAGAGGCTGCGGAAGAGAACGCGGAGTTCATCGAGGAGCTCAAGAATAACATGGGCAAGTTCAAAGTCTGGGGAGACATCCGTACCAGAATGGATTCCACCAGGGCTTACGTGCCAGAGTACACCAATCCGTTTCTGTCTTTTCCTGGTGCGGCCCGGGCTGGTGGACATCACTACGAAAACGATACCCTCTACACCAACCGGATGCGTCTCAATCTCAAGGTAAAACCCACGGAAGACACCGTGGTGAAGATGCGTTTGGCTTACTACAAGATCTGGGGCATGAGCAATGATTATGTAGCCCCGGGTCTTTTCCTCGGAATGGGAATGAAGAATAACTTCACTTATGGCATTCGTCCTTCCGATGACAACCTTTACGTGGACCGAGCCTATTTCAACTGGTCAAACATTGGGGGACTTCCTGTTTGGGTCTCCTTTGGTCGTCGGCCCACCACCCATGGTGCTCCTCGTCAGCTTCGCGAAGGGCTCGACAAGCGAGACGCCACTCCTTCGGGAATCAATTTTGACGTACCTTTTGATGGTGCCACCATTGGTTACCAGTACTCTTGGCCGTGGCCAGGTCGTATCCGTATTTGTTACGGTCGCGGTTTTGAGTCCGGTTTCAAGACCCCCATTGACCGGGCCAAAGACGACGTTGACTTCTATGGTATTGCTTGGGACGTGATCGATGATCCCGATCGTGACATGTTGCTCATCGTTCAAGCTTTCAAGGCTGAAGGGGTGATGGATTTCCCTGATGGCCAGATTTACATGTACAATCCCTACTTTGGTCAGTGGATGGAGGCCTTCCGGACGGCCACTACCAACCTTGGTGATCTCTATGAGATCGGTGCCACCTGGCAACACAAGGTGGATCTTCCGTTTCTGGGGCTCGAAGGGGTTGACTATTTCGTGTCAGCTGGCCTGAGCATTGCTGACCCTGACGAGTGGAGCACCCTAAGTATGCCCACCCAAAGCGGGATCTATTACGTCCATGTAAGCCTTTTGAACGGCCCTTATCTCAGCACCTCTCCTGTACCTCCTGGTGATGACGACCTCGACACCAAGACGGGTTGGGCCATCTGGCTTGGAACCCGGATTCCCATCCCCAAGCTCAACAGCAAACTTGGTCTGGAATACAATTACGGTTCCAAGTGGTGGATGCCCTTTGCTATGGCCACAGATGATCCTTACATCGATAAGATTGCTACCCGAGGTCACGTGGCGGAGATTTACTGGATCTGGGATCTCCCAGTGGGCGAAGCCATGAGCGAATACGCAAAGGCCTTCTTGCGTATTGGTTACCAATATTTCTGGTTCAATTACACTGGCAGTGGTTCCTGGCTGGGTAAACCCATGGCCATTCGGAGTGAGCTTAACGAGGCACCCTATCAGCTGTTCAGCGCTCCTATTGATCACATGAGTAATTTCTATCTTTCTTTGGAACTCTTCTTTTAAACGTACTTTCTGTTTAGAATGGGAGGCGGGGCGCGTGCCCCGCCTTTTTTCTTTAAGGGCCTCTTATGAGTGCGGTTGGGCTGGTCCTGCTTGGACTTTTGATCCTTCTGTTAGGCTTTACAGTGTATAGCCGTCTGGCTGCCCGCTGGTTCGGTGTGGATCCTCTGGCTCCCACTCCGGCTCACCGATTTCGAGACGGTCTTGATTACGACCCTGCTCCCACACCGGTGCTTTTTGGTCATCATTTTGCTTCCATTGCCGGGGCCGGTCCAATCATAGGTCCTATCTTGGCGGCTTCTTACGGGTGGCTGGGTGTCTTTCTTTGGCTGATTTTGGGGGCGGTTTTCGCCGGTGGAATCCATGACATGGGCTCTATTCTGGCTTCGGTAAAGCACGATGGCCGTTCCATCGGCGAACTCATAGGAAGATACATTCGCAAAGAGGCTCGCCTGGTATTCCTGGCCTTTGCCTGGGTTACGCTGGTTTTGGTCATCGCAGCCTTTGATGTCATCGTGGCCAAGACCTTTACTCACACCCCGGAAGTTGCTACCGCTTCTGTTTTCTTTCTGTTTTTGGCTCTGGCTTTTGGTTCTCTGCGTCAAAGAGGGGTATCCCTCCTTCCCCTCACTCTGATGGGGTTAATAGGGCTCCTTGGGGCCATCTATTTGGGATTTCGATTCCCTCTTGAGGTCCCAGAGAAATTATGGCGTCTAGTCCTTTTGGCTTATGTCTTCCTGGCAGCAGTAACACCCGTTTGGCTTCTCCTCCAGCCGCGCGACTATTTAAACGCCTTTCTTCTTTACGGACTCCTTTTAGGCGGGTTATTGGGTTTTTTCTTCGCTGCTCCGAGGCTTACCCTGCCGGCTTTCACTTCCTGGAAAAACGATCTAGGTCCTATATTTCCCATCCTTTTCGTGGTTACTTCGTGTGGGGCCATCTCGGGTTTTCATTCTCTGGTGGGCTCTGGTACCACAGCCAAACAGCTTGACCGGGAACCCCAGGCCCGGGTGATAGGTTACGGGGGAATGCTCCTTGAAACCGTACTGGCTTTGGTGGCCCTCATGGCGGTGGTGGGGTTAAGCCTCTCCCAGTATCAGGCTCTGCTCAAAAGCAAGGGGCCCATCGCTGCTTTTGCCCAAGGAATAGGGGGCTTTTTGGCTGCTCTGGGATTTGCTCCCAGAGTGGGTGAAGCCTTTGCCGCTTTGGCGGTTTCGGCCTTTGCTCTCACTTCCTTGGATACTGCTACGCGGGTGGGACGCTTTGCTCTTGAAGAGATCTTGGAGTTTCAGGTCCTATATGGGAAACGCTTTCTGGCCACGGCTGCTACCGTAGGATTGGCGGCGGTTTTGGCCTTAAGTGGCACCTGGAAAAGCATCTGGCCTCTGATGGGGACGGCCAACCAGCTTCTAGCTGCCCTGGCCCTGTTGGCTCTCACCTCCTGGCTAAAAGCCAGCGGGCGTTATCACGCCTTTCTCAAATGGCCTGCAGGGTTTATGTTTCTGGTCACCATCTCTGCTCTACTCCTCTTGATTTGGAAAAATTTTTCCACGGGAAAATCACTTTTGGTTGTCCTGGCCGGAGGTCTCCTGATCCTGGCCCTCTATATTGCTTGGGCCGGTTTCAAACCCCGCGTCTTTCACCCCAGAGGATCTTGTGGAGCTGGAGCTGGAAACGTACCGGAAGACGGTCCCTGAGTATCCAGTTTGCCAATTCGGCGGGCTCTAAGGCCTTGAAAACCGGAGAGAACAGGACTTGGGTGTAATACGTGAGATATCGTTGCTTTACAATCTCCTTGGCCCACTCGTAATCCTCTTTATTGGCAATGACAAATTTTACTTGGTCTTTGACACCCAGGTGGGCTAGATTTTCCCAGCACATACGGGAACTCATGCCTGAGGAAGGACACTTGATGTCCATCACTTTGACCACCTCCGGGGGGACCTTTCTCAACGGCAGGCTTCCATTTGTTTCGAGCAAAACCGTGGTGTTTTGGTCTAAGAAAGCTTTCATCAAAGGATAAACTCCTTCCTGGAGCAGAGGCTCTCCTCCGGTGATTTGGATCCATGGCAAGCATCCCTCTCTTTGCCAGTGTTTGAGGATCTCCTCGACAGAAATGGTCTTCCCCTTTTCTTGGCGGGCATAAACGGTATCGCACCAACGGCAGGCTAGATTACAACCTGCCAAACGCACAAAAAAAGTGGGTAGTCCAGCGTGGGTTCCTTCTCCCTGGAGGCTGACGAAGATCTCAGAAATCCTGACCGTAATAGGAAGCACAAGAGCGCTCTGTTTCACAAACCGTGACCTGTACAAGCTTTACCGGGTAAGAAACAAGTTTTTTGTTTAATTCTTCAAAGATGTGGCGGGCAATATTTTCTGAGGAAGGATTGCGATCCCGAAAAGCTGGATGTTGGTTGAGGTCTCGATGGTCAAGGTCCTCAAGCACTTCCTTGAGGAGACGTTTCAGGTCTTTGAAGTCTATTAAGACGCCTATTTCATTTAATTTTTCCCCTCTTACACGAATTTCTACTTTCCAGTTATGTCCATGAGGGCGCTCACAAGCCCCGGGATAATCTCTCAGGTAGTGCGCTGCGGCGAATTCGTCTCTTACGGTGAGCTCGAACATAGGCGAGACCTTGGAGGCGGCGCGGGGATTCGAACCCCGGAATAACGATTTTGCAGACCGTCGCCTTAACCGCTTGGCTACGCCGCCTCGTGTTTTGGTGGCGGCGCAGGGACTCGAACCCCGAACCTTGCGGATATGAGCCGCATGCTCTTACCAGTTGAGCTACGCCGCCACTCGCCTTAATTAGTGCTCGATAAGCTCGTCTTTGTCAAGGGGCCCTAAAGACGTCTGAAGAAATAGAGAAGACAGCGCCCAGGGCCTGGTCTCTCATGCTCCAGCACGGCTTTGAGCAGGTCTTTGCTTGCGTGGGGGATTTCCCAGACCTCAAGCTTCGGTCCCTCGGTGGTTTGATTTTCTGAAGGATTTTTCAACTTTTCTTGATGGATCTTTAAGATCTCTTCGCGGTCTTTTTCCAAATCTACAGGTGTGAGGGAGATTTGACCAAGTCTTTTGGCCTCTTGGGCCAGGTCGAGGAGGGTGTCTCGTACCTCGACTTGGTCCGTGGCCAAGATGGAAGGAATTTCTCCTACCAGGGGAAGCAGGCGGGCAAAGGCTCGCATCCTCTCCGGCAGGCCTTGGAGCTCCCAGTTTGGCTCACGCCCTTCTGTTATCCAATGAGGGAATCGCTGAAGGGTGGGATCGTACCCCACCACAAAGTCCGAGAGTCGAGAGGCCTGTTCCTTAAGACGCTCGAATTCAAAATCAAGCTCTTCGAGTTTTTGATCCAGGTTCTGGGCGAGCTGGAGTACCACCCTGGCTCGCAGGATGGGATCATCTTGTTGATCTGTTCGTCCGGTGAGGGCTTGCTTGATTTCGGCTACGGATTCCTCCACCGCTTCTGGCCAGGCTTTGAAAAGGGAGACGTTTTCCGGCCAGCGCATCATCTGTCCCCATTCTTCATAAGAAGCCACCAGACGTTCGAACCAAGGTAGTTTCTCTCCAAAGGGAGGAGGGGTGATAATTTCCACCCATCCTTTTGAAACCAACGAAGCAAAAGCCGCTTGAGGTAACGCTTCACTGGGTTGAAGTATTACTACCTTTTCAAAGACCGCCAGCAACAAAGAGGCCAGATCGAGCCTCAAATGGGTGTGAGGATAAATCAGGGCCTTGCGCAAGGTAAACCTCCTCCTCGCACAACTCTAATAGATTCGCTATTGCTTCACCAGTTTTCTTTGAAGTTCGCGAAATAAATACTAAGTTTCTCTGATGGGGCAACTTTTTGAAGGGAGGCCAAAGTGCTTTGCTGGTTTCTTCTTTTGCTGTTGTTTTTGGGGGTCAATCCTCTCAGGGCTCAAGATTACGGAGACGCCCTGGTCATAGGTTCCATCGGGGACGCCAGCATCCTGATCCCCATGTTGGCCACCGATGCCCCAAGCCACGAAGTGGCCGGACTCATTTTTAATGGTTTGGTGAAATATGACAAAGATTTGAACCTGATCGGAGACCTGGCAGAGCGTTTTGAGGTCTCCCGGGATGGCAAGACCATTACCTTCTATCTTCGACGAGGAGTGAAATGGCACGATGGAGTAGAATTCACCGCAGAAGACGTCTACTTTGGTTTTAAGCTCATCACAGATCCCAAGACCCCTTCGGCCTACGCCGGAGATTTTTTGGAGGTGGAAAGGGCCGAAGTCGTTGATCGCTACACTTTTAGGGTCCATTATCGGGAACCCTTTGCTCCTGCCCTGGGTTCCTGGGGAAATTTGGTGATCTTACCCAAGCACTTGCTCGAAGGACAAGATATCACCAAGTCTGATTTCGGTCGCCATCCCATAGGTACCGGCCCCTTCAGGTTTAAGGAGTGGCGTCCCCAGGAAAAGATCGTTCTGGAGGCCAATCCGGATTATTTTGCCGGCCGACCCTTTCTGAATTACGTCATCTTTCGGGTTATCCCGGATCCCACCACCATGTTTATGGAACTCAAGGCCGAGGGCATCGATTGGATGGGTTTGACCCCTTTGCAATATGCCCGTGAGACCAACGATCCTTCTTTTCTGGCCCGCTTTCAAAAATATAAATATTTATCTTTCTCCTACACCTATCTTGGCTACAATCTGAAACATCCCTTTTTCCGCGATCGTCGTGTAAGACAGGCCCTTTCCTACGCTATCGACAAAAAAGAGATCATCCAAGGCGTACTTTACGGGTTGGGTGTGGTGGCTACCGGGCCCTACAAACCAGACACATGGTTCTACAATCCAAATGTGAAACGTTATCCTTATGATCCCCAGCGAGCGCGAAGACTTCTGGCTGAAGCAGGCTGGCGGGATACTGACGGAGATGGTTGGCTGGACAAAGACGGACAGCGGTTTGAATTTACAGTGCTTACCAACCAGGGAAACACCTCCCGTCTCCTTACCGCTCAAGTAATTCAGTATCGTTTGGCTCAGATAGGGGTAAAGATGCATATTCGTACCGTGGAGTGGACTGCCTTTATTAAGGAATTTATCGACAAGAGGCGGTTTGAAGCCGTCATTTTGGGCTGGACCACCTCTACGGAACCCGACGTCTACGATATCTGGCATTCCAGCAAGATCGAACCACCGGGCCTTAATTTTATCGGCTACGCCAATCCAGAGGTGGATCGCCTCCTTGAGGCCGGACGGCGGACTTTCGATCAAGAAAAAAGAAAGAAGATCTACTTTCGTTTCCAAGAAATACTAGCAGAGGACCAGCCCTACACCTTTCTCTACGTACCCATGGCTCTTCCGTGTATTCACAAGCGTTTCCGTGGGATCAAACCAGCCCCGATTGGTATCTCGTATAACTTGGAGCGCTGGTGGGTACCGAGAGGCGAACAAAAGTATCTCATGCCCTAGCTTCTTCTTTCAAACGACAGACAAAGCACGGAGAGGAAACAGCGGGTTCCCCGCAAAGTTCGCAGGTGATGAGCGGCTTGTCTAGGAAATCTTCCATCTTCTCATGGAAAATCGGATAGGCCTTCCGTATATAGTCTAGGTAGAATCGAAGTTTGGTCCCTGGCATCTTTTTCTCGAGCTGGTCCATTATTTCGGCGTAAACCAGGCGTGTGGCCTCGGGTGACAGAGGGCAACGGTCTTCCAGGTATTCTATCCCTTTCCTTTTGGCATATTCGCGGATTTCAAAGGCGGTGAAACGACAAAGTGGTTTGGCCTTCCGCACGAACCCGTGCCCTTCGGGAAGGACCGGATATTTTCGGGCCAGATACTTGAGGTGCCAATTGATGACGTTTCCTAGGAGAGAGGACGCTTCATCGTCCAAGTTATGCCCGGTAACCAAGACCTGATAACCCATTCGTCGAGCCAAATGGTTGAGAAAATACCTTTTTACACTCCCGCAAAGGGAACAATATTTTTGGGTCCGAACTTTGAGGTCAGGGATGGTAAAGCCGAGTTCTTTTTTCATAGAGATGATATGAAGGGGACGACCAATCTTTTCTGCGAAATTTTCTGCAATACGACGAGAGGGGAGGGAAAAGTCCTCTATTCCCAGATCGATGAAGATCCCATCAGCCTGGTAACCTAAAGCTACGAGGCCCTGCCAAAGGGTGAGGCTGTCTTTGCCTCCCGAGACGCCTACCAGGATTTGGTCCTGTCTTCGGAACATCTTGAATTTCTTGATGGTGCGTTCCAGATAGTTTTCGAACCAATCGATAAAATGCTGATCACATAGAGGCAGACGATGATGGGGAATGTAGATGCTGGCTTTCTCCCGGCGACAGATGCGACAGCGGGCCATGGAGCTCCTCCTTCAAGGCTTCTTCGAGCATCTCTTTAACGTTCTTATCTTTCCAGAACTTTTCTCGCTCCTTCAAAAATTGATAGGGGACCCTCAAGGAGGGAAGTTCTGGTGTTTGTTCCGGTAGTTCTCCCTCAAGAGCGCGTTGTACTTCCAGGAGGACCAGGTTTTCGGCAGCCTTGGTGGGATAATAACGCTCTTCAAAGCAACGGATGATTTCGTTTTTTTCCATCCGTTTCAGGACCCGAAGGAGATCAAAAGGAGAAGCCCCGGTTTTTTCTGCCAGTTCCGCCAAAGTCGGGCCCTTTTGTCCCTGGAAATGGGCTTCGTATATTTCAATGAGGGCTCCAAGTCCAAAAAGGAGCCAAGAAAGTCTCCGGTTGGCTCGATAGTGGGCCAGAATTTCTCGTCTTTGATTAAGGACACCAGCCACTTCCGCTCCCAAGAGGACCAAAGACCAGTTTACCCATAGCCAGAGTAAAAAGAGGGGGATAGTAGAGAGGGAACCATAAAGTTTAGAGTAGGCTACGGCCTTACTGGTATAAAGAGCATATAGTGAAGCAACGATGGTCCAGAGGACTCCAGCGGTGGAAGCTCCGGCTATGGCTGGTAGAAGTCGTATCTTTCTGGCGGGGAGATAAAGGAAGATGATGGTGAACAGAAGAATGATGGAAGGAACGGTCCAGAACTTGAGAAGGAGGGAGACAAAACCTATCCCTTTGAGGCCCATGTGCGTAAGGTAGATGGTGATACCTAGGGGTAGAGCCACCAACAGAGGGCCCAGGGTTAGTCCCATCCAGTAGACGGTTAGACGTTGAAGAAAGGAACGTTGACTTTCGATGCGGAAGACCTGATTCAAGACACCTTCGAATTGCATAAGGAGCCCGAGAACCATGGTAATGAAAATGATCATGCTGGCTGCTCCGAGAGGAGCTTTTTGGGCCTTGCTGATCAGATCCAGGACCACTTCCTGGGCTCGGCTCAGGGCCCCTGGATTAAGAAACTGAGAGAGGGCTTGGTTTAGGCGGGCTATAATATCTTCGGTGCCTACGAAAAAGCGCACCATGGAAAAGGCAAAAGCCAGTAAGGGTACCAGAGCAAAGACCGTATTGTAGGTGAGGGCCTGGGCGTTAGTCAGACAACGATCGCGCCAGAAACGCCAGAAGACCTCCCTTATCAGGACAAGCCCCTGAGACATGTCTTAAGGTTAAGACCAGGGGAGGGCTTTGGCAAATAAAATTTCAGTAATCGATGTCTTCTACCGCACTACTTACTACTTTGGCCGTAATAAAAATAACCAGCTCCTGTTCTTCGCTATTTTTTTGAGAATTCTTGAAGAGATTTCCTACAGCGGGAATTTTCGAAAGGCCTGGTACCCGATCGTAAGATTCCTGCTTTTTGGCTATTTTCAGACCACCGATGACTACGGTGCCACCATTTGGCACCCGTAAGAAGGTCTGAGCGGTTCGCGTGAGAATAGCAGGAACACCGTTTACCTGTTTGGCCCAGTCAGGTTCACTTTTATCGATATTGATTTCGAGTCGGATCTCATTGTTGGGCAGGATATGAGGAACCACCTTTAAGGTAAGATCGGCGTCAATAAATTTGGTAGTGGCGGTTCCCTCTGAAGTAAGCTCCAGATAGGGTACCTTGTAGCCCTGTCTGATAAGGGCTTCCCCATTGTCACGAGTAATAATCCGTGGTGCGGAGACGATGCGTCCTAATCCTTGCTGTTCCATGGCCGAAAGATGGACATCTAGAAGTAAAGCTGAAGTTTTGGTTATGTATCCCAAAGCAAAACCCAGCGAAGAAGTTGAGGCCACCCCCAGGTCTACAATGGGGCCAAACGGAGGGGCGCTGGTGTCATAAATTCCGTCACTTGGCCGGCCAGCTTTACCTACAGGTAGCTGAGTAGAGGGTGAGATGCGGAAGTTTGTTTTGTTGTTGGTCTTATAATAACCCCCATACCATTGTACTCCCAAATTACGAGTGAAATTGGTATTAGCTTCTACGATACGAGCTTCTATTAAGACCTGTTTGGTTGGAATGTCTAGTTTGGCTACCAATTCTTTAACCGCTTGAATGGCACTTTCAGTATCTTTAACAATGAGAGTGTTTGTTCTGGCATCACAGCTTACCGAACCTCTTTTGGTTAGAAGTGTATTAATGAGAGCTGTGCTTGAAGCTCCAGTTGTGGTACCCTGGCCTCCCAGGGCCTGGTTGGCACTGACCGAAGCCTTTAAAAGATCACAGGCACTTACATAATTTACGGTGATATATTCTGTTTTTAGAGGTCCTAGGTCTTCCCCTTCTGCTAAAGTTCTTTTAAGGCTTTTGAGTTCCTCCGCTCTCTTCTGTAGCGCTCCGATGGGAGCGATATAGATGACATCATCAAGTGTTACCTTTCCCAGACCAAACCTGGCCATGACAATGTCTAGAACCTGATCCCATGGAACATCTTTTAATTTAAGCGTAACTTTTCCCTTAATTTCTTCTCCTAGAACGATATTGACGCCTCCCACTTCGCTCAACAGACGGAAGACAGATTGAACGTCAGCATTTTGAAGATCAAGGCTGATTTTTTGACCTTTGTACTTTGTCTTGTAAAAGGGAACCGTGATGTCTCCCGGTGTGGGGGGAAGTTCATAGGGAAAGGTGCTCTCTTCCTCTTTGGGTCTTAAGGAAAGGATCAAATCTTTTCCAGATACTGAATGATTAAAAGAAACCCTTTTGGGGGTGCTTAAACCGATGACCAAATCACCACCACTCTTGTAAAGATCGATCCTGTTTACCAAGCCTTTTGGATCAACCAGAGGAGGCTGGGCATCAAAGGAGCTGTCTTCAAAAATAATACGTATTCCAACTCCCTCGCCTTCTGGTGTGATGGAAAACCTTGGAACTTCGTCTGAAAATTTGAAAATCAATTTCGTGGTTTGGTTTTCATGGACAGAGGATATTTTTTCTAACTGAGCAGCTATGGCGGGACCCGAAAACAAGAAGTATACGCAAAATATAAAAGCTATTTTCTTGAACATGGTCCCTCCTCACTTGCTAAATAAAGGATTTTGGGTTCCGAGGGGATGATGATTCGTCCCCTAAAATCGACATATCTTTCTTGAATATATACGGCACAGTCTGTGATTTTGATTATTCTTCCTTTGTTGCTGCCAAGATAATCTCCAACTTTTAAGAAGACACCTCTTCCTTTTGGATCTTCAATAACAGCGATATATTTATTCTTAATTTTTATTATTCCGACTAGCCTTATCTGGCTCAAATTATATTCTGACAAATATACTGTAATATTACCTTTTAATGGTGCAGGTCTTAGTTCTTGAATAATGGGAGCGAATGGATCGAAATTGGTTGGTATATATTTAAAACTATATCTTGCTTTTAAAGCTTCCTGCCATTCTTTGATGGCTTTGTCTAAAGATTTCTGCTGTCCTTTAGCTAGGACAGTAGCGTTTAGAGTTATTGTTATTAAGAGAGTAATAATCAGTTTCTTCATTTTTTCTTTCTTTTTTTGTTTTTCTTTTCTTCTTCCTTTTCTTTTAATTGTTTAATTTCTTCTTTTGTTAGCAATCTATATGTATTTATGTTACAATTTGCTTTTAAGATGCCCTTTTCGCTTTTAGCAATAAGTTTTTGTGGTATCAAGATCCTTTCTTGGAATCTTAAATTGTCGATAAAAAGCATAATGTTGTGAAAATCGCCTTCAAGTTCAATTTCTATAGGGATGGTAGTATAGATCTTATTTTCGGCAATAACTTCACTTTTAGCCTGGAATTTTGTGATTGTTACGTTGAATTTTCGCCCTTCTTTTGCTATATTATTTAACAATTCCGATATTTCTGTTCTTTCTGGTAATATCTTTTGGGCTTGATCTAAAATAGATTGAATTTTCTTTTCCTCTTTTTTGAGTTTTGCAAGTTGGATTTTTTTAAGTTTTAAGTCGTTTAATTTTATAGACAATTGTTGTTCTTTTTTCTGTAGTTTGTTTATTTCGTGTATCTTTGGTGTTAAAATGAATTTATAATAAAGAAAACATGGTATAATAATAGTCAGTATGGCAACGATAATTTTATCTCTTTGTGAAAGTCTATCCCAATTGTCTTTTAATTTTTGAATTTCAGTTTTCAATTGGTCTTTGATTTTCATCGTTTTTATAAAGTTATTTTTATTGTGAATGTCGTCAGTTTGTAATCTTCGACTTTTTTGATATTCGTGCCTTGTAGTTCGACTTTTTTAAATTTTTTAATTTTTTCAAGACGATCTATGTAATGAGCTATTGTTTCTAGGTCTAAAGCGTTTCCTTTTATTGTTATTTTTTCTTTATCATACGAATATTCTGTTAGGTAAAGTCTTTTGGTGGGGATTTCTTTTATCGTGAAGTATATATTTCGCATCATATCAGGACTTTTCTTAATTAATGTGCTTAATATTTCCAGTTTTTGAATCGCTTCTTTTTTGCTCTGTTTGATTTCTTTTAATTTTTTTTCAACGATTTTGTACTTTTGAAGTTCTTTCTCTAGACGTGCTATTTGTTGCTGATATTTTTGGCTTTGATAATTAGTCCATGCAAAAGAAACAATAATGCTCAAAGTAGTTATTATTACAACAATAAAATATATCTGTTTTAAGGGAACTCCCTTTTTCTTTATTTGGTCTTTTGGTAGTAGATTTATGCGGATCATGATATTAACTCTCTTATTCCTAATCCTATTGCTACACAAGCAATATGGTTGAAATAATTTTTAGACTCATCATGGAATTTTTTTGTTTCCAGTTTTGCGAAGGGAGCTATCTTTTCTGTCTTTATGTTTGTCTTTTTTTCAAAAGCTTTTGTTATTTCTGGTACAAAAGATCCTCCACCGCAAAGATAAATTTTTTTTATTTGACAATCTGCGTAAATTGATTTGAAATAATCAATGGTTCCTTTGATATCTTCTATTACATCTTCAAAGTAATCTTTTATAATTTGCTTTACTGTTTGAGTATCTGATTCGTTTCCGCTTATTTTAAGTTTTTCGCTTTCTTCAAAAGAAAGATTTAGTTTTTCTTGTAATATATCATTTATTTCTAAGGTTCCGTGTCCAATATCTCTGTTTGCCATTAGTGATTGATTGTGCCATAAAACTACAGACGTTTTTGAAGCTCCCAAATCAATAATGAGAGAAGTTTCTTGTGGTTGATATAGATATTCAAACAGATTGCTCAAAGCTATTACATCTACATCAATGATTGTTGGTAATAATCCTGCACTTTCCAGAATGTCTGAGACGTTGTTTATTAAATCTCTTTTGGCTGCTACTAATAAGAGATCAATTACATCACCTTCTTCTGAGAATATCTGGTAGTCCAGATAAACGTCGTCAAGATCGAAAGGAATGTGCGCTTCGGCTTCTTCATAGATAGCGCTTTCTAAATCTTTTTCCTGAGGTATGTTAAGATTTAGACGTTTGATGATGGCTGCGTAGCTAGAAATAGAAACAACAGCAGGTCTATTTTTCAGGCCGAGATTTTCAACCAGTTGTTTCAATTTGTCGGTGATGGCTTCAAGATCCTTGTAGATGCCACCCAGGATGCTCCCTCTAGGAAGGCGAATTTGTCCCAGGGAACGGACTACCGGTGGATTCCCGGGGAGGGCCTCCGCTACTTTGATAGCATAGGTGCCGAGATCAACACCTACAAACCCGCTCTTTTTTCGCCAGCTAAAAATGGACATCTCCCGAGTGTTAGGCTCCTTGTTCGTCCCTTGTCAAGTTTTTTGGAACTATTATCTTATTTCGGGTATTCATTCGGTGGACAACACTTAAATCGACCACTTGCTCGAAAAACAAAAATCCGGGGGCTCCGTGTGAGCCCTTAATAAATTTTCACACGTTTTGACGATCTAAGGAAAAATGAAGGCCTTTCCACCTGAAAAAATTAGAAACTTTAGCATCATCGCCCACGTGGACCATGGAAAGTCCACGCTAGCCGATCGTCTACTCGAAAAAACAGGCATGGTGTCTGAGCGCGAGATGCGCGAGCAATTTTTGGATCGACTCGACCTGGAACGCGAACGCGGCATCACCATCAAGGCCCAAGCGGTTCGTCTTTATTATCGGGCCAAAGATGGGGAACTTTATCAGTTGAATCTCATAGACACCCCAGGGCACGTGGATTTCTCTTATGAAGTCTCGCGCAGTCTTGCAGCTTGTGAAGGGGCCCTTCTGGTAGTAGATGCCTCCCAAGGGGTGGAGGCTCAAACCTTGGCCAATGTTTATTTAGCCTTAGAAAACGATCTGGAGATCATCCCGGTACTCAACAAGATAGATCTCCCTCAGGCTGATCCTGAAAGGGTAAAACGTGAAATTGAGGAAATCATCGGGCTGGATGCCTCCGAAGCTATCTTAGCCAGTGCTAAAAAGGGAATTGGGACAGAAGAGATCCTAGAGGCTATCGTGCAGAAGATCCCACCTCCTCATGGAGATCGAAAGGCTCCCCTGCGGGCCCTGATCTTTGACTCCTGGTACGATCCTTATCTAGGGGTGGTGGTCCTGGTACGGGTGGTGGATGGTCGCCTCTATCCCGGACAACGCATCCGCCTCATGTCTACGGGTAAAGAATTCGAGGTGACAAAGGTTGGAGTTTTTGCCCCTAACCCCACGGGAGTGGATGTCCTGGAGGCTGGGGAGGTCGGTTTCTTTGCGGCGGGAATCAAAGAGGTGCGGGACACTAAAATCGGTGACACCGTCACCGAAGCCCATCAACCGGCCAAGGAGCCGCTGCCAGGTTTTCGTGAAGTCAAACCCATGGTCTTCTGTGGGCTCTTTCCGGTTGAGAGCGAACAATACGACGAACTTCGGGAGGCCGTTGAAAAACTTTGGTTGAACGATCCGGCCTTTTCCTACGAACCCGAAAATTCCGCCGCCCTCGGTTTTGGTTTCCGGTGTGGCTTTCAGGGGCTCCTTCACATGGAAATCATCCAGGAACGTCTGGAACGGGAGTTTGGTTTGAGGCTCATAAGCACCGCCCCTTCAGTGCGTTACCGGGTGGAACTTGTAGATGGGAGCACGGTGGAAGTAGAGAATCCGGCGCACTGGCCTTCACGGGAGAAAATAGCCCGGGTCCTTGAACCCTACATCCGGGCGGAGATTTATACTCCCAAAGAATACGTGGGCACCTTGATGCGACTCTGTGAAGAGAAACGGGGCGTCCAAAAAGATATGCGTTATCTTACCCCTCAAAGGGTACAACTTATCTACGACCTGCCTTTCAGTGAGGTGGTACTTGATTTCTTTGATAAACTGAAGTCTTACTCGCGCGGTTACGCCTCTATGGACTACCAGTTTCTGGAATATCGCCCCTCTGACCTGGTGAAGCTTGACATTTACATCAACAAACAACCTGTTGACGCCCTATCTCTCATTGTGCATCGAGAAAAGGCCTACTATCGTGGTCGGGACCTGGTCTCTAAGCTAAGAGAGGTCATCCCGCGTCAGCTCTTCGAGGTGGTCATCCAGGCGGCGATAGGTTCAAAGATCATTGCTCGTGAACGTATCCCGCCCCTCAGAAAAGACGTGTTGGCCAAATGTTACGGAGGCGACGTAACCCGGAAGCGCAAGCTTTTGGAGAAACAAAAAGAAGGCAAGAAACGGATGAAGAACTTGGGGCAGGTCGAGATCCCTCAGGAAGCCTTTCTGGCCATTTTGCGCATTTAATTTCCCCTTGTCTTTTCCCCAAAAAAGTAATATTCCTCACGAAGCGTTTCTCTTCAGAAACTTTGGAAAAAGGAGTTTTCTTTGGAAAAAGAGACCTTGGCCGCCAAGATTTGGGATTGGGTCAAGACCATTGTCTTGGCCCTGCTCCTGGCCCTTTTCATTAGAACCTTTTTTATCCAAGCCTTTAAGATCCCCTCCGGTTCCATGATTCCCACCCTTCTCATCGGCGATCACATTTTGGTTAACAAGTTCATCTACGGGGTGCGCAACCCTATCACCCGGAAACTTTGGATCAAAGGCAAGACTCCCGAACGCCGGGATGTAATCGTCTTTATCTTTCCCGAAAATCGAAAACTCGATTTCATCAAGCGGGTGATTGGCTTACCAGGGGAGATCGTCGAGATCAGGAACAAACAAGTCTACATCAACGGTGTTCCCCTGAAGGAACCCTATGTCCAGCATACGGATCCTCGCATCCTTCCGCGAGAAATAAGTCCCCGGGACAATTTCGGTCCCGTCAGGGTACCTCCAGGGCATCTCTTTGTCCTGGGCGACAATCGCGATCAAAGTCACGACAGCCGGTTTTGGGGGTTTGTTCCCATTCGGGATGTGAAGGGCAAGGCCTTCATCATCTATTTTTCGTGGGACCCGCGTACCTTTCATATCCGCTGGCGACGTATCGGAAAACTCATCCACTGAGACAATAGGGTTCTTTTCGTCTGTCAATAAAATAGGCGCTTTTAGGGTTTTGTTTGACAATTTTTTTGATCTGGGCCGCAACCGCAGCCACTTCTCCGTAGTGTTTGAATTTGCCCGGATAGTTAGGAACTACGGCGATAGAGATGGAGGGAAGAGGAAAGTGTTGGACCTGGCCTCGCCGGTCTTTGGCAACGAAATAACCCCTTTTCAAGTCTTCCTCGTCCAGAAAATGGGGCACCAGACGATCGAAACTTCCGATAATTTCTTGACAGACCTTTTCCACCACTGCCAGAGGGCAGATGAAGACAAAGTCGTCTCCCCCTACATGGCCTACAAAACCGCTGTGTCCGGCATAAAAGTGGACGCTGTTGCTCAGCAAGCGGCCTACCAGACGTAGGATTTCGTCTCCCCGGGCAAAGCCGTAACGATCGTTGAAGGGTTTGAAATGGTCCAGATCTACATAACAGAAGGCCACCTCTTCGCCGGAATCGATCTTCTGTTGGATGGCTTTCAGGATAGATGTATTGCCAGGGAGCCCGGTGAGGGGGTTGTTGTCAGCAATGCGCCAAGTACGTGAAAAGGCGAGCTTGATACGGGCCAGGACTTCCTGGGCCGAGGCTTCCTCGAAGAGGAAGTCGTCAATGGGCAATTCCTCCTCCAGTTCTTCGGTCCCCTTTACCAAGAGTAGAATGGGCAAGAAGGACAGGTTCAGGTTTTCTTTGAGGGCAAAGATCAGTTCCGTCATGAGTTCGGGGGCCAAGGCCTTCTCCAGAAGGAGAAGATCTGGTGGGGTTTCCAAGACTTCTTCAGCTGTTTCGCGAGGGTTGTCTTGAAGGTCTACTATCAAACCCGCTTTCTCTAGGGTTTTTCGCCAGGAAATCGCCCTGGGATTACGCGTGAGCAGGAGGATTTTGGCCAACCTCTCCTCCTTGCATCTCCAAGGTAAAAAAACGTAAATCCAGGAGTCGTTCGTCAAGCACGGGCATCAATTCGTTTATCTCTTCTTCTTTGAGGCGCAGTAGCTTCCAAGCCTTGTCGTTCAAAGGTGGTACCCAGGGATCCCCGCCTGATCCATATCCCCAGGCCCTGATGAGGATGTCTGCCAGATGAACGATTGCGGTTTCTTTCTTGAACCGACGGGCCTTTTCCACTTCGTGATGGTAGGCGATGGGTTCAATGAGGCGCTGCGGTAAATTCCATTGATTGGTCAGGAGACGACCTATCTCACCGTGATCAAGTCCAAGCACCCGGATTTCGGCTTCTCGGGTAAAGAGTTTTTCTTCTCGCACTAACCGGGCTATTTGCTTTTGGTATTCAGGAAACTCGGCGCGAATAACTACTTTGCCCAGATCATGTAGAAGCCCGGCAGTGGTGACTTCTTCCGGGTTCTGAAGTTCGAGTTTGGCGGCCAGAAGACCGGCAGCAGCAGCTACACCCAGAGAGTGTTCCCAGAGACTCAGATCTTCACTTTGCATCATCTCAAAAATGGAGGCTGTAATGATAAGGGTACGGATGACATTGAATCCCAAGAGTACGATGGCGTTGGATACGGTGGAGATGCGACGCGGAAAACCGTAGAAGGCAGAATTGACCATTTTCAAGACTTTGCCTGTGAGGACCTGGTCTTTTTCGATCACTTCGGCCAATTTGATGGCGGTGGTATTGTCGTCTCCCAGAAGTTTGGTCAATTTGGTTACCACCGGGGGAAGAGTAGGAAGTGATTGCAGGTTACGAAGACGTTTTTTGACCTTGCGTTTGGTTTCGTCCACCTATGCCTCGTTTCTGGTTTCAAGCCAATATTTTTTGATGATTTCCTTGAGTTTCCTAAGACGGGTATCGTGAGCAACACGACAGAAGCGCTCTTCGAGCAAGGTCAGCTCTTCTTGGAGGGGACGCTCCCACGGAAACTTGATAGGATGGCCTTCTACTGTCACAAACTTGACTCCAAGTTGTTGGAATTTCTCTATCAAGGAGGCCTCAAGGGCCACGCCCGGTCCACAAAGGACGCGGCCCTGATCATCGGTTACGTCTCGGGCCAATTTCATGCCAGGCTGAGCCATGGTAAGGGGTATCTTCTGCATCAAATCTCTGGTTCTTTGGGTCTGAGATCAAGGGTTTTTTCAAACTGGTGCCCAAGGGCCAACACTTTGGGTTCGCTGAAATGGGGCCCCATAATCTGGAGACCGATGGGCAGACCTTCTGAGGAAAAACCACAGGGCAAAGAGAGTCCCACGATACCAGCCAGGTTCACAGAGATGGTGTAGATATCTGAAAGATACATCTGTAGAGGATCGTCAATCCTTTCGCCGAGCTTAAAGGCCGGGCTAGGAGCTACTGGCCCTACAACGAAGTCCACTTCTTGAAAGGCCTTTTGAAAGTCCCGGGCTATAAGGGTGCGCACCTGGGAGGCCTTTTTGTAATAGGCATCGTAGTAGCCGGCTGAAAGGGCGTAGGTTCCAATCATAATGCGGCGCTTCACCTCCGGTCCAAATCCTCGGGAACGCGTCTTTTTGTAGGTGTCGATCAGGTCTTTGCCCTTCACACGCAGACCATATTTCACCCCGTCGTAACGAGCCAAGTTGGAACTCGCTTCCGCCGGGGCAATGATGTAATAAGCTGCGATAGCATAGGGGGCGTGAGGCAAAGATATTTCTTTCACCTCAAGCCCCATCTTTTCGAGTATTTCCAGGGCCTTTTCAATGGTCTTGCGAACCTCGGCATCAAGTCCTTCACCCATATATTCTTTCGGGAGGCCGACGCGAACTCCTTTAAGGTCCATTTCCAGGGCTTCTGAGTAATTGGGGACCGCCTCTGGAGCACAGGTTGAATCTTGGGGATCTGGTCCAGAAATTACCTGGAGGAGGAGAGCGGCGTCGGCTACGGTCTTGGTCAAGGGACCGATCTGATCGAGCGAGGAGGCAAAGGCTACCAGCCCGTACCGAGAGACCCGACCATAAGTGGGTTTGAGACCTACCACTCCACAAAAGGAGGCTGGTTGCCGGATAGATCCTCCGGTGTCAGACCCGAGGGAGCCAGCGCAAAGACCCGCGGCAACGGCGGCTGCCGAGCCTCCAGAAGAACCTCCCGGGACCCGGGTGAGATCCCAGGGATTATGTGTGGGGAAAAAGGCCGAATTTTCTGTAGAAGACCCCATGGCAAATTCGTCCAGGTTGGTTTTGCCAAGAAAAACCGCTCCAGCGGCTTTCAAGCGTTTGATGACCGTGGCGTCGTAAGGAGGGACGAAATTCTCCAGGATCCTGGAGGCACAAGTGGTGCGTACCCCTTCAAGGCAAATATTGTCCTTGATAGCCAGTGGAAGCCCCAAAAGAGGCGATGTTTCACCTCTTTTTAGGGCTTCGTCGGCTTGTTGGGCCTGGGCCAGGGCTTCTTCACGGGTGACCGTGAGATAAGCCTTTACCTTGGGATCAAGATCTTCAATTCGTTTCAGGAAATATTCGGTGAGAGCCGTGCTCGATACCTCTCCGGAACGAAGCTTTTCTCGTAATTGGACGAGAGAGAGTCGATGCCACTCCATGGTTCAGCCTCCCTACTTGATGACTTTGGGTACCACAAAGAATCCGTTTTCCCTCTCTGGAGCGTTCTGTAAGGCCTTTTCTACTGGCAGGGATTCTTTGACCTGGTCTTCCCGGAAGACGTTGCTCAGTTTCAAGGCGTGATAGGTGGGTTCCACCTCTTTGGTGTCCAGTTCTTCCAGTTTGGCCACGTAAGAAAGAATTTCTCCCAACTGTTCTGTGAAACGTTCCACTTCTTCTTCATCGAATTCCAAACGGGCCAGATGGGCCACATGAAGAACTTCTTCTCTACTGATACTCATTGTTACCTCCTCAAGGCAGGAGTTTAAGGGCTTTTTCCACCACTTCGAAAGGATCTCGGCCGAGGACCCGGATCATAGGTTCCTTGCCTACCTCTCCTCGATCTACGATGAGATCTGGTACAAACCCCAGTCTGCGGCAAACAAGATCAACCCCCCAGGCCAGGGTGGAACCTTCCTTGGCTTTTATTTCCGGAGGTTCTTCGGCTCGTGAGAACTCTCCCAAACGCAGACCAAACCTTTGAGCCCGTTCAAGAAAGGGTTCTTCCAGGCGGATGTTGAGGGCGGAGCGCATCTGCGGATCGTGACGCATGGCCGCCAGCACTACGTTGGCCACGTGTCTGGAGGCTCCAAAAGTAGGGCACCCTACAGGTTGGGCCCTTTCACCCACCGCTACGATTCGTCCTGGAAAAGCGGCGACCTCCTCCGGTCCTCGGGCCCAGGGAAGGGCATAAGCCAAATTGCTTTGCACTTCTGGAATAAGGTTCCTCACGGGAAATTCGCAAAAATGAGTTACCGCCTTTTCTAAGGCCTCCAATACCTCAAAGCGGGCTTTTAAACGGTCGAGATGGACGAGATGGTCCAGAGGAGAGATTCCTCGCCCGAGCGGTGCCTTCTGGGCACCTAAAAGGCCCAGATAAACAAATTCTTGGGCTTGAGCTACCGCCTCGCAAAGACTTCGTCCTTGAGCCAGAAATACGGTAAGGGCTGCGGCGAAAGTGCATCCCGTTCCGTGTCCAACATTTCCCTTCACTCTCGGAACGCGGAAGGAAAAAAGACCCCTTCTTTCAGCCAATATGTCTTCTACTTCTTCCCCAGGAGCGTGTCCTCCTTTGAGAACCACCGCTTCGGGTCCCAATTCTAGAAGCTTTTGAGCGGCTTCTTGAGGGGATTTGATCCTCTTTCCGAGGAGCACCTCGGCTTCGGGAAGGTTGGGGGTCACTACTTTGGCCAAAGGAAGGAGTCTTTCTCGATAGGCTACCAAGGCTTCCTCTTTGAGGAGGGGTTCGCCACCTTTAGCCACCATGACAGGGTCTACCACCAAAAGGGGACGTTTCCTTTCCAGTACATCCGCTACCGCGAGTACGGTTTCAGTCTGAGCCAGCATTCCAGTCTTGATAGCCAAAGGCGGTAGATCTTCAAACAGGGCTTCAAGCTGGGCCCGAACCATCTCTGCCGGAACCGCCTCCCAGCCTTTCACCCCCAAAGAATTCTGTACTGTGAGGGCGGTGATCACGGTTTGACCAAAGGCCCCTAGCAAGGTAAAGACCCGGAGATCGGTCTGGAGACCGGCACCTCCACTGGGGTCCGAACCGGCAATAGTGGCTACGACCAGGCGGGCCATAAAAGGGAGAATAACGCGAGAAAGGGTCTTCGCAAAGCTACTTTCCCAGACAAAATTGGCTGAATATACGATCGAGGAGGTCTTCGGTGGTAGCTTCTCCGGTGATCTCCCCCAGATGGGAGAGGGCGTCTCGGAGGTCAACGGCCACCAGTTCCGGAAGGACGTTTGGAGACCTGAGATGAGAAAGGGCCTGTATCAGGGCCTCCTTGGCTTTCTCCAGGGCCATCTTCTGACGAAGGTTTGGGGCGACCTGGGGGACTGTTCCGGTCTTTTCTCCCACTATCGTTTCGAACATGGCTTCTGCTAGGGCTTCAAGTCCTTTCCTTTCCTTGGCAGAGATGAAGATCTTACGGCTCCCGGGCAGGGTCTCTCGCCAGAGAGTAAGGGTTTCTTCCGAAGCGATGTCGATCTTGTTTACCACTACGAGATGAGGTCTTGAGCGAATCTCTTCATAAAGACGAAAGTCCTCACTTGAAGGCTCTTCGGTTCCGTCTACCACGAAGAGCACGATATCTGCTTGGGCGATTTTTTCTCTGGCACGTCTGACACCTATTTCCTCCACCAAGTCGGTGGTTTCCCGCAGACCAGCCGTGTCGATCAGGCGCACCGGCAGACCTCTGATGGTAGCCATTTCTTCGATTACATCCCGGGTGGTGCCTGGCACCGGGGTGACAATGGCCCTTTCTTCCATCAATAAGGCGTTGAGCAGGCTGGATTTGCCCACGTTAGGACGCCCGGCAATCACCACGGCGATCCCTTCCCGAAAGAGGCGTCCGTGCCGGTAACACGCCAAGAGTTCTTCGATAGGGCCCAGAACCTCTTTTTCGAGCTGGTCAGCCAGTTCATAATGAGACAAGAGCTCTACGTCTTCGTCTGGGAAATCGACCGCCACTTCCACCACCGCAAGAGCCGAGAGCAAGGCCTCTTTTACGGGCCTGAGTCTTTCGGCCAGTGCCCCTCGCAATTGATTGAGGGCCAATCTCAAGGCCTCCTCGGAACGTGCGGTCACAAGTTCTTGGATGGCTTCGGCCTGACTAAGATCTAGGCGTCCGTTTAAAAAGGCCCGACGTGTGAACTCTCCTGGTTCTGCCAAACGGGCCCCTTCCCGCAGGACCAGTTCTAAGATCTTTGTCAGGACGAAATAGCCGCTGTGTCCGTATATTTCGAGCACGTCTTCGCGGGTGTAAGTATGAGGGGCCTTCATAAGGGTGATCAGGACTTCGTCTATAATCTCACCCGTGGAAGGGTCCTGAATGTAACCGTAGTAAAGACGATGGCTTTGAATTTCAGAGATTTCTTTTTTGGGTTTGAAGAGACGCCGGAAGATACGTTCTGAGAGAGCACCACTTACTTTCACCACCCCGATGGCCCCAGGGCCAACGGGGGTGGCGATGGCGGCGATAGTGGCCTCGGTGTAGGCCAGAGAATCTTTCATCGGCGCCGACTACGGCGTCTCTGAGGATAGATAACCACCCGACGCCCCTCTCCCTGTCCTCTACTCCGCGTCTCCACGCCGGGATAGTCCTTGAGGGTTAAATGAATAAGACGTCTTTCATGGGAAGGCATGGGACGCAGTTCTACTGGCCGGCCTGTTTTTTTGGCCTTTTCCGCCAAACGTCGGGCCATCTCCCGGAGACGCTCTTCCTGCTGAGCCCGAAAACCTTCGATGTCGAGTTCGATCTTTGGTCCTACTCCGAGCCGCCGGGCCACGATCTTGTTGACGAGATATTGAAGGGCATTCAAGGGGAGTCCGCCCTTTTCTGTCAGGTATTGGGTATCCGGACCATTTAGTTCCACCAGTACCTTTTCATCTTTGATTTCGATTTGAAAGCCGATTTCAAGCCCTGCGGCGGAAAAAAGATCTCTGAGGACCTTTTCAGCCTCCTGGGCCCGCCGGGATAGGAGGACCTCGTCCTTCAACCGGGCCCTGATACGGGCCTTCTTGGCTCCAATACCGAAGAGACCCGTGGAACCGTGGGTAATGATCTCGATTTCCAGTTCTTCTGGGGAAACCTGGAAGTGTTTGCAAGCTTCTTCAATGGCTTGATCGATATTTTTGCCTTCAAATTCCTCGGCCTTCATCATTTACCCCGCTCTAACATTTTGTTGGTCATTACCTGCTGGATGATGGAAAGAACGTTGTTTGTTAACCAATATAACACCAAACCCGAAGGGAAATTGATAAATAGTACTGTAAAAAGTACCGGCATGAGAAGCATCATTTTTTCTTGAGTCGGATCAAGAGAAGTAGGGGAGAGCTTTTGCTGAAGATACATGGAGACACCCATAAGGATGGTAAGAACTGGCAAGCCACCAAGATAAGGGATATGGAAGCCAACCGGTAATCGATCAGGAGCCGAAAGATCTTTGATCCAACCGAAGAAAGGTGCATGGCGTAATTCGATGGCCATGAGTAACACCTTGTAAAGAGCAAAGAAAACCGGAATCTGGATGATCATTGGCAGACAGCCCATGAAAGGATTGACTTTGTATGTCTTGTAAAGGCGCATCAACTCTTCGTTAAGTTTGGCTTTATCGTCGCCGTATTTTTCTTTGAGTTTCATGATGATGGGCTGAAGCTCTCGCATCTTTTGCATGCTTTTATAGCTCAAATGATTGAGAGGCCAAAATAGGATGCGAATAAGAGCAGTGAGAAGGATGATAGCCACACCATAGTTGTGAACGTATTTGTAGAAGAAACGCAAACAGTAAAGAAGTGGTTTGGCCACCGGGTCGAAGAAGCCAAAATTTACGGCCTTGGCCAGGTTGTAACCCGTAGCTTTCAGTATTTCGAGGTCTTTGGGACCAAAATAGAGCTTGAGGTCGAGTTCTCGGCTCTCTCCAGGATTTAAGACAAATTCCGGGCTCCAGAGGATGACTTCTTCGGCCCTTTCGTTAAGCCTTCGGAAGGTGGCGCGCCAGGGCTCTCCCTTGGGGGGGATCATGGCCACCAGGAAGTACGGGTCTCCGTATCCCACCCAATCTATTTCACCGGTGTATTCCGAAAAACTTCCGGGTTTTTTGAGCTTGACCTCTTCATAGATCCCCTGATGACTATAAGAAGGGCCTCGAAAGATATAGCGCCGGTCGAGCTTGGCCACGGGTTCTGAGACCAACCGAAAGAGGATCCGATCACTGATGGCTGAGTCCCCGGGATTTTTCACCCTCACTTTGAGGCCCATCAGATAAAGTCCGTCGCGGAAGTCGAACTCTTTTTCGATGGTGAGGGGTTCCTTGATCAAAGGTTCGAAGATGAGTTCTCCGTGGGCACCGTTGGTGAGAGAGAGTTCCTCTCTGTCGGCTTGATAGGGTGAGATGGCAAGTCTTGGGGCTTTGGTGGGATAGACTTCCACCGGGAGACCCAGCTTCGGAGAGGAAACCAGTTCTACCGGAGGAGAATCAGGGTCAATGGTTTGACGATACCTATTTAAAGTAAAACTCTTGAAACGTCCCCCCGCTTCGGTGAGAAGGGCCCGATAGAGACTTGTTTCCACGGGGATGTCCCGCACCCGGGTGGTATAGGTGATTTTTTGCGCCGGGACCACTTCTTCGGCCGAAAGTTTGGCAGCTTCTTCGGCTTCTTTGGGTTGGGGCTTCTGGGCGACCACAGAAGGGCCCCCCTGGGGAGTGGGGTGTTTCTTTTGCTGGGCGGACATAAAAAAGTGAAAGCCGATGATTACCAAAGTGGAGAGCACGATGGCCAGGATAATATTCTTTTCCATGGTTTACTCCTTAGCGTGATCAAGATCTCGAGCCAGGGAAGACCTGAAGGTAAATTTTTGGGGAACCGGGTCGTAGCCTCCGGGGTGGAGGGGATGACAACGCAACAGGCGCCACAAGGCCAAAAGCCCGCCGCGAAGGACTCCGAAGCGAGAAATAGCTTCTTCGGTGTATTGACTACAAGTGGGATGGAAGCGACAACACGGTGGAAAGAGGGGTGAGAGCAAAAAACGATAGATTTTAATGATCAGTAGGGCGATTTTTCTCATATCTTTCAAGGATCTGCTTGAGATCCGCTATCACTTCATCAAGCCGTTTTTCCAGAAGATCCGGCTTCGGGATAAAGATGACATCGTGCGAAGCCGGAAAAAGGGCCTTGTGACGCCGAAAGAGCTCTCTCAAAAGACGTTTGGCCCGGTTGCGATAAACGGCTTTACCAAACCTACGGGAAACCGAAAGTCCTAGCCGCCGCAAACCCAGCTCATTAGGAGCCAGGACAAGTTTGAGATAAGGGAGCTTGAGTCGGCGGCCTTCTTTATAAACCCGTTCGAAATCGCGGCGCCGCCTCAAACGTTCAGCCCGTGAAAGCCTCTGGTCTAAACTGTCAGCCGCCACCGACCTTTCCGTCGCCGGTTCGCAATGATTCTCCTTCCAGAACGCGTCTTCATCCGGGCCCGAAAGCCATGTACCCTCTTTCTCTTGATCCGGCTGGGCTGATAGGTGCGTTTCATCTCTATCCCTCACTCGGAGATTGTTCTCAAGACGAAGGCCTCCTCGCCTCCCTGGCGAGCGGCCTCGGGACTCGGTCTAATAACCACACCCATCCCGGGGTGTCAACGTTTCTTTCTCTTCTTCTAGCATTGCGGAAGGATGTGGATTAAAATAGAGCCACCCTCTGGCAGTTTTCCTGCCAAATCCCGGGTTCTATGACAATTAGCGATGGTGAGAGAGGAATTGAAAGTCAGGTTTGAAGACATTCCCCCGGAGGGACTGGATCTTTCCTTCGAAGATCGCCAGGGTGAGTTGGTGCGTGATTGTTTTCCAGTTCGCCAACCCATTCGGGCTTACGTCCATTTGGTGCGCTGGGGAGTTTCCGTCAAGGTGACCGGACGGGTGGAGACCGAACTTTCCCTGACCTGTGATCGTTGCTTGGAAGAATTTCCCTTCAGAGTAGCCGAAAAGATAGACGTTCTTCTCGAACCCGTAGCCACTTTCTCACATGTCAAAGAGGAGATCCGTTTGAGTCGGGAAGACCTTGACGTCATTTTCTTCGATGGGGAGACCATCGAAGTAGACGAGGTGGTCAGGGAGCAGATCTTACTTGCCGTGCCCATGAGACAGCTTTGTCGGGAAGAGTGTAAGGGTCTTTGTCCGATTTGCGGTGAAAATCTCAACCAGCGCTCCTGTAACTGTAAGAAAGAGGTGAAGGATTCCCCCTTTGCAATTCTCAAGAAACTGGTAGTTTCATCCCGCTAGTTCGCAAAGGAGGTTTAAGATGGCGGTTCCTAAGAGAAAGAGTTCTCGTTCTCGGCGGGGGATGCGTCGGGCGCACAAACATCTCGTGGCGCCATCCATCTCCGTCTGCCCTAAATGTCGGTCTCCGAAGTTGCCCCACCGGGTGTGCCCCAGTTGCGGTACTTATCGGGGCAAGGTCTTTTTGACCATGGAGGAAGAGGAGCTTTAAGTCGGTGCCTCGGGTAGCGGTCGATGCCATGGGGGGAGATTTTGCCCCCCAGGCGGTGGTAGAGGGGGTATTAGAGGCCTTAGAAGCCTTTTCTGACCTGACTATTCTCCTGGTAGGACAACCTGAAAAGATTCACCCCTATCTCAAGAGGCGACGTGTAAAGAGGCTGGAGATAATAGAGGCCTCCCAGGTGGTCTCTATGGATGAGGCCCCTATTGGGGCCCTGCGGGCCAAACCGGATTCTTCCATCCGACGGGCCTTTGACTTGGTTAAGAATGGTGAAGCCGAGGCTGTGGTTAGTGCGGGCAACTCCGGAGCCGTGGTGGCCACGGGGCTCTTCGTCCTCGGGCGCCTTTCTGGGGTCTCAAGACCCGCTATCGCTACGGTCCTTCCAACGGTCAAAGAAAACGCTGTCCTCATTGACGCCGGGGCTAACGTTGATTGTAAGCCCCATCATCTGCTCCAATTTGCTTTTATGGGAGCGGTATTCGCCAAGGAGATTCTTTCCCGAACCAACCCCAAGGTGGGACTCCTTTCCATTGGTGAAGAAGGGGGTAAAGGTAACACCTTGGTGAAGCGTACACACAAGCTCCTTTCCTCTTCGACCCTGAACTATGTCGGCAATATCGAGGGGCGTGATATTTACCGGGGAGAAGTGGATGTCATCGTATGCGACGGTTTCGTGGGCAACGTGTGTTTGAAGTTGTCAGAAGGTCTGGCCGAGGCTCTGATGGCCATGATGCTTGATGAGGTTCGCCGGAAAAGAAGTGCCCAGTTGGGCTTTGCGTTAGCCCGCAAGGCCCTTATGAATTTCAAGAGGCGAATTGACTGGCGTGAGAGAGGCGGTGCCCCTCTGTTGGGGGTGGAGGGGGTCGTGATCATCGGCCACGGACGCTCTGATGCCCGGGCCATCCGGAATGCCATTCGAACGGCCCGGGACTTTATTCAGCAAGAAGTGGTCGTTCGGTTAAAAGAGGCTCTTTCAGAGTTGGCTTCTCCTTCTGGTGTGGCGTCGTAAAATGAAGCCAGGGGCTATGATCATTGGAACAGGTTCGGCCCTTCCCTCGCGGGTACTCACCAACCGCGATCTGGAAGAGATGGTAGACACCTCTGACGAATGGATCACCCAGCGCACCGGGATCAAGGAACGCCGTATCGTAGGGCGGGGAGAATCCAATAGCCAACTTGCGGTGAGAGCTGCGCGTCGGGCCCTGGAGATGGCTTCGGTCTCCCCGGCAGAACTTGATCTCATCATCGTTGGCACACTGACCCCGGACTACCTTATGCCTTCGGTAGCGGTCTTGGTGCAGAAGGAGCTCGGGGCTAGTCGGGCCGGAGCTTTTGACCTTTCTGCCACCTGTTCTGGTTTCATCTATGGGCTCTCGGTGGCTGACCAGTATGTGCGCGTAGATCCACGTCGGAAGATTTTGGTGATTGGTAGCGAGGTGCTTTCTAACAAGGTCAATTGGGGGGACCGCACCACTTGCGTACTTTTCGGTGACGGAGCCGGGGCCGTGGTCGTTACAGGTTCCAGAGAAGGGCGGGGAGTACTCTCCACCCATCTTCACGCCGATGGGAGCCTCTGGCATCTCCTTACCCTGAAAGGTTGTGGATCCCTTTACCCCCCCTGCGGTGAAGAGCTTCCCCGGGAGGAGTACTTCATTCGGATGCAAGGACGGGAGGTCTTCAAAAATGCGGTGCGAGCCATGGAAACCGTGGCCTTAGAAGCCCTGGAAAAAAACGAGGTCGCACCAGAAAAGTTGGCCCTGGTCATTCCACATCAAGCCAACCGAAGGATCATTGAGGCTTTGCGGGAGCGTTTGGGGCTGCCTCCTGAAAAGGTCTTCGTCAATCTCCACAAATATGGCAACACTTCAGCCGCCAGTATTCCCATCGCCCTGGACGAGGCTGTGCGCCAGGGCCGCTTGAGCCCCGGAGACCTGGTCCTGATGGTGGCCTTTGGAGGGGGCTTTACCTGGGCTTCAGCCCTCCTGCGCTGGTAGAGATGCCAGAGTGGTTGGTCAGCGCCTCCGGCGAAATAGGGACCAAGCGTCCCGGAACTCAGAGAGAACTCAAAGTCCTGCTTGAGAAGAACCTGAGGTCCCGGGCTCAAGCCTTGGGTTTGAGTTTTGAATGGCAGGAAATAAAGGGACGGTTTCTGCTAAGGGGACCAGAGCCCCTCCAGCCCCTTCTGCTCTCCCACTTTGGTTTCTCAAAGGTCTGTACGCTGTTGCGCCTTAAGAGGCGTTCCTTCTTGGACTTTGATTTTCATACCCTTCTTCCCTCTCGCCCATTTGTTTATACCGTTTATGTAACCCGGTTCGCTGATCAGGGGGCCAGGGAGGAAGGTCTGGCCTTCAAGAAGGAACTTCTTTCCCTTCTTGAAAAAGCGGCCAGGGAACGGCTTGAAAACTGGGATAACCATTGGCCGGAGGAAGTCTCCTGGGAGATAGAGGTCTGGCCCGAAGAGGTCTGGCTCCTGACCCAACGTCATTTTGCTCCGGCCGGACTCCCCGTAGGGAGCGGCGAAAAGGTCCTGGTGCTTTTCTCTGGCGGGCCGGACTCCTTGTTGGCCGCCTACCTCTTGGCCCGGCGTGGTCAGGAGATAGAACTGGTCTTCTTTGATGACGATGAAAAGGGCCGTTTCGAGCTGGTCCAAAAGGCCGCCAGGGCCCTGGCTTACTTTCTCCCTGGGCTTGAGATAAGACTTTGGCAGCTCCATTACCGCTCCATGCTTGAGAGACTCGAGGAGATGGTTCCCCTACGGGAGAGATGTTTCTTTTGCCGGGCTCTCATGCTCCACCTGGCTTCCTACCTCCTTACAGACACCGGGGCCAAGGCCCTGGCCACCGGTGAAATACTGGGGGAACAGGCTAGTCAGACCCTGACGGGGCTTGTTTTCGTTCAGACTGATCTTCCATTGCTGCGACCGGTAGTGGCCTTGAACAAGGAAGAAGTCTACCAGATGCTTGAGGCTGTGGGTCTGGCCGGGGTAGCACACCTCCCTTTACCTACCTGTCCCTTTGCTCCCAAACGGCCCCGAACGCGGCCCACCAAGACCCCTTTTCATTTGAAGGGCCTGTGGCGGAAGTTCAAAAAGCCGGTTTTCATTCCGCATCTCTTGAAGGCCGCTTTTTGAGAGAAACCCCTGGTCTTTTCGTGTTAGTATGGCGTAAAAAACGCAGGTGAGGAGAAAATCCATGAAGATAGAAGTGGCCAAACATCTGGTACGATTCAAGTGGGGGGAGGAAGTTTTCAGACAGATAAACCTGGCAGCGGAAGAGCTTTACCTGGAAGTATGGCGTGGTGAAGAGCTGGTCCTTTCACGCAAGGTGAGCTTTTTGTCCGAGACCGAGGAGTTTTTCCCAGCCGGAATCTATCAGGCCCGTTTGTTGGTGAAGACGCGTCAGCGCCTTGGTCTTGAAACGAGTTTTCATTACACCCCAAAAGTGATCTTCGTTTCAGAAAACGAGAGGCGTCACCATTTGAGCTTTGCAGAAATAGACTGGGAGGCTCTCAGACGCGATGTTGAACTTGGTACGGGTCTCAAATGGGGAGAAGAAGTGGAACCTGCTCTCCTCATTCGGCGCCATCCTGACCCTTTGACTGACTTTCCCGAAGAGGAATGGCAACCCCTGAGATTCAAGGACTACTTCCTCATCTTGGGGGCCTTAAAGGCTCTTGAATTTCATCTGGTGCCTCGGGGGAGCACCTCGAGCCTCAAGCGTTTTCTCCTCCTGGAACTCAAACCTTCTGAGACGAAGGGCGTGCTCGAAAAGGAAGAATTCCGCGTTCCTGAGATTTCAGGTCTTTTCTTGGGACGCCAGGTAGTGGAGCCAGATCTCGTAAACCTCAGGATCTTTTGGGAAGTACCAGAGGAGTTCTGGAAAGAGGTGGAAGAAAGGCATCTCAAACCCCGGGGATTGAGCTGGAAGGAGGCAGAGGTCCGTCTGGAGGTCCTTTATTGGAAGCCAGGAGAAGAACCCCGTCTTTTTCGGCCTGAAGAGGTGAGGAAGATAGGGCTGGCTCGGGACTGGATCCTTAACCACGTACCAGATGGTTGTTTCTACCAGGCCCGCCTGGTGCTCTACGCCAAAGAACGGCTAGGACAATTGCTGGTTTCGGAGCCCTATTTTGTCCCGCGGAAGCCGGAAAAGATTGTCCTCCTTCCCATTGATGAAAGGCGGCTTTTTGCTTATTGGCATTTCGACCAGGATGAATTGGCTCAGCGTCTGGGGCGTTTTGCCGCAGGCCGGACGGTGACGACTTACTTGCGAGTTTATCATGACTTTTTTGGACAGCTTTATCACCACCGCGACAAGGACGTAGCAGTGGACCTTTCTCAGGCGGACAATTGGTATCTCTGGGTAGATCCAGACAAGGCCTATCGGGTGAAGATCGTGGCGGTACGAGAGGACTCCCAGGAGATGGATCTTACAGATTTTTCGAACCTGGCTCACACGGCCCGTTTGGCTCCGGGAGGCGCTCCGGTCTCCTATGCTACCCACGCTGATCCGATACAACATCCCACGATACGTCCCCTTCGCTCCCGGATGGGAACCAGCGAGCATTCCATTGGTTATCTCCTTCTCCATTTGCATGCCCATCTGCCATACATCCGCCGGCGGGTGGTCTACGGAGCCGCTGGTATCTGGCAACCTCTGGGTTTTCCAGAAGAGTGGTTCCACGAGGCCCTGGTGGATACTTACATCCCTTTGGTGAGTCTTTTCGAGCGTCTGGAAGAAGAAGGAGTTGATTTCAAGCTTTCCATCGACCTTTCCCCCACTCTCTCCAGCATGATGCGTTGTCCCCTTCTCCAGGAAGAGTTTCTCAAGTACGTAGAGGGCCTTATCAATCTGGCCCGGGCAGAGATCGAACGGGTCAGGCGCGAGGCCCCGGGCTTTGAGGCTGCGGCTTGGATGCATCTCCGGCGTTTTGAAGAAGCACGGGAGATATTCTTGCGTTACGACCGGGATCTGACGCAGGCCTTTAAACGCTTTCAGGACTCCGGTCAGATTGAGATCTCCACTTGCGCGGCCACACATGGTTTCCTGCCCTTTTACACCATGTATCCTGCGGCGATACGGGCTCAGATAGAGACCGCAGTCAGAGACTACGAGGCGGTCTTCGGGCGGCCACCGGTGGGCATCTGGCTGCCGGAGTGTGCTTATGTGCCGGGGCTTGAGAAGTATCTTGAAGAATATGGTCTGCGTTATTTCTTTGCCGAAACTCACACCGTGCTACACGGTGACGGTCCCGCGGAATTCGGGGTGCATGCTCCGGTTTTCATTCGGGGCTCCAAAGTAGCGGTCTTTGGTCGAGATCCGGAGACGGGCAAACAGGTTTGGAGTGCCGATGAGGGGTATCCGGGAGATCCTGATTACCTCGACTTCCACATCAAAGGGGGCCCCTTTCGCTATTGTCGGGTGACCAATCGATATTCCATGCAAAAGGAACCTTATCATCCCGACTGGGCTCGTGAAAAAGCCGCAAAGCACGCCCAACACTTTATGGAATGTCGTAATTTCCGTTTCGAATATATCCGCGGCTGGTTCTGGAAAAAGCCTCTTTCCGTGGCCACCTATGACGCCGAACTTTTCGGGCACCACTGGTTTGAAGGACCACTTTTCCTCTATTTTCTTTTGAAAAAGCTCTATTTCGATCAGAACCAGACGGAGCTTATCACGCCAAGTGATTATCTGTCGCGTCATCCCACCAACCAGGAAATCCTCCCTCCTCCCAGTTCCTGGGGCGATAAGGGCACTTTTGACAAGTGGATGTATGGTTCGGTTTCCTGGATGTATCGCCATGTGCACGAGGCCATTGAGGCCCTGTCTGAGCTGGCCAAGAAAGCTGGATCGGATCCTCTCCTTGGTCGCCTATTGCGTCAGGCAGGCCGCGAGGTCCTCTGGGCCATGAACAGCGACGTAGGGTTTGTCATTTCAAACGGGCACTTCGTGGACAAGATGAAGGAATTTTTCTTTGAATCTCTGGAACGGTTCTGGAGACTTCACGATCTAGCCCGCCGAAGACTGGCCGGGGAGAAGATCGAGGAGAGAGAGCTTCTGGAACTCGAGATGACTCGCCCGCTTTTTGGGGAGATGACCTGGGAGGTGTGGAAGAAGGATCAGCCATAGAGACGCAAGATTTCGCCTTTGGGAGCGGTGACGAGGTATTCGTAAAGATTCGACGGATTGGTCTGAGGGGCCTTTAAGGCTAGCAGGTCGGCCCTGAAGCCCGGGGCCAGTGCTCCCAGGTCCTGACGCTTCAAGGCCCTTGCCCCCCAGAGGGTCCCCATGAGGAGGATTTGTCTGGGAGAGAGTCCCGGGAAGAAGCGATGAATGGTTTCCATTTCGGCAAAGATAGAGAGTCGATCGTTGCTGGCGAGGCTATCGGTCCCCAGCGAGGGTTCAAGTCCCACCTTGATCATCTCTGGTACCGGAGGGATCCCCACTCCTAGAAAGGTGTTGCTTCGCAGACAGATACAGGGTCTCACCCTTCGCTGGGCCAGGATCTCGAGTTCGTCTGGTTCCACCTGGACGAGATGGACACCTATGGTGTCCTGATCGAGGACTCCCAACCGTTCTAGATAGGCGACGGGTCTGAGCCCCGGGGGTTTGAAGTTCGGATTCCATTGCCCCCTTTCTTCTAGGAGGAGACGAATGGGACCGGTGCCGGTGAGGAGGAACTCTATTTCTTCGGGAGATTCCGCCACGTGGATGGAGAAGGGCAATCCGAAACGCCGGGTCCAGCTCTTGATGGCCTGGAGCAGGAGGGGCGAGACGGTGTAAGGGGAATGAGGAGCCAGGGAGAGGGTTATCTTTTCGTCCGAGAGGCCCTCACGCAGGAATTCTTTGAGATTGAGTCGTCCGGTGAAATCAATCACCTCACGAAAAAAGACAGCGGGGATAGGTCCTTCACGCAAGAGGTGGATGCTCAAGCCGGTGTTACCCACGTCTCCTACAAGGCCGATGCCTTCGTGCCACATCTCTTTTAGGGCTTCCTGAGCGGCCTTTTGGGCCTCTCCGGCTGATATTTGACTTCGGGCCCGGAGGAGATTCTTGACCCAGCCTACGAAGGAGCCCGAAGGGGTGAGACGCCACTTCAAGGCAGAGAGCTCCAGGTGGGTGTGCACGTTGACCAGAGAAGGCAGGAGGATCATCTCTCCGAGATCCTCCTGTGGTCCTAGAAACCCCTTTTTAACCTGGTAATAGGGGCCGACTTCCAGGATTTCTCGCCCGGCGGTGATCAGTGCTCCGTTTTCTATGGGTTCGAAGAGCAAGGGAACGATGAACTTGGCCCGGTAAAGGGTCGGTTCGGAAGAGATGCGGATTTCCATCCTGGCCTCAGATGAGGGTGTAATCCATCCTCCGGCGACGAGGGGTATAACCGGCGTCTCGAATGATCTTTTCGATTTCTTCGATGGAGAGACGATGGGACACCCCGGCAGCCGCCACGACGTTTTCTTCGATCATGGTGCTGCCAAAATCATTGGCTCCGAATTCTAGGGCTATCTGAGCCACCTTGGGCCCTTGGGTGACCCAAGAGGCCTGAAGGTTGGGAATGTTGTCCAGGTAAAGGCGTGAGAGGGCCAAAAGACGCAGATATTCCACCGGCAATACCTTGGGGACCCGCAGTTCAGTATTGCCAGGTTGAAAGGGCCAGGGGATGAAAGCGGTGAACCCACCGGTTTCGTCCTGCAAACGGCGGATGCGATCTAGGTGTTCGATTCGGTCTTCGATGGTTTCCACGTGTCCAAACATCATGGTAGCGGTGGTCTTCAAACCCAGGCGGTGAGCCGTGCGCATCACGTCAAGCCATTCTTTGGCCGAACATTTGTTGGGCGAGATCTTCCGTCGGATACGATCTACGAGGATCTCAGCCCCACCCCCCGGAATAGAATCAAGACCAGCGGCTATGAGACGTTTGATGACCTCCTCTAGGGTCAAACCGGAAATTTTGGCAAAATGGCATATCTCCGGAGGAGAAAAACCATGGATGTGGATCTCAGGGAAGCGTTCCTTGATGGCTTTCAGCATCTCTTCGTAGAAACTGAAAGGAAGGTCCGGATGCAGTCCACCTTGTAAGAGTATCTGGGTGCCCCCCAGGGCCAGGGTTTCTTCGATCTTGCGAAAGAGGTCTTGGAGGGAGAGGACGTATCCGCCAGGGGTCCCAGGGGCACGATAGTAAGCACAGAATTTACAGCCTGATAGACAAACGTTGGTGTAGTTGATATTGCGATCCACGATATAGGTGACAATACGTTCGGGATGGAGCTGGAAGCGGACTCGGCGAGCAAGGCTCCCCAGGAGATGAAAGTCCGCCTCGTGCCAGAGGAGGAGAGCTTCCTCAGGCTGAAGGCGTTCCCGGGCTTCAATCTTGGCAACTACTTCCGCAAGGGACATGCCTCATGGGTAGCAAGCAAGCCTCGCCTCGTCAACGTCTTGAGAATCAATCCACCTCGAAGAGAGGGAAGCCGTGGAGACGAAGCAAGGCAGCGCAGACCCCGAGTTTGGGGGTCACCCCACACGATGGACTTCGCGCCTTGAGCCAGACTCCTTGGACCTGGTAGAGCTTGGCCAGGCGTAAAACTTCTTCTGCTCCGCGAATGAAGGCCGGAGTTACGTCTTCTCCGAGCTGGTTGACGACCCGGGCCCTCCCTTCGAGGACCGCCAGTCCGTCACCACCAAGGATTTCTGCTGGGGCCCTGGGTGTGGGCAGGCCCCCCAGCTGTTCCGGGCAGACCGGTATGAATCGGCAGGCTCCTCTCCGGAGCCAGGCTACCTCTTTGGAATTTCCGTCGTAACGCGTTCGCAGGCCAAGAAGACAGGCCGAAACCAAAAAAAACCCCTTTGCCTCCATAACTTCGATATTATCACATCTTAAAAAGCTTAACTTTCCCTCCGAAAATTTTTCTTGACATTTTGATTAGTAATTTCCATAATCCCGCCATCAGCGAAAATTGGCGATTAGAGACAATTATTGTTTATCGTTCGCAATTATTGGCAAATATGCCTTGTTATATTTGTTTCTTAATTTTTCTTAAATAAAAATTATTCTAAGGAGGTTGGGTATGAAAAGAGTGGGGATGTTTTTTGGGGTGTTTTTGTTGGTCTTGGTATTGTCGTCTGAGGTCTGGGCTGGTCCTCCTCTCACCAACGCTGAGGGAGTAGGGGGGTGCGCGCTCAATCCCTTTGCTTACGTGGCTAATCCTATCAAGGAGGGCGAAACGGGACCTTTTGGTTCAAACGTGGTGGGTTATCCTCAAATCGGTCTTTGGAAAATCGGTTTATATGACAATAAACCTGTAGGGCGGATCGACTGGTTTACTATAGGGGTCAATCTGACCTTCTTTAACAGACTCGAAGTTGGTTATAGTCACGAGTACGTGGATATAGAGAACGTCAAAAATATAGGGAAAGACAACCTGACGGCCAAACTCAATCTTATCCGCGAAGGAGATTTTGGGATCAAGCTCCTTCCGGCCATTTCCGTAGGGGCTATTTACAAGACCACAAGCTTCGATGCCGACGATGACAGTGACGTGGATTACTACGTGGTGGCAACCAAGATGTTTGGAGACTTGCCGGTTCCTGTAATGCTGAATGCGGGTTTGCTTTTCACCAAAGGTATTGTGCGGGGGGTTCTGGGCTTTGGTGACGACCGGGATACGGTCTTTTTCGGCAACATTGAAACGGTGCTTTTCAAGAAATTCATCGTAGGCTGGGAATACGAAGCCAAGGTGGATACCGAGTTGGACGGCCAGGATGTCAGGACCCACGCCATGTGGGAGGCCCACGTGGCTTATATGCCCACCTCGGATCTCATGCTCGTCGTCTCTTACGCCTATACCGGAGACAAAGATCACGACGGCGAGTACGCCTTTGGTAACGCCTACGTTCTTTCCCTTCAGTATACCTTCTAAGTTTTGTTCTAAAATTTGTTCGAAAACTCTCTCTTTCTTAAGGGGCGGTCTTTAGGCCGCCCTTTTTAAATGTTTTGTTATAACTGTTTTTGTTGATTTTGATTTTCAGTCAAATATTCAAGAAAATCCCAAAAAAATTGGGAAATTTTTTGTAAAATTTCTATTTTCACCAAAAAGCTGAAATTTCATTTTTAACACTTATTTTTGGCCTTTTTCTTTTAAAATCGAAAAAAAGCTTTTTGAGAAGAAACTTGCCAAAAAGAAAGGCTTGAAGTGTATTATTGGAAATAAATTCCTTTAGCAGGAGGTTTTTATGAAAAAGGCGATGTTTTTTGCTCTGGTGTTCTTGTTATGGACGGGAATGGCTTGGTCTTCCGAGGAGAAGCTTACTTTTCCTACCGGACCCATCGATGATTTTGAGACCTTTGTAAAGACTTATGATTCAAAACGCTGTATGGAATGTCACGAAGACATTTACAACGAATGGAAGGAATCCTATCACTCCCGTTCTATGGTCTCTTCTATCAAAGGAATCGCCAATTTCTTCACGGTCGGAGTGCCAAAAGAGTGGGAAAAAGAGCTCAACAAGCAGGAAATTATCAAGTGTTTGGACTGTCATCTTCCTCAGATCAAATTTGCTACAGAGAGGTTGGCCAAAGAGATCGCCGGTTACATGATTGACGCCAAATTGGCCAAGGGGGCCAAGAAAGAGAAGGCCATTGCCAAACTGAAACAGCTCAATCTTTCCTGTTATGGCTGTCACAATGTCAAGATCGCCGGGACGGCTCCGGGAATCACGGGCCACATTGATCCCAACGTCATTTACACTGGTGGCGAGGGCGAATCCGACGTCCACGAGACCGAACACGCCCCCATCCTCAAGCGGGCGGCTTTTTGTACGCAGTGTCACGGGGTCTACATCGCTCCAGATGGTGAGAGCACTTACTGTAATACTCTCTCTGGAAGCTATGTTCACAACTACATCGGACAGGGTGGCCGTGAGACTTGTCAGGATTGTCACATGAAGAAGAAGAATCGCGGTCACCGGATGCCAGGTGGTCATGACCTCGAAATCGTAAAGGAAGGCCTTGAGTTCCAGGCCGAAGCGCGGGGTTTCCGTTACGGAGTAGGGAAGTGGATCCCGGCGGCCAACGTGGAGGTCTTCCTGACGAACAAAGCGGGGCATCGTACCCCTGACGGGTGACTCTGGTCTGGTAAGGTGGTCCTGGAAGTGACCGCCAAAGACCTCGGCACAGGTAAGGTCCTCTACAAAGACGAGCGCACCTATTTCGAGATCGGTCTCGATCTTGACGGCTACATGCGCTATGGGGCCTGGCAAATCAAAGAGATCCTCGACATGACCCTCCAGCCCTTGAAGACCCAGCACGAGCGTTTCTTCTTCCTTATGGATAAAAACACCAAGGCCGCTGAGGTCACGGTTAACGTCTACTACTACATCAGCGGCAAGAAGGGCAGCCTCATCCATCAGAAGAAATTCCTCATGAATTTTGAGGAAGAGTAATCCTGTCTCGCGAGGGTCGCCTACCGGCGGCCCTCCTCCCCGCTCTTTTTAAATGCTTTTGCGAAGGCTTTTGTGCGGAAAATATTCAACAAAATTGATTATTAAATTAAGTATAATCAAACAAAAGGAGGTACATTTTATGAAGAAGGGGTTTGTTTTCGTTCTATTATGGCTTTTCTTGGCTGGTAGCAGCTTGGCGGCGGAGAGTTGGAAAGAGGCCTTTCAGAATGGAAAGATAAACGGTGAGATTAAGTTCTGGTATCAGACCAATGACCGAGACCCTAACGACCTCTTTGACAAAGAGAATACCATCTTTGACGCTGGCTTGCGCCTCAGTTATCAGACAGACTCCTGGAAGGGTTTTCACGCCAAGGCCACCTTTTACGCCGTGGATGATCTCTGGGCTTATGACCGCTTTGCAGATTTGAGCATCCATCGAACCGATCCTCATAAGACCATGGCCTGGCTCGGTGAGGCCTACGTGGCTTACTCCTGGCGCAACACCCTGCTTAAGGTGGGTCGCCAGAACTTTAAGAATCCCCTGGTAAACAGTGACACCTGGGCGGTCTTCCCCAACAACTTTCAGGGATATCTGGTGCAAAATACTGATCTGCCGCAGACCACTTTGCTAGCAGGCTGGTTTACTGACGAGAGACGCCTCAAGAAAGAAGATTTTTCGGATTTCCTGGGAGACGATGGGGTATACTTTTTTGGTTTCTCTACCAAGGCCCTTCCTCTGGCCACGATTTCGGCCTATTACTACCGCGCTGATCTCGACGGAGAAACTTATTACTGGCAGGGTAAACCCTACCGAGGCTATGTGGACGCTGCTTACCTGGAAGCCAAGGGCAAGGTCAATCGCTTCAGTTTTGCGGTCCAATACTTCTTCTACAATCCCGATAAGGGAGGATACGACACCACCAAGGCCTTCGGCGTCAAAGTGGGAGCCAAGATTTGGAAGACTCTTGGGCTCTCGGTGGCCTTCACCACAATAAGTGATGGCTATTTCAACGCGGCCAAACTTTCGGACAATGGAATCAAGACCCCGCTCTATACCGCCACCATTTCGGGTGACGGTGACATTTCCGGTCGTCCCAACACGGATTCTTTCAAGATCTCCCTCTCCTACTCTCCTCTGAAGGACCTCTCCGCCACCCTGAGCTATGGCAACTACAATTGCGCCGACAAGTGGAATACGGCGGTCTCTGACGACAACGTGGCCACTTCCACGGAACTCGTCTTCAAATACACAGGGCTCAAAGACTTCACTTTCTTCCTAGCCCTTATCAATTCGGACCACCATGGAGTGGGGGCCTGGAAGGGAGCTGATGATGACGATCTGAATTCCATCCGGGCTTGGGTCCGGTTCAACTTCTAGAGGACTGAGGTAAGAGGGGCGGTGTACACCGCCCCTCTTGTTTTTTGACTTAAAAAGCGAAATTCAGGTTTATACCGCCGTAGAAATGGTCGTGGTTCTCATCCCAGGAGCCAGCTGAGAGAAGATCTTTGGCGTCTCCGGTGAGAGCAAATTGGTAGTAAATTTTGGGGGTAAGACTCAGGTATTCGCCGACAGGGATATTCGTTTCAGCTCCTAACTGGAGGTAAAGCCAGCCGGAAAACTCATCGTCTGGATTGTCCGGGTCAGGATAGGCACTGCGGTCGTTGGAATCAAGATACATGGCTGAAGCTGAAAGGGAGAGGGTGCTCTGGTACCAAGGAAGAGAGAAGTCCTTTCCGGCGCTGATCTCCACCCACCAGCCCGGATAGTGTGAGATCTCCCGATAGAGGGTGAGTCCGAGAGAAGCTCCGGTCACCGGGCAGGTCCCGGAGAGCCCCAGAAACAATTCAAAAGAGTCCTTGGTGCCATCGAGGGCGTAGTAGATGCCTCCCACGTCCAGGGCGAGACCATAGGGTAGCTGGTCATAGGTGTAACCAAAGGTGAAATCCGTTTCGTTCCATTTGGCCTCTCCGTTGGTCTCCTGATCGGTATCATAGTTGCCCCAGAAGTTCACGTAGAATCCCAGGTAAGAAACCGTCATAGAGGGTTCGATGACTACGGAATCGTTAGAGAGCGCAAAACCACGCCAAACATACTGTGAGAGTATGTCCACGGAAAGGTCGGTCGAGGGTTTCTGCTCTTCAGCCCATCCGACCTGTCCTGCCAACAAGACCAGTAAACAAACCATTCCCAACCACCGATAAACCTTTTCCATTTTCAACCTCCTTGTTTGGATTTTTTAGAGGGGAGAGGCCTCACGACCTCTCCTTCGATCAGGGGGGAGACAGGGGCCTAGATAGCGGCTTCTCCCCGCTCTCCGGAACGGATACGCAAGGCGTCAAGTACTTCGTAGACAAAGATCTTTCCATCTCCGATCTCGCCTGTGCGGGCGGCTTGGGAGATGGCAGAGAGGATGTTTTCCACCTCCTCTGTCCGACAGACCACCCGAATTTCCAGTTTGGGAAGGAGATCGAGGCGAAACTCTCGGCCTCGAAACTGTTCCACCAGTCCCGACTGGCGACCGTGTCCTTCTACCTGATAAACGGTTACTCCGGGATGCCCCACTTCTTCCAACTTCTTGAGGACTTCGTTCAACTTTTCTGGTCTGATAATGGCCCTGATCTCGCGCATCTTCTACCTCCTCACCGTGTAGAATTCCGGATAGGCCGGTGTGCCGTGTTCCAAAAGGTCGAGCCCTTGGATCTCCTCGCGAGGATCAACCCGGATGCCCAGGACGCTGTCCAACAGCTTGAAGAGGACGAGTCCGGTGCCAAAGGCCCAGACGAAGAGTACCGCAGCCCCAATGAGCTGGGCGATGAGTTGATCTACGCCTCCACCGTAGAAGAGTCCGGTAACGTAAGGGGGGTCCAGGGAATAATTACCGTAGGTTCCATCGGCGAAGAGGCCTACGGCGATCAGCCCCCAAAGTCCGTTAAAGCCGTGTACTGGGACGGCTCCCACTGGGTCGTCGATTTTGACGGCCTCTAGGAAATAGACTCCGGCTACCAGGAGAGCTCCGGCAACGATACCAATTACCACCGAGGCCCAAGAAGCTACCCAGGCACACGGGGCGGTGATAGCCACCAAACCGGCCAATACGCCGTTCAGAGCCATGCCAAGGTCGAACTTCTTGGTCTTGGCCAAGACGATGAGGAGGGCGGTGAGACAGGCTGCGGCGGCTGCCAGGGTGGTGTTCACAGCGATCACGGAGATTCGCAGGTGATGGGCCGAAAAGGTAGAGCCCGGGTTAAAACCGTACCAACCGAACCACAGGATGAAGACTCCCAGGGCTGCCAGGGGGATGTTGTGTCCGGGGATGGCCCGTGGCTGGCCATTTTTGTCAAACTTGCCAAATCGTGGTCCTAAAACCATGGCTCCGGCCAGTCCTACCAGACCTCCAACCGCGTGAACCACCCCGGAACCAGCAAAATCCAGGTGTCCGAGTCCGAAGCCGAGTTTCGAGAGCCAGCCTCCTCCCCATACCCAATGGGCGTAAACCGGATAGATGAAGGCGGTGATGATCACCGAGTAAATGAGATAAGCCTGGAACTTGATGCGTTCGGCCACGGCTCCTGAGACGATGGTGGCAGCGGTAGCAGCAAAGACCATCTGCCAGAAGAAAGAGAGATAGTTGTCAACATCGTAGCCTCCGCCTGCCAGGAAGAAACCACTGGTTCCCAAAAGACCTTTCCAGTCTGTGCCCATGATGAGGGCGTAGCCCACCGCCCAAAAGGCCAAGGCTCCCACGGCGAAGTCCATCACGTTCTTGGTGAGGAGATTGGTGGTGTTCTTGGCCCGACAGAAGCCTGCTTCCACACAGGCAAAACCCGCCTGCATGAACATCACCAGGAAGCCACAGAGGAGTACCCAGACGTAATCCACGGCCTTGCCGGGATCAGCCTGAATAGTGCTGGCACCGGTGGGATCCGCTGCCAGAGCCGCGCCAGCGGCCAAGATCAAAAGGGTTGAAAGTAAGAAGAGACGCCATCTGCCCATGAGCTAACCTCCCATTTCAAATTTTCTGTCATTGTAAAAGCAACTTCGGTGCCTAATGCCTTAAGGCTTTGGAATTTCCAGTACAAAATAGAAGTAAGCCGGGCCTCTCTTTTTCAAAAACGACAAAAATGTCAAAAAAGAACCTCACAAAAGTGACAAATGAATCAGTAAGGGAAGGGAGATAGGGATTTCAAACAGATGACAGAGAAACAAAATTCGCTATCATAGCCCCAACACGCCTCAAGGAGGTTCCGAATGGGGAATTCTTACGGTTTCGAGACCCAGATTGAACATCTCTTGAAGGCCGACGGTAAGCACCATCCGCCCCGCCGGGTGGTAGAAGAGGCCTACTTGAAGGATTACGAATCTGTTTATGCCTATTCCATTCGTGACCCAGAAGGTTTTTGGGGCCAGATCGCCAACGAGCTGATCTGGGTGGAGCCCTGGCAGAAGGTGAGGGAAATAGATCTTCCCTATCACCGCTGGTTCATTGGAGGAAAGACCAACATCACCCTCAACGCCTTGGATCGTCATGCCGATTCCTGGCGACGCAACAAAGTAGCGGTGATCTGGCTCTCTGAAGAAGGGGAGGAGCAGGTGGGCACCTACGGTCAGCTCCGCGATCGTGTTAACCAGTTTGCCAATGGTCTCAAATCCCTTGGGGTTCGTCGGGGAGACCGGGTGGTTATTTACATGCCACTTACCATCGAAGGCATGATTGCCATGCTGGCCTGCGCCAGGATCGGGGCCATTCATTCCGTGGTTTACGCTGGTATGGGAGCCGGGGCCTTACGGTCCCGTGTGGAAGATTGTCAAGCAAAGGTGGTCATCTGTTCCGATGTCACCTATCGTCGAGGCAAGGTGGTACGCTTGAAGGCGGTGGTGGACGAGGCCCTGGATGGGCTCGATTTCGTGGAAAAAGTGGTGGTTCATCGTCGGATGCATCCCCCCATCGAACTAGAAGAATGGGAGGTGGACTTCTGGGAACTCCTGCGAGCCCATTCCCACCGGTGTCCCCCAGAAATTATGGACGCCGAAGATCCCCTTTTCATCCTCTACACCTCTGGAACCACCGGAAAACCCAAGGGTGTAGTCCACGTCCATGGAGGATACATGGTAGGGACCTATTATCTCACCAAAGCCTTCTACGACATCAAAGATCAGGATGTGTACTGGTCTACTTCGGACATTGGATGGATCGTGGGCCACTCTTTCATCGTCTATGGCCCGCTTTGCGCCGGTGCCACGGTACTCATTCGCGAGGGGGCTCCAGATTATCCCCACCCAGGGGTGGTCTGGGAGATGGTCCAAAAATATGGTGTTTCGGTCATGTTTACCGCTCCTACGGCCCTGCGGATGTTTATGCGTTTTGGAGAGGAACACATTCGACAATACGATCGTTCCACTCTGAGGATCCTGGCCTGTGCCGGGGAGCCCCTTAACCCCGAGGCCTGGAATTTTGCTCAAGAAGTGATCCTCGAGAATCAGGGTTATTGTATGGACAATTTTTGGCAGACCGAGGTTGCAGGCCCGGTGCTCGGTACTATGCCTACCGTAGCCTACAAGCCGGGGTTTGCAGGGAAACCCCTTCCCGGGGTCGTGGCGGACGTGGTGGATGAAAAGGGGCGCTCCCTTCCCGCTGGCCAGGGAGGTTATCTTGTGTTACGGCAACCTCTGCCCTACATGATGCGCACGGTCTACGGGGATCCCAAACGCTACGAGCAATACTGGAACGAAATTCCCGGTTGTTACAAGACAGGTGACATTGCCGTCTGTGACGAAGAAGGCTACTTTGCCGTGCTCGGGCGGGCGGATGACGTTCTCAATGTAGCCGGTCATCGGATAGGTACCGCCGATCTCGAAAGTGCTCTAGTATCCCATCCGGCTGTGGCTGAAGCCGCAGCCATCGGCCTGCCGGATGAGATCAAGGGCGAACGGATCAAAGTTTTCGTGGTCTTGCGTGCCGGAAAGGAACCCACTGAAGGCCTCAGAAAGAGCATTGTTCAACACGTCCGGAAGGAACTCGGCCCCATTGCTACTCCTTCGGAAGTGGCCTTCGTGGAAAAGCTTCCCAAGACCCGGAGTGGAAAGATCATGCGTCGTTTGCTCCGGGCTCGGGAGCTTGGTCTGCCAGAGGGAGACACCTCTACCCTTGAAGATTGAGGTCAGCGGGCCGGGGAGGCCCGCTCACCTTTAAAAACCTCGTCAATCTCTTAAAATTTCTCTGGTCACATCTCCCTGGAAGGGACCCGATCAGGGGATCGGGGAGGGTTTTTTATGTCTTTTTGGAGTGGGAAACTGAAACCTCTGGGTGATTTCATCGATCAGGGCCAGGGTTGTCTGGTCCTTGGAGGCGTGCCTCCTTCGGCTCTGGCCTTTTTGCTGGCCAAGGTCAAGGGTCGGCGCCTTTTTCTCTTGTATCCCACTCAGGAGGGGGCCAGAGTTCTGGCCAAGGCCCTGACTTTCTTTGGAGCGGAAAAGGTGGTCTATTGGCCTGCCCCCGAAGTCTCCCCTTTTTCTGGGGTCTATCCCGAGGTAGAGGTGAGTGGAAAGAGGGTAGCAGCCCTCTATCACGGTCTGGAAGAGAAAGAGCTTTTTTTCGTGACCTCTTTGCCTTCTTTCCTGCGACGCACCATCCCACCGGATCTCCTCCGGGACTCTTACGAGTATTTGCTTGTCGGAGAAGAGATTCCTCGCGAAGCCTTTCTGGAGCGTCTTTTGAGTCTTGGTTACGAGAGGACTGGTTTGGTGCAACGCCCGGGAGAGTTTTGCGTGCGAGGAGGGGTGATCGACGTCTTTGGTCCTCTCTACGAGGCTCCTTTGCGGCTAGATTTCTTCGGTGACGAACTGGAAAGCATTCGCCTCTTTGATCCTGAAACCCAGCGCTCCTACCAGAAGCTTGAGGAAGCGGTTGTCCTTCCGGTGAGAGAACTCCTCTTTTTTGAACCAGAAAAGATCGAAGAACGACTGGCCGAACGGTTGGAGAAGACCCCTTTGCCCCCTGATAAGAGGGCTTCTTATTTCCAGACCCTGGAAACCAACCGCCTCTTGGACCCTGAGGAGTTCTGGCTCCCGCTGGTTTACGAGAGACCGGCTTCTCTGATGGATTATCTCCGTGAAGGGGATCTTATGATCCTCGTTGAACCCGAAGAGATCGCCGAGCAGGTTTCACGTTTCGAAGACAAAGTCCTCCTCTCTTGGGAAAGGGCCCGGGAGGGGAAACGGGTGCTGGTGGAACCCTTTGAGAGTTTCCTGACCAAAGAAGAGACCCTTTTGGCCCTCCAAAGGGAGCCGAGACTGGAGGTCTTCTCCGTACCTCTGGCTCAGGAGAAGGCGATCAACTTCGAGATGAGAGACCATCAGCCGCATCTGGAAGCCCTGCGGGCTGCTCCGCGGCAGGCCATGGCCCTGGGGCTTTCCTATTTGAGGGAGCAGCTGGCAGCAGGTCAACAGGTAGTGGTGGTAAGCCGAGAGGAGCGTCCGGCAGAGCGCCTGAAGGCCCTCTTTCTACGCGAACTTTCCCTTGCTCAGTTGCCTATAAGAAAGGCCCCTTTCGAATCCGTTTTGGAAGAGCTCGAGATCTACGTGGGTTCTCTCCCGAAGGGGTTCGTGGCCCCGGAGTTTGGTTTGACCTTCATTTCCGAGGAGGAACTCTTTGGTCTCCGTCGTCCCCTGGTAGAGCGTCGACGAAGAGAGGGGCGACGGGAGACCTTTTTGCGTTTTGAAGATCTCAAACCCGGAGATTACGTGGTCCATCAGGAACACGGCATCGGACGCTATCAAGGTCTGGTCTCCCTTGAGCTGGGCGGTCTTCCGGGGGAGTTCCTCCTCATCGAGTACAAGGGCGGAGACAAGCTTTATCTGCCTGTTGATCGGCTCAACCTTCTTCACCGTTACGTAGGAGTGGAGGGCAAGGAACCCAGCCTTGATCGTCTGGGAGGCAAGAGTTTTGCCCTTCGCAAACAAAAAGTGAAGAAGGCCCTTGAGGAAGTAGCCCAGGAATTGCTTTCTCTATATGCGGCACGCAAAGTACAGAAGGGATTTGCCTTTGAGCCGGGTCCCCTTTTGCGCCAGGTAGAGGCCACCTTTCCTTACGAGGAGACACCGGATCAGGCTGCAGCCATCGAAGACACCCTGGCAGACATGCAGAAGGCCCAGCCCATGGATCGTCTGATCTGCGGAGACGTAGGATATGGCAAGACCGAGGTAGCGGTGCGGGCTGCGGCCCTGGCAGTTGAAAACGGGAAGCAGGTGGCGGTCCTGGTACCCACCACGGTACTGGCAGAGCAGCATTTTCGAACCTTTCAGGAGAGGCTCTCTCCTCTGGGCATCAGGGTAGCGGTGCTTTCGCGTCTCAAGTCCTCGGCGGAACAGAAACGGGTCCTTCGGGCCTTGGCGGCGGGAGATGTCGACGTTGTCATTGGCACACATCGTCTGCTTTCAGCTGATGTCACCTTCAAGGACCTTGGACTTCTCATCATAGATGAGGAACACCGCTTCGGGGTGCGTCACAAGGAACGCCTCAAGCAGCTCAAGAAAAACGTGGATGTCCTGGCCCTTTCGGCTACTCCCATCCCGCGCACCCTGCAACTTTCTCTCCTGGGTATCAGGGATCTTTCGGTTATCAACACCCCTCCCCAGGCCCGTCGACCTATCAAGACCTATCTGGCCCGCTTTGAACCAGAAATCATCAAACAAGCCATCGAACGAGAACTGGCAAGGGGAGGACAGGTCTTTTTCGTGCACAATCGCATCAAGGGCATATACACCTTGGCCGATTGGCTTCGTCGCTTGGTCCCCCGGGCGCGGATAGAAGTGGCGCACGGACGCACACCTCCGCAACTGCTCGAGGAAATCATGGTACGATTCGTGCGCAAAGAGATAGACGTTCTGGTCTGTACCACCATCATCGAGAGCGGACTCGACATCCCTTCGGCCAACACTATTATCATTAACCGAGCCGATCGGCTGGGTCTGGCAGAAATCTACCAGTTGCGTGGTAGAGTGGGACGCAGTGACGTTCAGGCTTACGCTTATCTTTTGGTGCCTTCGCTTTCGGCCCTCTCCGAAGAGGCTGGAAAGAGGCTCAAGGCCCTTCTTCAATTCAGCGAATTGGGCTCTGGTTTCAAATTGGCCATGAGCGATCTTCAGATCCGGGGAGCGGGGAATCTCCTGGGGACTTTTCAATCCGGTCACGTGGCGGCGGTGGGTTACGATCTCTATCTGGAGATCCTGAAGCGCACTATTGACGAGATGCGAGGTCAAGAGCCCGAAGAGGTGATCGAACCCGAGGTGAACCTGAAGATGCCGGCTTATATCCCAGCTTCTTACGTGCCAGACACCGAACAGCGCCTCCATCTCTATCGGGAACTGGCCCTAGCCCGAGATCTATCAGAAATTGACGCCTTCCGTGAAGAGCTGGAAGATCGTTTTGGCCCACCTCCTCCGGAGACGGAAAACCTGGTGTCTTTGACCAGGCTCAAGGTCCACCTGCGCCGGCTTGGGGTACGCAAACTTGACCGGCGGGGAAGGGAAGTGGTCTTTACCTTTGATCCGGCGCTCGAACCTCCCGCCAGGGCAGCCCGAAAACTGGCCCAGCGCAATGGTTATATTGTACGTCTCACAAAGGATCAGAAAATGCACCTCCTGATCTCCGAAGGAGAAAATGTCCTACCGGAACTCCTTTCCTTTGTGGCAGCCCTGGATGAGAAGGTCAAAGGAGCTTATGATTAGTGAAACCCCGGAGGAGGCTACATGAGAGAAATTTTAGGGCTCTTCTGGTTCCTTTTGATCGGGTTTTTCTGGTTCATGATTCCGCCAGCTCAAGCCGTAGTGGTTGATCGGATCGTAGCAGTGGTGAACGACGAGGTCATTACCCTCTCGGAGCTCGATGAGGCCGCGGCCCCCTTTTATCAGCGATATCTTCAAAGAGTGGATAACCCGGTTGAAAAGGAACAGATCATCAAAGAGATCCGCCAGAAGGTGTTGAGACAAATGATTGACGATCTTCTGGTGGCTCAGGAAGTGAAACGTCTGGGGATCAGCGTTTCAGATGAAGAGATAGACCATTTCATTGAGAACCTGAAGAAGCAAAATGGCCTCTCGGATGAAAAACTGGCTGAGATGTTGAGCGCCCAAGGGCTTACCCTGGAAGAATACCGTCAGCAGGTGGCTGAACAGCTCAAGCGAATAAAGCTCATTCAAACCCAGGTGCGAGGTCGTTTGGTCATCACCGAAGAGGAGATGAAGGCCTATTATCAAAAACACTATCTCTCTTCAGCTAAGACCAGGTACGAATTGGCGGCCATTATCATTCAGGGGAAAGGGGCAGAGGATCGAGCCCATGAGGCCTTTGAACGGCTTCGTTCCGGGGAAGATTTTGCCAAGGTGGCAGAGGAGTATTCGGCCGTAAAGGGCAGCGGGCAAGGACTGGGGACTTTTAGTCTGGATGAGCTCTCTCCTGAAGTACGCCGGGTGATCCAGAAACTCAAGCCCGGAGAGTTCAGTCCGCCGGTGAAAGTTGGAAGCAGCTGGCAGATCTATTTCCTTCTAGGAGTGCGTTCCGAAGGGACCCAACCTTTCGAGGCGGTGAAGGCCGAGATACAGCAAAAACTTTATCAGGAAAAGGTTGACCAACTCTTTCAAAACTGGCTAAAAGAGCTCAGGGAGAAATCCTACATAAGGATCTTGCTCTGATGACGGAAAACGAGCCCAACACCGGGGTGGGAGAATATCTCAAAAGACAGAGGGAGCTGCGTAACTATACGCTTGAGGAAATCGCCGAGCAGACCAAGATCAGTCTGCGGGCTTTGAGGGCCCTGGAAGCGGAAGATTGGGAAATCCTGCCAGCTGAGATTTACATCCGGGGTTTCATCCGCTGTTATTGTGAGACCATCGGTCTTGATCCCAACGAAGCCCTCCTGCGTTTCGAACAGGTCTACGAACCCTTCCGGCGGCAGCGAGAGAACCTGATGAGCGAAAAGGACTATCTGCCAGGTAGGAAAAGGGTGCCGCTTTTTTGGGTCGTACTGGCTGTGGTGGTGCTCGTGCTGCTCGGGGCGGGGTATTACTTTTTCCATATGCGTCACAAGGGGAAGACTTCCGAGGTCATCCTGCCTACGGAAACCGTTACCCAACCTCTGGAAGAGAAGAAAGGTCCTTCAGAAGGGTTGCCGAAAGATCAGGGCCTGCCATCAGAATCCTCTTCTACTTCTGAAACCCCTTGAGAAGGATTACCGAGGCCCTTATCCTCCACCAGAACACCGTAGGCGAGAAGGACCTCTTGTTGGTCTTGCTCTCGCCGGAATTGGGACGTTTGAGTGCCCTGGCCAAGGGAGCCCGGCGTAGCAAAAGGCGTTTCGTAAACACCCTTGAACCTTTCAGCTACATCCGGGCCCATTTGCGTGGGGGAAAGGCGGGACTGCCTCCTTTCCTGGATCAAGCAGATCTTCTGGAACCATTTGAACCCTTGCGCCTAGACGTGAAGCGCTATCTTTTCGCCTCCTATTTTGCGGAACTGGTCGAGTGTTTCTTTCGGCCCGGCACTGGCCAAGAAGCCTTTGTTTGTTTGAAGGGTGCCTGGCAGAGTCTGGCAAGCATGGGGCCATCCCTTCTCTTAAAGATGGCCCTTGAGCTCCGCTTGTTGACTCTGAGCGGCTTTGCACCGGAACTAAGAAGATGCGTGCGCTGTGAAGCAGAGGTCAAAGCCCCCTTTTTCTTCTCTCCTCTCGATGGTGGATTGGTGTGTCTTTCCTGTCATCGAGAAGGAGATTTACGGCTTTCCGGGGCGGCCTTGGCGGCCCTCAGACACCTGGGACGAACTTCTTTCGAGACCCTTTCCCGGGTGAAGGTCCGTAGAGAAGCCATTCTTGAGGCTGGAGGCCTCCTTGAAATATTTCTCAAGCGGGTACTTGATCGCGAACCAAACGCTTTACGAGTGCTCAAAGAGATGTTTTAAAGAGCCGATTTGTTACGAGAGCAAAGGAGGGCGGTCTTGAAGGATCTCGGTGAGAAGCAATACGTTCTCAACGGGCTTGCGGCTCGGGAAGCCTGGCGGCTCTTCAAGATCATGGCAGAGTTTGTGGAGGGGTTTGAAGAGCTGCCAAAGGTCTATCCTGCGGTGACCATCTTTGGTTCCACCAGGGTGCGTCCCGGACACCCTTACTATCAAAAGGCTGAAGAGATTGCCCGGCTCCTTGCAAGTGAAGGCTTCTCCGTGATTACCGGCGGTGGCCCGGGCATCATGGAGGCGGCTAACAAAGGGGCAGCGGAAGCCGGGGCCTATTCTGTGGGACTCAACATAAAACTTCCGAGAGAACAGGTGCCCAATCCTTACGCCAACGTAAAGCTTGAATTCCGTTACTTTTTCGTACGAAAGGTGATGATGGCCAAGTACGCGGTAGCCTTTCTCTGTTTGCCCGGGGGATTTGGCACTTTGGATGAATTCTTTGAAGCTGTCACCTTGGTCCAGACCCACAAGATTCGCCCTGTTCCCATCGTGTTGGTGGAAAAGGGGTTCTGGGCGGGTCTTACGGATTGGATGCGAAAGAGGTTGCTCACCGAAGGCATGATTTCTCCCGAAGACCTGGAACTTTTTGCCGTGCTGGACGACCCTCGAGAAATAGTAGATTACATCAAAGAAAAGGCCCGTACTTATCGTTTGCTCTCAAGCCGTTAGGCCACCTTTTTCTGTCTTTCTTGGACAATGGCCAGGACTGCGAGATTTCTTAAGGTGGCTACTTTCTGGTTCTCTGCCACCGTGAAAGGCCTTTCCCTTACAGCCAGGATCATGCCCAGGGGTCTTCCCAGGACGATGAGAGGTGAGAAGAGGAGGTCTGCGGCGGGCCAAAACCTGGCCAAAACTTTGGCTTCCGGAAGCTGAGCCAGGTTGCCGGACCATTCTACTTGTTTGTGGAAGATATCAAGTATTCTGGAACTTATGGCTACAGTTTGTCCACGAAGCTCCGGACTTTTTTCTCCCACTCCGTAGCGAATGATGATTTCCTGCCCTCTGAGATTGACAATCCCGAGGGAGACATTTCGACAGGATAGCGCGCGACAAATGGTCTCAATGACCATGAGGAGGATTTGCTGATAGTCGAACTCTGGAGAGGCGAGGAGAGCGGTTATCTCGGCCACGGCCTTTTGATAGAAGTCAGTCTGGGTTTTCGTTTCCTCCTCGGGAGTTTCTTCTCTCTTGGGGGTGAATTTTACGAAGTTTGAAAGCGGGGGATGGAGATCTTTCAGGGCCTGCCGAATGTCTTCTGCTACTTCCCAGGCCAAGCCTTGTGCCAACCCTGCTCTTTTGAGCAGCTGAGAAAGCGGTTCTAGCCGGCCCTGTTGGGCGGCGGCTCCGGCGGCCTGGTCGATCTCGTTGATCAAAAAGGCTAGGTGATCCTCTTGGCTGCCATGGGGGGAGCCCTCTAAGGTCTCAGCCAGCACGCGAGGCAGGGACCATTGACGGGCTAGGGTTTCGGCAAGGTGGTAGAGCTTTTTCTTGGCGACCAGGGGTTTTTCTTCTTCAAGCCCGAGAAGATATTCGTAGGCTTCCGGGGCGTGAATGGCCAGAAGCAGGCGTACCAGCCGGTGAAATAGGGTGTAGATAAAGATTTCTTCGGGATTTACCCCTAGAAACGGGCTCAGTTTGCGAGCCAGGAAGGCACCAAAATAAGAGCGACTGAGTAAGGAAAGGACCAAATTTTTCTGCCCTTTAGGAGTACGTTGTAGCACAGCCTCCAGAAAGCCCGTGGCGAGAGCGATCTCGCGTATGAAATCAAAACCCAGGAAGACAATGGCTTTGGAAACCGTGGTGATCTCCGTACCCGAGGGGTTGTAGAAACAGGAATTGGCCAGACGAATGACCCGGTTGGTGAGGCCGTAGTCCTTGAGGATGAGACCAGCCAGGTCCTGAGCCGAGAGCTCGTCTTCTGGTTTGACATTCAGGACGTAATTGATGATCTCCGAGGCCCCGGGCAGATCACCTTCTTCGGCCAGTTTTTCTGCCAGGTGCTTCCAATTGGGAGGAGCCTGTTTTAAGCTTTGGGCGACCATCATGTTTCATCTTTCCTTATCGAAAGTGTGGAGAGAATCTTTGAGTCGCTTTTCTATCTCTTCCTTGCTGGCCACGGGTTTTGGTCTGGGATATCTTCCCAAGGCCCCTGGTACCTGGGGTTCTCTGGCAACACTTGGGGCCTATTTCCTCCTGAGCCCCGGGCTTTCCCTGAAAGGCGAGCTCTTGATCGCTTTCGCTCTTGCGCTTTTGGGATTTTGGTCTGCCGGCAAGACAGCCCGTCTCCGGAAGTGCCAGGATCCGTCAGAGGTGGTCATCGACGAGATCGCTGGTCAGTGGTTGGCCCTGGTGAACCAGGGACCAACTCTCTGGATTCTCCTTTCTTTCCTCCTTTTCCGCCTCCTGGATATCCAGAAACCCTTTCCGGTAAGGATAGCTGAAAGGTTGCCTGGAGGCCTTGGCATTATGGCTGACGACCTGGTAGCAGGGCTGCTGGCCAATTTGTGTCTGACGTTTCTGAGGTCTTTGGTGACATGAAGCCCCTCAAACTAGAGATTCAGGGCCTTTATAGCTATCGCGAAAAGGAACGTCTGGACTTTAGACCTTTCCACCGGGTTCGTCTCTTTGGGATCTTTGGAAAGACAGGTGATGGAAAGTCTTCCATTTTGGATGCCATTACCTTTGCCCTCTACGGTCGTCTTGAGCGCCTGGGAGGCCGTTCTTTGAAGGAAGCCGTCAATCCTGCAGCAGGTCGCCTAGTGGTGGAATTTTCTTTTGAGCTCGATGGCCAGGTCTTTCGAGTTGTGCGGCGGTTTGAACCGCACAGCGGCACCAGGGCCATCCTCTATCGCCAGGGGCCCGGCGGTTGGCAACCTTTGGCGGAAAAGGCCAGAGAGGTGGACGCTCAACTATCGCACCTCTTGGGCTTGCGCTTTGAGGAATTCACCAAGGTGGTCATCCTTCCTCAGGGCAAATTTGCCGAATTCCTGAAACTTACCCCTGCCCGCCGAGCAGAGATGCTCGAAAGCCTCTTTGATCTTGAGATTTACGGAGAGGCCCTCTTTCAGCGTGTCACCACCCGTCTGGGTGAGCTCAAAGCGGTCTGGGAAGAGAAAAAAAGACGTCTGGCCGCTTTAGAAGACGTTTCTCACGAACAAAAAAAGGCCCTTGAAACGAGACTCAAACACCTCTTGGCCGAAATCGCGAACCAGCAGGCGTTGTTTTCCCAGCAAAAGGAACGTCTCGAAAGGCTTCGTCAGCTGGAACGTCTCTTGAGAGAAAAAGAGATCCTCAAGGAGAAGGAAAAGGCGCTTCGGGCTCGGGAAACCGAGGTCAGAAAACTCAAAGAAAAACTGGCCCAAAGCCAGCGGCTGGCTCCTCTTAGAGCCCTTCTGGAGGAATTTTTTGTCCTGGAAAGGGATCTTCCTGAAAGAAGGGAGCGGCTAAAGAGGCTTGCGCAAAAAAGGGACGAGGCCCAGCGGGACTACGATTCCGTCAGGGAGGAGCTCAGAGATTTTCGTGAAGAAAAAGAAAAAGAGGAAGAGCGTCTTCAGCAAAAGGACGCTGAGGCCCGGAGTCTATATCAGGTGTTGCAGGAGCTCAGAAAGCGGGAAGAGGAAGCCAGGAGGCTCAGAGAAGAGGGGCTTCGCCTCAGAGAGGCTGAGCAACGTTTTCTGGCCCAGAGCAGGGAGATCGAGAAGGAATTGGCAAGTCTTGAGGAGGCTATTCAGACCAAGGAAGAGGCCCGGGCGAAGATCTCCCTCTCCCCCCAGGAAGAGGCCCTGCTTGAAAGACTGGAGAGTCTTAGAGGTCCCTATCTCTTTTTGCAGGAAAAGCTCAAAAGGCAGGCCATCCTTCAGGAAGATCTTCAAAGGGAGGAGATCCATTTCAACGAGGTTGTTTCTAAATACTCCTCTTTGTGGCGCGACACCCTGGCAGAAGATCCGCCGCCCCTGGAAAAGGCCCTCTTGAGACTTGAGGAGCATCTTAGCGGCCTCCGGGAGGAGCTCCGTCAGATGGAGGCCAACCTTCAGAGTGCAGATTTGGCCCTGGTTCTGGCGGAAAAACTTCGTCCCGGAGAGCCATGTCCGGTGTGCGGGAGCCGGCATCATCCGCGTCCCGCAGAACCCGGGCAAACCAATGAGATCGTGGCACATCTGCAAAGAGAGATCCAGCGCCTCAGGCAACGGGAAAAGGATCTTTTGAAGCTTCGGGAACGAATCGCCCCTCTCTGCGACGAAGCCCGTTTGCTCTCCAGGCGAAAAGAGGAATGGCAGAGGGAAAGGGAGTCCCTGGAAAACGAGGTGACAAGGCTTAAAAGGGAACTTTCCGGCAAACTTCCCGAGGAGGTCCTGGCAACCTTCGAAGAGACTTTTGAAAGACTTTCTCGTCGCAAGAAGGAGTCCTTCTCTTTGCTAGAGGAACTCGAAAGCCTCAAACAGCAAGCTCGCCAGCTCGAGGCTGCGAAACAACATCTTCAGGGGCAGGCGGCTCTTAGAGGCCAAGAGGCCCATCAAAGGCAGGAGCGCCTTCGCGAGATCGAAGAAGAGATGGAGATCAAATATGGCGAGATGAAGAGGAGACTGGGTGGTCTTTCGCCCGAGGAAGTGCTGGATCAGGTGGCGGCGGAACGGAGGAGACTCAAGGAGCGCGAAGAAGAACTTCTGCGAAAGGAACGCGCGCAGCGTGAAGAACTCCTCCAACTTGAAACCAAACTCAAGGAAGAGATGGCCATCTTTCAGGAGAAAGAGAATCGCTATTTGGGCTTATCAGAAAGGCTCCTTTCCGAAGCCGACAAAGAAGGTTTCAAGGACCTTGAAGCCCTTCGGGCTGCTCTCCTGGAAGAAGACGAGTGCCAGAGAATCGAAGCCACCGTAAGGAGCTGGGAGGAGACCCTGGCTGGTCTTCAGGAAAGATGGCTCCATCTTAAGAAGGAACTCAATCGGTTGCCTCTTAAGGAAATGCCTCCCGGAGAACCCACCTCTACAGAAAGGTCCTTGGAGCACCTAGAAAGAGAACTTGCTCAAAAGAGGGAAGAAAAAGGGAGGCTGGAGGCGGAACTGAGGCGTCTTGCCAGGGATCTGGAAGAAAAAGAGAAGCTCCTCAAGGAGAAAGAGAAACTCGAGAAAGAAATCCGGCTTACGGATCAGCTGCGACAACACCTTCGTGGTCGGGCCCTGGTTACCTTTGCGGCGCGGCACCTTTTCGGAGAGATTTTAGAGAGGGCCAACCTTTTGCTGAAAGACCTCCTTGGGGAGAGGTTCCTCATCCGCATGGCGCGAGAGGCCTTTTCCTTTTCGGTTTACGATTTACGTTTGGGACACGAACGCCCGGTGGAGACCCTTTCAGGAGGAGAGACCTTCGTTGTTTCTTTTGCCCTGGCCTTGGCCCTTTCCTCTTATATCCAGCGGGTGCGGGCTAGATCCATCCACTTTTTCTTTGTTGATGAAGGCTTCGGTAGTCTCGACGAAGATCTGCTGGAAGCTGTTTCTGAAGTACTTCAGGAGTTACGTACCCAGGATCGTTTGGTAGGTATTATTACCCACCTGGAACGCTTCAAACAGCTCCTTCCTGCCCACGTTTTGGTGCACAAGGACATTACCGGAACCAGCCGCATACGCGTCTGTCTTCCAGGTGTCCCTTAAAACTTAAAGGTCTTCCAAGTCTCGTTTCAACTTAAATGGGAATTGTTTCTTGACAAAAATCCCTGCAGAACCGAAATCTTTTAATTAGATCCAGCGGGTGGAGATCAATTCTGAGGAGGTGAACCTATGGACGTCGTTTTGGCTTCACGTTTACAGTTTGCCGTGGCCTCCCTTTTTCACTTTCTCTTCGTCCCCTTGACGTTGGGGTTGTCCATTCTCACCGCCATCTTTGAGACCCTCTACGTCAAGACCGGAGACGAAGATTACAAACGGGCGGCCAAGTTTTGGGGAAAACTCTTCTTGATCAATTTTGCCCTGGGGGTAGTAACTGGCATCACCCTGGAATTTCAATTCGGGACCAACTGGTCGCGTTATTCCATGTACGTGGGTGATATCTTTGGTTCTTTGCTGGCCATTGAAGCGACGCTTGCTTTTTTTCTGGAATCCACCTTTATTGCCGTGTGGCACTTTGGCTGGAATCGCCTCTCTCCCAAAATGCATGCCCTCTGTATCTGGTTGGTGGCCATTGCTTCTAACATCTCTGCCCTCTGGATCCTCCTGGCCAACGGGTGGATGCAAAATCCCGTGGGCTATACCCTTCGCAACGGTCGGGCGGAGCTCGCCAGCTTCTTCGACGTGGTGACCAATCCTTTTGGTTGGATGGAATTCATCCACACTGTCTCCGGGGCTTACATCCTGGCCGGGTTCTTTGTGCTCGGCATTTCGGCCTGGCATCTGGCCCGTAAGAACGAGGTGACTTTTTTCAAGAAATGTTTTCGCATAGCTGCTACCTGGACCTTGATCTTTGCCCTTTTTGAGGTGTTTAACGGTCATCTTCACGGCAGTGAAGTGGCCAAGGCCCAGCCCACCAAGCTTGCGGCCATGGAGTCTTTGTGGGAGACCAAGCACGGGGCTCCAATGTATCTTTTCATCATCCCGGACGAAGAAAACGAACGTAACAAGGTGGAGCTCTTTCCTATCCCGGGAATGCTATCGCTTCTGGCCTATCATAGTCCGAGTGCTACGGTGAAAGGGCTCAAAGAATGGCCCAAAGAGGAAAGGCCTCCGGTAGCCATTACTTTCTGGTCCTTTCGTTTGATGGTGGGCTTGGGTTTTCTCTTTGCGGCCCTGGCCATCCTGGTTTTCCTCTCTCGCCATCAACCTGAGCGTTTCCCCTGGCTGCTGCGTGTTCTACCGTGGGTTATCCCTTTGCCTTATCTGGCCTGTGAGTTCGGCTGGATGGTGGCTGAGGTGGGGCGTCAACCGTGGATCGTGTACGGTTTGATGAAGACCTCCGAGGCGGTCTCCCCCATTTCCACGGTGCAGGTGGGGATTTCCCTCCTGGCCTTCATCCTTTTCTACTCTCTGCTCGGTCTGGTGGACTTTTATCTCCTCTTCAAGTTTGCCCGTCGGGGGCCGGAGCCTCAGAGCAGGGTTCCTCTAACCACCAAACCGGTAACCGCATAGGAGGAGGTCGCCATGGAACAAAACATCTATCAAGTGATTTGGTTCATCCTTTGGGGCGTTCTTTGGGCGGTTTATTTTATGCTTGACGGTTTTGATTTTGGTTTGGGCATGATATTGCCCTTTGTTGCTAAAAATGACACGGAAAGGCGCATCATTTACAATGCTGCCGGTCCTTTCTGGGATGGTAATGAGGTATGGCTCATCACCGCGGGAGGAGCTACTTTTGCGGCCTTCCCAAAGGCCTACGCTATCATGTTCAGTACCCTTTACACACCGCTTCTCATCATCCTCTTTGCCCTCATCTTGCGGGGCGTGGCCTTTGAGTTCCGAGCCAAAGAAGAGAGTCCGGTGTGGAAGGCGGTTTGGGACATCTGCCTGGTGCTGGGCAGTTTCGTGCCCTCGCTCCTCTTCGGAGTGGCCTTCGCCAACTTCTTCTTGGGACTTCCGCTCGATCGGCAGGGTATCATGCATGGCAATCTTCTGACCCTTCTCAACCCTTATGGAATCCTGGGCGGGTTGCTCTTCGTGGTTATGTTTGTGGTTCATGGGGCTGTCTGGCTTTGTGTGAAGAGCAACGGTGATCTTTGTCGGCGTGCCAAGGAAGTGGCTGAAAGATTCTGGGTCTTGGAGGTCATTCTTCTCGGGCTCTTTCTCCTGGCCTCGGGGTTGGCCACTGATCTCTGGTCTAATTTCTTCCGTTATAAGATCCTGCTCCTCATACCAGCTCTGGCTCTTTTGGGATTGGTGGCTATCCCCGCCTATTTGGGACTGGGGAAGTATTGGTGGGCCTGGTTTGCTTCGGCTCTTACCGTGCTCATGACCACGGCTTTCGGGGTGGCGGGTCTTTTTCCGAGGCTCATTCCCTCGCGGCTCGATCCGGAAGCCACGCTTACCATTTACAACGCTTCTTCTAGTCCCTTGACCCTAAAGATCATGACTGTGGTGGCCCTGGTCTTCGTGCCCATCGTTATCCTCTATCAGATTTGGGCCTATAAGCTCTTCAGTGACAAAGTCCGGCCAGAATTTCTGGAAACTGAAGAAGCCTACTAACCAAAAAGCCCCTCTCGAAAGAGAGGGGCTTTTCGGTTTCTCGATGCTTTAGATGGGATTTTCTATTCGAAATACTTTTCTTCGATTTTGATCCCGGCTTCTTTGAGCCGGCGATAATCCTCCTTCAGGCGGGCGTTGGCAAGGTTGATGTTGGCTTTTTCTTGCTCGAAATCCTCTGAAGGGAATCCCATGACGTAAATTCGTTCTATTTCCACGGTTTGACTCCCAATGGTGAACTTGAACTTGGCAGTGAGCAAATAAGCTTCGGTTTCTTCCACGATCTGGGCCTCAGGATGGATCTTCAGGACGATGGGCCGTTTCAGGAGTTGAACCTCAGCTTTGACCTCGTTACCCGCTTTGGCCAGTTGAATAACCTCTTCAAGCCTTTGTATACTCATTTTTTCCCCTCCGTGTTTTTTGAAGTGAAAATAAGCACGGATGGGGATGGATCAAGGAGCCGTTACAGCGAACCCCGCTTCAAAGGCCCTCTCGTTGGCCTCGAGATATTTAGCTTTCACCAGACGACGCAAACTTGCGAGGAAATCCTCTTTGGAAAGGGGCAGAAAGCCGGTGCCAGCCAGAGCTCCCAGTGCCACCATATTGAGGGCGCGACTGGTCCCGGCATCTTTGGCAATTCTTTCTCCGGGAAAAAGATAGACCTGAGCAAAGGTTTCGCGTAGCCTGGCAAGGGCTGGTTCAAGGTCCGGATAGGTCGCCAGACCGTCTTTGACGATTTGGGGGACAAGGGGGTCGGTGTTCGAAATGATGACGGTATCTGGGCGACAACGGGGCAGAGCTCGCAGAGTTTCGACGGGTTCCAGGCCTACCAGTACATCGGCCTCCCCTTCGGAGATGAGAGGACTCTTCCAGCCCAAGACGATGTTGGTTTCCACCACCCCTCCGCGTTGAGCCATTCCGTGCACCTCAGACATGGCCACCGGGAGACCAGCGGCCAGGCAGGCCTCGCCCAGGACTCTGGAAAAGAGGAGAATACCCTGTCCTCCCACGCCTACAGCCAGGATTCGAAGTTTCGTCATCACACGCCTCCTATTTCTTTACCCGCTTACGAAAGAGGATGCAGGGCGCCTTGGAGATGATGACCCCGAGTTCCCTGGAAGAAAGAACGGGCCTGACGAGGTCTTTGGCCTCTTCTTTATGGTAGGGATTGATGGTTACCACCTGGGTCACCCCCAAGGCCCTGACCACGGCCTCCAAGTCTATACGTGGCCGGTCTTCAAGCCCTGGCCAACGTAGCTCCTGAGATGGAACGGGCTGATGGCCGGTCATGGCGGTGGTCTCATTGTCCATGATCACCAGGGTGAAGCGGTGTTTGTTGTACACGGCACTGGCTAGAGGGGATAGTCCGGCATGAAAGAAGGTAGAATCTCCGATGAAAGAGACCACCCGCTGGTCAGTGGCCACCGAAAAACCACAAGAAGACCCCACACTTGATCCCATGCAGATGAGATAATCAGCCATCTGGATGGGAGGGAGGAGCCCCAGAGTGTAACATCCAATATCCGTAGGGTAGATGGTATTTGAAGCTTCTCCGAGTTCTTCGAGTACTTCCTTTATCACCAGATAAGTTTCGCGATGGGGACAGCCCGGACAGAGGGTGGGAGGGCGAGGAGGAAGTTCGGGAACCCAAGAGAGATCGGGTTTCTGGGGGACCTCCCTTTCCACTCCCAGGGCTTTTGCCATGGCTTCCTTGACCAACCCGGGGGTGAATTCGTAAAGTCGAGGGAGATGTCCGGTGGCCTTGCCTAATACATTTACGGAAAGCCCCCGCTCCTGAGCCACCAATCGAACGGCTTCTTCCAGGAAAGGTTCGAGTTCTTCTACCACCAGGCAGGTTTCCAGGCCTTTCAAGAAATCAGCCAAGAGCCCCATCGGATGAGGATAGGTGAATCCCAAGATGAGGAGCTTGATCTTTTCCTGAAGGCCCAGCTCCTCGAGGGCATCGAGCACGTAATTGACAGCCACTCCGCTGGTCACCAGGCCAAAGCTTCCTTCACCCGAGAGGCGGTTCCAGGAGGAACCATCCGCCAGGATGGTGGCCTCGCGCACCTTTTCAAGCAGGACCTGATGTCTCACCCGGGCCACCGCCGGTACCGGCACCCAGCGACGAGGGTCTTTTTCAAAACGTCCTACCACTCTCTGATGGTAATCTGCTATTTCTCCAGCCGTAACCACGGCTCGGGCGTGGGAGACCCGGGTCGTGGTGCGCAAGATGACCGGGACTTCGAGCTTCTCCGAGAGTTCAAAGGCGTAGGCCGTCATGCGTCGGGCCTCTTCTGGAGAAGCTGGTTCAAGCATGGGTAGACCAGCAAACCTGGCGTAGAGACGGTTGTCCTGCTCGTTTTGGCTGGAATGACAGGAGGGATCGTCAGCGGTCACGATGACCATTCCGCCTCGAACTCCGATGTAGGCCAGGGTCATGAGGGCGTCGGCTGCCACGTTCAGACCCACGTGTTTCAGGCACGTGAGACTCCGGAGCCCGCTGGCCGCTGCAGCGGCTGCTACCTCCATGGCCACTTTCTCGTTGGTAGAAAATTCGAAATAAAGTCCTGGTAGCTCCTTTTCGAGTTGGAAGAGGAGATTGCCTATTTCCGAAGAAGGGGTGCCAGGATAGGCTGCGGCTACGCGCAGACCAGCTTCCAGGGCCCCGCGTACAATGGCTTCGTTCCCCAAGAGGAGGAGCTGGTCGCCTTTTTGGGCTTCAACGATGGGATGCATGGAAAAACCTCCCGCCAAAGGTAAAGAACCAAGTTGGGAGAGGTTTTACCTGGCGGGAGGGCGGATGGCAAGTTAGAGATTTTGGGCCCGCCGCCAGCCTTCGGCCTTGAGGCGTTCTACTCGGGCCAGAGCCCATTTGCGCAATTCTTCGAAATAGCGTTTGGGGTCTTCCTTGAGAATGGCCACGATGGCCTCTTTTTCGGCTTTGATGTCTTCCAGTTCTCCGGGATAGAGCTCCTTCCAGGTGGCATAGCCTTCATCGAAGAGGAATGCCGGGGTGACCTTCTCGGGTGGAATGCCCAGCTTGGCCACGGCCATGAAGCGAGCCATGTCCATGTCGTATTCGATGAGCCAGCCGTTGTCCTGGATCATGTTTTCTGGATCGAAGGAGGCGTGGGCCGAGCACTTCGGACAATAGAGGCTTACAATGACTTCTGGAGGTAAGACGTTGTCGCGCAGGTTGAACTCCGCTTCTCTGGCCCCGCATTCGCATCGCAGACGGACTTCCATACACATGGTCTCCCCCTAAGATTCCTTTTTCATGGTGCCTTGAGCTCCACAGGACGGGCATTTCCGGGGCTTGCACCGGCCCTCCTTGGTGGCTCCACATTTTTCGCATTTGAAAATGGCCATTTCTTACACCTCCTTTTCCTGGCATTCGCGGCACAAACCGTAAAAGACCACTTCGTGCCGCTTCACTTTGAAGTCTCGGGCGTACTTTTCTGGAAGCTTGATCGGAAAGTCTGTAAAGACGTCAAAGATGCGATGACACCTCTCACAAATCATGTGGTGGTGTGGCTCTACGTTGGGGTCAAAACGTTTCTTTTCGGGATCGATGCTGAGTTCGATGATCAGCCCCCGCTCTTTGAGGGCCTCAAGCGTGTTGTAGACCGTGGCAAAGGACATGCTGGGAAACTTTTGCCCCACGTGGCGGAATATGTCCTCCGCCGAGGGGTGGGCGGTGTTACCCTCTAGATACTCAAGGATGGCCAGACGCTGAGGCGTCATCTTGAGCCCCAACTTACGATAGTACTCGATTTTGTCTTTGGTCATCTTTGTTCACCTTCTGGGTTTATTTTTTTAAAATCTTTATCGACACGGATCATATTCAACTTTAGCTCATTTATCAAGTGCTAACAATAAGCTACAATTAGGGCCTCACATAGCATCCGCACCTGGAGACGGTGAAAATTCCGTAGAGTGAGCCAACAGCCCGTGCAGGAGGTGACAAGCTCCCGTATCCGATGTTTTTCTAACAGGAGCTCCATCCTGCGCTGAATGAGACGGCTCTCTTGGGGATAGCGCACCCCGAACATTCCGCCTCCCCCACAGCAACCCTCATAGACTTTTAGACCACTTTGGTGCCACCATTTTGACTTACTTATATATCTTAAGTGACACGGAACTTGAAAGAGAAAATCGGCAATCCGGGGAACAAACCCCTGAAAATACAAAAAGGTCCCGGCTTCGAAGGTCTTCTCGCTTATACCTCGGGCGATTCCCTCCAAGTTGCTGCCTGTCAGATAACGGGGGTAGAGGACTTTGAGGGTGTAGAGACAGGAGGCGCAGGGGGTGAGCACTACCTCGGCGGAGGCCAATGACCTGAGGTTTTGTTGAGCCCGGTGAAGGAAGCTGCTCTTTTGTCCGAGGCTCAAGGCCAGGAGACCACAGCATCCCTGTCCTTGAGGCCAAAAGAGATCGATCCCCTTCCTTTTAAGGAAGGCGGAAAGCTTCTCGAGGGCTTCGGGATAGAGCCACTCTCCTCCACAACCGGTGAAGAGGGCAACTTTCCCCTTGGCCGGTAGGTTGGTCCTTTTGCTGAAACGTGGGCGAGTGGAAGGCAGAAGTTCCCACAGGTGAGAAAAAAAGCGGCTTCCAGGAACGGGGTTTTCTTCTCGGGCCTTAAGGATGAGGCCTGTCACAGGGACTCGATTAGGACAGACCGTTTCGCAGGCCCCGCAGAGGAGGCAAAAGGAGAGAGGTTTTCCCCGAAGCTGTCCGGCCTGGTAAAGGGCTACCTTCCCCCGGGGGGAAAAGGTTTCTTGTCTGCTTGCTTGAAAGGCTGGGCAATGGGGGAGACATTTTCCGCAACGAGCACACCTTTCAGGTTCCATTCTCCTGGTCCTCACGAGACACGAATTGGTCAAGCCACCAGGAGGCCCAATCGGTCTCGGTGATGGCTTGGGCCAGACGTTTGGCAATGTCGGTGCGCAATCTCCTCCTGGCGTAACTGATCCACCGAGAGGCGTAAGGATTGCCGAGATCGTGTTGTTCTTTGAGCATGACGAGGAGGTCGAGTTGGTCAGCATCGTGAACCAGTTGGGCCTCCAGAGTCTCTCCTTGACGATACTCCTCCCACAATGCCCGCCACTCCTCCCCTGCCGGAAGACCGGAAAAGGCGTCGCGAGCCGCAGCTTCTTCGTCTGCCTCGTCGTAGAGTTTGTTTACCGAGTTGAGGTCTCCGGTGCGGGCTTCCAAAAAATCGTGCAAGATGGCCATCTTGAGGAGCTTGTTTTCGTTGACCTCCGGGACCAGGGAGGCCAGGAGCAGGGCGGTCAGGGCCACCCCAAAGGAATGAGCAGCGATGTTTTCTTGGCCGGTTCCCAAGTAAGCGTATCCTGTGCGCTCCAAACGCTTGAGCATGGCTCCTTCAAAAAGGAACTTGGCCAGACGCCACATCATCGTCCACACCTCCGTTCGTCCTGGATCTTCGTTTTTTAACTCACATCTTGAAGGAAAGCCATTCTGCGACTAAAACCCTGCTCCCAAAATGGCGAAAAAACGCCCAGGAGGTTTCATCCATGGCTGAGAACAAAACTTACAAGATTGCCGTCATACCCGGAGACGGAACGGGCCCGGAGGTCATCCGTGAGGGGGTGAAGGTCCTTGACGCCGCTGCCGAAAGGTTCGGTTTTACCCTCCGTTATCAATACTTTGACTGGGGTGGTGAAAGGTATTTGCGCACAGGCGAGACCATCCCCGAAGGAGGGATCGAGGAGCTCAAGAAACACGACGCCATCTATTTGGGGGCCATAGGACACCCCGATGTTCCACCAGGCATCCTTGAGAAAGAGATCCTCCTTCGGATTCGTTTCGAACTCGACCAGTACGTTAACTTGCGTCCGGTCAAGCTCTATCCCGGGGTCTGGACCCCCATCAAAGATAAGGGGCCAGAAGATATCGACTTTGTCGTGGTCCGTGAAAACACCGAAGGTCTCTACGCGGGTGGAGGTGGCTTTCTACGCAAAGGCACGCCTCAGGAGGTGGCGGTCCAAGAGTCCATTAATACCCGGTTCGGCGTGGAGCGGTGTATCCGTTTTGCTTTCGAACTCTGTCGTAAGCGCAACAAGAAGAAAGAACTTACCCTGGTGGGCAAGACCAACGTGCTCACTTATGCCTGGAACCTCTGGGAAAGGACCTTCCACGAGGTGGCCAAAGAATATCCGGATATCAAGACCTCTTACGCCCACGTTGACGCCACCTGTATGTGGTTCGTCAAGAATCCGGAGTGGTTCGACGTCATCGTGACAGACAACATGTTTGGCGACATCATCACGGACCTTGGAGCCATCATCCAGGGTGGGATGGGAATCGCAGCCGGGGGTAACATCAACCCCGAAGGGGTCTCCATGTTCGAACCCATTGGGGGTTCTGCTCCCAAATATACAGGCAAAAACGTTATCAATCCCCTGGCGGCCATCTGTGCCGGGATGATGATGCTTGAACATCTGGGAGAGGAAGAAGCGGCTCAAGCTATTGAAAAGGCGGTCATCAAGGTTTGCCGGGACCACTTAAAGAGCCTTTCTGCTGGCAAGATGGGTTATACCACCACCGAGGTGGGTGACCTGGTAGCCAAATACACCAAAGAAGGAGTGGAACTTTAGTCATGACAGAACTAGAAGCCGCCCGCGCTGGCAAAATAACAGAGGCCATGGAGGAGGTGGCTCGGGCCGAAGGGGTGTCGCCCGAGTTTGTGCGAGAGCAGGTGGCCCGGGGCCAGGTGGTCATCATCAAGGCCCGTCAGAGCGGTCGGGTCGTAGGGGTGGGGGCGGGACTCTCCACCAAGGTGAACGCCTCGGTAGGCACTTCGAGTCACCTCTGTGACCCGGAACTTGAGAAAAAGAAGGCCCGTCTGGCCGAAGAAGCCGGAGCTGACACCCTCATGGAACTTTCAGCTGCTGGTGATATGGATCAGATCCGGCGGGAGATCATCGCGGCGGTTTCCCTCCCGGTGGGCAACGTTCCCCTTTATCAGGCCTTTTGCGAAGTCTTGCGACGATATCAAGACCCGGCCAAACTCGACCCCGAGTATCTCTTTGATCTTGTCGAACGTCAATGTGCCGATGGTATCGCGTTCATGGCCATCCATTGCGGGATCAACCTCTTTACCATCGAACGCCTGAAGGCCCAGGGTTATCGTTACGGTGGCCTGGTGTCAAAGGGTGGGAGTTTGATGGCTCAGTGGATGGTGAAAAATCAAAAAGAAAATCCCCTTTACGAACAATTTGACCGCCTGGTGGAGATCCTCAAGAAATACGATACCGTGCTCTCTTTGGGCAACGGTCTGAGGGCCGGAGCCATCCACGATTCCCTGGATCGCGCCCAGGTAGCAGAACTCCTGATAAACTGTGAACTCGCAGAGCGTGCCCGTGAAGCTGGCTGCCAGGTGATGGTTGAAGGTCCGGGACACGTGCCACTGGACGAGATAGAGGCCAGCGTACTCCTGGCAAAGAAGATGTCAGGAGGAGCGCCTTATTACATGCTCGGTCCTTTGCCCACCGATGTGGGGGCTGCCTTCGACCATATCACCGCCGCCATTGGAGCGGCTCTTTCCGCCAAAGCCGGGGCGGATCTCATCTGTTATGTCACTCCCGCCGAGCACCTTTCCCTGCCTAACGAAGAGGACGTGGTTTTGGGGGTCAAGGCCGCTCGTTTGGCGGCCCACGTAGGAGACGTGGTGAAACTGCGGGGCAAGGCAGACCGACGTGATGAACAGGTAAGCAAGGACCGCCGTGATCTCAAATGGGCCGCGGTCTTTGACAATCTCCTCTTCCCAGAGGACGCCCGGCGTCTGGTGGAGGAACGCCGATCAGTGAAAGATCGCAAGTGTTCTATGTGCGGAGAGTTATGTGCCCTGGAGCAGGCCGAAGTGGTTTTTAAGGATTTTTTGAAGGACGCGAAGCGAAACGATTGAGGGCTTCGGGGGCAATCTCTATCACCAGGGCCCCGCGCAAGCTGCCCAGAGCCAGGCCCAAAGCCTGGTCTTCGGGATAGAGTTCTTCGATGGAAGAAGCGTATGGGGAGTGAGGGCCGTGGCATGGCAAACAGGATGCTTTTACGCGAAGGGGCAAAACGTACAGGTACTCCACTCCCCGGTCCCCTTCCTGGATGATGATTTGGGGAAGCGGGGTGTCACCAAGTTTCAGACTTGTCCTAAAACTTTCCAGACTCTCGGCAACCATCGGGGGAGCAAGGTTTCCAATATTCCGATAGGAGAGGGCTAGAAGCTTGACTCGGACTCGATAGTCTCCGACGAAATCCTGGAGCCAGTAGGTGAGTTCTTCGGGTATGGTGCGGAAATATTTTGCAGCCTGATAAAACCCGTTCTTTTGAAGGATTTCGAGGTCTTCTTTGACCATTTCGTTAAATCTTTCCCGGGCCCTCTCTCCGAGGATTCCGAGGTCTCTCAAGGGCTGTCCCGACACCGCCACTACAAATACGGCGGTGACCAGGAGAAAGATGACACCCAGCACGAAGAGCTTTTTCATGTGGGCCAGTTAAATGGCCACGGCCCAGGGCGTCAACTCACAGGTAGGTCTGATCAGGGTTTTGTGGTATTTAGGGGATATGGCGCGTCTCAGAGTAGTAGATACGGATCGGTGTGTGGGGTGTCAGCTTTGTATGTTTGCTTGTCAGCGGCGGACCGGAGAAGGAGGTATAGCAGAATCCGCCATCCACGTCCGTTCCCGTGGGGGTATCAGTCGCGGGCTTACGGTGGTCGTGTGTCGGGCTTGCCCTGAACCCCCCTGTGCGGCGGTGTGCCCTGCCGGAGCCCTTCTCAAACGTAAAGGGGGTGGGGTGGTCCTTTCCCCCAAAAAGTGTTTGGGATGTGCTCTTTGCCGGGAGGCTTGTACTCTTCAGGCCATCTTCTGGAACGAGGCCACCAACAAACCGGTGATTTGTATGCATTGTGGCTATTGTGCGGCCTATTGTCCGCACCACGTGTTAGCTTTGGAGGAAGAAGATGCTCAGGGATGATCCTTTGAAGCGAGTCCTCTACGTCGATCTTTCGGCCAAGAGATTCTGGATAGAAGAACGGGCCGATCTCTTTGAGGAGAACATCGGTGGCACCGGAGTGGCCAGTGTCCTGCTGGAGGAGGAGTGTCCGGAGGGTATTGATCCGCGAGATCCTCACAATCCTATCATCTTGGCGGTAGGGCCAGCCAACGGCCTCTTTCCCATTGCTTCCAAGACCGTGGCCATGTTCCAGTCTCCTCACACCGGAAATCTGGGAGAGAGCCACGCCGGTGGTCGGAGCGCCACCTGTCTGAGATTGGCTGGCTACGGAGCCGTAGTCATCAGGGGGCAGAGCGATATACCGGTCTATTTGGTAATCTCTCCTGAAGGGGTCAAGTTTCGCGACGCCCGGGCCCTTTGGGGGCTTTCGGTCTCGGCCACCGGACGCATCATTCGAGAACGTGAGACGGGTCGGGGTTTGCGGAGCATCCTCCGTATCGGACCCGCCGGAGAGAGCGGGGTGACCTTTTCTTGCGTGGTCACCGAGACCTATCGTCATTTCGGGCGTTTGGGTTTGGGAGCCCTTTTCGGGGCCAAGAAGCTCAAGGCGGTGGTCCTGATGGGGCATCGTTCCCTGCCGGTGTCTGACCGAAAACTCTATCGCACCCTTTACGACGAGCTCCTCAAACGTCTGCGAGAGACACCAGCTTTGAGGAAATATCACGATCTTGGTACAGCGGTAAACGTTTTACCCCTAAACGAGCGTGGAGCTCTTCCTACCAGGAATCTTTTGGCCACGCGTTTTGAAGACGCGGACAAGATAAGCGGAGAATACTTCGCGCAACACCTCCTGAGCCGGCGTCTGGCTTGTAGTCACTGCCCCATGGCCTGTATCCACCTGGCCGCTCTGCGGACACCATACGCAGACGAACCCTACTTTTACAAAACGACCTTCATTTCCTACGATTACGAACCCATCTATGCCAACGGGAGCATGATCGGCGTGGGCTCGGCGGAAGGGATCTTGAAGCTACTTGATACCATCGACAACCTTGGTCTGGATGCCATGAGCAGTGGGGTGGTGCTGGCCTGGGCGACCGAGGCCTTTGAAAAGGGTCTCGTGGGAGAGGAGGAAACTCTCGGGCTCAGGCCCCGCTTCGGAGACGTGGAGACCTACATCCAGATGCTCCACCATCTGGCCTATCAGAGCAATGAATTCTACGCCGCTCTGGCCCATGGAGTGGCACAAGCCTCCCGGCGTTATGGTGGAGAGGACTTTGCATTGGCCTTTGGAGGCAACGAGATGCCAGGTTATCATACGGGCTATGGGGCGCATCTAACCCATCTCACTGGCTCCCGCCACAGCCACCTGGACTCCGGTGGTTACAGTTACGATCAGAAACTCTCTCCAGAAGAGATCACCCCAGAGGAGCTGGCCAGAACCTTATTCGAAGAGGAGGTCTATCGGCAAATACTTTCTTCGGGAGTGTGCTGTTTCTTTGGGAGGAGCGTTTACGATTACGAGACCCTGGCCAGGGTCTTTAAGGTGTCGGGCTTGGATTACGATGTCAAAGACCTGAAGGCCCTTGGGGGCAAGATTCTCCGGCGCAAGTATGCCTTCAAGAAGGCCCGTGGTTTTGAACTCACCAAGCTAAAGATTCCAAAAAGGATCCTCGAGACCATCTCGCCGCACGGCTACCTGGAAGAAGGATTTTTGCGAGCAGGGCTCTCGGCTTACAAAGCCTTACTCGAATCTTAGTCTCCTTGACACCCAAGCCTTGTCAGGGCTAGTTTATGAAGGAATTAGTGGAAAATTTTGTGCTCTTTTCCGTTCGGCATGATGGAAACACTTGAACTTTCGGAACGTTATCGCAAGGTCCTGGCCATTGTGGTGGAGGACTACATCCGCCATGCCGAGCCGGTGGGCTCGCGAACGGTCTCCAAACGTCTCAAACCTCCCCTCTCTCCGGCCACGGTGCGCAACATCATGGCGGATCTGGAGGAGCTCGGTCTTCTGACGCAACCACACGTTTCTGCCGGGCGTATTCCTACGGAGGAAGGTTTTCGTTATTACGTGGAAAACCTGCTTGAGACCACTTCGCTCCCGGAGAGTACCCGGGAGGAAATTGAGCGAGCCTTTGAGAGCGAAGAAATTGAAGACCTCTCTGAACTCCTAAAAGTTGCTTCCCGTCTGCTGACCCAGGTGACGGGTTTCCCGGCGGTGGTTTCGGCCCCTCGCTTGGGAAGCGAGCGTCTCTGGAAGATTGACTTCGTGCCTTTGGGGCGGGGCCTTCTCCTGGTGGTGGCGGTAACACAGGCTGGCATTGTAGTAAACCGTTTGCTCAAGATCCCTTCCCGGATTTCGGGAGAATCCTTACAACGTTTAGCGGAATATTTGAACCTCAAGCTTCCGCATCTTACCCTGGAAGAAGCTCGCGACGAACTTTTGAAAGAGATAGAGGCTGAACGTAAACTGCTTGAGACCATTTTCGAAGAACTAGAAGAAGGGGAAAAGCCGGCGGAACCCATCGTGGAGGGGCTAAGCAAGCTACTTGAGATCCCGGAATTTAAAGATGTAGAGCGCTTGAAAGGGATCCTTCAGGCCTTTGAGGAGAAAAACATCTTTGTCAAGATTATCGATCGTTGTCTTGGGGCCCATGGAGTTCAGATCCTGATTGGTACGGAGACCGGGCTGGGGTCTCCCAAGGATCTGAGCGCTGTAGCCAGTCCCTATTATCGACGGCGTCAACCTCTGGGTGGTTTGGCTGTCATCGGGCCTATGCGGATGGATTATTCCCGCGTGGTACCGGTGGTGGATTACACCTCTAGATTCCTTTCTCACCTTCTGGACAAGCTCCATCCCCGCGCTTAACTTTTTCTCGGCAATTGAGGCGGGCTCTCTAACTCCCGAAAACAACGATAGGGGTGAGACCATGAGCAAGGTTTATCACCTCTATCGGGGTGGAGTGCCAGCTAAACCATCTGAGGAGGGAAACACCGTGATGGAGGTCAAGGAAGGGGCTCAGGTAGAGGGCCAAGAGGCCCAAAAAGAAGCGCAGGATATCTATCCTGAAAGCCGTGAAGAGCTGATTGCCCTCATTAAACAGAAAGACGAAGAGATAAAACAGTATCGAGATCAGATGCTTCGTTATGCCGCGGAGGTCGAGAACCTGAAGAAGGCCTTCAAGCGCGAGAAAGAAGAATATTTCAAGTATGCGCTGGAAACCTTCATGAGGGAACTCTTACCCTTCGTGGACAACTTGGAGCGAGCCCTTGAGGCCGCCCGGCAGACGCAAGACGTGAAAGCTATCGTGGAAGGCATTGAACTCACTCTCAAGGGTTTGCTGCAAACCCTTGAGAAGTTTGGTCTCAAGCAATTTGAGGTGGCCATCGGGGAAGCTTTTCGTCCGGAAGTTCACGAGGCTTTGGCGGTAGAAGAGACGCACGAGCATCCGGAGGGCACGGTGGTGAGGGCTTTTCAGAAGGGTTATACCTTGCATGAGCGTGTCATTCGTCCGGCCTTGGTTGCCGTGGCCAAGAAACCGGCTGCGAAAGAGACATCGGAGGGTGAGACCTCCGGTGAAAATCAAAATTAAGGATTGGAGGGTGAGAGGATGAGCGAGAAGAACACCAAGCCGCTAGGCATCGACCTTGGAACCACCAACTCTTGTATGGCGGTCTTTGAAGGAGGGGAACCCAAAGTGATTCCCAACCGGGAAGGTTCCCGTACCACCCCTTCGGTGGTGGCTTTTCTGGAAGACGGTCAGATCCTGGTGGGGCAACTGGCCAAGCGACAGGCCATCACCAACGCAGAGAACACGATCTTCGGTATCAAACGTTTGATGGGGCGCAAATTCAAAGATCCGGTGGTCCAGGAATGGGCCAAGCGGGTGCCCTACAAGATCGTTGAGGCTCCAAACGGGGACGCTCACGTAGAGGTGAGGGGTAAGCGCTACAGTCCGCCGGAGATTTCAGCCATGATCCTCCGCAAAATCAAGGAGGATGCTCAGGAATATGCGGGTACGGAGATCAAAGAAGCGGTGATCACAGTGCCTGCTTATTTCGATGATACGCAGCGTCAGGCTACCAAGGACGCTGGTCGTATTGCCGGGCTTAACGTTTTGCGTATTATCAACGAGCCCACCGCAGCTTGTTTGGCCTACGGGCTCGACAAAAAGAAGGAAGGCACGGTGGCGGTCTTCGATCTGGGTGGTGGAACCTTTGATATCTCTATCCTCGAGATCGGAGAGGGTGTCTTTGAGGTTAAGGCGACCTCGGGGGATACCTTCCTCGGCGGTGAGGACTTTGACATGCGCATCGTGGATTACATCGCCGAGGAGTTCAAGAAGGAACATGGCATCGATCTTCGCCAAGATCGCATGGCCCTTCAGCGTCTGAAGGAGGCAGCGGAAAAGGCCAAGATCGAGCTTTCCACCGTGCAAGAAACCGAGATCAATCTTCCCTTCATCACCGCTGATGCCAGTGGGCCGAAACACTTGGTTATGAAACTCACGCGGGCCAAGCTTGAGGCCCTGGTGGAAGATCTCATCCAGAGACTGGAAGAACCCTGTCGAGTAGCCATGAAAGACGCCGGGGTTACCCCGCAGGACATTGACGAGGTGATCCTGGTGGGTGGTATGACCCGGATGCCGCGGGTGCAGCAAAAAGTGAAAGAAATTTTTGGCAAGGAACCGGTAAAAGGGGTCAACCCGGATGAAGTGGTAGCCATGGGAGCGGCCATTCAAGCTGGAGTCCTGAAGGGTGAAGTGAAGGACATACTCTTGCTTGATGTGACACCTCTTTCCCTCGGGATCGAGACTTTGGGAGGCGTGTTTACGGTGATTATCCCGCGAGGTACTACCATTCCAACACGAAAAAGTCAGATTTTTACCACGGCGGCTGACAATCAGACTTCGGTTACCATTCACGTGCTTCAAGGTGAGCGTCCCATGGCCAAAGACAACAAGAGCATCGCTCGTTTCGAGCTGGTGGGTATCCCACCGGCGCCACGCGGGGTGCCCCAGATCGAAGTCACTTTTGACATTGACGCCGACGGTATCCTTCACGTGACGGCTAAAGATCTGGCCACGGGTAAGGAGCAGTCTATCGTGGTCAAACCTTCTTCCGGTCTCTCGGAAGAAGAGATTCAGAGGATGATCAAAGAGGCCGAAGCCCACGCTGAAGAAGATCGCCGACGCAAGGAGCTCATTGAAGCCCGCAATCAGGCCGATAGCCTCATCTATTCGGTTGAGAAATCTCTCTCCGAGCTGGGTGACAAGGTGCCTGAAGACCTCAAGAAAGAGATTCAGGAAAAGATCGAGGCCCTGAAAAAAGTAATGGAGGGTGAAGATATCGAGGCCATCAAAAAGGCTACCGAAGAGCTCACCCAGGCTTCCTATCGTATCGCGGAGATGGCCTACCGTCAGGCGCAAGCTGGCGGAGCGCAGGCAGGCGGTGCTGGTGGGGCACAAGCAGGTGGCTCTGGCGGTTCGGAGCAAAAGGGCGGCGACGACGTCATCGACGCCGACTT
>CAZVXP010000031.1:0-75031 GCA_964630855.1 uncultured Thermodesulfobacteriota bacterium | reverse complement strand
AAATTCCTGACTCAAAGATCCAGAGAAACGCGTAAGGGGAGATAACCCAAAAGATCTTTCAGGGCCCGAGCCAGTTCGGGCTGGGGATCAAGGGCAAGGTTTCGATCCGGGGTAATGAGGACCTCCCCTTCAGGAAACTTGAACAATAGTTCTACCGGAAACTTTCCGTTTCTTTGAGAGAGAAGTTCATAAATAGCTCGAAGTTGGATCGGCTTGAGTTCATCACCCCGAAGAACCAGAGAAACCTTGCCCTTGATCACCTCCTGAGCCCTTTCCAAGGGGACCATTTGCTCCGCGATGATCTTCGTTCCCGATTCTTCTCGATCGAGGCGCCCCACCACAAAGACCAGGCCTTTCTCCTCGATGAGTTCCTGGGTGCGGCGGAAGAGATCCGGAAAGATCAAGACCTCTACAGTTTCTCGCCCGTCTTCCAGGCGCACGAAGGCCATGCGATCTCCTTTGCGCGTGTTCTTACTCTTAACCTCGGCTATCGCTCCTCCTACCGCCACTTTGGCTCCTTCTGGGGCCTTCGAAAGGGTTGAAATAGCATAAGGTGTAAGTAAAGAAAGCCATTCTCGATAAGGCTCCAAGGGATGACCGCTGATATAGAAACCAAGGGCCTCTTTTTCATGTTTGAGTTTAAGAGCCGAGGGCCATTCTGGAATCTCTGGGATGCTGACCGGGCCTTCAGGCTCCTGGGACACTTCCTGGGCCACGTCAAAGATGGTCTTCTGCCCTAGATCAAGGGCCTTGCGGCGATTCTGGACCCAATCAAGCATCTCATCAAGGATCTTCATCAAGGCGGCGCGACTGTGACCGAAAGAATCAAAGGCACCGGCCTTGACGAGGGCCTCTAACACTCGCCGGTTGACCTTCTTGAGATCCACTCGCAGACAAAAATCCTCAAAGGAACGAAAAGGCCCTTCCTTTCGGGCCCTCAAGATCTCCTCAATGGCCCCCTCCCCTACATTCTTCACCGCGGCCAGTCCGAAACGGATCTTTCCCTCTCGAATGCTAAAGGCCACCTCGCTCTCGTTGATATCTGGAGGGAGGATCTCTATGCCCATTTGACGACATACCGAAACGTATTTCACCACCTGATCCGTATTGCCCATTTCGTAAGAGAGGAGGGCTGTCATATAGCAGAGGGGATAATGGGCCTTGAGATAGGCCGTCTGAAAGGCCACCAGGGCATAAGCCGCGGAATGACTCTTGTTGAAACCGTAGCCGGCAAATTTTTCCATCAGATCAAAGATCTGAACGGCCTTCTCTTCAGGAATACCCCTTTCTACCGCCCCGCGTACAAAACGTTCCTTTTGCGCTGCCATCACCTCGGGCTTCTTTTTACCCATGGCCCGGCGAAGGATGTCCGCTTCCCCAAGACTGTAGCCCGCCAGCACCTGAGCAATCTTCATTACCTGTTCCTGATAGACGATCACCCCGTAAGTTTCCTTGAGAATGGGTTCAAGTTCCGGCAAAAGATAAGACACCTCGGTCTCTCCGTGTTTGGCCCGGATGTATTGATCCACCATGCCAGATTCCAAGGGGCCCGGGCGATAGAGGGCCAAGATGGCAATGAGATCGTTGAACTCGCTAGGACGCATCCGGATCAAAAGCTCTTTCATGCCCGAAGATTCCAGCTGGAACACGCCATCGGTTTCTCCGCGACGCAGAAGTTCATAGGTCTTTTCATCGTCAAGCGGAAGTCTTTCCAGATCAATTTCTTCTCCATAATGTTCCTTCACCAAACGCACACAATGGTCGATAATGGTAAGGGTCTTCAGCCCGAGGAAATCGAACTTGATGAGCCCCACCCGCTCCACGGCCTTCATGTCGAACTGGGTCACGATTTCGTCTTCTTCGCCCTTCATCAGGGGGCAATAATTTGTGATGGGCGCATCAGAGATCACCACTCCGGCCGCATGGGTGGAGGAATGTCTGGGCAGGCCTTCGAGCGCCCGGGCGATGGCGATGAGTTCCCGCACCCTCTCGTCCTTTTCCACCAGCTCCCTCAGGCGGGGTTCCATGGCCAAGGCCTGATCCAGCGTGATCCCGAGGGCGTCGGGGATCAGCTTGGCAATGCGGTCAACCTCGGGATATGGCATCCCAAGGGCCCGCCCCACGTCACGTACCACAGCCTTGGCTTTCATCTGCCCAAAGGTAGCAATTTGGGCCACGAATTCTTCACCGCCATATTTTTCGCGCACGTATCGAATGACTTCCTCACGGCGACGCATGCAGAAATCGACATCGATATCCGGAAGACTGGCCCGCTCTACGTTCAGAAAACGCTCAAAAAGGAGACCATATCTGAGGGGATCCAAGTTGGTGATACCCATCGAGAAGGCCACCAGAGAGCCCGCTGCTGAACCGCGGCCTGGTCCCACGGGAATGCCCTGGTTCTTGGCCCACGAGATGAAATCCGCTACGACCAGAAAATAACTGGCAAAGCCCTTCTGTTTAATGATCTCGATTTCGTATTCTAGACGCCTGCGATATTCCTCTTCAGAGGCCGCCAAACCTGGCCACGCCTTGAGTTCGGCCAGCCTCTTTTCAAAGCCCCTTCGAGCCGCTTCCTCAAAGGCTTCTTCGTAGCTCTTACCAGGAGGGAGGGGATAACGGGGAAAGTGATACTCCCCAAGCTTAAGCTCTACCTGACAGCGAGCTGCGATCTCAAGGGTGGAGGCCACTGCTTCTGGCTTCCAAGAAAAGCGGGCCTTCATCTCTTCTGGACCTGCAAAATAGAGCTTGTCAGTAGAAAAGCGCATTCGGTTCTCGTCCGTAACCACTTTGTTGGTCTGAATACACAGGAGCACGTCGTGAACCCGATCGTCCCCAGGATTGAGATAGTGGCAGTCGTTGGTCGCCACCAGGGGCAACCCCAGCTCTTCAGCCAGTTCACAAAGTCCCTGGTTGACGGTCTTCTGTTCGGGAAGGTCGTTTTCCTGAAGCTCAAGATAGAAGCGCCCGGGAAAGATGGTAGCGTATTCCCTGGCCAGCTCGCGGGCCCGATCCATTTGCCCGCGCAGGATGGCGGCTGAAACCTCTCCGTGGAGACAAGCTGAGAGAGCGATGAGGCCTTCGCTATAACGACGAAGGAGCTCCTTGTCTACCCGTGGCTTCCAATAAAACCCTTCAAGATTAGCCAGAGTGATCAGCTTTAGTAGGTTACGATAACCAGTTTCGTTTTCACAAAGCAGCACCAGATGATACCCCGCCTCATGTGCGCTCTTGGCCTTGCGCTCGAAACGGGAACCAGGAGCCACGTAGACCTCACAACCCAAAATGGGTTTGATCCCATACGCCTTGGCCTTCTCGTAGAAATGGATCAAACCAAAGAGATTTCCGTGATCCGTGATGGCTACCGCCTCGTAACCGAACTCCTGGGCCTTCTCGAAGAGGTCCTTGAGCCTGATGGCACCGTCGAGGAGACTCCATTCGGTGTGGAGATGGAGGTGTACAAAATCGGCCATCGTCTCCTCCCCGTCGTAGCTTTTCCAAGAAGTATACTTCAGCCCGAGGAGATGACGATGGCCAAAAATCGACTAGGTTTTGAATTGGATGATCAGTTCCTCAATTTCCCGAGAAGAGGCCAAAAGCTTGGTACTATTTTCCTGAAGTTCTGTAACGCTCTTTAGAAGGATCTTTATCGTTCCTTCAAAGGTGGGAATCATTCCTGAAAGATCATCCGACATCTTACCCAAGAGAGAAGCACTCTCACTGATACCCTTAACCGTGATCCTTTGTTCCTCTACTGCCGAGGAAACCATCCCTGAGATCTCATTTATTTCTTCGATTACAGTCGTAGTTTCTTCCATGGCGCGAACCACCTGGGCAATGGTCTCCTGAATCCCCAAGATCTTTTCCGCTATATTTTGGGCAGCCTCAGCACTTTGGCGGGAAAGTTCTTTGACCTCACCAGCCACCACGGCAAAACCCTTGCCCGCCTCCCCGGCCCGAGCAGCCTCGATGGTGGCGTTCAGAGCGAGCAGGTTGGTTTGTTCTGCGATCTTACTGATAACTTCCAGAACCTGTCCTATCTCTTTTGAAGCGAGATCCAATTTCTTAACTATCTGCTGTGTCCCTGAGACTTTATTTTGGGCCTGCCTTGAAATTTCTGCCGCTTTCATGGCTTGAGAAGAAATATCAATTATAGCTTTTTCCATTCCTTCTATCATATGACATATTTTTTGGACTTCTTCTGAAAGAAGATCGCTATTATTAGAAATGGTTAAAGTGTGCTTTTCAAGAAGAGAAGCTCCATCATAAATTTCTTTTTCTGTTTTTCTTAAATTTTCCACAGCTTTTTTAACTATTTGTATTCCAGAACGACAACCAACGATAAAATCTTTGATACGGGAAAGAAAATAATTAAAAACTTCTACCAAGCGTGATATTTCGTCCTTACCATTAACAGACAATTTGTGACGTAGATCAAAATTTCTAGCAATATTATCTATCTTTGAAATTGCACTAAAGATGTCTTTTGATAGACGCCACGAGAAATAAACTAAAACTAAAATTGTAATGAAAGTTGCAAATAGCAAAACAGAAAGAAGACTAGTTACAGATTGACGAATAGCCTTCAATTTTGAAGATTGATCATAAGATATTATGAAAGATACGTCCTGATTAAAAGGGAAAATTTTATAAAAGTACTTCCTTTTTTGGAAAACCGTTTGACGCAAATCTTTTATATCTAGACCCGAAAAAAATCTGGAATCGTTCATTCCACCAAGGGATATTTTTCCGCTTTTCTTTAAAATCCAGGCTAAATCAACAAAATTTGAATAACCTTTTACCTTTTCAAAAATGGTTTCTGGATAAATTAAAAGGGCAATATATCCAGCAGGCTGTCCATTATATTCTACAGCTTTAGAAACCAAGAAATAAATTTTTTCTTTCCAGATTATTATTTTTGATTTTCTTTTCGAAGAATTTATTCCTGCAAAAGGAGGGTATGTTGTATAAACAACCTTATTTTCTGGAGAAAAGAAAACAACTTCTGCTCGAAGAAGATTTTGATTTTTAAGATTTTCTAACAAAGGAGCAACTAGCTTTGATAAGATATCTTTATCTTTCAAAGCCAAACCAAACTGAAGATCAGTATTAGCAGACAGATTATTAAGAATTAGATTCCCAACAGATAAAGTATAAGAAATTTCTTTCTGAAGACGTATCTGAAAGTCTTGCAATTCTTGCTCAATTTCCAATAAACCGCGCTGACGAATAGAATGATAAAGCCAAATCGATATAAAAAAACTAAACAATATGAGAATACTTACTACAGGTAGAATGAGTTTCCACCGGAGAGAGAGCCGCCCCCACATCTTAATCTTACCTCCATCAGCGATAGTTTTTGAAATTTATCGTACCGGAAAACTGACGCTAATAGCCCCTCGAAGATCACCTTCCTTGTAGCCTTCTTTTATCCTTCCGGCGATATCACGCGTGCCCTTGGGACCCCCGTGACATTTAAGGCAAGGTTTTTTTACGTATATGGGTCGCAAATAACGGTACTGATGCCCTACAAATTCGCCGTATCCCTTGCCTTTGGGCCAGTCGGGATCTTCGAACATTTTTAGAACGCGCCGTTCGAAGGCGTCTGGCTGGTTATAGGCGTTGCGATATTTAAAGGTGGTTTGCTTAATAAAGATATTACAGCGCGCCTTTAGAATCTGGCCTGTCTCTCGTCCAAAGACCGCTGGAATGTAACCTTTGAACCCCTTGCCAGGCTGATTGATGCGAGCCTGATTCATTCTGACGCTCATCTTGGCCGCCTGGAGGACCTCTTCTACTACTTGACGGGCTTCAGGATCAAGCTCCGAAATATCCTTGCCGGTCATTTCACGGAACCGTTGGCGAATAAGCTTTTCTACGTACTCCGGAGTAAAGCCTTTGTCTCCTTTATTGGGATCGTTAATCAAATCCTGATGTTGAGCCACTACTCCCCGTCCGGCCACGATGATGTCTGCGATATAACGTGCAATCTCCTCGGCCTTTTCCCGGGGAATGGATTCACACACCGAAGCCAAAACCACCATTGTTAGAGACAACAGGAAAAAGACACCTAACACCACGCCCCTACCCTTGACACCCTTTCCCATGCTTTTCCTCCTTCGAGGCCATTTTTTTAAATTTTCGGCAAATTGCGAATTTGGTTAATCCGGGGTACCCAAAGCGATAAATTTGTCTAGTTGCCAGGGGGGTATTTTGAGTTCGAAACGTCTAGCTGCGATGAATCGGATCTGGTTTTACATGATAGCCTTGGCCGTGGTCTCGGCGGCTGTTACTGATCAGATGGCAGAGGCCACCAAGGTCTCCTTTGAGGCGGCCAAAACCGCAGTAAACCTGGCCCTTGGTCTCATCGGGGCCATGGCCTTGTGGCTCGGACTCATGAAAGTGGCTGAAGAGGCTGGTCTCCTTCAAATCATCGCCCGCCAGGTCCGCTTTATCTTGACCCGCCTCTTCCCTCACGTCCCGCCAGACCATCCGGCGATGAGCGCCATGGTGATGAACCTCTCAGCCAACGCCCTGGGACTTGGAAACGCTGCCACGCCTCTGGGGATCAAGGCCATGATGGAACTTCAGCGTCTGAATCCCCATCCCGAAAGGGCCACCGATGCCATGTGTCTCTTCCTGGCCATCAATACCTCAAACGTGACCCTCCTTCCCCTAGGCGTAATCGCCGTAAGGGCAGCAGCTGGTTGCAGTGAACCCGCAAATATCATCTTTCCCACCCTCTTTGCCACCACCTGTTCTACCTTGGCCGCTATCATCTCTGCCAAGCTCCTGGCCAGGATCTATGGACCAGAACCAGCCCCCAAGATCGACACCTACGAAGTCCAAGCCGAAGAAAGAAAAAACATCTCCTCCCAACGGGGATGGGAAGATTATCTCATCTGGGCCTTGATCTTTTCTCTCCTCTTGGTCCTTGGGAAAAAGATCATCCAGGCTCCATCGGTCAAAACCCTGAAGGAAATACTTTCTTTCTGGATCGTACCCCTGCTCATGCTTGCCCTTTTAGCCTTTGGTTATTTGCGCCGGGTACCGGTCTATGAAAAGGCCTGCGAGGGGGCCAAAGAGGGGTTTGAGGTAGCGGTGCGCATCATCCCCTTTCTGGTAATGATTCTGGTAGCCGTGGGTCTCTTCCGGGCCTCTGGCGCCTTCGATTACCTACTCAGAATCCTTCAGCCGGTGACCAATCTTTTGGGTTTTCCGGCCGAAGTCCTTCCCGTGGCCCTCCTACGACCCCTTTCGGGCTCCGGGGCCTTTGGTCTGATGAGCGAGATTGTGGCCCGGGCCCCGGACAGCTTTAACGCCTATCTGGCCTCCGTGCTTCAGGGCTCTACGGAGACCACCTTTTACGTACTGGCGGTCTATTTTGGAGCGGTGGGGATCAAAGACCCTCGTTACGCGGTGATAGCCGCTCTCATCGCCGACTTCACCGGGGCCTTGGCAGCCCTTTTCATCTGTCGCCTCACTTACTAATGGATCAGACGCGCACAAACCCCTTTGAGAACCTCCAAGAAAAAATACCAAGGAACAAGGAATCTAAGATACCGTGAAGAAGACGGAAGAAGACGTGCGGTAAAAAGGGCCAGAGGGATAAAAAGTGGCAAGATATAAAGGGGCAATCTTGATTTGGCTATCCAAAAGACGATTAAGGGAACACCGAACAAGGTGGCCAAAAAAAGTGCCTGCCACTCTTCTCCCAAAGCCTTTTTGAAGGCCCCCCAAGAAGAACGAAAGAAACTCCTCACCCATACCACCGAGGCAGGGAGGGCCCCCAGGGTCAACAACGGCAAATAAAGGTAAAAGGGGGCGTACCATTTGCTGTTACGATGAAAGGTGTCGGAAAAAAGGCGCCCGTAAATTTGTTCTACCCAAAAGGTCTCAAGAGCTCCAGGGATCGTGATCCAAACGTAGAGGTACCAAGGCAAAGCCAGAAGGAAAAAAATCAACAATCCCAGGGGATGAAAGGGACACGGCATCTCTGCCCTTTTGAACCACCAAAAGAGGAAAGCGCCCGTTGCCACGGGGACCATGGCCATACCTTTGGTAAGAAAAGCCAGCGCCCAGAAGGACCACATGAGGATAAACCAGCCCTTTCGTTTTTCTCGTATCCCTTTGACAAAGGCCCAAAGGGCGGCTGTTTCCCACAGCACTAAGATGGTGTCAGTAGTAACCACGTTAGCCGCGGCAAAAGGGACCAGCATGGCCAGGTAAAAAAGCGCCGCTCTCTTCCCCTCCTCCGGCCCCCAGAGTTCCTTGCCAAGTAAAAATACTAGAGACACGGTCACCGCAAAGGCCACAGCGTTTGGCAAACGTGCTCCCCAAGGATTCTTTCCCAAGACTTTGTATCCCAAAGCGATGGCCCAGTAAGTGAGAGGAGGTTTGGTAAGATGGATATGGCCTTTAAAACGGGGAACCAGGAAATCACCACTCTTGAGCATCTCAAGGGCTACCACCGGGTAACGGTGTTCATCCCGCCCCACAAAGGGACGACTACCTTGAAAAGGCAATACCAGAGCTAATGCCAGGAGAAAAAAAACGAACGCTTTGAAGTCTGGTTTACAACAAAAGTTATTGTAAATTTCTCTTGCAAAAGTCATTTGATTCGCAAAATGGCCGATGTCTCAAAATAGTTTCCCCAAATCCTGGTCTATTTTAGGTTTAATCTTCTTAATAACACTGAGCTGGGGAGTTTTCACCTGGCCCCTTCTTACCAGACACGAAGCCCGACGGGCTGAAATTGTTCGCCAGAGCCTAGAAAGTCAAAACTGGCTCCTTCCTTCCTATCAAAAAAGACCTTACGTTACCAAGCCTCCCTTGTTTACGTGGGAAGCCATGGGTTTGGCCCGTCTCCTAGGGCTTAGGGAAGGAACATTGCGTCTTCCGGCCCTCTTAGCCGCCGTCTTCTCTCTGATTCTCATCTTCCTAGTGACCAAGAAAGAAACTGACCTCTTCTCTGCCCTCTGGGCCTTTTTTATCCTCTTTTCCACTCACAAATTCTTCCTTCTAGCAAGAAGAATAGAATTGGAGGTCCCTTTCGCTTTTCTATGTCTGTTAGCTCTTCTGTCGTTTTGGTGGCATTTCTCTCGCGGCAAACTCCTTTATCGCTATCTGGCCTTTGGTTTTGGGGCTCTGGCCTTCTTGACCAAGGGCCCTCTGGCCTTCATCATCTTTCCGGCCTTGCCCGTCTATGGCCTGTGGCAACGCGAAAAAAGGGTCTTCATGGCCTTGCTGGACCCCTTAGGGTGGCTGATTTTCTCAGGAATAGGTCTCTCCTGGTATGCTTACACCTATTACAAGTTAGGCCCCGGTCCCTTTCATGAGTTCATCTACGTCGACATTTTAGGGAGGATTAAACGCTCCCATCATGATCCGTTTTACCAATATTTCCTTAATCTTCTGGCTAATTCTTTGCCTTGGAGTCTGATCTTGTTTTACAAGCCCCGCAGGTTTTTCAGAGAAAGGATCTCCTCTCGCCCCTTTCTCCTCTATTCTTTTCTAAATGTCGCTGTCCCTTTGCTCCTTCTGAGTTTTACCGCTCGGAAGTTTGGCAAATACCTCCTGCCCCTTTATCCTTCCTGGGCTATAGTCCTGGGAGCATGGTGGAATTTTTTCCTGCAAGAAAAAAAGATCCCTCTCTTAAAGGCTTCCTACGGCGCGGCTGGGCTTTCTTTGATTCTTGGTCTTGGACACGTCCTGGCAGAGCCTTATCTGAACCACATACGAGTCGAATCTCTAAAATCTTTAGAAACCAAGCTGGATCATCGAAGGATTTTTCTTTTCCGTTTTTACGATCCGGCTCTGAACTTTTACTATCCTGAGCTCTGGGTACTTGAAAAACCTCAAGACGTCTTGTCTCTGCCTCCCGGAAGCCTAATCTTGGTTCAAAAAAAGGATCTCAGAAGCCTCTCCGGACTTCCCTTAAAAGAAAAGACCACTCTTGAGCCCTTTCTCAAAAAAGGGAAAAAAGTCTTTGTTCTTGAAAAGGTCAAAGCTCCCTGACCCGGAAGACGCCTTCCTTCTGGGCTTTCTGAAACCGGGAAAGATTACGTACAACCAAAAGGCTCCCTCCTGACAGCAAAAACCAAAAGAAAGCCCGAAGCGGCTTCTGGCGCCCTAGTCTCCCGGCTCGGAATCCAGCCCAAAGAAAGGAACCCCAGAGAAGAGGCTTTCCGAGTCTTGGCCTGTTGAGGAAAGGAAAGGTCAAAAGTTCCCGCAAGACCTCAAAGGTGCGCGTCAGTCCGTAATGGGAACGCCCAAAACGGCGAGGACGATCGATGATGGGGACTTCTGCAACCTCTTCGTTTTTAACCCCAAACACCGCTGGAATAAAGCGATGGAACCCGTGTGGAACCTGCCGACGGCGCACCACCTCGGCTCGATAAGCCTTAAGAGAGCAACCATTGTCCTTGACACGTACTCCGGTAATAAGCCCGATCAAATGATTGGCCAGCATAGAGGGCAATACCCGGGTCAGAAAGGGTTCTTTCCTTTTGAGGCGCCGACCAGAGACCACCTTGTAACCTTCTTGCAGTTTGCTCAGCAGCTGTGGGATATAAGAGGGATCGTTTTGACCGTCACCGTCGAGACTCACCACTATTTCTCCCCGGGCGTGCCAGAACCCGGCGGTGAGAGCCGCGGCTTCACCACGATTGTGATCCATCTCCAGGACCCTTACACACGGGTCTTGTTCTTTCAAACGAAGAAGGATCTTGCCAGTTTGATCCGTGCTGCCATCGTTAACGTAAATGATCTCGTACTCCTCTCCCAGGTCCTGCAAAACCGCCCTGAGCTCCTGGTAGAGAGGGAGAACGTTTTTCTCTTCGTTGTGAACCGGAATGACCACGGAAATCATGCGAAAAACGACCTCACGGCCTCGACCACTTCCTCCATTTCTTCGAGACGGAGTTCGGGAAAAAGAGGGATAGCCAGGATCTCTTTGGCTACTTCCTCACTCCTTGGCAAATGGTAGGTCGGGTACCCTTCTTTTTGCCAAGCCGGCTGAAGATGAAGGGGAATCGGATAGTATATGCCAGTGCCAATCCCTTGGGCCCGGAGGAATTCCATCAATTCGTCCCGTCTTTTAGTACGAATTACATAACGATGAAAGACCGGTTTCCTCTCTTCGTCTCCCAGCGGCGGAAGCCTCAATCCCTCCAGATCCGAAAGTCTTTCCCGATAAAAGGCTGCTATTTCCCGGCGTCTCTTATTCTTGATCTCAAGTCTTTTGAGTCTAGCCCTGAGGACCACGGCCTGGATCTCATCAAGACGCGCGTTGAATCCGTAAAACTCATGATCATTTTTCCGAACCTGACCGTGAACCCGCAGGTACTTTAATTTGTGGGCAATTTCCGGATTACTGGTCACCACCAATCCCGCGTCTCCAAGGGCGTTGAGATTCTTGACCACCCCGCAGCTAAAACAGCCAACCTGACCAAAGGTACCCACTTTACGACCCTTGTATTCCGCCCCGTGAGCATGGGAAGCGTCTTCGATCAGGAAAAGGCCATACTCCTGACACAAAGACAGGATCTCTTCCATCTCCAAGGGGTGGCCATAAAGATGTACCACTAACAAGGCTTTGGTACGGGATGAGAGATTTTTTTTGATCTCTTCGGGATCAGGTCCATAGTCGTCTCTAATATCAACCAGAACAGGAGTAGCCCCGGCCCATTTTATGGCCTCCACGTCCGCGACAAAGGCGTTGGCCTGAACTAGGACTTCATCCCCTGGTCCTAAGCCACAAGCAATGAGGGCTAGCCAGAGGGCCTCGGTCCCGGAACCCACTCCGTAGGCAAACGGGACCCCGAAATATCGAGCGGCCTCTTCTTCAAAGGCCTTGAGATAAGGGCCATTTAAAAGACGCATGGAAGAAGTCACTTCACGCCAGCCTTCCTCTACCTCCTCTTTAATCTCCGGCCAATCGCGTTTGAGATCCAGCAGGGGAACCATGTTCGCCTCCATCTTATCTTTTACGAAAAGAGATTTCTGCCACCCCCTCCCAGGAAGCCGGACGCCCCAAGGGAGAGAATTTCAATTTTAGGGGAAAAGAAACCGGCTGGCCGGAAACTGCTGATTCATAAAGACCCTGAATAAGTTCAAGCGAAGGAATGGCTTCCTCCCCTACCACCAGGCGCGGATCCCTTCGCCCTCCAGCCAGGTACTCCAAGGCCGCTCGCAAATAGGCCCGGTGTGCGTAACCAAGGCGATCCTGAGGATTGGCCCTGAAATTCTCTCGCACCAACCTGTCCTCTTCTCTCTCATCTTCAAAGGCCCAGTGATGTAGTTCGTTCATGGCAAACCCCCGTATGATAACCGAGCCCCGTTCCCCTAAAATGACGAGTTCCGCCGAAAGATCCCGGGGACGAGCGCAAGTGGTGGCCTCAATCGTGCCCAAAGCCCCGTTTTCGAATTCCAGGGTTCCGACCAAAATGTCTTCAGCCTCGATGTCCACCAGACGGGTGGCTGCTTTGGCGTAAACCTCTTTGACTGGTCCCATGAGCCAGCGGATCATGTCTACGTGATGGCATCCCTGCTGGGCCAAAGCTCCCCCATCAAGGGCCCAGGTTCCCCGCCAAGAACCACTGTCGTAATAATCCTGACGTCGACACCAGTAAAAACGAACCGAGGCCATAACAATTCGCCCAAAACGACCCTGATCCAGGGCTTCTTTGAGTTTCAAGACCGGCAGATTGAAACGATTTTGGAAGATGGTAACTATCTTGAGATCCAGTTCGCGGGCTGCTTTGACAAGTTCCCAGGCCTCTGAGATGAGCAAAGTAAGCGGTTTTTCCAAGAGGAGAGGTTTGCGAAACTCTCTCAACACACTGAGAGCGATTTCAGCGTGGAGGCCGGAAGGAGTGGCAATATCTACCACCTCGATCTCGGGATGACATTCGAGCATCTGCCGAAAATCTACAAACCAAGCCGCTCCAACTTCTTCAGCAAAGGTCTGTGCCTTCTGGGGATCAAGGTCTGCCACCGCAACTAGTTCAGCCTCAGGGAGCTCTCTAAAAATGGCCAAATGCCTCCTGGCCGCCTTTCCACACCCAATCAAAGCAATTTTCATGGCTTCAACTCCTTTAAAGGAATGAGACCCGGCACCTCCAAATCTTCGTCCCGGACGACCAAAATGTAATTCTTGTTCAAATCCCGGGAACGAAATTCAGGAGGGAGAACCCAGTAACGACCTTCCAAGGTCTGGAGATACCTGTTTCGACGAAAATAGCGTTCTCGAAAGAAAACAAGATCGCAAGAGGCCAGCGCTTCAAAAGTCTTTTCCACGACTATAGGATGGGGCAAAGACAAGTAAAAGAAAAGATTGGCTGAAGCCTTCTTGAAAGCACAAACCTTCTGTTCTGGATGGCTCTTTACTATCTCACCCACTCGTTGGCCGAAGACCTTTTCTGCACGAGAAGAATACCGGGGTTGAAGAATAGCAAAAACTGCGATTTCCAATATGAGCACCGAAAGAAAAATCGGTGGCAAATATCTCTGCCATCTAAAGCGAGAGTCGCGAAGATAAAATCCGATCAACCAGAAAGAAAAGGGCACTATCGGAAGGATATAATAAAAACGGCGGCAGCGAGCCAGGGTGAACAGCAAGAAGATGGCTATGTTGGCCATCAATATCCAGCGTGCTTCCATGGAAAGATCCTTCCATCTCTTAAAGGCCCAAAGGAAGGCTAGCAAAAAAAGAGGGGTCCAAGGAAGTAAGAGTTCAGGCCAATAGAGAAGATATACATAGAATGGCTCACGGTGGTCATAAGGGTCAACCAGTTGAAGAAGGTTTTCTCGCACGATGAGATAAAAAGGCAGGTTGCTTCCCATGGCTTTGGCTGTACCATAATATGGTAGAAAGTGTATAACCAAACCCAGGAAAGAGGCCAGCAAAGCTTTAACGTTTAAGTGTCTCGTTTCTCGGCGTACAAGCCAGTCTATAATCACCACCAGAGAAGGAACAGCCAGGCCTGTAAGGCCTTTGCTCCAGGCCGCTAAATCTATCAAGAGCCAAAAAACCAAATAGACCCAGAATTTGGTCTCCTCCCGGAAACGGACATACCAGGCCAAAGCCGCTATTATCCAAGCTAGTTGATAAATCTCAGACTGAGTGAGTCTGGCATAGTTAAAAAAACCGAAGGAAGTCAAAAAAAGGCCCGTAGTCCACAGGGCTTTTTGGCGACCGATCAGTCTCTCGGCCACCCAATAAAACGCTCCCAAGGCCATAAGAGCCGAAAGAGCCGCCGGAATCCTTGCCGTCCATTCGTTCAAGCCCGGCCCCACTTTGGCCGCAAACATGATGAGCCAGTAAGGCAGAAGGGGTTTGGTCACGTGGGGTATGCCATTGATGGTTGGGACCCAGAGGTCCTGGCGGAGTAACATCTCCCGGACCCCTTCTACCCACCGTCCCTCTGCGCCGAAAAGGGGTCTTTGTCCTAAATTGAGAAAAAGGAGAAGAAAGGAACCAACAGGAACCAAAAAAACGAACCAATTTTTGGAAACAGACCTTTCTCCTTGGTCTTTCAAGGACCTCTCCTCCGATTCGGGACCATTTTTAACCCTTGTCCGCCTTTAATCAAGGGAAAAGTTCTTGGTCGACTTTGGGGTTTTTCTCGAGGACGTGATAACATTAAGCGGCATGAAACCGACTCCAGCTCTCGTCTCTTGGATGAAAGAGATCAGACGCATCCTGCACGCCTGGCCTGAACTAGCTTATGAAGAGGAACGAACCGCTGCCCTTGTAGCCAGAGAGCTCCGGCGCCTTGGTTTCGAACCGAAGACTGGAGTGGCCAGGACCGGAGTAGTGGCAGAGATTGGCCAAGGAAGACCCGTGGTAGCCCTGCGAGCTGACATGGACGCCCTTCCCCTTCAGGAAGAAACTGGTCTTCCTTTTTCCTCAAAAATCCCGGGCGTAATGCACGCCTGCGGCCACGATGGTCACGTAGCTATGCTTTTGGGAGCCGCGGCTTTGTTGGCAGAAAATCCTCCTCCTGGCAGAGTAAGGCTTATTTTTCAGCCTGCGGAAGAAAAGGGAGCCGGGGCCCAGGCCATGATCAAAGAAGGCGTTCTGGACGAAGTAGCCATGATCTTCGCTGGCCACATTGATCGCCATTTCAAGGTGGGAGAGATCGCTGTCAACGAAGGTCTCATCTGTGCTTACACTGACAGTTTCTTCGTAGAGATCCAGGGCAAAGGAGGTCATGCGGCCTGGCCTCACGAAGCCATTGACGCCGTAGTTGTGGGTTCTCTTCTGGTTATGAGCCTTCAAACCCTCATCTCTCGAGAGATCAATCCGGCCTATCCCTGCGTGATCACGGTAGGAAAATTTGAAGGGGGGACAGCCCACAACGTCATCGCTGAAAAGGCCCTCCTTGAAGGCACCATTCGCTCCACCCACCCCGAGGCCCGCAAACGATTACACGAAGGGCTTAAACGCATTGCCCGGGGGGTAGCTGATTTGCACCGCGCCAAAATTAGAGTCAAAATCAAAGAAGGATATCCACCGGTGATAAACGATTCGAGGGCTGCCGCCCTGGCCAGGGAAGCAGCTTTGCTGGTCGTCGGGGAGGAGGGAGTGGTGAGACAGCCTCATCCCAGTCTAGGTGGAGAGGATTTCGCCTTCTATCTACAGAAGGTCCCGGGATGCTTGGTGCGTTTCGGGGCCCAGAAAAAGGGCCTTGAAAAGGTCCCTGCCCACAGTCCGCGTTTTGACTTTGACGAAGGGGTCCTCCCCCTAGGGGCGGCTTTTCTGGCCACGGTAGCTCACGTGGCCCTTCAGAAGCTTCGCACCTAGGAGGGAAAAAATTTTTCAGCGTAGCCAGCCCTTTACCATAGGGGTTGAATTAGAACTTGAGCTCTTGAATCCCAAGACCCTCGATCTGGCTCCAGGAGCTCCCCGCCTCCTGGAAAAGGCCCCGGATGATCTCAAACCTTATCTCAAACCCGAAGCCTACCAGTCCATGATCGAAATCGTGACCCCAGTGTGTCAGGATCTCTGGGAAGTAGAAGCTTTCTTTCGCGAAAAGCTCAAACAACTCGAAACTCTGGCAAACAAAGAAGGTTTGCTCATTCTTTCCGCAAGTTTGCACCCCTTTGCCAGGGCCAAGGAACAGATCCTTTACGAGGACCCCCGCTACGAGGCCATCTTTAAGGAACTGAAGATTGTAGGCCGACGTTTTATCGCCCAAGGCCTGCACGTTCACCTGGGAATGCCGAGCGAAGAAGAGGCTTTGAGGCTTTATCGCCATCTGTTGGCCTATCTTCCCCTCCTCCTGGCCCTCACCACCTCCTCCCCTTTTTACGAAGGAGAAAACACCGGTTTCCACTCCTATCGAACCAAACTCTTCGAGGTCCTCCCATTGGCTGGTCTGCCACGGGATTTCTCTTCCTGGCAAGAATACGAAGAGCTGCTCCTCCACCTCAAAAGATACGAAATTATCGCCAGTATCCGCGACCTGTGGTGGGATGTAAGGATTCAACCTGCCCTGGGCACCGTTGAAATTCGCATCTACGATGCTCCAGGCCGTCTCAATGACCTTTTAGCAGTGGTGGCCTTCACCAGGGTCCTAGCTGAAAGGCTTCTTGAAACCTCGCTTTCTCCTTTTCCACGAGAAATTCATCTCTATGGCAAGTGGCAAGCCGCCAGACACGGTCTTGAAGGTCTTTTTGTGGATCCACAGGATCGACGCCGCAAGTTCCTCTCAGAAGCCTTAGAGGAATTAAGAATCCTATTGCGTCCCAAAGCCGAGGCCCTAGGACTTTCGGGATATTGGGAAATGCTCCACGATCTACTCAAACGACGTCCTGCTTCCTATCGGATGCTTGCACTTCGTGAAACAGGCGCTACCTTTGCCGAGATCATCGCTATCCTCCGAGAGGAGTTCTGGTCATGAAAGGGGCCATTGCCTGTGGAAACCGTTATCCTGCCGAAGCCGCCCGGGAGATTTTCTCCTTGGGCGGTACCGCTTTTGACGCCTTGGTAGCCGCCGCTTTGGCCTCGGGAGTAACCGAAGCGGCTCTCACCAGCCTGGGTGGGGGAGGCTTTGCCATCCTCTACCAAGCCGAAGGTAACCGGGTCTTTTTCTACGATTTTTTTGTTGACACCCCTGGCCGGGGTCTTGAAAGACAACCAGAAAACCTGGACTTCCGCACGGTGACAGTCCAGTTCCCGGGCTCCTCACAGGACTTCCACATCGGATTGGCCTCCGTGGCAGTCCCTGGTACCCTCAAGGGACTTTGTGAAATCCAGATCCGCCACGGACGACTACCCCTGAAAGAGGTCGTCCAGCCAGCGATCTCCATGGCTCGGGACGGCTTCGTGGTGGACGAATTTCAGGCTTACTGTTTCCGCCTTCTGGCTCCCATCTTTTCATCAGGAGAAGAGATAAAACGGATATTCTTTCCGGAGGGCAAACCCCCCAGGCCCGGTACAAAACTCCGGAATCCAGATCTGGCCCTTTTTTTGGAATCCCTTCCAGAAGGGCTGGAGGCCTTTTACGAAGGCGAAATAGCCTCTCAAATCGACCGTCTCATGCGAGAAGGTGGTGGACTCCTGACCAAAGAAGACCTCAGGGCCTATCAGGTGTTTGATCGAAAGCCCCTTTCCTTCCCTTTCAGGGGTGCCAAACTCTTGACCAATCCCCCTCCGGCTTTTGGAGGACCCATGGTAGCCCTTTCCCTAAAGCTTTTTGACGAATATTTTGAAAAAGGAACCTTTTTCTCACCAGAACACCTCCAGGCCCTGGCCCGGACCCTCATCACAGTACACGAACTTCGGGAAAAGGTTGTCCGTGAAGATCCTTTCCGGGCCTTGGAACTGTTAAAACAGCCTCGTTTCTCTCGCGGTACCACTCATCTCAGCGTGGTTGACGCCCGAGGAAACCTTGCTGCTCTAACTATGACCTTTGGAGAGGCCTCCGGTTTCCTGGCCCCTCAGACAGGAATCGTGCTCAACAACATCATGGGCGAAGATGACCTGCATCCCCGGGGGTTCTTTTCTGATCCTCCGGGCAAGCGTATCTCTTCCATGATGGCCCCTAGCCTTTGTTTCACTTCGGAAACCGGTCTGGCCCTGGGCAGTGGGGGGAGCAAACGCATTCGTTCGGCCATCTTCGAGGTCCTCACCAACTTGATTTGGTTCAACCTCCCTCCGGAAAAGGCTGTTTCCGCCCCGCGTATGCACTACGACGGGGAATTGCTCCAGGTGGAACCGGGATTTCCGAAGGAGGCACTCGAAAGTTTGAAGGTCCCCATAAACCTCTGGTCGGTCAAAGACCTCTACTTTGGAGGGGTCCATCTGGTTACCAGCCGGTTAGACGGAGCCGGTGACACCCGTCGGGCAGGTATTTTTGAGGTTTTTTAAGGGAGCCATTCTTCAAGGGAGTCGTCTCGGCGAAAAACCGTACCTGTAAAAAGGGCCACCAGTACACTGTCACCGCGGCGACGCACCTCTACCTGGTAGAGGCCGGTCCGCCTCGTGCGGGCCATTTCCCGGGCCTCGGCCACCAGCAGGTCTCCTTCCTTGGCTGGAGCCGGATAATTGATGGTGGCTGAAGTGGCCACAGCTACTTGCCCGTGGCTATTGGCTGCCACGGCAAAGGCAAAATCTGCCAGAGAAAAAGTAACCCCTCCGTGCGCCAGGCGTACGGCGTTGAGCATGCCCTCTTTCACCTCCATGGAAACGCGCGCGTATCCCGGACGCACCTCTTCCAGTTTCATCTCGTACTTGACAGCTATTTGATCAAATTCCCTCATGAAGCGGGCGATGGCCCAGGCCCGCTCAAGGGGATCCGAGGGTAGCCTACCCATAGACACTCCTTCAATCCTCAAGCAAAGAAAGGATCTCCATGAGACCTTCTCTTATCTCCCGCAAGGCCTTTTCCTCAGAGCCCTTTTCAGCAAGTTTTTTTTTGGCCCCGGAGATAGTGTAACCCTCCTCGTAGAGGAGGTGCTTAATCCGCCGAAAGATCTCAACCTGCTCTGCTCGATAAAGCCTGCGGCCTGAAACGCGAAGGGGTTTGATAAGACGCCGGAACTCCTTTTCCCAAAAACGAAGCACATGAGGTTCGAGATCCAAAAGACGGGCTACTTCGCCAATGGAATAGTAACGTCGAACCTTCTCCTCAACGGTCATCACGTGCGTCGGTTGATGTATTCTTTAAGGGTGGGACTGGGGCGAAAGACCGCGGTTTTTTTACCCTCGATGAGGATCTCCTGCCCGTCTTTGGGGCTTACACCGCGACGACTGGGCCGTTGATAAGGCTCAAAATTTCCAAAACGCACGATCTTGACCTCTTCCCCCCGTTCTAAGGCCCTCTTGATCGTTTCAAAGAGCTCATCAAGCACGCGAAGAAGACTCCGGTTGGAAAAACCAAGCTCTTGGTGGAGATATTGTACCAGGTCTTTCTTGGTAACGGTCTTCTTCATCTTGGCCTGGCTCCAAAGTGCTTGAAAAGTCGTTCTGCTACCGAGGCCTGAATCTCGTTGACCTCTTCATCGGTCAGAGTACGGTCTTGAGCCCGGTAGACAAAACGCAGGGTCAAACTCTTTTCGCCTTCAGGAATACCCTTGCCACGATAAACATCAATAAGGGTAACCTCTTCGAGATAAGGTACCTTGGCCTGCTTAACCACGGAGAGCACCTCGGCCGCCGGAATCTCATCTTTCAGAACAAGGGCCAGATCCCTAGTAGTGGCGGGAAACTTTGGCAAGGCCTGGAAAGTCTTTTCTTCCTTTGCTAGCGCTATCAAGAGGTCGAAATCGATCTCGAAGACAAAGATGGGCTGTTCGACGTCGAGTCGATCTCGCACTTCAGGGGCTATCTCGCCAGCAAAACCGAGATCCTGACCGGCAAGCATTAATCGTACTGAGACGGCCTGTCGCAAAAAAGGTTCCCGGGCCCCGGGGGAAAAATCCACTTCAAGCCCCACATGAGCAAAGAAAGCCTCAAGAATCCCCTTTAGATCAAAGAAATCCGCTTTCCGCCCCGGACTATGACAACTAAGGGGTTCTATCAAACCCGTAAGCAAACCCGCCAGATGATGTCTTTCTTCCGGCAGGCTCTCCCCTTCTCGGGGCAAGAAGACCCGACCTATCTCGAAAAGACGCACGTTGGGCTGTTCTCGAAAGAGATTGATCCGAGCGGTTTCCAGGAGGCCTGGCAGTAACATGGTGCGCATCACGGACTGTTCCTCAGAAAGGGGATTGGCCAGGGCCACGGTTCGTCGCCGGGGGTCATCCTCGGAAAGACCCAAAAGATCTGCAAAACGCGGAGAAATAAAGCTATAATTGATGGCTTCATAAAGTCCAAGAGCCGTCATCAAATTACGAACTCGCAAAAGGTATCGTTCCCTTTGCGAGGGGGGTCTTCCGGCAATTTCAGCTCGCGGAATCGTGGAAGGTAATCGATCGTATCCGTAAAGACGGGCCACTTCTTCGATGAGGTCCTCTTCGATGGTTAGGTCGTGTCTAAAAGAAGGAGGTTCGCAGAGAAAGCCCTCCACCGCTTGCTTCACCTTCACCCCAACGCGCTTGAGAAAGTCTTCAACTTCCCTGTCAGGGAGATCTAACTTCAGGTAGAGAGACAATTTGCGCGGAGTGAGGCGGATCTCGCGCGGCACATACGGGGAAGGATACTCGTCAATCCGACCGGAGACTATTTCTCCACCCGCCAAACGCGCGATGCGCTCTGCCGCCCGCTCTAACCCCAGCAAAACCCCCTCTGGATCTATTCCTCGTTCAAATCGATAAGAACTCTCCGTAGAGAGACGAAGCCTTTGAGATGTTCGTCTAATGCTCGAAGGATTAAACCAGGCGCTTTCAAGGAAAACGTTCTTGGTCTTTTCTGTAACCGCAGTCTCCTCTCCCCCCATCACTCCTGCGATGGCCACAGGCCGCCGGGCGTCGGCGATGACCATCATTTCCGAGGATAGCCGGCGCCGTTCTCCGTCCAGGGTAAGGATCTCCTCCCCCTCCCGCGCTTGCCGAACCACAAGGCGTCTTTCCTCCAAGAGATCAAAGTCAAAGGCGTGCAAGGGCTGGCCCACCTCTAGAAGCACATAATTGGTAACATCAACCACGTTGTTTATGGGCCGAAGACCGCAGAGCCAGAGACGCTTCTGGATCTCAAAGGGACTCGGTTTGACTGTTACCCCGCGAATAACCCTCCCCGCATAACGGTAACAAAGCTCCGGGACCTTGATCTCCACCTTAGTGAGACGAAAGATCTCCTCTCCCAGGGGAAGTTTTGGCAAAACGGGCTCCTTGAGAGGGAGCCCGCAGACCGCCGCCACCTCCCTGGCCATACCCCAAATAGAGAGACAATCTCCCCGGTTGGGAGTGATGGCCACTTCCAAGATCGGTTCCGAAAGGGAGAAGAGATCGACAATCCTCCGTCCCAAGGGGGCATCTTCGGAAAGTTCCAAAATTCCGGAGTGGTCCTCGTTCAACCCGATCTCATAGGGCGAACAGAGCACGCCTTCGGAGCGGACTCCACGGATCTCTGCCGGGGTCACTTTGTCCCCGGTGAACAGGATGGTGCCCGGGGGCGCAAAGGCCGTCTTCATACCCTCACGCACGTTTGGCGCCCCACAAACTACCTGAAACTGCTGCTGGCCGTCGGATACCTGACAGACCTTCAGCCTTTCAGCTCGGGGATGAGGAGCCACAGAAACCACCCTTACCGAGATCACAGGCAAGAGTCCCTCGTAAGCCTCTTCTACGCCTTCCACCTCGAGTCCGGTCAGGGTGAGCCTCTCGGCCAACTCTTCAGGAGAAAGATCAAGCGTCACAAACTCTTTGAGCCAGGAATAAGGCACCAGCATCAGAATTGCTCCAAAAAGCGTAGATGGTTTTCGTAGAAGAGACGAATATCATCGATCCCGAATTTGAGCATGGCGATCCTTTCCACCCCCAGACCAAAGGCGAAGCCTACCCATTCTTCAGGATCATACCCCACGGCCCGGAAGACGTTAGGATGCACCATACCCGCACCCAGGATCTCCAACCATCCCGTTTGACCACACACCCGGCAACCCTCTCCGTCACAGATAACGCAGCTGATGTCCATTTCCACGCTGGGCTCCGTGAAGGGGAAATAGCTCGGTCGAAAACGCACCCTCGTCCCTTCCCCAAAGGTCTCCCGGGCAAAAATGGTGAGGACACCCTTCAAGTCTGCAAAGGAGACCTCCCGGTCTACCATCAGACCTTCGATTTGATGGAACATGGGTGTGTGCGTCACATCTGAATCGCACCGGTAAACTTTGCCCGGAGCAATGATACGCAGAGGAGGCCTTTCCCTTTCCATGGTGCGGATTTGAATAGGAGAGGTGTGAGTCCTGAGTACGACTTTCTCATCCACATAAAAGGTAGCTTGCATATCACGGGCCGGATGGTCCGCCGGGATGTTCAAGGCCTCAAAGTTGTAATAATCCAGTTCGATCTCCGGCCCAGTGGCCACAGAAAAACCCATCCGCCAGAATATCTCACAGATCTCGTTCATCACTTGAGTGATGGGGTGGAGTTTGCCCAGCAGGCGAGGTCTGCCAGGCAAAGTGAGATCGAAACCCGGCAGAAAGGTCTCTTTGCGACGCTTTAGCTCGGTCTGGGCCTGCTTTAGAGCGGCTTCGAGCTCTTTTTTTATTTGGTTGGCCAGCCGACCAATGATTGGTTTGAGATCCGGTGGCAATTTGGCAATAGATTTGAGCACTTGGGTCAATTCCCCCTTACGCCCGAGGAACCTGACCCGTACCTGCTCCAGAGACTTTTCGTCGCTGGCCTCCCCGATCTCTTTGAGAGCCTTGCGTCTTAAATCTTCAAGATGTTTCTCATCAATCATTATTGCCACTTGGAAGCTGCAAGCTCTACGAGCTTCTTGAAGGCCTCAGGTTCTGTGATGGCCAAGTTGGCCAACATCTTGCGGTCAAGTTCCACCCCGGCCTTCTTCAGGCCGCCCATGAAACGACTGTAGTTCATCCCGTAAAGCCTGGCAGCGGCGTTGATCCGCACCTGCCAGAGACGCCGGAAATCTCGCTTGCGTTGGCGGCGATCACGATAGGCGTAACAAAGGGCCCGCTCCACTGTCTCCCGTACACGACGGAAACAGTTCTTGCGCTGTCCCCAATAACCTTTGGCTAATTTGATGAGTTTCTTGTGGCGACGCCTGGTCTTAGGACCACCTTTTGTCCTCGGCATGATTCCTACCTCCTTGAGAGATACCGAAATTTAAAACTTGTAAGGAATGAGACGTTTGACCGCCGCCAAGTTGGCTGCTGAAAGGATCACGTCCTTCTTGAGTCTCCTCTTGCGTTTACGGTTCTTCTTCCGCAACAGGTGGCTTTTTCCAGCTCGGAAATGCATCACCTTGCCACGACCTGTCACCTTGAAACGTTTGGCCGCCGAACGATTGGTTTTCATCTTGCACTTGGCCATACTCTCACCTTCTTTAAAAAATTTCTGCAAGGAATACTGCGAGGAAAGGCTTCTTGCAAGGCCCTAGGACTTCTTTGGCGCAAGGATCATGATCATCTGGCGCCCTTCCATCCGGGGCTGCATCTCTACCTGGGCCTCCTCTTGCACGGCTTCCAAGATTTTCTTCAGAACCTCCATGCCAAGCTCCGGCTTGGTGATCTCACGTCCCCGAAAGAAGACCCGGATCTTGACCTTATTACGATCTCCGAGGAAACGCTTGATGTGTCGGATTTTGGTCTCCAGATCGTGGACATCGGTCTTGGGACGGACCTTGATCTCCTTTACCTCCACCGTCGTCTGCTTCTTGCGGGCCTCTTTCATCTTTTTGGCTTGTTGGTAGAGGAACTGGCCATAGTCCATGATACGGCAGACCGGCGGATCGGCCTGGGGCGCCACCTCCACCAGATCCAGACCCTGGTCTCTAGCCAGAGACAAGGCCTCTTCCCGAGAAACTATGCCCACTTGTTTGCCATCGGCGTCAATCAAACGGACCTTTGGGGCTCGAATACGTTCGTTGACCCTAAACTTTCTTTTGTCGATCTTGGCCACTCTTGCTCCTTAGTTGATGACTTTGGCTGCAATTTCTTCCTGTAACTTGGCAATGAAATCTTCTACGGCCATCAGGGGCAGATTCTCCCCTTTTCTGGTACGAACCGTCAAGGCCTCATTTTCCATTTCTTGGTCGCCAAGAATGATCATATAAGGGATTTTCTGAAGCTGGGCCTCTCTGATCTTAAAGCCAAGCTTTTCGTTGCGGAAATCCTTGGCTACCCTGAGACCAGCTCCCCAAAGGCGTTCATAAACCTTTTCTCCGTATGGAATATGCCTGTCCGCCACCGTGAGCAAAATGACCTGTACAGGAGCCAACCAGGTGGGGAAAGCCCCAGCGTAGTGCTCGATCAGAACTCCAAAGAATCGCTCAAGGGAACCAAGGAGGGCCCGATGGATCATGATGGGACGATGAGGACGGTTGTCCTCACCGATATAGGTAAGATCAAACCTCTCGGGAATGTTGAAATCCACCTGAATGGTGGAACATTGCCAGAATCGATCGAGTACGTCCTTGATCTTGATGTCTATCTTGGGGCCGTAAAAAACGCCTTCTCCGGGATCGATCTCGTAGGCCAGCCCCTTAGTCTCCAGGGCCCTTTTAAGGGCCCCTTCGGCTTTTTCCCAGATCTCGTCCGAACCGACGTATTTCTCCGGCCGGGTAGAGAGAAAGATCTGATATTCCTTAAAACCAAAGGTCCCCAGGAAAAAGACCGTAAGGTCCAGACAACGGAAGATCTCTTCTTCGAGCTGGTCCTCCCGACAGAAGATATGGGCGTCGTCCTGAGTGAAGCCCCGCACCCTCATGAGACCATGCAACACCCCGCTGCGCTCGTAACGATAGACTGTGCCGAGTTCACACCAGCGGATGGGCAATTCCCGATAACTCCGACGACGGCTTTTGTAGATGAGGATGTGAAAGGGGCAGTTCATGGGTTTCAGCTGATATTCGATCTCGTCGATCTTCATCGGGGCAAACATGTTCTCGGCATAAAAGTCCAGATGACCCGAGATCTGCCAGAGGTGACGACGTGCGATGTGAGGAGTGACCACCAGCTCATAGCCCCGACGCAGATGTTCCTCTCGCCAGAAGTCTTCGATGATCTTCCGTACCAAGGCCCCTTTGGGATGCCAGAGGATGAGCCCCGGCCCCACTTCTTCTTGGATACTGAAGAGATCCAGGTCTTTCCCCAAGCGGCGATGGTCACGCTTTCGAGCCTCTTCGAGACGCTTTAGATGGGCCTCCAAATCCTCCTTTTGGAAATAAGCCGTACCGTAGATGCGCCAAAGCATCGGGTTCTTTTCATCTCCCCGCCAATAGGCCCCGGCCACGGAAAGGAGCTTGAAGGCCTTCACCCAGCCGGTATGTGGCACGTGAGGCCCTCGACACAGATCCACAAACTCTCCCTGGCGATAGAGACTAACCCTTTCTTCCGGTATCTCCTCCAGGAGCTCAAGCTTGTATTTCTCATCCAGATCCTCGAAAAGCTTCCTGGCCTCCTCCCTTGAGACCTCCTCCCGTTTTATAGGGAACCTCTTTTTGACAATCTTTTTCATGCGCTTCTCAATGGCCGCCAGATCCTCCGGGGTGAAGGGCCGTTGGTAGTCGAAATCGTAATAAAAACCCTGTTCGGTCGCCGGACCTATACCAAGCTTGGCCTCAGGGAAGAGTTCCTTTACCGCCTGGGCCAGGACGTGGGCCGCCGAGTGTCTCAGGAGAAAGAGGGATTCTTCGTCTTCCGGAGTCAAGGGCCTCAATTCTCCGTCCTCAAAAAGGGGAGTCTCAAGGTCTACCAGCTGGTCCTTGAACTTGGCCCCTACCAAGTCTTTAAGATCGAGTTCCTTCAGAATTTCACCAACTTTGGTCCCCCTGGCACACACCTTCTCTTCGCCACCAGGCAAACGAATCCTGATTTCCACTTTCCCTCCTCACACTTGCTGATCGGCCAATGGACAGAGAAAAAACAAACCCTCCGGCCATAAAATTAAAAGGCATCTTTTGGGCGCGAACCCAAAGATGCCTTTTATTCCTCCGTGGTAGGCGCGGGCGGGATCGAACCGCCGACCTCTTGCGCGTCAAGCAAGCGCTCTCCCACTGAGCTACGCGCCTACTGGATCCATCAAAATGGTTATCAACCTTTAAAATCTTTGTCAATAGAAAGAAACGAAGACAGAAAGGGATCTCTCAGACTAGATATCTCCCCTTCCTACCAGTACAAGATCAAAGACCCAGAAAATTCTGGACGAAATGAAACGAAAGGTCTAGAAGAAAAAGAGAAAGGCCGGGAAGGGGGCGTAGATCATGGAAAATCTCCAATGTCTCTACTTGCCCTGGCCCCTTGACACCGGGGCTGACAAGGAAGGGGTCTTTTTGCCGGGAAGCAACGTTGTTTTCGACTTTCACGGAGACCCCTGTCGGGCCGAGCTGACCATTGTGATGGAGGGTAACCAGTTTATGGTCATCCCGGAGGTGATCGAGGCCTTTTCGAAGGAAATAGGCCGGGAGGTTCAAATCTTCTATGTCACCCTGCCTCCTCCTCGCTTCCGGCCCGTCCTGGAAGGAAAACCCCTTGCCATCGGTAACCTGGTCCTTCACATGGAACCAGAAGTCGTGATGGCTCCTCCGGAGTTCATGGCTAAAGTAGAAGGAATGATCCTAGAACCCGTCACCTTCATGGAAAACAGGGGAGTAGTTCTGGTTGTCAGGCGGGGAAATCCCAAGCAAATTAAAGGCCCCGAAGACCTCTTGCGCGAAGATGTAAGGATTGCCATCTCAAATCCCCAAACCGAGGTCAATTCGTATCAAACCTATTTAGAATCCCTTTCCCATGTGCCGGGTTTGCGGGAAAAGATCGAAAAAGAAGCCCTCAAGAGTCGGGTAATTCATCATCGGGAAGTCCCGGCCATGATCTACCATGGTTTGGCTGACGTCGCCCCGCTTTATTTCCATTTCGCTTACTATTATCAAAACCCTCAGTTCTTTCCGGAACCGGTTTTTGACTATCTCACCTTTCCCGAGGGCAAGAAGGCGAAGAGCCGTTACCAGGTGGCCCTGACACCCAAGGGAAAAGACCATCCCCTGGCGCGCCAGTGGAAAGAATTCTTACAGAGTGAAACGGTACGTGACATTTATAACAGACATGGTTTTTAATTTCACAAGCTATCAAATTGCGATTAATAAATAAGTTACATCTGATTGATCTTTTTGAACTCTTCGAAGAAAGAAATTTGAAAGTTTTTGATTTCACAAGAGCTTGACACCTTTTCTATAGGGCTTTAAATGACCAATTCCACCATCAAGGAGGTCCTGCATGGACAAAGACAAGGAGTTAATCGCCAAATACGCCGCCCAAGATGAAGAACTTCGGCAACTGGTTGAAGAACATCGAGCCCTGGACCAAAAACTGGAAGAATTTCACCGTCGTCCCTATCTCACTACCGAAGAAGAAATCGAAAAGAAAAAGATTCAGTTTCAAAAGCTGGCCTTAAAAGACAAAATCATGGCCATCGTGGAAAAATACCGTCAGATGGAGGAGGGTAAGGAGTAGTGGCTACCAAAATGACAGGCGCACAGATCATCGTGGAGGCCCTCAAGCGAGAGGGCGTGGACATCATCTTTGGTTATCCTGGTGGTGCGGTGATCGACATTTACGACGAGCTTTACCGCACCCCGGAGATCAAACACGTTTTGGTACGACACGAGCAGGGGGCCACGCATGCGGCTGACGGGCTGGCCCGTTCCACAGGCAAGGTGGGGGTTTGCCTGGTCACTTCTGGCCCAGGAGCCACCAATACGGTAACCGGAATTGCAACCGCCTACATGGATTCCATCCCTCTGGTGGTACTAACCGGACAAGTCCCTACCAAGCTCATCGGAAACGACGCCTTTCAAGAAGTTGACATCACGGGAATCACTCGACCGTGTACCAAACACAATTTCTTGGTAAAACGGGTAGAAGACCTGGCCTGGACTTTGAAAGCCGCTTTCCACATCGCCCGTACCGGTCGTCCAGGGCCTGTGCTGGTCGATCTGCCCAAAGACGTGCAGCAGGCCAAGACGGAATTCGTCTGGCCCGAGGAGATCAAACTGCGCAGCTACAATCCGGTTTACGAACCCCATATTAAACAGGTGGAAAAGGCCTACCGCTTACTCGAAGCCTCCACCAGACCCGTCATCCTGGTAGGAGGTGGAGTGATCTCTTCGGGGGCCCACGAAGAAGTGCGAGAGCTGGCCGAACTCTTGCACATCCCCGTTACCATGACTCTCATGGGGCTGGGAGGGTTTCCAGGCACCCACGAGTACTCCCTTGGCATGCTTGGAATGCACGGGACTTACTACGCCAACATGGCCGTAGCTAACAGTGATCTTATCATCGCGGTGGGTGCCAGGTTTGACGATCGGGTCACAGGCAAGGTGGACGCCTTTGCCCCTATGGCCAAGATTGTCCACATCGACATTGATCCCACTTCCATCCAGAAGAACGTGCGGGTGGATGTACCCATCGTGGGGGACTGTAAACGCGCCTTGGCTCGCCTCCTGGAGGTCATTCGTGAGGTGGGACGTCCCGCTAAACTCTGGAAGGAACAATTTAAAGAGTGGTGGGAACAGATCGACATCTGGAAACGGCGATATCCGCTCTCCTACAAACAGGACAGCGAACACATCAAGCCCCAGTTTGTCATTGAAAAGCTTTACGAACTTACCAAGGGCGACGCCATCGTGGCCACCGAAGTTGGCCAGAACCAGATGTGGACCGCCCAATTCTATAAATTTGATCGCCCAAGGACCCTTCTTTCCTCTGGAGGGCTGGGCACCATGGGTTACGGATTTCCCGCTTCCATTGGGGCCCAGATGGCCAATCCGGACAAACTCGTCATCGACATCGCTGGAGACGGCTCCATCCAGATGAACATTCAGGAAATGGCTACAGCCATGGACCAGCGACTTCCCATCAAGGTCATTATTCTCAACAACGGCTATCTTGGGATGGTGCGTCAATGGCAGGAACTCTTCTATGATCGGCGTTATTCTGCCGTACAGTTTGCCACCATTCCAGATTTCGTAAAACTGGCTGAAGCCTACGGCGCCACGGGTCTTAGGGCCACCAAGCCTGAAGAAGTGGAACCTGTCCTCAAAAAGGCCCTTGAGACCAAAGGTCTGGTCCTGGTGGATATCCACATCGCCCCTGAAGAGGGCGTCTTCCCCATGGTCCCCGCTGGGCGGGCGACAACGGAAATGATCCTGGTGTAAAGGAGAGGAGCTATGGAGAAGAAACATACCCTTTCGGTTCTAGTGGAAAACACTCCCGGGGCACTGGCCCGGATTGTCGGTCTCTTCTCCGGTCGCGGTTTCAATATTGATAGCCTTTGCGTGGCCGAGACCTTAGACCCCACGCTCTCCCACCTCACCCTTGTCACCCACGGGGACGACATGATCATCGAACAAATCATCAAACAGCTGCGCCGGTTGATAGATGTTTACAAGGTGGTGGACGTGACCGAGGAGGGAGAGTTTGTCGAACGGGAAATGGCCCTTATCAAGGTTCGGGCAGAAAAGGAAACCCGAGCCGAAGTCCTGCGAATGTGCGACATCTTCCGGTGTAAAGTGGTAGACGTCAGTCCACGCACTTACACCGTAGAAGTAACAGGTACGGAAAGCAAGATTGAAGCCGTGATCGAGCTATTGCGTCCTTTAGGAATCAAAGAACTGGTACGCACCGGAGTGGTGGCCATGCGGCGTGAAAAGAAATCGCCTTAAAGAGACCTAGAACACCGCCAAAAAGGGCCGGTTTTAAACCGGCCCTTTTTGTTTAATCCAGTCCAAGTTCTTTCAACTTTTCAGCCTTTGGACGGCCCTCTTCCCAGCCCCGCACCTTGTAATATTCTGGAAGAAGTTCGGAGAGCTTGACCACTGCTCCCTGATTGGGACCCTCTGGCATGGCTTCTTCAAGGAAGCGTTTAGGCAAGGTGTCTTCCGCCGGATCAAGACCAGCCTTCAAATTGAAAACCCGCTCTAGATTCCAGATCCTCTCACCACACCTGAGCATCTCCTCAAGCGTGTAATCAAAACCCGTAGCAGCTACCAGGAGATCGCGATAGTCTTCAGCTGAAAGGGCAAAGGAGGTAAAGAGACAGAGACCGAGAGAATCGATCACCGCCGTCAAGTCCTGAAAGGCCTTCACCCACTGAGCCTTACCTTCGGTGGACTGGGGGTCTAGTTTCTCAGGGATGCCCAGGATCTCGGGGGCAATCAGATAAGCCCTTACATGACAACCTCCACGATTGGCCGTGGCGTAAGCCAGGGCCTGACCCTGCACCCCTCTAGGATCATAGGCTGGAAGCTCCTGCCCCTTAACTGTCATGGCTAGTTCGGGATGACCGTAAGCCTCAGCCAGGCGCTTGGCCCCTTCGGCGAGTTTGTCTGCAAAGGGACCTTCTCTCAAGGCCAAAGCCCGAGTGTAGTAGACAATGGCCTCCGAACTTCCAAAGGTGGGTTCTGGACCTGGCAAAACATCCTCTCGGGGAATATGCCCTTTTTCAAAGAGTTCCATGGCACAGGCAATAGTGACCCCACAGGAAATGGTGTCCATCCCCAGACGATTACACAAGTAGTTAGCTTCGGTGACGGCAATGAGATCTTTCACTCCACAACAGGCCCCAAAGGCCCAACCGCTTTCATACTCTGGCCCTTCGCCCTTGTTGCCCGTAGGAAGCTCCGTAACACGCCCGCAACGGATGGGACAAGCATAACAGGCCTTGTTCTTCTTGAGATAGCCCTTTTCTACCAAGGCCTCTCCCGAGACTTCGTGGGTCGATTCAAAGACCCCGGTTTGAAAATTGCGGGTAGGATAAAGGCCGTTCTGATTAATAATGTTATCGAGGACCTTCGTCCCATATTTAGGAAGGGCCTCCCCTGTCACCGGATGGGTCTTTAGTTTTTCGACCTTCTCGCGAACAAAGTTTTTGAAGACCTCTTCATCTGGGGCCTGAGGCCTTTTGCTCCCCCGTACCACAATGGCTTTGAGCTTTTTAGACCCCATCACCGCTCCCACTCCGGAACGGCCGGCGGCTCGATGTTTGTCGTTGATCACACAAGCAAAACGCACCAAGTTTTCACCGGCGGGACCAATACAAGCCACACGGGCCTTCGGATCACCAAAAGCCTCCAACACCCTTTCAGTGGCCACGTCCGTCTCAAGTCCCCAAAGATCATCAGCCGGTCTTAGTTCTACCTCGTCATCTCGGATACTAAGATAAACCGGGGATTTAGCAGCTCCTTCAAAGATGAGCAGGTCGTAACCCGCAGCCTTGAGCTCCGCCCCAAAATGGCCTCCAGAATTGGAACCGGCGATGAGACCGGTGAGTGGGCTCTTACAGACTACGACGTAGCGCCCACCTGCCGGAGCCGCAGTCCCCGTGAGAGGACCAGTAGCAAAAATGAGAACGTTGTCCGGAGAAAGAGGATCGGCTTTAGGGTCCATGAGGTGAAAGAGATAATAGCCTCCCAGCCCCCGCCCTCCAATGAACCGACGAAGGACATCTTCTGAGAGGCTCTCTTTCTTAATTTCTCCACTAGAAAGGTTTACGCGTAAGACGCACCCAGCATAAGTCCCCGGCATAAGGCCTCCTTAAAGGGCTTTTTCCATTTTTATACCAAGGGACCACAGGGCGTCCAGCAAAATATGAGGGGCCTGGAGAGAAATCTCCAGGCCCGTGAGGGGAGGAGGTCTTATTTAGGAGAAGGTATGTCGTAAATCCGTCAAATAACCCACTACTTGATAAACTTTGGGAGAAATCTCTTCTTTCAAGACTTTGTAAACAGAAGAAAGCTCTTTTCGCTGCCTAATATATTCCAGAGCTTTTACAGCTGATTGATGAAGGGCATTGTGAGCCGGCTCGAGTTCTTGGAGAAGTTGCGCTTGATGGGCATCATAAGGTTTAAAAGTGGTAAGCCAGCGTCCCAAGGCACAACGTGTAGGATCAGTTTCTACTCTTGGATCTTCTCCGTTTAAGATGCCATTTAAGAGACGCTCACGCCATTGAAAATGTTGTAGGGTCATTGTAAGCACCTTGACCGAATCCTCAGCTAATTCCCTTGCTTCTTCGACGCTATGTCCGTCTATCTCAAAAAATTGGCGGACAACCGAAATTTCATGTACGATATCTGAGATTACTTCTTCTGTCATGCCAAGTTCCAAAGACATAATGGAAAATCTTTCGATTTTATGAGCCAGTTCTTGAACCTGATTGTTAACTTCGATCACGGCTGAAATTCCATCTTGGACATTGCGACTGATATCCTCGGTGGTAGCTGTTTGCTCTTCGGTTGCTGAAGCCATGGTGGTGGCCAGATCCCCGATGTTTGAAATTATCTCGTCTACGTCCCGGACGGCGCGTACGGCGTTTTCTACATCTTCTTGGACAGAGTTCACCATGTTGGCAATCTCTTCAGTCGACTTAGCCGTTTGCCTGGCAAGCTCTTTCACCTCGTTGGCCACCACAGCAAAACCCTTGCCCGCCTCCCCGGCCCGAGCAGCCTCGATGGTGGCGTTTAAGGCCAGAAGATTGGTCTGATCAGCAATCTGGGTGATGACCTGGACGATGTGGCCAATGCGTTCCGAATTTTCCTTGAGACGTTTCATCACCTCAGTGGCCACGTGTGCTTTGCGTCGAGCTTCCTCGCTGATGGAAGCTGTATGACCGACGTTTTGAGCAATTTCCTGGGTGGCTATGTTTAGTTGATCAAGGGATTGCGAGATGACTTTGAGATTCTCCGTTACCCTTTCGGTAGCCTCTGCTACCTGATTGGCAAACTCACCAATTTCTTGACTCTCTTTTCCAATGTTTTTACCCACGCTCGAAAGTTTCTCTGAAGCTTGGGAAAGGGTTTCTGTCTGTATTTTAAGAGTCTTCAATATTTCACCCATACTGGCAATCACATTATTGCACGCCTGAGCGACTTTTCCAAATTCGTCTCGGCTTTTGATGTTCACTACATTTTTAAAGTGTCCATGCCCAATCTCTCGCAGATTTGCTACAATCTCTTGAATAGAAGTGTTGATTTGTTTAGTCAAAAACAGACCAAAAGAAGTCAAAGCAATTATAGAAAAACAGAAAAGGAACAAAAGTCTGACCTCACTCTGTTTTAAAGAAGTAATCGCTTGCTTATTGCCTTCATTTACTTCCTGATTCAAAAAATCGGCAAATTCTGCACTATAACGATTAAAAGAACGAATAGCTGGTAGAAATTCTCCTTCTGCATACCGTTTAAATCCAGAAAAGTCTTCTCTTTTGAGAAGGGAAAGAGCCGTTTGCCCTGAAAAAGACAGACTCTTCATGTAATCTTTAAGATCCAGTAACAGATTGACGTTCTGATTTCTGAAATCCGTTCGTGAAAGGAAGGTCTCCCAAGTAGCAGAAATTTTCTGTAGTTTAGCTTGTAGTAATGACTGTCCTTCTAGTAGACTAACCTTTCCATCAATGATTTTTTCTACCAAACGTTCGGTTTGATAAATAAGATCTCGTAAATCCCCAAAAAGAAAGACTAGTTTAAAATCTCCATGCAAAGTCCTCAATTCTTTCTTGAGAGAGGAACTAGCCTGATGACAAAAGAAAAAATTCAAAGCAAACATCAATAGAACAAACCCTATCAGACCGAAGAGTTTTGTACGTAAGGATAAATTTTTAAACATCTCGCCCCTCCTCAAAATGATACATTTTTGTTGCTCAGATCTCTTTTCGGATGTTTTAGAACAAACTTGAGAATTTTTTTAAGGTTCAAGACGATTTTGGCAACAGAAGTCGCAAATTTGATGAAAAAAAAGGGCGTTTTGTTCCCGGAAAGAAATATGCTATTCGAAACCTCAGGATGGCAAACAAAGCACAAGAAATTGAGGTGGTCATCGTGGGTGGAGGGCGAAGGTGCCGCGATCTTCTCACCCTCTTTGAAGAATACGAACCGCGTCGTTTACGTCTCAAGATCCTGGGAGTAGCCGATCCAGATCCCGAAGCTCCAGGTGCTAAACACGCCCGTCTCAAAGGACTTTTCGTGACCGAAGATTTTCGTCAGCTCCTAAAGCGTTTTCCAAAAGTTGATTTAGTCATCGAGCTTACAGGTCGAGACGAGGTGCTTGAAGAAATCTTTCGTCTCAAAGCGAGGAAGACCAAGGTGCTCGATCACGTGGGTGCCACTCTCTTTGCTGAAATCATTACCCTTTTCCGTGAAAAGAGCCTCTATGAAAGGCGACTGGCCGAAGCTGAGACCCGTAGTTTGACCATGGAACTCATCTGTCATCTCGCCCATCGTATCAGGAACCCTCTCACCGTGATCGGAGGCCTTGCCAAGAGGCTAACCAAAGATCCAAAACTTCCCCCTGAAACGCAACGATACATCCGTGTCATCGCCGATGAAACAGAAAGACTGGAACAGGTGATGGAAGAACTGACCGAAGTCACAGAACCTTTGAAACCCCGTTTCCATCCCGTAGATCTAAACGCTCTGGTCCGAAAAGTAGGACGGACCTTTCAAAAAGACCTTCCTCCCGGGGTGAGGATCGAACTCCGTCTTGAACCGGACATTCCCGTTATCTACGCGGACGCCGGACTCCTTGAGAAGGCCCTTTGGGAACTTCTCAAGAACGCTTTCGAGGCCTTTGAAGAACAGAAAGGTCACATCATCTTAGAAACCCGTCTCTGTTATGACAGTACGGCCATGGTGGTCATTGACGACGGTCCTGGCATGGATGAAAAAACTCTTCAAAAAGCCACCCTCCCCTTCTTTACTACCAAATTCAAAGCTTCGGGATTGGGGTTATATTTGGTCAAGAAGGTGGCCCGCGCCCATGGCGGAAGGCTTTATCTTTACAGTCGACCAGGAGAAGGCACCATTGCCGCCCTTGAGCTCCCCATGCGGGTCAGAAAGCCGGTTCCACCGGTGTAAGCGCGTTGAACCTACCTCCACGAGCTGTTATATAGGCCGACATGGAAATCCGTTTTCAAAACACCCTCTCACGCCGAAAAGAACCCTTTGTACCTTTGAATCCCCCGCGGGTCACCATGTACGTTTGCGGCATCACCGCCTACGATGACTCCCACCTGGGACACGCACGCGCCGCCGTAGTCTTTGACGTGCTCTATCGCTTCCTGAAACACTTGGGATACGATGTGGTCTATGTACGCAACTACACCGATGTTGACGACAAGATCATCCGTCGGGCTAAAGAGACTGGACTTTCGTGCGAGGAGATTGCTAGGCGTTACATCGCAAGCTTTGACGAAGACATGAAGGCCCTGCGGGTACTGAAACCCACCTACGAACCAAAGGCCACAGAGCATATCCCCCAGATCATCGCCCTCATCGAACGTCTTATTGAAAAAGGTTTCGCTTACGTCTCGGAAGGGGACGTCTATTTCTCCGTGGAGAAGTTTCCCTCATATGGCAAGCTCTCCGGACGGAGTCTGGAAGAGATGCGAGCCGGGGCAAGGGTGGCGGTCTCAGAAAGGAAACGTCATCCTCTGGATTTTGCCCTTTGGAAAGCAGAAAAACCCGGAGAGCCTGCTTGGGAAAGCCCTTGGGGACGAGGCAGACCAGGCTGGCACATCGAATGTTCGGCCATGGCCATGCATTATCTGGGTGAGACCATCGATATCCACGGCGGGGGACTCGATCTCATCTTCCCTCATCATGAGAATGAAATCGCCCAGAGTGAAGCCGCTACCGGCAAACCTTTCGTGCGGTATTGGCTCCACAACGGAATGGTCACCGTGGGTCGTGAAAAGATGGCCAAAAGTCTGGGAAACTTCGTCACCATCAAACAGATGCTGGCCCGACATCATCCCGAAGCTTTGAGGCTCTTTCTCCTCTCCATGCACTACCGTAGCCCCCTTGACTATTCCGAAAAGGTAGTCTCCGACCACGAAAAGGCCTTGGAGGGTTTTTACGAAACCCTTTATCTCCTGGGCCGTCTTGAACCCGTCACCGAGGAAGCCCCTCAAAAACAGAGAGCTTCCCTCGAGAAGCTGGCCCAAGAAATAGAGGCCTTTCCGGAAAAATTTCTTTCGGCCCTGGCCGACGACCTAAACACCGCTCGGGCCATCGGAGAACTCTTCACCCTGGAGAGGGGACTCAACCAGTTGTTGCAAGCCTGTGGTCGAAGGCCTAGTGTAGCCCATCTGCGTCTGGCACAGCGGGCCCATGAAATCATCAAAGAACTAGCCGGCGGCATCCTCGGGATATTGGCTGAAGAACCCGAGGCCTTCGTGGAAGAAGCCCGACAAAGGGCCCTTCAAAGAAAAGGGCTCTCAAGGACACAGATTGAGGAAAGAATCAGGGAACGCGAAGAAGCCCGTCAGAGGAAGGACTTCGAACGAGCTGATGCCATCCGTGAAGAGCTGGCTCGAAAGGGGATCATCTTGCGCGATACCCCTTGGGGAACCTTCTGGAAGGTTGAAGGATGAAGCTGCCGCTTCACTGGGTAGACATCGTGGTGGTCGTTACCCTGGGTCTCTTCATCCTGCGCAACGCCTGGATTGGATTTCTGAGGGGGCTTTCTTCTTTGATGGGTCTGGTGGCTGGTTACCTTGCAGCCAGTCGTTTGAGTCCTTTCGTCGAAGGGATCCTTGCCCCCTGGTTCGAGGTCTCCTGGTTAAAGGTGATTTCCTTTAGTCTAAGTTTCCTTCTTGGGTTTCTGGCGGTCTTCATTTTGGTCGAATTGTTAACCCGCCTGTTGAAAGACTTGCACCTGGCCTGGATAAACCACTTGCTCGGAGCGGGTCTCGGTTTCCTCAAAGGATTCATTCTCCTGGCCTTCTGCTTCTTCCTCCTGGCCACTTTTTATCCTCAAAGTGAACGCTTCTTCAGGAACTCTCTCACCTATCCTTACCTTGTCTCTGGAACAAGATTTCTGGTTCAAATCCTTCCTCCAGAATGGAAGAGCCGTTTCAACTACAATCTCAGACACTTTTTCAGGCGCCATGGACAAAAAATTTGAAGAATTAGGTCCTCTTTTTGTCAGACTGGTTGAAATCGTCGCCCGCCTCCGGGGTCCGGACGGCTGCCCTTGGGATCGTAAACAGAGCCCTGAGACCCTCAAAAAATATGTCCTCGAAGAGGCTTACGAAGTAGTGGAAGCCATTGAAAAAGCAAATCCTCTGGAGGTGTGCGAAGAAATCGGTGATGCCCTCTTTCTCCTTGTCTTTTTGGCCTATCTTTACGAAGAGGCGGGATATTTCAGGTTGAGAGATGTCCTCAGTCTTTGCGCCGAAAAGATGATCCGGCGCCATCCCCACGTATTCGGGAAGCAAAGCCTATCTGAGGCCGAAGAAGTCGTGGCTCAATGGCAGAAGATTAAAGAAGAGGAAGCCAAGAAAAAGGGGCTTTCCACCTCTTCGGTCTTGGGCAATCTGCCCCGCACCCTGCCGGCCCTGCAACGGGCCTTTCGGGTCGGGGAAAGGGCCTCCCGCGTGGGCTTTGATTGGTCACAGCCCGAAGATCTTTTTTCAAAACTGGAGGAAGAAATAGAGGAACTCAAAGAGGCCGTTTCCTTACGGCAGACCTCCAAAATAGAGGAAGAGATCGGAGATCTCCTCTTCACCGTAACAAATTTGGCCCGCAAACTCCAGATAAACCCTGAAGAGGCCTTAGGAAAGACCGTAGCCAAATTCATTCACCGTTTCACCGAGATGGAAAGGCGTTTTCACGAAAAGGGTCGCTCTTTAAGGGAAGCGAGTCTCGAAGAGATGGACGCTGTGTGGGAAGAAATAAAACAGACAGAGGACTGATCACTTCTTCGAGGTGTGGCAAACAAAACAACCACACTCTTCGTTTCCGGAACCAGCCTCGCAAGTGGTATAATCCCACCGGAGCATATCAGGATAAGGGCTACCATGGGCCCGGTGACAGGAAAGGCACATGACCTTGTCCTCCCCGGGACGCACCTCCGAAAGTGGCCCCCCTTGCCCCTGTAAGGCTTCAGCATCCGGGCGGGCCACTGGTGCTAAGGGATTGTAAACGGTGTACTGGGCGTACTCTCCCCGGTTGGGCAAGACCACTCCAGAGGGATGTCTCAACCAAGGATTTCCGTCACCCCCATTGGGCCATCCTCCTTCAGGCCAAGAGTGGAAGGCGTTGTGACAGCCAGCACAGAAGTCGCTGATTCCTTGCGCCTGACCACCGTATGCCAGCGGAGCAAAGGGCTTGGGATAGTCTTCATATTCGTTGTGATCACTGGGGCTTACCGTCTGTTCCCAGTCTGGGTCCTCGATGCCGGCTACTGCCGGAGGATTATGCGGGGGTATATTCCAGAATCGGGCTCCGGCTTTGTTGATAAAACGATAACCTCCACCGGATTCGTCTACGAATTTGTAGCCGTTGCCAAGCATAAACCTCTCATCGTTGGCGTGGTGGGCTGCATCGTGACAACCAATACACCCGTTGCCGCGGATGGGATTGAAGAGAGGACCGGGCCCTGGACCATAACGAATGGAAGCCAACGACTTGTGGCAACCCTCAAAACCACAGCTGTTGGGCACCACCCCGAACTTGCTCGTACCTCCGGGAGCCCAAGCCAGCGTAGCGTCAGGGTTGATGACGTTATGTCCATATTCGTCACCCACCTGTTCTACCCAATAAAAATTGCCTCCCGCCAGGGTTCCGGAAGGACTCCCATCGGAAGGATAAGCTGGCGGGGCGGAGTTGAGCACGATGGGGATGCGCGTTTCTCCAAGACTGACGATGGTGACACTTCCATCATTTGAATGACAACCCACACAATCCTTATTGGTGAGATGCTGGTAAGGGCCAACCGAGGAGACCAGCTCTCCGTTCTGAGAGTTGTGCATGGTATGACAATTGGCACAAGGGCCATGAACCCGAGCCAGGATCCTCGAAGCGGAAACACCCAAGATCACCAAGACCAAAACGAAAAAGGAAGCCCGCCCCCAAAGACCTCTTATCATTGCCGTCTTCTCCCAAAATTGTCAGCAGAGTCAATAAATTGACGAAGAACAATCGCTTAAATCTATAAAGCTCTTTTTAGACTACAATGTTTATTTTAAAAGACAAGTGGTATTATTTTAAACTAAGACGGATTTATACGACTTTAATTGTTAAAAATAGCATATTATTTGGCCAATCTTCCTTGTTTTGGATTTAAATTTATGTTTAATCGATCCCTGAAAGGGAGCTAGTGTCTTCAATTATTCACATTTTATCCGTGTGAGGGCTTGCCAACGCCCGGCTTAAGGTTTTGACTGCAGACCATGATCATCTGGACGGGGCAAAAGAATTGTTATGATTCCTCCGGGAGGATTATCCCTTGTGAAGGAAGTGGTCAGGACGGTGAATATCGAATTGGAGTCTGGATAGAGCCCCGCTTTAAAGTTTCAGATGGTCTGGTCCTGGACGTGTTAACAGGACTTTACTGGCCTCAAGAAGCCAACCTCTTGGGACTGCCTCTGAACTGGGAAGAGGCGCTTGAACAGGTCAGAAAATGGAACAAAGAACGCCTTTTAGGTTTTACGGATTGGAGGTTGCCCAACCGGCGAGAATTAAGAAGTCTCCTCTTCTTGGAGAATAAAAATCCAGTCCTTCCTAAAGGCCACCCTTTTAAAGGGGTCTTTCACGGATGGTACTGGACTTCCACTTCCGCTGCGATTAACCCGGGTTACGCCTGGAACATCCATTTTGGCGGAGGACGTATGTTTTACAGTCGCAAGGACGAAGAGCGACTCCTTTGGCCAGTGCGCGGAAAAAATCAAAAACTTTTTGTCACAGGCCAAAAACAATGTTTCGACTCCTCCGGACAAGCGATTCTGTGCGATGGAAGTGGCCAGGATGGTGCTTATCAGGCTGGCCGCCCTTGGCCCAAACCCCGTTTTCAGGCAGAAAGTGACGCCGTAGTAAAAGACCTCCTCACTGGGCTCCACTGGACCCGCTGCGCGGATCTGGCTCCGGGGCTTGTCAGCTGGGAGGAAGCTTTTCAAATCATTGAAAAGATGAACGGAAAAAACTGGGGAGGTTTTTCGGATTGGCGCTTACCTGGCATTAACGAGCTGGAATCCCTGGTAGACTGTTCCCAACATTCACCCGCCCTGCCCCCAGATCACACCTTTGGAGAAGTTCAGGAATTCTACTGGTCTTCTACCACGAGCTTTTATGAACCCGCTTGGTCTTGGGCCCTTTATTTGGCCAAAGGGGCCACCGGCGTCGGCTTGAAGAAAGGACGGCATTTTTATCTCTGGGCCTGTCGAGGAAGACCTTAAGCCGGCGGAGGGACTTGAACCCTCAACCCTGGGATTACAAATCCCATGCTCTGCCAATTGAGCTACGCCGGCAATTAACTGATCTAAATCTATCAGTTCCCGATATCCTCATCAACGCCCCGAGAAAGAAGAAAATTGACACCCCTTGACCTTGAACTTAGTTCTTAAACAGAACCCTTCTCTGAGGGAGACCTTCTGATGCTTGAAAAGTTTTTCCGTCCCCGATCGGTAGCCGTAGTAGGTGCTTCGCGCAAGCCTGGTAAGGTGGGACATGATGTGGTCGAGAACCTCCTTGATTTTGGATTCAAAGGTCAGATCTTTCCCATCAATCCCAAGGCCGAAGAGATCCTGGGGCTCAAGTGCTATCCTCGTCTTACAGAAGTCCCTGAAGAAATTGACTTGGCCATCATTGCCGTCCCGGCACCCGTGGTCTTAGAAGTCCTAAAAGACTGCGTGGTCAAAGGGATAGAGGCCGTAGTCATTCTCTCGGCGGGTTTCAAAGAAGCCGGAGCCGAAGGTGCCCGGCTCGAAAGAGAACTCGTGTCTCTGGCCAGAGAACACGGTCTTCGAATCATTGGCCCCAACTGTTTGGGGGTACTCGACACCTACCACCGTCTCAACGCCACTTTTGCCGCTGTCAAACCCAAACGGGGGCGTATCGGCTTCTTTTCCCAATCCGGGGCCCTTTGTCTGGCCGTCTTGGAATGGGCCAAAGCCGAAGGGATAGGGCTTTCACGCTTCGTAAGCCTTGGCAATAAGTGTGATGTTTCGGAAATCGAATGTTTGCGTGCCCTGGCCGAAGACCCCCATACCGAAGTGATCATGGGCTATGTGGAGGGTATTGACGAAGGCCGTACTTTTCTTGAGGTTGCACGTGAAGTCTCGCGAAAGAAACCCATCGTTATCTTTAAAAGCGGAGTCACCGCGGCTGGGGCACGGGCAGCCTCTTCTCATACGGGCTCTCTGGCGGGCTCAGAAGCGGCCTACCAGGCGGCCTTCAAGCAGGCAGGAGTACTCCGAACCCAAACCCTGCGTGAATTTTTTAACCTTGCCCTCTTTTTGGCCTTGGAACCCGTACCCACCGGTCCCAAAATCGCCATCGTCACCAATTCAGGAGGCCCCGGTATCATTGCCGCTGACGCCTGCGAGAAATCATCTCTGGAAATCCCCACTCTTCGTGCCGAGTTGGTTGAAAAATTGAGGCAAATCCTCCCGCCCCACGCTTCTTTCTACAATCCCATAGACGTCTTGGGAGACGCAGACGCGCAACGCTATTTTGAGGTTCTGCGTGTTCTCGTCGAAGAGCCCCAATTGAACGCCTTTTTGATCATCCTTTCTCGGACTGCAACCGTAGATCCTGAAGAAGTTGCCAAAGGGCTCAGGGAATTCGTCGGAAAGAAACCCGTGACAGCCTGTTTTCTAGGCGAAGAAAGTGTCAAAAGGGCTCGCAGGATCCTTCTGCGAAACAGAATTCCCCCTTTCGAATATCCCGAAGAGGCCATTAAAGCCCTTGAACAGGCCTGGTTATACCGGTTCTATCTGAACAAACCCCAAGAAACTCCCAAGCGGCCAAAGGTTGATTTTGAGCGGGCCAAACGAGCCTTAGAAGCCGCAAGGCTTGAGGGCCGACAGGTCCTCTTCGATTACGAGGTGCGGGAAGTCCTTGAGGCCTACGGATTCCGTTTTCCCAAATCCCTCCTGGCTCGCACCACTGAAGAAGCGGTCCTGGCGGCCCGTGTCATCGGTTATCCCGTAGTCCTCAAGATCGTCTCGCCCAATATTCTCCACAAGACAGACGTAGGAGGGGTCAAAGTAAACCTTCGTTCCGAACAGGAATTGCGAGAAGCCTTTCTTGAAATCACCAACCGGGTGAGGAGCCGCGAACCACGGGCTACTATTATTGGAGTCTTAGTCCAAGAAATGATCACCGAGGGGCGAGAGGTAATCCTTGGTTTCAATCGGGACCCACAATTCGGTCCCCTGGTGATGTTCGGTCTCGGTGGTATCTACGTGGAGGTCCTGAAAGACGTTTCCTTCCGGCTGGCGCCTTTTGGCCCCCTGGAAGCCCGTGAGATGGTGCGCGAGATAAGAAGTTTCCCCCTCCTCAAAGGGATACGAGGGGCCAAAGAAGCCGATCTCGAAGCCTTGGTAAATCAAATAGTCCGTTTCGCCTTCCTCGCGGCAGACTTCCCGGAATTGACGGAAGGGGAAATCAATCCTCTGATGGTTTGTCCCAAAGGGCATGGTGTATGGGCCGTAGACGCCCGGTTAATCTTAGGAGGGGATTAAAGATGGTAATTTATGTAGCCTCTACAGGACCTTATGCTGGAAAGACCCTCACCCTTCTTGGTCTTGGGAAGGCTTTAGAAGGGAAAGATATTCGTTTCCTGAAAACCCTGGGGAATCGTCCCTTGGCCCGGAACGGAGTCCTTCTTGACGAAGACGCCCTGGTGGTAGCAGAAGCTTTGGCACTTGAACAGGAAAAGTCGAGCCTTTGCGGAATAGTCCTTACCCAAGATCTCCTGGTGGAGGCCTTGAAAGGAGGATCCCTGCCAACCAAAGAAACGATCCTGAGACAAGCCCAAACTCTTGAGAAGGAAGGCGAAGTCCTTTTGGCCAGCGGTTTCGGAACCCTTTATTCTGGTAAATTTCTCGGGGCCTCTAATCTGGAACTGGCCCTGGCCCTTGAAGCGAAAGTGGTCTTAGTCGCCAGGTTCGAAGGAGAATTTGTCATCGATTATCTTTTGCAAGCCCGTCAGGATCTCGGAGAAAGGCTTAAAGCGGTGGTGATCAACGCCATCGAAGAGGAAGCCCGTCCCCTTTACGAAGAACTGGTCCGTCCTTTCCTCCAAAAGGAAGGCTTTGAGATCCTGGCTGAAATTCCGCGGGACAATCTTTTGCAAGCGGTCTCGGTTTCGGAACTGCGTGACTTTTTGGCAGCCCGGGTCCTGGTAGCCGGCCGTGAAGATCGTCTAATAGAACGTTTCCTCATCGGAGGGATGCAAGTGGACAAGGCGGTCACCTATTTCAAGAAAACGCCAAACTTCGGTGTCATCGTGGGGGGTGACCGCTCCGACATCCAATTAGCTGCCATTGAGACCGGGGCAGTTTGTCTCATTCTCACCGGAGGTCTCTATCCTAATGAGATCATCCTGGCTAAGGCCGAAGAACACGAGGTGGCGGTGTTGGTAGTCCCGGATGACACTTATTCCACGGCCCAAAAAGTGGAAAGACTGCCTCTGGTGACTAGATTGCGACATCCGAGTAAACTCAAACGGGCCTTTGAGATCACAGAACGTTTCTTCCGTCACGAAATCCTGGACAGGCTCCTCGGGAGTGAGAGATGAAGAATAAAGAGGTGGCCGAGATCTTTCGAAAGGTAGCGGCCCTTCTTGAAATCAAAGGAGACAATCCCTATCGTATCCGGGCCTATCAACGGGCAGCCCAAAACATCGAGGCCTTGACCGTTGAGGTGGAAGAGCTTGCGGCTCAAGGAAAACTTGAACGCATTCCTGGCATCGGAAAAGATCTTGCCCAGAAGATCAAAGAAATCCTGGAGACTGGCACCCTCCAGAAGTACGAAGAACTTAAGCGCGAAATTCCCCCAGAGCTCCTCAAGTTTTTGGAGATCCCTGGTTTTGGCCCTAAAAAGGCCAAAATGGTCTATGAAAAACTCGGAATCAAAACCATCGAAGAACTGGAAAAGGCCTGCCTTGAACACCGTCTCTCACGTTTGCCTGGTTTTGGCCCCAAGACCGAAGAAAACATCCTCAAAGGAATCCGTCTCCTCAAACAGAAGAAAGGGCGTCTTCCACTAGGGCTGGTCTTGCCCTGGGCAGAAGAGATCGTCTCCCTACTCAAGCAAAAGAGTCCCGTGGACCGCATCGACATAGCGGGCAGCATCCGTCGGCGACGGGAAACCGTAAAAGACATCGATATCCTGGTCACCTCCAAGAACCCTCTAAAGGTAATGGACGTCTTCGTTTCCCTGCCGATGGTGGAGGAAGTACTCCTCAGGGGAGAGACCAAGACCAGTGTCCGTCTCAAATATGAAGGCATCCAGGTAGACCTGCGGGTGGTAGATCCGGTATGCTACGGGGCTGCCCTGGCCTATTTTACCGGCTCCAAGGCCCATAACATCCGTATTAGAGAACTTGGGGTCCAGAGGGGGCTTAAGATCAACGAATATGGCATTTTTCGAGGTCAGGAGCGCATCGGAGGCCAGGAAGAGGAAGAAGTCTTCGAAGCCGTGGGGCTGCCATGGATCCCTCCTGAACTGAGAGAAGATCGAGGAGAAATCGAAGCCGCCCAAGCTGGACGGTTGCCCAGACTCGTAGGTTACGATGAAATCCTGGGAGACTCCCACGTCCATTCCAAGTGGAGTGACGGTTCCTCTTCCATCGAGGAGATCGCTGCTTACGCCCGAAAACTGGGCCTCAGATGGGTAGGAATCTGTGATCACTCTCAAGGATTAAAGGTCGCTGGCGGCCTTCCGATGGAAAAAATTGTGGAAAAAAAACAGGCCATTAAAGAGTTCAACAAACGTTCCAAGGACGTAAAGCTCCTGTGTGGTACCGAAGTAGACATCCTCTCTGACGGTCGCCTGGATTATCCGGACGAAGTCCTTAAGGAATTCGACCTGGTGATCGCCTCCATCCACAGCGGCTTCAAACAAGATGAAAAGACCCTTACGGAACGCCTGATCTCCGCCATGAAAAATCCTTTTGTGCACTGCATCGGACACCCTACCGGAAGGCTCTTGGGAGAACGTGAGCCCTATCCCCTTGACCTGGAACGTCTGATCAAAGTAGCTCAAAAAACTCGCACCATCTTAGAGATCAATGCCTATTACAAGCGTCTTGATCTGAACGACCTCCATGCCAGGGCCGCCAAAGAAGCCGGTGTTAAACTCCTCATCGGTACCGACGCCCACTTGGTCGATCAAATGTCCTTTCTCCACCTAGGAGTGGCCATGGCCCGCCGGGGTTGGTGTGAAAGGGATGACATCCTGAACACTTTAGACTACAAAGAGCTCTTGAAACACTTGAAAGACATCACCGCATGGAAGCTAAAAGTACTTTCTTGAACCCGGAAAAGAGTTGGTGGTTGAGTCTTTTCCTGTTTTCAGCAAGCCTGCTCTTCCTTTACCATCCCATTCTTGAAAAATTGGTCTACGATTGGTGGCACGATCCGAACTATTCTCACGGTATCCTCCTGCCCCTTTTCTCAGGATATCTGATCTGGCAAAAGAGAGGTGAGCTTTTGACCCATCCTCTGAAAGCCAGCTGGTGGGGCCTTCTGGTAGTGGGAGTAGGGCTTCTTTTTCTCCTTCTGGGGTGGGTGGCCGGGGAACAATTTACTCAACGGGTCTCCTTCTTAGTAGTTCTTTACGGAGGACTCATCTTCCTTCTCGGTTGGCCTGTGGCCCGAAAACTTGCCTTTCCCGTTGGGATCCTGCTCTTGGCTATTCCCATTCCCTACGTCATCTATAACACCCTTACCTTCCCCTTAAAGCTCTTGGCTACCAAAATGGCCACCAGCCTTCTCCAAAGTATAGGACTGTCCGTCTATCGGGACGGTAACATTATCGTTTTACCCAACACCACTTTGGAAGTGGTAGACGCCTGTTCTGGCATCCGTTCTCTCATCTCTCTTCTGGCAATCTGCGTTATCCTGGCCTATTTCGTCCGAAGACCCCTCTGGAAATTGCTATTTGTGTTGGCTTCGGTTCCCGTCGCCATCGGTGTGAACGTACTCCGCATCTTTGTCACTGGTATCCTCTCCTACAAGTTTGGCGCCGAAGCCGCTGAGGGTTTCTTTCACACCTTCTCCGGTTTAGCGGTATTTACTCTTTCATTAATCTTGGTCTTTTTAATTTACCATCTGGTCAAAGACCGATGATCAAGCGCGCCCTCCTTCTAGCCGCTATTCTTTTGGCTTTCTCCTTGGTGCTCGAAGCGGTGAGCACCCAGAAACCCGTTCCCATCAAGATGGATCTATCCCTTTTTCCCCATCGCATAGATGGCTATCAACTCACCAAAACCGAAAGAATGGATGAGAAAATAGAACGCGTCCTCGGAGTGGACAATTACTTGATGGGTGATTACTGCCAGGGGCGTTTCTGTATAGATCTTTACGTAGGTTATTTCGAAGAACAACAAGAAGGGGCTATGATCCATTCCCCCAAGCACTGTATGCCAGGAGGGGGCTGGAGTCCCATCTCGGCCGAGATCATCGTCCTCGAAACACCTCTGGGACCGCGAAAGATCAATCGTTTCCTTCTACAAAAAGGGGGAGAGAAGCTTCTGGTTTACTACTGGTATCAAGGACGCGGACGCGTGGTGGCCTCGGAATTCAAAGACCGGCTCTACCTCTTACTTGATCGTCTCCTCAAAAGGCGTTCCGACGGGGCCCTGGTACGTCTCATTGTGCCTTATTCGCCAGAGGCAGAGGCCAGACTCCAGGCCTTCACCAAGGCCCTTTTCCCGATCTTGGAACAATATTTACCTTCTTAATTTACCTTCTTAAGGCCAACGCAGAAGCATCTGCCGGGCCACCTCACTAGCCTTTTCCCGTCCAGCAAGTAGTTCTACCAGGGTAAAGGCAAAGGGAAGAGCCGTGCCCGGTCCCTGGCTGGTGACCACGTTTCCGTCTACCACCACCGGATCATCTGCCACCTCTGCCCCCTTCAATTCGTCCCTAAGGGACGGATAGATGGTGGCCTTTTTGCCTTCAAGCCATCCGAAGGCCGCCAAGGCCCCGGGTGCAGCACAGATGGCGGCACACATCTTTCCCCTTCCCTTTATTTTCTCCAAGAGTTCCTTCACTCTCGGATCTCGCTTCAGGTTTTCAACCCCCGGGAGACCTCCGGGGAGCACCACCAGCTCGAGTTCCTGTGGGTCAAGATGCTCGATGGTGACGTCTGGTACGATCCTTACATTGCGAGCACTGGGAATCGGACCTTCTTCCAAACCTGCAATGACGCACTCGATCCCCGCCCGCCGAAGGACGTCCACCACGGTTACGGCTTCCAGTTCCTCGTAACCTGGAGCCAGCAAGAGGGCGACCTTGGCCATAAGAAAAACCCTCCTTCCTGGATGTTGAAAGAACTAATAGTTCAAGAAAGCCGTAATGACCAGAGAGAAATTCTTTTGTGATCTCGGCTTGAAGAGCCCGCACAAAAGGGCTAAACGTAAGGGGCCGAAGACAACGAAAGGGGAAAGAGCATGGACCTCCTCGGAGACTGGAAACGGACGCATCATTGCAACGCCTTACGGGCGGAAGACATTGGACGAGAAGTGGTCCTCATGGGATGGGTCCTGCGAAGACGCGACCACGGTGGAGTGATCTTCATTGACTTGCGGGATCGGGAGGGTCTCACCCAGGTGGTGTTTGAACCAGAGGTCAATCCCGAAACCCATGCCCATGCCCATCGCCTGCGAGCTGAGTACTGCATCGCGGTGAAAGGTCGTGTCCGGCGTCGGCCCGCTGGAATGGAAAATCCAAAGATAGAAACAGGTGAGATCGAAGTCGAAGCCCATGAGCTCAAGATCCTCAACCCCTCCAAGACCCCACCTTTCCCCCTGGACGAAGAAGTGGAGGTCTCCGAGGTAAACCGTTTGCGTTATCGTTATCTGGATCTGCGGCGTCCGGAGATGACAAAGGCCCTGCGTTTCCGCCACCAAGTAGCACGAGCGGCCAGACAATTCCTTGACGAACACGGTTTCATAGAGGTTGAAACCCCTTTCCTCACCAAGAGCACCCCGGAAGGGGCACGTGACTATCTGGTTCCGAGCAGACTTTATCCAGGAAAGTTTTACGCCCTTCCTCAATCTCCACAACTTTTCAAACAAATTTTGATGGTGGCGGGACTCGACCGTTATTACCAGATCGTTCGTTGCTTTCGAGACGAAGACCTGAGGGCGGATCGGCAACCCGAATTCACTCAGCTAGATCTCGAGATGTCTTTTGTCACAGAAAAAGACGTAATGGACCTCCTCGAAGGTCTGGTGGCACATATCTTCCGGGAAACCTTAGGAGTTGAACTGGAAAGGCCCTTTCCCATACTATCTTATGAAGAGGCCCTTTCACGTTACGGCACAGATCGCCCCGATCTGCGTTTCGATCTGGAACTGGTAACCCTCACCGACATCTTCCGACAAACCGAGTTCCGCGTCTTTGCCGAAGTGATTAAACGCGGCGGTCTGATCAAGGGACTTTCCGTACCTCATGATTTCTCTCGCAAAGAACTAGATGATCTCACGGCCCTAGCTAACCAGTTGGGAGCAAAAGGTCTGGCCTGGATCAAGGTGCGGGAAGGGGGTGATCTCCAGTCGCCCATCGTCAAGTTCTTCTCAGAGGAAGAAACCAGGGCCCTGCTTGAAGCCCTGAAACCCGTTGCCCCAAGCACCATCTTTTTTGTGGCGGATCAACCCTCGGTGGTCAATGAGGTGCTAGCCGAATTGCGCGTGGAATTAGCCCGGCGCCTGGATCTCATCCCTCAGGGAACTTTCAAGTTCTGCTGGGTGGTGGATTTTCCCCTGGTGGAATGGGACGAAGAAGAAGGACGCTTCGTGGCGATGCATCATCCTTTCACCTCCCCTAAAGAAGAAGATCTCGATCTCCTGGAGAGCGCCCCGGAAAGAGTACGCTCCAGGGCCTACGATCTGGTACTAAATGGTATAGAGGTGGGGGGTGGGAGCATACGTATTCATCGGCCAGAGATCCAGGAACGCGTCTTCCGGCTCCTTAAGATCAGCCCAGAGGAAGCGCGTGAGAAGTTTGGTTTCTTGCTAGAAGCACTGGAATACGGTGCTCCACCGCACGGCGGCTTTGCCTTCGGTTTTGACCGTTTGGTCATGCTCATGCTGGGGCGTCGAAGTATCCGGGAGGTGATCGCCTTTCCCAAGACTCAACGGGCACAATGTCTGCTCACCGGAGCTCCGGCTCCCGTAACCATGACCCAACTCACTGAGCTCCATCTTCTACCGGGATGGGAGGTAGAAAAAAAGCGTTAAGCCTTGGCAAAGCAGATCTCAAAACTTAGCATAAATTTATGCCTGGTCGGGTAATCATCGTTTCAAATCGCCTCCCGGTCACCGTTACCAAGCGCGAAGGAAAGCTTCATTTTCAGCCCAGCGCCGGGGGTCTGGCTACGGGATTAGGTTCCTTTTATCGGGAAAAAGACGGGCTCTGGCTGGGTTGGCCTGGAATTTCGCTCGAAAGTGTCAGAGGACGAGAAGAAGAAGTAGTCCAAAAGCTGGCTGAACTCTCCTGTCGCCCTATTTTCCTCACCCAGCGTCAGATTGAAAACTTCTACTACGGCTTCTCAAACAAGACCCTCTGGCCCTTGTTTCACTATTTTCTGCAATATGCTGTCTTTGATTCCAGACTCTGGGAAGCTTATCGTCGTGTGAATCGCCTCTTTTGTGAAGCTGTTTGCGAGGTAGCGGACGAAGACAGCATCATCTGGGTCCATGATTACCAACTTCTTCTCCTCCCCGGGATGTTGAGGGAACGCCTTCCTGAGGCTCGTATCGGTTTCTTTCTCCACATCCCCTTTCCTTCTTACGAGATCTTTCGGGTCCTGCCCTGGCGAGAAGAAATCATCCGGGGGCTTATCGGAGCAGATCTCATTGGTTTCCATACCTTTGATTACGTACGCCATTTCGTGAGCAGCGTACGTCGCCTTCTGGGCTACGAACACAGCTTAGGCCTCATCGCCACTGACACCCGCGTGGTTCGGGTGGACGCCTTCCCCATGGGAATTGACTTTGGACGATTTGCCGAAAGCCATGAGAAGGCCGAGGTCCTCCACGAAATAAGACGTATCAGACGACGAGTGGGGGATCGGCGGGTCATCCTCTCGGTTGACCGCTTGGACTACACCAAAGGTATTGCCCAGCGCCTCAGAGCTTACGATCTCCTCTTTGAACGTTATCCCCAGTATCGCGAAAAAGTGGTCCTCATCCTGGTCGCAGTCCCCTCTCGGACCAGGGTGGAACATTACATGATGCTCAAACGAGAAGTGGACGAACTCATCGGTCGGATCAACGGTCGACACGGAGCCTTTGGTTGGACACCCATCTGGTACCTCTATCGGTCCGTGCCATTTCATACCTTGGCTGCCCTTTACTATCTGGCTGACGTGGCCTTGGTGACACCTATGCGTGATGGCATGAACCTCATCGCCAAGGAATACGTGGCTACCGTACCGGAGGATCACGGCGTGCTAATTCTTTCGGAAATGGCTGGAGCAGCAGCAGAACTCGGAGAGGCCATCATCATCAACCCCTATGACATCAATAGAATGGCCGAGGCTATGCATGAAGCCTTGGAAATGTCGGAAGAAGAAAAACGTGAACGAAACCGAACCATGAAGGTCCGCCTCAAACGTTACGATGTCCACCGTTGGGCCAACGAATTTATGGGGAAGTTGCTCGAGGTCAAAGAACTCCAGGAAGCTTTCTCCGCCCGCCGAATCACACCGGATATCATCAATAAGATGCAGGAAGACTTCCAAAAGGCCCGGAATCGAATCGAATTCCTGGACTACGATGGCACCCTGGTTGGTTTTGCCTCCCGTCCAGAAAAAGCTAAACCAGACGAAGAAGTACGCACCCTTTTGAAAAAATTGGCCTCTTTTCCGAACAATAAAGTGGTGCTAATAAGCGGTCGGAACAAAGAAACCCTAGAAAAGTGGTTTGGGGATCTAGCAGTGAACCTTGTGGCGGAACACGGTGTCTGGATCAAGGAACCAGGAAAGGATTGGGAACCGATAGAACCCATCTCTTCGGACTGGAAAGAGGCCATTCGGCCCATCATGGAGGCTTTTGCTGATCTCACTCCAGGGGCCTTTGTGGAAGAAAAAGACTACGCCCTGGTCTGGCACTTTCGCCTGGCGGACCCCGAACTTTCAGCGGTAAGGGCGCGAGAACTCAAGGACGCCCTTTGCGACATCACCCAGAATCTCGACCTCATCGTACTAGAGGGAAATAAAATAATAGAGGTCAAGCCTGCCAACATTAATAAAGGACGCACAGCTAGATATTTCCTGGAACAGGCGGACTTCGACTTTATCCTGGCTGCAGGTGACGACTGGACAGATGAAGACCTCTTTGAAGCCATGCCCGAGGAGGCCTATACCATAAAAGTCGGTTTTGGGGTCTCGCGGGCCAAGTACCAAGTAGAGTCGTTTCGAGAGGTCCGAAAAATCCTCAAAAAACTCTGTGAGACGGGCTGATGGAAGAAGCCAACCTCTTTCATGTCAAAGATTGTGCCCTGGTTTCTATTTCTACAGGAATTAAGGCCTATATCTTGGCCGAACTCCTAGAGCATCTTAAAGAAGTAGAGGTGGGTTGTCTTTATTATCACTTTTGGGCTCGACAGTTACGCCCCAGCTTTGATCATCCAGAATTTCACAACGACTTTGCGGCCTGGGCCCATCGGGACCTTCACGATTGGGTCTTGGCCGAACGGCTCAACCTCATCGCCCCTCACGAGTTTCAAAACCTCGAAGAACTTCGAGAAGAACTCATCAACGTGCTGGAAGAACGCATTGACGAAAGTGGAGACCTTCCCTGGCGCAAAGCCGAAAAACCTTTCTATTTCGTTAAGAGCCAAATCGTAGTCCTGGATACTGGCCGACGACTCTCTCATCCCAAGGAACTCAAGGACGTGGTGCCTGGATTTTCTCAGGGCAGCATCTTTTACCACTTCATAGACGCTCGTCGGCGCACTCCGGACCGGATCGACGACTTTCGCGCCTGGCTCATGGCCTTTGCCCCGCGCTACGACGACTTGGCGGCAAGACTGGCGGCCATTGATCCCTATTTCTTGACCCTTACAGAGATCAGGCAGCAACTCTCGGCGGTCTTTGAAGACTATTTTGAGGAAGAAGGAGCATGAATCACGACCTTCTAGGGCGTTATGAAGCAGTCGTTGGCTCAGACGTCATCGATCAACTCAAACAACTGGCTCATCATCTCAAAGAAGCCCGGGTGTTACACGTCAACTCTACCCGTTACGGCGGAGGAGTGGCCGAGATCCTGAAAAGCATGGTCCCTCTCATGGAAGCCCTCGGGCTTTCGGTCCGCTGGGAGGTTATCTCCGGGCCGGAAGAATTCTTCAAAGTCACCAAATCCATGCACAACGCCCTTCAGGGTTTTCCCGTGGAATTTACCGAACAAAACATCAAACTTTACGAAGAGAACAACCGCCGGGAATTTGAAAAACTGGAAAAGGTCCTTTCGGAGGCTGATTTCGTCTTTATCCACGATCCTCAACCGGCCTTTCTTATCAAGTTTATGCCAGAACGTAAAAATCATTGGATTTGGCGCTGCCACATCGACTTGAGTCGTCCTTTTCGACCGGTCTGGCGCTATCTGCGCAATATCGTAAGCGACTATGACGCAAGCATCTTCTCCATGCCGGACTTCACTCAGCCCTTGCCTCATCCACAATACATCATTCCTCCCAGTATTGACCCCCTCACCGAAAAGAACATGGAATTGCCAGAAGAAGAGGTCATGGGAGTCTTTGATCGCTTTGGCCTCGATCCCAAAAAACCCTTGGTGCTCCAGGTCTCGCGTTTTGATCGCTTCAAGGACCCGATAGGGGTGGTGCGCGCTGCTTTGATGGCTATGAAGTTCATGCCTTTACAATTGGTTTATGCTGGAGGAGGGGCAGCCGACGATCCCGAAGGGGAAGTTATCTATCACGAAGTGCTGGCTGCAGCCAAAGACCATCCAGACATCCATATCCTCTACCTCCCACCAGAGGCCCATCGCACGGTCAACGCCCTTCAACGAGCCGCCGACGTGGTGCTCCAAAAGTCCACACGTGAGGGTTTCGGACTCACTGTTACCGAAGCCATGTGGAAAAAGAAACCCGTTATCGGAGGAGACACCGGTGGTATCCGGATCCAGGTGGTAAACCATCACACTGGCTTTTTGGTCCACACCCCGGAAGGGGCAGCCCTCAGGATCCGCTATCTCCTCTTCTATCACGACAAGCGCCTGGAAATGGGACTCAAAGCCCATCGCTTCGTTAAGGAAAACTTCCTCATCACCCGACATTTGAGAGACTACCTTTCGCTGATGCTGGCCTTCATCTCCGGAAATGGAGAAAGAATCGAAGTGGAGGCTACAGGTTGAAGCGCCTGCGGGCCATCTGATACGCCAACCTGATGGCGGCCACCAGACTGGCTTCATCTGCTACCCCCTTGCCCGCCAAATCGTAGGCTGTGCCGTGATCTACTGAGGTACGGACAATGGGCAGCCCCAAGGTAAGGTTTACACCGTCTCTAAAATGTAGGAGTTTGAATGGGATGAGCCCCTGGTCGTGATAGAGGGCCACTACCAGATCAAACTCTCCGGAAACCGCCCGAAAGAAAAGACTGTCAGCAGGAAAGGGTCCCTCCAAAGGAAGCCCTTCCGTCTGGGCCCGACGCACTGCTGGTTCGAGGAGACGGGCTTCTTCGTCCCCAAAGAGTCCTCCCTCGCTGGCATGTGGATTCAAGGCCGAAAGAGCAAGACGCGGGGAGTGAAGACCGAGGTCTTCTTTCAAAAACCGATAAGCTAGCCGAGAAACCGAAAGGATCTTTGTCTCTGAAAGAAGGGCTGGTACCTGGGAAAACGGCACGTGGATGGTGACCAAAACGATCTTGAGCTTATCTCCGTAAAAGGCCATGGCCACCTCTTTGGCTCCGGTGAGACTGGCAAGCATCTCTGTGTGACCTGGAAAGGGTTCTCCAGCCAATCTCAGGGCCGTTTTACTAATGGGACAGGTAACCAATCCGGCCAGAGCACCTTGGAGACAAAGGGTCACTCCTTCCCGGATGTAACGTACCATAGCCCGGGCTGTTTCCTTGTCTGGTTTACCGGGCTTCACCTCCGGAAGATGTGAAAGGGGCCAGATAGCTGCCCCTTCAAAGGGGGTGTCAGGCCCTTGGATTACCGGTGGCGGATCACAACCCAACACACGGGCCCTTTCTTTCAATATTTCAGGATCACCGAGAATGAGAAGGTCCAGGTCTTCCGGGAACGAATGACCCAAGGCTTTGAGGATGATCTCCGGCCCTACCCCCGCCGGACATCCCATGGTCACTCCCAAACGCACCTTAGACGACATGGTAAAAGACCCTCCGCTGGTGAACCCGTGTCTTCAACAACCCTTTTCGCACCATCTTTTCCAGGACTCCCAAAGTCTCGCGAAAGTCGTAACCCAGGGCCTGGGCGATCTCTTCGGAAGGGCAAGGGCGATGCTCCACCAAGGCCAGGATCTCCTCCTCAGAAATCGGTCGCCCTGGAGAGGAAGTCTTGAGAGCCTCCCGAGAAATAACCTCTGCCTTCGGGGTGAAAAGGGTTGCCAGTTGCTTCAAACGTTTAAGGGAAAGGGCCCGCGCTCCGGGGTAAGCTGGAGGACGATCAACGGTGTTGAGCTGGACTCGATGAGGCTTGATGCGCAAGACAGCCTCTACTAGTGCTTCGATCTCCTCGGTTTGGTCGTTCACCCCGGAGACAAACATGATCTCAAGCCACATCTCCCCGGAATGCTCTGCCCGCAACTTAACGAGCCCCTCTATCACCTTGTCTATTGAAAGACCCGCTACCGGTCGGTTCAGGCGTCTAAAGGTCTCCTCCCGCGCGGCGTCGAGGGAAGGCAGAAGAATATCAATGGCCTGCACTTCCCGTCGCACTTCTTCCTGCCAGAAGAGAGAAGAGTTTGTAAGGAGACAGAGGGGACGATCCGTAAGCTTACGGGCCCACGAGACCAGTTCTCCCAGCTGAGCGTGGAGAGTGGGCTCGCCAGAGCCGGCAAAGGTCAAGACCTCGAAGTGAAGCCCTGGCTCCGCAAGTTTACGCTCAAGGGCTTCTTTTATTTCTTCCAAGGGCCGGTAGGGTCGGCGTTCAAGCGTATGACAGGTGGTGGGCCCGATCTCGCAGTAGAGACAATCAAACGAACAAGTCTTAGGGACAAGAGGGTCCACCCCCAGCGAGAGTCCTAAACGCCGAGACCTAACCGGCCCAAAAACCGGAGCTGAGAGCTTCATCAGGGCTTAGGGGCCATTTGTTGCATAGCGTGTCGGGCCACGATGTTGCGCATATCGAGATAGGCCTCCCTTGCCCTCTGCAGGTATTCCAGAAAACAAGGAAGTTCCTCCAGATAGAGGGCTTGCGGGCCGTCACAGAGGGCCTTCTCTGGTACCGGATGAAATTCCACCAATACCATGTTGGCCCCAGCAATCACCCCCTGGGCTGCTACGTGATAAATGTCCTTGATGCCATCGGGAGCCTGAACTCGAGAACCTATGGGATGTGATGGATCTACGCAAACTGGAAGTTTTGTCTGTCTTTTGATCACCGGTACGTGCCCAAAGTCCACCAGGTTTCGATGAGGGTCTCCGAGATGGGTGCGTACCCCTCGCAAACAAAAGACGATGTTGTGGTTGCCCTCGCTGGCGATATATTCGCAAGCGTTCAGGCTCTCTTCAATGGTGAGCCCCATCCCCCGTTTGTAAAGGATGGGAAACTCCTGTTGGCTCCCTACCGCTTTGAGCAATTCAAAGTTCTGGGCATTCCGGGTGCCGATCTGAAGCATTACTCCCGTGGGATGTCCCGTCTGCTCCAAGGCCTCCCAGATCTCATCGATGTGATGAGGAGCCAGGACCTCCATGGCAATGACGGCGATGTCGTATTTGCCCGCCAGTTCAAAAAGCCAAGGGAGACACTGTTTGCCATGGCCTTGGAAATCATAAGGTGAAGTGCGAGGCTTATAGGCTCCCATACGAGCCGTCCGCACTCCATTTTCTTTAAGGGCCCTGAAGATCGCTTCCGTGTTCTCGTAAGTGTCCACCGCACAGAGCCCAACAAAGACATGGAAAGAATTCTGATCGAAGTGTAAGCCTCGATAATCAAAACCTATGGGCTCAAGCTCGCCATGACGACCGATCTGACGGTACTTGCTCGAAACCCGGATGGCCTTCTCCACCCCGGGAAGGCTTTGGACCACTTCTAACGGAATCTTCTGGGTGTCTCCGATGAGATGGACTTCGATGACCTTGCGGGTCATCCCTTGGTATTCAGCTACGTGGATCTTTATTCCGTCGAACTGAGCCAAATAGTCCTTGAGTTTTTCAAACTCCGGACTTTCGGTAGTTACATCTGGTTTGAGAATAATGATCATCCTACCAATCCCCCTCCAAAACCATTTGGAGGCATTCTAACTCCGCTTAAGGCGTTTGCAATTAGCGTCCGAGGATGAACTCCACGATATAGGGATTGGTACGCTTCTCTTCCGCCAAAGTAGAAAAGGGTTGGTCTCCATAATCGTGTCCAGGACAGATGACCGTGTCGTCTGGGAGAGGGAGGATCTTTTCTTCAATGGATCGAAGCATCTGCTGAAAATTTCCACCCGGAAGATCGGCCCGTCCCACCGCCCCTACAAAGAGGGTGTCTCCGGTGAAGAGATATTTTTCTCCGTCGTAGAAACAAACCGAACCCGGCGAATGACCCGGGGTGTGGATGACTCGAAGCCGGACCGTAGTCCCCAGAGGAATGACCTCTCCTTCTTTCAAGAGGAGATCGGAAGGTTCATTGGGCTCAAAACCCCAGGCAGCAAAGATGGCCATGGCCTCAGGCTGCCGAAAGAAGGCGTCATCGGCCTCGTGCATAGCCACGGGAATGCCCAATTTCTTCCTCAACCACCAGGCCCCACAGACGTGATCCGCGTGTCCATGGGTGGCCAGGATGTATTTAGGCTCAAGACCCTTTTCCTCTACCAGAGCCAGAATCTTTCCCTCATCTCCTCCCGGATCAATGATAGCGGTCTCCCGAGTTTCCGGGCAGTAAACCAGATAACATCTCACCGCCAAAGTGCCCACGGTAAGGACTTCAAACTTCATCTTTCCTCCTCCGCTTGGAGGCCTCCTCCGCCGCTGCCAGACCTGCCACGCAGCCTTCCCCTACGGCCTTGGCCACCTGGAGAGGAGGCCCACACACGTCCCCTGCGGCATACACCCCGGGGAGATTGGTCTCTTGTTTCCGATTTACCTGAATGTAGGTCATATTTTCCGGATCCAGAGCCACCCCCAAGGTGGTGGCCAGTTGTAAGGCCCCCTTGGCTCCCTGTTCGATGAAAACCCCCTTGACTGGAATAGTCCTTCCATCTTCCAAGAGAAGCCCCTCTACTTCAGCCTCTCCAAGGATTTCCCTGGCTCTACCCTCTATCAGGATAACTTCACTTTCTTGGAGCTGGGACACCAGTTCCGGTGAGACCTTCAGTCCCGTGGTCACCAAATAGACCGGGCTCGTTATCTTAGCCAAGGTAAGGGCCCCATGAACCGCAGCACTTTCGTCACCAATCACCGCCACCGGGAGCCCGCGAAAAAAGAAACCGTCACAGTCAACACAATAACTTACCCCTTTGCCCAAAAATTCTCTTTCTCCTTTGAGACGCGCCTTTCTTCGGCTAACACCCGTCGCAAAGATCAAGGTATAAGCCGAAAGTACCCAACCATTTTCGAGTTCGATCTTGAAACGCTCCCCTTCAAGCTCCACTCGTACCACATCCAAAGGGTAATGCTCCGCTCCGAAGGACTTGGCCTGCTCCAGCCCCACTTCAAGTACCTCTTTTCCTTCCCTTTTCCCCGGAATTCCGAAGTAGTTCTCGAGATGGGCCCGGTAGAGGGCACTTTTTTCAAGCTTGCCAAAGATTACAGTTCGAGCCCGCCGTCTGGCGGCGTGAATAGCCGCCTGCAGCCCAGCTGGTCCGGCTCCAATAATGGCCACGTCGTAAATCTCACTCACCTTTTTCCTCCCCCAAATCGTGAATCTCTTCTACCCCTTCTGCTGGCACCGAAAGACGATAATCCTCTGCCAGCCAATGGCCAAGATCTATGAGCTTGCATCTCTCAGAACAAAAAGGCCGGTAGGGGTTGCCTTCCCATGCGCTCAAGCGCCCACATTGTGGACACCGGACCTTCTTTTTTTTCATCCCACCACCCATACCGTACGCCGGTTGAGATTGAAGAGGACCTTGGAGGAAACCGAACCCAGAAGCAAACCCTTGAATCCACCTCGCCCCCGGCGTCCCACCACCACCGTGCCAAACTCTCCGTCCCTGGCCTCCCGAACGATGGTGCCCGCTATCCCAAAAGGGGAGGTCTTGACTTTCACTCGGACCTGTTCAGGAGAAAAACCATTTTCCCGAAACATTTCTTGGACCCGGGCAAAGAAATCCGCGGCCTCTTCTTCTTCACGATGGATGAGGACTTCCTGGATGGCTGCCAGATCTTCCACGGCTTCACCTGGAATGAAGGCCGAGATCACGTGTATCAAGACTACCTCTACTTCCCGGTCTCCAGCCAGGACGAAAGAGACGTGATCTGCCACCTTCAACCCCGCCTCTCCTAAATCCAGAGCCACCAGGAATCGTTTGTTCCAGGTTTTGCCATCCACCACCCAAACCGGGACCCCCTGACCGTATTCCACCAGACGTTGCGAAACACTTCCCATCCAAGCCGAGGCCAAGCGTCCCAACCCCCGACGCCCCACCACCAGGGCGTCGTATTTGCCCTCTCTGGCTTCCAGAAGGAGGGTTTGGGCAATTTCTCCCCGCGCCATGGTCACCTTGGTATGAATGTTATCTTCTGGAAAGCCCACCCTGAGCAAAAGTTTTTTGGCCTCTTCAACACACTCCTGGGCCTTTGAAAAGGCCTCCTTCTGGATTTTTTCGAGCTTCTCCTCCCTCTTGATCTCAGAAAGGCCGGGGACCGGACTCAGGAGATAAGACGGTGGAGGCGAGGCCACCGAAATAGCGGTCACCTCGAGATCTTCTCTATTGGCGAAAGCTTCCGCTAAATAATGAACCGCTTTCCTGGCGTACGCCGAACCGTCGGTAGCCAAAAGGACGTGGCGTTTCATCTTCTGTCCCCGTCTTTTTGGAGGAGAATATAATTTCTCTTGAAGCAAAGCAATAAATTTCACTGAAAGATCAGAGACAAAAGACCATTTGACACCCGAAGAGGCGAGACTTAAAAGGAAATTTGAAATCCTTTCAAGGAGGTGCCTTATGGCAAGGGTCTTGATTGTGGCGTGTGGGTCTTATTCTGAGAATTCTTACGATTGCCCGGGCGACTGGAAATGCATGACAGCGGCGGCGGAGAAGCGAGGACCTTTCAAGGACTACGATGAAGTCCAAGTGGTAGGCTTCTTGAAATGCAAGTGCCCTGGTCGGGCCCTGGTAAACAATATCGCCGCCACCAAGAGCCGAACCGCCTTCGAAGTGGTCCATCTTTCTAACTGTATGGTCAAGGCCGTTCCACTCTGCAAAAATCACGATCTTGAAAATCTCCCCAAATTGATCGAGGAAAAGGTAGGGGTCAAAGTCGTGGCGGGAACACACGATTTCTAAAAAATGATCTCCCTGGCCACCTGGAACGTAAATTCCATACGCACGCGGCTTGAGCACCTGAAACGCTGGCTCAAGCTGCGTGCTGTTGATATCGTATGCCTCCAAGAAACCAAGACCACGGACGCTGAGTTTCCTTACGCCGAGATAGAAGCCCTTGGCTATTACGTGGCCCACGCCGGAGGAAAAGGACGAAACGGAGTAGCTATCCTTTCCAAGGAAAAGCCTCAAGAAATAAGTGTGGGCTTTCCTGAAGGAGACGATCCCGAAGCCCGGGAAAGACTGATCGCCGCCACTATTTGTGGAATAAGGGTCCATTCCGTCTACATTCCCAACGGAGGAAGTGTGGGCTCGGATTATTTCCTCTATAAACTCGAGTTTATCTATCGTTTACGCGAATATTTCGAAAACCATTTTAACCCCCATCAGGACCTGGTGGCCCTTTGTGGTGACTTCAATGTGGCCCCGGAAGCGATAGACGTCTATGATCCCGAGCTTCTGGCAGGCCAACTCTGTTTTCACGAAAGGGAACGCACGGCCATCAAACTCTTGGCCGAATGGGGTTTCCTTGACGCGTATCGCCTCAAACACCCCGAAGAACGGGGGGCTTTTACCTGGTGGGATTATCAGTTCGGAGCTTTCAAAGCCAACCGGGGAATGCGTCTTGACCACATCTGGATAACCAGACCCTTGGCGGAAAAACTTGAGGAAGTCTACATTGATCGAGAACCTAGGGGCTGGAAGCGCCCCTCAGATCATACTCCAGTAGTAGCGGTCTTTGCGCTATGAACTTTGAGCTCTTAAAACGCCTTTGTGAAGCTCCAGGGGCCCCTGGAGCCGAAGGACCGGTAAGGGAAGTGGTTCTTGAAGCGGCCCGAAACTTGGTAGACGAAGTCGAACTTGACCAACTGGGAAACCTCATCCTCCGTCGCCGGGGCCCGGGCCCCAAGATCCTGCTGGATGCCCACCTGGACGAGGTAGCTTTCTTGGTCTCCGCGATAGAAGGAAGCTTCATACGAATCGTCCCCTTGGGAGGAGTGGATCCCCAGGTGATCTACGGGGGGAGACTTCTAATTTGGGGACGACGAAGACTGTCTGCCGTGGTAGGCCCTCGTCCACCCCACCTCGGAGAAGAAAAGAAAGTCCCTGCTGTGGAGGAACTCTTTCTTGATCCCGGGCTTTCTCCAGAAAGACTGGCCGAACTCGTAAGCATAGGGGACGTGGTCACCTTCCCTCCCTATTTCGAAGAGACCGAGGAGGCCGTCTTCGCCAAGGCCCTAGACGACCGAATAGGGCTGTTCGTATTGCTTGAAGCCCTGAAGGAAAGCGTTTCGCAGGCCGAGCTCTATCTGGTAGCAAGCGTCCAAGAAGAGGTGGGGCTTAAAGGAGCCGAAGCCCTTATCAAACGTCTGGAACCCGAAGTGGTCTTGGTGGTTGAAGGGACATTGGCTCTTGACGTACCAGGAATACCTGCACACCAGCGTCTGGCCCGCTGTGGCCAAGGACCTGAAATCAGACTCTCTGATGCCCGTTTCGTAGCAGATAGGGATTTTTCCTTAGGGTTAGCAGAACTAGCCAGGCGGCACGGCATAAAACATCAGCTGGTTGTCAAGAAAAAGGGCGGTACCAACGCCGCAGCCTTTCAAACAGCTGGTGGCCCCAGGCGGGTAGGAGCGGTCTCCGTTCCGGTCCGGTATCTCCACGGTCCTGTTAATCTTGCCTTCAAAGAAGACATCCTCGAGACCATTCGCTTGGTAAAGGCCTTTCTTGAGGAGCCCAAAGATGCCCTGGCTTACCGTTGGTCTTACCCCTCATCGCCTTGAATTCCTGCCAGAGACCCTCCGGCTGATGAAGGAACACGAGGTCATCATCCTGGAGGAGCCTCCAGAGGCCGGTTTTCGCGAAATGCTGCGGGGAGAACGCAAAATCGAGCAATACGTTGAAGAAAGTGAAGCCGGATTTCCAGAATACGCCAAAGCCGCCTACCACGAATTTCGGCGCCTTTACGCCCAAGGCAAGACCTTTTGTCAGATCGAACCCTACCTGGAAAAATGGCTCACAATACGTCTCCTCCTAGACGAAGGGCTTTCCGCCGAAAAGGTACGAAAGATTGCGGATCTAACCGCGGTCTATGACATGGAACATGAGACCTTTGGTAAGCTTCTGGACTACTACGCTGCCATGGGCGAAGACTTTGAAACCCTGGTAGCCAAGATCAAAGAGTTTGCCAGGGCAGATGCCCGGCGTCTGATTCTTCGGGATGAAATGCGGGCCCAGGAGATATTGAAGTGCCTCAAAAATATTTCAGCGGAAGCTATTTACGTTGAAGCCGGCTATATCCACATCAAATTGGTTTATCTTTTGGCCCGCGGCCTCCCGGCACCCTGGAAACTTAAGGTCAAAAATCTGCTCCTCCAAGCCACCCACGCCCGCGGACTCTCGCGATTTTTGCCCTCCCCAGGAGACGGTCTCACTTCCTATTACCTTTTTGCCGGACGACATCGGGAAATAGATGAAAACTTGCTTGCTGCCCGAAGCCTAGTTTACATCAAATTGATCGAAAAAAACGAATTAAAACCTACGCCAGAAGAGCCCTTTCCCCACCTGAGTAACGAACTTTTCTGGCGTCTTTTTGTAGGGGAGCTCTCCTACAAAGAATGCCGCCGTCTGGATCGCCTCATCAGGCTGCTACCAACAGAGAAAGCAAGAATGGTAGCCATCAGAGTCTTTCCCCAAGCCTATCAGTCGGCTGCCAGGAGACTCAAACGGAAACTCGTTTCGATGGTCCAAGAGGAAGCTCGATGATAAATTCCGCCCCTCGTTCGTAATTTTGGGCCCTGATACGTCCCCCGTGGGCCTCAATGATCTTGCGCGAGATGGAAAGCCCCAAGCCTGTGCCCTTTTTCTTGGTGGTAAAAAAGGGAGTGAAGAGTTGATCGAGCAGTTTTTCCGGAATTCCAGGCCCCGTGTCCCGGACATAAATGACGACATGATCACCCTTGCGTTTTATTTCAAGTTCCAACTCTCCACCCTTTTCAGACATGGCCTCCAAGGCGTTCTGGAAGAGATTGAAAAGGACTTCTTTTAAACGTTCTTCATCCACCTGGGCCTTGATTTCTTCCTTCTCACCTTTCAGACGAAAGGTAATCCCGGCTTCTTCCAAACGCGGACGATACACTTCCAGAGACTCCTGACAGAGGGCTACCAAATCTGTCTCTTTGAGCTCCAGAGACAAAGGCTTAGCAAAATTGCTAATATCAGAAAGGAGCTTTTCCAAGCGCTCCACTTCACGCAAAATAAGTTCCAGTTTCTTCTTGTGCTCAGGATGATCCTCCTTCTTGTAAAGAGAGAGGACCAACCCGCCAATGGCCACAAGGGGATTTTTGATTTCGTGAACGATTCTTGAAACCGCCATCCCAACGGCTGCCAATTTTTCGCTCTCAAGCAACCTCTTCTCCATTTCTTTGTGAGAGGACATGTCGCGCAAGATAGCGGTAAAAATCCAGGAATCGTTGAACCTCGTGGCAGAGCGCGAAATCTGGACGGGAAAGAGACGGCCATCCTTGCGGCGGGCCAGACCTTCCATGATTCGACCGATAACAGGAGAGGTTCCGGTACGCAAAAATTCTTCCACGTAAGCCTTATGCCTTTCAGCTACGCCTTCCGGAAGGAGGATCCCCAGGTCCTTGCCCAGGGCCTCCTCCACTTGATATCCAAAGATCTGTTCAGCCGCTCGATTGAAAAGGATGATCCTATGTTCGGCATCAATGGCTACGATGGCATCAGTAGCGGTCTGAATGATCCCGTGCAGGAGCTCGGGGCTTGATAAAAGACGCGTCTCCAGGCAATAACGCTTCTCTTTCTCAGACATCAACAACCACGCTCAAGAAGGGCCGCGTATTTTTTCTTGATGCCTTCCACTACCTGATGAGCCGAGTTGAAGGCCGCCATGATACTCCCTTTCTCAAAGACCAAATCTCCCGCCAAAAAAAGGCCAGGAACGTTGGTCTCGTAGTATTCATCAACCTTGGCACATTTACCCTCCATTTCCACACCAATAGAACGGAGAAAATTTTCAGGGGTACTACCCCCAAGACAATAAAAGATGGCGTCAAAGACCATCTTTTGGCCATCTTTGAAGTTGACCTGTACCCCTTCGGAGGCCGGTTCCAGACCTTCTATGTCGGTGTTCATTAGAAGGGTTATCTTGCCTTCCTTTACCCTCTTTTCGAGCTCTGCCATGTTGGTCTCATTGATCCGGAAAAACTTCGGACGACGATAGGACAAAAAGACTTGGGCTCCTTTGTCAGCCAGGAAACAGGCCGTTTCCGCGGCAGAATCACCACCTCCCACCACCAACACTTTCTTGAAACCCTCAGGCAATTCAGCCTGTGTCCCCAGAAAGACCCGATCTCTGACCTCCTTAGGAATAGGATAGCGAGGCTTGTTGGGCCGTCCAAAGATACCAATAGCCACCACCACAATGGGAGCTTTTATGACCGTATCCTTCCCAGCGTGAACCACAAAACAATCGTTGGTCTTTTCTATCTTGTGGACCTCGTGCCAATAACGGATGTCCAATTCGTATTCTTTGATGTAACGCTCCATGAGCTCTAGGAACTCTTCTTTAGTACACGTATCAAAACGAAGAATACCAATGGGTTCCACCTTGACCTTACGATAAACCGGGTCCACCCGTTTACCAGGATGGTAATATTTGTGGATGGTTTCACAGGGTTTGTCTGACTTTTCGAGAACAACCACCGAATCAATACCAGCAGCCTTGGCCTCCACCGCGGTGGCAATGCCCGCTGGGCCTGCCCCCACAACCACAATCTTTGCCTCTTCCATCTTCCTCCTTCCTCCCGATTTTTCTCGACTATTTAATCCGATGAGGATTGACCGTCATCACCGGACAGGGAGAATTTTTCACTACCCGCTCGGCAACACTTCCCAGGAGGATCTTTTCCAGCCCTTTTCGACCATGCGTTCCCATCACGATGAGATCTATCTCTTTTTCCTCCGCGGTCTTGATGATTTCTTCTGCAATATCTCCGCGAAGTACTAGAGATTCGGTCTGAGGTAGATCCGAAAAATAATCTTCCATAAAGAGTTCCATCTTCTTTTTAGCTGACTCCATCAGTTCCGCTTCGAGATTGTCCAAGGCACTATGTGGAACGTAAAAGTTGGCGTATTTGGCCAACTCTTCGACAACAAAAAGGACAATGATCTTGGCTCCAAGCTTTTCAGCAAGATAGCGGGCGTAAGGCAATACCTTGATCGAAGCTTCGGTAAAATCTGTAGGGAAAAGGATCTTTTTGATCTCGGCCATGACACCCTCCTAGGTTAAAGTGATATACAATCTCTTACCGTTAACGAAAGTTTTAAGTCAAGCAGCGAAGGAGAGGATTAATGAGAAACGGCGTCGATTTGCATACGCATTCCACGGCCTCCGACGGCACATACACTCCAAGGGATTTGATCCGTAAGGCCCAAGAGGTTGGACTCTTCGCTGTTGCCCTTACAGACCACGACACCATTGCAGGGTTGGCTGAGGCGGAAGAAGAGGCACAGGCACGGGGTGTCCATTTTGTCCCGGGAGTGGAGATAAGTGTAAAATTCGAAGGGCCAGGCCATTGTCACCTCTTGGGTTATCTTTTCGATTACCAACATCCTGGCCTGGTAAAGACCCTGCAGACCCTACACGAAGCTCGCGCCAGTCGAAACCAGAAGATGATCATCAAGTTGCAAGAACTCGGGGTAGACATCACCGAAGAAGAGCTTAAAGCCCTGGCCGGCGAGGGTGAAATCGGACGCCCCCACATGGCCAAACTTCTGGTCCAAAAGGGAATAGTGAAAGACTTTGACGAGGCTTTTGAAAGGTTTTTGGGAAAGGGCAGACCAGCATACGTACCAAAGGCCCTCCTTTCTCCCCGGGAAGCCATCGAGATCATACATCAGGCCGGAGGTCTTACCTCCCTGGCTCATCCCTATTATCTAGGATTCCCGGAAGAAGAAGTTCGCCTTTTCGTAAAAAACCTGCGAGACTATGGTCTTGACGCCATCGAGGCCTATTACACGGATCACGATCCCTCTTACACCCGATTCTGTCTAGAGCTGGCCCAAGAATTTGATCTTTTGGTTACAGGAGGGAGTGATTTCCACGGAGACAACAAACCAGAGATCTCTTTGGGAACAGGCAAGGGAGATCTTTTTGTCCCTCGAAAAGTCTATGAAGACCTCCTGAAGGCCTGGGAAGCCCGTCGAAACAAAGGTCAATAAAAAAGGGGGCCTTCACTGGGCCCCCTGCTGGCTGGGAAGGAGGGGGATGGTGGTTTTAGGCTAGATCTTTGAGAAGGTCAGCCAACATAGCGTTGGCCACTTTTTTGGAGTCTACCTGATAGGTGCCCGCCTCGATTTGTTCTTTGAGGGCTTTGACCTTTTCAGCCCGTACGTCCGGCGTGGAGTTGAGGACCGATTCGACTTTTTTCATCTCCCGGGCCGTGGAAGAAAGCTCCACCCGGTCGCCACGGTTTTGAACCCTCTCCTGTGCCTGGTTGTTGGCCCTGGAAGTTTCGGTCTGGGCCTGTTTTACCTGCTCGGTGTTTTGAACCGCAAAACGTTGATATAGATTTTCTATCTTCATCTTCCTCCCTCTCCTTTGCCAATAATTTTAGCCACTAGCCTCTCGAGAATCTTCCCCTGCTCCTCTGCAGGCACTTCTTTAAGGATCTCTTCTCCATTCTCGAAATTCAAGACCTTGAAAACGAGCCTCTTCTCCTTCTCTCCTACCCCCTCAGGGCGTTGCTTAATACGCCGGGCCATCTCCTGAACCATACGCCGTCCTTCCTCTGAGATAAAGAGCCGGTCTTGGGGATCTTTCGGACGCCCCCACAAGGACTTGCGCCCGGCTTGACGGCTATAAGTTCTTACTACATGATGAAGATTACGCAGGTAAACATTCATGGCCCGTTTCCTCTCTTATTTATCGTTTCGGGCCATGAAAATGGGGAACTTTAAAATTGAAGATTTATTCCTTGCCGCCAGAACCTCCTCGTTTTTTAGTGAAACCGAAAGGGGAAGGATTCCCCTCCCCCAGCAGCCGGAAAAAGAGCCGTTTCAAAACCAGCTGTCCTCCTCGTTTCGATTTGTTTTGGCGTGAGGGAATCAGGGCCTATCTCCTCTTTCGGGACGGGCCCTGTTACCATCTGGGCCTCATATTCGACCGTTTGATCTAAATCCTTAAACTAAAATTCACTTTGAAACTGACGCGGTATCCTATAAGTTGTTTTAGACATCTATAGGGAGGAGAGATGATCGCCTATCAGGACCTTCAAGAATTCGTTTCAAAGCTGGAAAAGGAAGGTGAACTCTTACGCATCAAAGAGCCCTTCTCCCCTAAATTAGAGATAACTGAGGTAACCGATCGGGTCTGCAAGGTTTACGGTCCAGCGCTCCTCTTTGAAAACGTACCAGGCTTTGAAATGCCGGTCCTCACCAATGCCTTTGGAAGTTACAGACGTGTGGCCCTTGCTCTTGGGGTGGAAAACTTGGATGATCTGGGTCGAGATGTGCTTGATTTCATCGAGATCGAAGCCCCAACGAGCATTGTCAAGAAGCTGGGGCTTGTTCCCAAACTGAAACGTCTGGCCAACGTCTTCCCAAAATACGTAAAAAAAGCCCCTTGTCAGGAGATAATCTTTCAAGGAGAAGAGGTCAATCTCCTTCGCCTCCCAATCCTTCATTGCTGGCCTCAGGACGGAGGGCCTTTTATCACCTTGCCGGTGGTTATCACCAAACATCCAGAAACAGGAGTGCGAAACGCCGGGATGTATCGCCTTCAGGTCTTTGACGAACGCACCACTGGCATGCACTGGCATTTACACAAAGGTGGGGCCCAGCATTATCGCGTGGCCGAAAGACTGGGCCAGCGTTTGCCTGTAGCCGTAGCCATTGGTCCTGACCCAGCGGTGACTTACGCTGCCACCGCCCCTTTGCCAGAGGACGTGGACGAGATGCTTTTTGCCGGCTTTTTGCGGGGCAAACCCGTGGAACTGGTGAAATGTTTGACTGTGGACTTAGAAGTCCCGGCCAACAGCCAGATCGTCCTGGAAGGATACGTGGAACCCGGGGAAAGACGCCTGGAAGGGCCCTTCGGCGACCACACTGGCTATTATTCCTTGCCGGACTACTATCCCGTCTTTCACGTCACTTGTCTGACCATGCGTCGGGACGCCATTTATCCAGCCACCATCGTTGGCAAACCACCGCAAGAAGATTGCTACTTGGCTAAAGCCACAGAACGGCTCTTCCTGCCACTCATCAAAAAGACCCTTCCAGAAATCGTGGACCTGAATCTTCCTATCGAGGGGGTCTTCCACAATCTAGCCTTTGTTTCCATTGACAAACGCTATCCAGGGCATGCCAGAAAGGTGGCCTGTGCCCTGTGGGGACTAGGCCAGATGATGTTTACCAAGATCATTGTAATCTTTGACAAAGAGGTCAACGTTCAGGACCTTTCAGAATGTCTTTGGCGCCTGGGCAACAACGTTGACCCAGAACGCGACATCTTCTTCGTCAAAGGGCCAGTGGATGCCCTGGATCACGCGGCTCCTCTTCCATACTACGGCAGTAAGATGGCCATTGATGCCACCCGCAAATGGCCAGAGGAAGGTTTTGAACGGGAGTGGCCGGATGTCATCGAAATGAGTCCGGAAGTAAAAGAAAAGGTCGATCGCCTTTGGCACAAATTGGGGATAGAGGAATTTCTCAGGCGTCAACGTGGCCGATAAACTACCAGACCAGAATGACCAAGTCGCAGCCGGTATCATCTCTGAGATGGTCTTCTGGAGAGGCTTTGGTTAGAATGCCTGCCAGAAATAAATGAAGGAGGCCCAAGGTGCGCTATCTCAAGGGTAAGGAAATACGCAGGCTCTTCCTGGATTACTTTGCCCGCCACGGGCACGAGATCGTTCCCAGTTCCCCCCTGGTGCCGGCGGACGACCCCACCCTCCTCTTCACCAACGCCGGGATGGTTCAGTTCAAGAAGGTCTTCCTGGGCCAGGAAGAGCGCCCTTACAAGCGAGCGGCCTCTTGCCAGAAATGTGTGCGTGCCGGGGGCAAACACAACGATCTGGAAAACGTCGGCTACACCGCTCGCCATCACACCTTTTTTGAGATGCTCGGAAATTTTTCCTTCGGCGACTATTTCAAACGCGAAGCCATCGCCTTTGCCTGGGAGTTCCTCACCAAAGAACTTGAACTCCCCGTAGAACGCCTCTACGTCACCATCTACCAAGACGACAACGAAGCCGCAGAGCTCTGGAAAGAGATAGCGGGTCTTCCTCCAGAGCGCATCGTTCGCCTCGGAGAAAAAGACAACTTTTGGGCCATGGGAGATACGGGCCCCTGTGGTCCCTGCTCCGAGATTATCTTCGATCAGGGGCCAGAAGTAGGCTGCGGAAGGCCGGACTGCCGGGTGGGATGCGACTGTGACCGCTATCTCGAACTCTGGAACCTGGTCTTCATGCAATATGAACGGGACGAAAGCGGAAGACTCTCCCCTCTTCCACGCCCCTGTATCGACACCGGCATGGGACTCGAACGCATCACCGCGACCATTCAAGGGGTGAAGACCAACTTTGATTGTGACCTCTTTGCCGGTCTCATGGCCAAGATCACCGATCTTACAGGCTTTCACTACGGCGAGGATCAGAAGCGGGACGTGGCCTTTCGGGTCATCGCTGATCACTCACGGGCCTCGGCCTTTCTCATCGCCGACGGAGTACTGCCTTCAAACGAAGGGCGGGGCTATGTCTTGCGTCGCATCATCCGCCGGGCAATCCGCTTCGGACGCGCCCTGGGACTTGAAAAGCCCTTTCTCTACGAGACGGCCCTCGTGGTGGTGGACGAGATGGGCGAAGTTTATCCCGAGCTCATCCGCGCCAAACAAACCATTGAAAAAATCCTCGTGCTCGAAGAAGAACGCTTTCGGGAAACCCTTGAAAGGGGCCTTGCCCTCCTCGAAGAAGAACTCAGTCGGCTTTCGGCCCGCGGGCAGAAGGTCATCCCCGGGGAGTTCATTTTCAAACTCTACGATACTTACGGGTTCCCATACGACATCGTACGCGACGTGGCCCTTGAGCGTGGCTTTTCATTGGACATGGCAGGATTTGAACGTGAAATGGCCAAACAGCGCGAAAGAAGCCGCAAACACTGGAAAGGTGAAATAGCAAAGGCTCCTGCTGCCCTGAGGCGGCTTCTTGAAGCCGGTCTCGGTAAGACCTTCGTGGGGTACGAAACCACCGAGGCCGAAGCCGAGATTCTCGCCCTGATACAGAAAGGAAACGAAGTGGAGGAAATAAGAGAAGGCGAAGAGGCCGAGGCCGTTTTCTCCAAGACCCCTTTTTACGGTGAAGCCGGAGGACAGGTGGGAGACACCGGCCTGGTGATTGGTCCCTCCGGGCAGGCAGAAGTTGTTGATACTTACCGCCTCGGGGACCTTTTCATCCATAAGCTCAAGGTGAAAAGTGGTCTTTTGCGAAAGGCAGAAACAGTCAAACTTTCGGTTTTCTCTTCCCGACGGGCTGCCATCGCCCGGCATCACACCGCCACCCATCTCCTGCACGCCGCCTTAAGGCGCATCCTTGGCGAACACGTACACCAGGCTGGTTCCCTGGTGGCTCCGGATCGCCTGCGTTTTGACTTCACCCATTTTGAACCCCTTAAACTGGAAGAAATCTTTGCCATCGAAGATCTGGTCAACGCTCGCATCCGCGATGATCTGCCGGTGGAAGCAAAGATTATGTCTTACCGGGAGGCCGTGAACCAGGGGGCGATGGCCCTTTTCGGGGAAAAGTACGGTGAGGAGGTGCGAGTCATCCAGATCGGGAGCTTCTCCATGGAGCTTTGCGGTGGAACCCACGTGCACCACACCGGGGAGATAGGTTATTTCAAGATTATCTCCGAAGGGAGTGTTTCCGCTGGTGTGAGACGCATCGAGGCCGTGGCTGGAGAAGCAGCGGTAAATTTCGTGCACGAGCTTGAACAGGAAAGACAAAGACTGGCCTTCAAACTCAAGACCTCACCGGCTGAGCTTGAAAAGCGCCTCGATGGTCTGCTCAAACAGGTCAAAGAACTCCAGCAGGAAATCGAAAGCTTGAGGCGTCAGATGGCCCGCGGAGGCCTGGAGGGCCTCTTGCAGCAGGTACAGGAAGTCAACGGGGTCAAGGTCCTTGCCGCTCAAGTGGAAGCTCCCGACGCCAAGGCCCTGCGCGAGATGGGAGATTTCCTGCGAGATCGTTTGGGTTCGGGGGTGGTGATCCTGGCCGCGGCCAGCAACGGGAAGGCCCAGCTTCTGGCCATGGTCACCAAAGACCTCGTCGGAAAGATCCACGCCGGGAGGATCATCCAGGAGCTGGCGCCCCTGGTGGGAGGACGCGGAGGAGGCCGACCGGACATGGCCCAAGGAGGAGGCCCCAAAGCCGAGGCCTTGGCCGAGGCCCTCAAAAAGGTGCCTGAAATCGTAGCTCGGCAGAGCAAAGAAGACTAAAAAACTGACCTCCTTCAGACCCACGATGGCAAAAGATCTCAAAAATTCCGCCCGAATTTTCGGGCTAAAGCCCCTTTTGCCCTAAGAACTCCGCTCCTCAAACCCGACCGCCTTGTCTAAAGGTCCTCCTCCTGCGCACTATCTTCACGGTCCGAAATTCCGTCTCAGGTACCCCTCGTGTGGAAAAGCCCTGTCAATCCCAAAGCGGGTTCCTTACAGGGCCTTTTAAGCAGACGCAGCCTTTTCAAAGGGTGTAATCCGGACTAACTTGCGCGAAAACATCAAGATTGCCAGAGATGAAGATTCTCGTCCTGGGTGGTGTCAAAAGTGGGAAGAGCCGTTTTGCCCTAGAGAAAGCGGAAGGCTATCCTCCGCCTCGCCTTTTCGTAGCCACCGCCGAGGCCTTTGATGAAGAAATGGCCGCCAAGATCAAGGCCCATCAGCGAGAACGTGGCCCGGGATGGCACACCATGGAAGCCCCGGTGGAGTTGCCCCGAATCCTGCGAAGCTTACCTCCCGCAAGCGTGGTCCTGATAGATTGTCTTACGGTATGGGTTGGAAACCTTCTCTTTTACAAAAAGGATCCCCAGGCCTATCTCCAAGAATTTTTGGAAGCCTTGAAGGGAATTCATGCCCCGTGGCTAATAGTCTCAAACGAGGTTGGACTAGGCCTTCTTCCGGGAGAAACCGAAGCTAGACACTACCTGGAAACTCTGGGGTATCTGAACCGCAGGGTGGCTGCTCTCTGCGATGAGGTGTATCTGCTGGTCGCTGGCTGTCCTTTACGCCTCAAATAAGAAGCCAAGGCGGTTCAGGCGTTCAAGGCCTCTCTCCTTTACCACCACCATATCTTCAAGCCTCACTCCACCCCAGTCCGGGAAGTAGAGTCCGGGTTCCACGGTGACCACGTGACCGGCCTTGAGCTTTCGTCGCTGACGCCGTGAAAGGGCCGGAGCTTCGTGGATGGCGAGCCCCACTCCGTGGCCCAGGGAATGCCAAAAGCGGTCTTCAAGGCCGGCCTTTCGGAAGACTTCCCGGGCTGCCAGATCTGGCACCCGGGCCGGGACTCCGGCTGCTATCTTCTCTTCGGCCTTTCTCTTGGCCTCAAGCACCAAGGTGTAAACCTCCCGAAACCTGGCCGTGGGCTCACCCACACAAAAAGTGCGCGTGATATCGGAACAATAACCCTGGTAACGGACACCCAGGTCTATGATAAGTGGCTGCCCTGGTTGAAACTTGGTCTCAGTGGGTTCGGCGTGTGGACGGGCGGCGTTGGGCCCCACGGCTACGATGGGCGGGAAAGACGGCCCCTCTGCCCACCGGTAAGAAAGGGAGATGATTTCTGCCGCCAGTTCTCGTTCACTCATCCCGGGTCTTATCATCTGTGAGACCCGGGAGAGGATGTTCTCGGCTATTTCAAGGGCCTGGCGCAGGAGGGCAATTTCCCCTTCGTCCTTCACTTCACGTACACGCTCGACCAGCCCGCTCACCCCAAGCAGTTCCACTCCTTTGAGGGCCTTCTTGAGGGCTTTGAACCCTACCAAACTCAGATGGGTTTCTTCAAAAAGGAGTTTCTTCACTCTGAGCACCGGTAAAATCTCGGCCAACTTGCGAAAAAGCCCCTGCTCGTAGATGAGCGGTTCAAAAAGAGGAGCGCACTCCCGGGCTTCTTCCCGATACCGTGGATCAGTAAGGAGGAACTGGGAGGTCCGGGTAATAAGGAGGGCTCCCGCGCTTTCGGTGAGACTGACATCAAGGGGTGGAAACCCGGAAAGATAGCGCCGGTTCTCAGGGGAGAGCACCAGCAGGGCGTCGGCTTCCCTGGCAGCCAAGGCTAATTTTAAACGACGCAAACGTTCAGCTCGCCTCACGAAAGACCACCACCTGATCCAGAATTTTCTCGGCGATCTCTTCCTTGGGTTGCAACGGAAGCTCTAGGCGTCGGCCGTGTCGGTCCAGGATGAGGACCCGATTGGTCTCGGTCTCAAAACCTGCTTCAGGCTGGTCAATGGGGTTGGCTACCACCAAATCCAGGTCCTTTTGTCGCAATTTGCGTTCGGCTTCGGCGGCAAGCCTTGCGCTCTCCTCAGCAGCAAAGCCCACGATCACTTGTCCAGGGCGCCTCCGAGCAGCTACTTCGGAGAGGAGATCAGGGGTGGGTTCAAGCTCCAGGGTGAGCCTCCCTCCTTTTTTGATCTTCTCCGCCCGGAAGACCACCGGCCGATAATCTGCCACCGCCGCAGCCATGAAGAGTATCTCGGTTTCAGGGAACTTCTCAAGCAGTCTCTTGCGCATCTCCTCAGCGGTCTCCACCTCTATCCTCTCAAAGAGCGGGGGGATGGCCACAGAAAGAGGACCGTGGATCAGGATGACCTCTGCTCCCCGCTCAAAGGCCGCCTGAGCCAAGGCCAGTCCCATCCGGCCAGAGGAACGATTGGATAGGTAGCGGACGAGATCCACCGGCTCTCTGGTCGGACCACACGTCACCAGCACCTTGCAACCTGCCAGATCCTGGGGAGAAAGGGCCTTTCTTACGTAGGCTAGGATCACCTCTTCAGCGGGAAGGCGTCCCGGACCAGCTTCTCCACAAGCCAGAGGGCCTTCGTCCGGGCAGACCACCGTGTAACCCCAGTCCTTCAGGTGGCGGACGTTTTCTTGCGTGGCTGGATGCCTCCACATCTTTTCGTTCATGGCTGGGAAGAGAAGAGCCGGGGCACTGGAGGCCAAGAGACAGGCCACCAGCAGCGAAGAGGCGTCTGCCAGCCTCAAGGAAGCAAGGAAGGCCGCTGTGGCCGGGGCCACCACGATCACCTCCGCCCAGCGCCCGAGTTCGATATGAAGCACCTTTCCGCCCTGGGGTTTCAGAAAATCTTCCTGGCTGTAGACCGGAGCTCCGGCAAGTGTTTCCAGGGTGAGAGGCGTAACAAAGGCCCGAGCCCCGGAGGTAAGGACCACCCGCACCTCGGCCCCTTGTTTTCTCAGGGAGCGAACAAGGGAAGGGATCTTGTAGGCCGCAATCCCCCCGGTGATCCCGAGTAGGATGCGGCGTCCGGCAAGCTTCATGGAGCAAGGGTCTCACTGGCCCAGATCTGGGCTTCGGTGGTCAGGGCAGAACCCTTAATGTAGATGAAGCAGGACCCATTGGGACGGTTGAAGGCTAAAAGAGTATCTTTATAAAAGATACTCCCTGTAAGGGTCCAGCCGCGAGCGGCGAGCTGGTTTTTGAAGAATTCCACCAACGAATCCACCTTTACGCGCCCTTTGATGGTAAGGACTCCTCCAATATAAGTTTGCGTACGCACGATCATGGAATGTTCCTGGTCGATCTTCATGCTGTTGGGAATAACGATGTCCGGAAATTCTGTTCCGGTATAAAAAGGTTTGGGAGGCGCTGGAGGAGTGCTCTTTTGGGAAGTCGTGGTACAGGAAACCAAAACCAGTACCATAAAGACGAAAAGACTTGTTACGAGATTTTTCTTCATCTTGAAGACCTCCACCTGTTGGTTTTGAGCATTATGCTTCTCACAGGTTCTCTTAGCAAGAACGGGCTTTCTTGAGAAGTCTCTCTACATAAGCCGGCACCACCTCGCTTGCCGGACCGAAATAATGTTCGTGGAAGAGTTCAGTCACCGCCGAGGGTTCAAGATTGAGCTCCACGCACCAGGCCCCGGCCCGACGAGCTATTTCCACGAAACCCGCTGCAGGATAGACCGTACCAGAGGTGCCAATGGCCAAAAAGAGATCACACCGTCCAAGGGCCTGGTAGATCTCCTCCAGATG
>CAZVXP010000030.1:0-31947 GCA_964630855.1 uncultured Thermodesulfobacteriota bacterium | reverse complement strand
GATGTCGACAGAGCCGCCCAGACCGGAAGACCCGTGGCTTCCTGTACCGCAAGGCCCGTCTCTATGCCTTCGGTCAGAGCGATCGTCCCGTTCTTAGGAAGTCCCAGACGTACCGCGCCTCCACCATAGGGCCCAAGGGTTAGCTTTGGCTTTTCTACCGGAGCCTTGCCCAATCCGTCAGGAGCTAAATAGGTGCGGTGGACCGCTATGAGCATGCCGTCGATATCGTCCACCCGGGCAAGCATTACGGGAAAGGACCAGCCTTCTTGCCGCCAAGATTCCACAGGAGCTCAATCTCTCTAAGGGCGGGCGGAACCTTACCCGTAAGACCTCGACTTTTGAGATAATTCGAAACCCGTGTGGTGTCGGTGGAAGCTTTTTCCCAGAGGTCTATGACCAACTTTCTTCTGTCGTTCTTAGGTTTGTGAGCGTCACTCGGCCTTCCGGATTTCGCCTTTCCTTCGAACTTCAACCTCAGCTCGTTCCAAGCTTCTGTCCATTCCAATCCCCTCAGTTTTCCGTAAAGATCCACCAGATTTCCGTGTGCTCCGCAGGCCCAGCAGTAATACGAGCCTTTATCCAAGTCGACGTCGAAGGAAGGATCCCTGTCATCATGAAATGGACATAGATAGCGCCATTTGGTGCCTCCCGAATGCTTCAGTTTAGGAGGTCCCAAAACTTCTAAAACGATTTCGGCACCGTAGGAGGTACAGAATTCTTTCAGAACCTTACCGAACGGCATGCAGATCTCCGGATCCGTTGTTTCCCTCGGTTCGTTTGGCTAACCAGTCGCGGAGCAGGGCAGTCACGAAGGACGAAGCTGAAACTCCACGTCGTTTGAGAATCTTTTTCGTCGCCTCGGCCAGATCCGGAGATACCGCTACCGAAATGGTTACCAGCAGGTCTCCCCTGGTATTTCTGCGGGGAATGTCAGAGGGATATTCTCCGGTACGAACCGCTTCCGCCAGAAGAAATCGTATGAGAGAGGCTAGTCGACTTCCATCTTGTTCCGCTAAATCACGGGACGCTTTTGCCAACGAATGGGGAATGTGTAAGCTGAAAATTTTTCTGCCCTGAAGTTTCATAACTTGCCTCCTTTCGTGGTCCTGTATACACTGCCAGAAAACCATACAGTAGTAGAAAAACAGGGAACAATTTTGGGGATAATGAGGAAATTTGTTGGCTATTTTACGAAAACAGTAAGACGCCCCTCTAGATCAGAGGGGGACATTTGGGGACAGTCTGGGGACAGTCACGATCTTCTGATTTCGTCGATTTTCTTCGATTTTCTTTAGGAAATAGCTATACTTCATCAAGTTCAAATCCTGCCGTCCCGACCATGTCTTAAAATTCCTGTTTATCCATCCTGCCTTGTTCTGATAAAATCCCCTCAATCTGGAATCCTCACTCGTGTCAAGATCCCGAAACTGGTGAAGGAGAGAAAAAGGCAAGGTTTTGAGATGTTTTGAGATCTCAAGGAGGAAAAATGAAGGTCTTTAAAAGTGATTCCCACGAAGGAGAAGCCTTTCTCAAAAAGCTTGAGCGTCGTTTTCAGGAACTTCCTGCCAAATACGAAACCACGGTGCGAGAGATCCTTTTTCGGGTTCGAGATCAGGGAGACCAGGCTTTAATAGAATATACCCGTCACTTTGACTGTCCCTCCTTTAGGAACGAAGACATCCGGGTAAAAGAGGAAGAAATAGAACTGGCCTATGAAGTCATAGATCGTGATACCCTTGAAGCCATAAGATTGGCGGTCCGGAACGTACGCCAGTTTCACGAAAAACAAAAAGATCGTTCTTGGATTGAGACGCGCAAAAACGGAGCCCTTGTGGGGCAACTTGTGCGCCCGGTGGACAGCGCTGGTCTTTACGTTCCCGGGGGCACTAGTGGCGAAACCCCTCTTGTATCCACAGTGATCATGGAAGCGGTACCAGCCAGGGTGGCCGGAGTTGAGAGAATAGCCATGGTTTCCCCTCCCAATCGGGAGGGTAAGCTCCATCCGGCCCTTCTAGTAGCGGCTCGGGAAGCTGGCGTCAACGAGATCTATCGCCTGGGGAGCGCTTGGGCTATTGCAGCCCTGGCCTTTGGCACCGAAAGTGTTCCCCGGGTAGATGTCATCTGTGGCCCCGGGAACATCTATGTCACTCTGGCTAAAAAACTATTGGCTGGCGAAGTGGGGATCGATCTCATCGCTGGCCCCAGTGAGATCTTGATCATCGCTGATGAAGAGGCCTCAGCCCGATGGGTGGCTGCAGATCTCCTCTCGCAGGCTGAACACGACCCCATGGCCGTAGCGGTCCTTCTCACGCCATCCAAAAAACTGGCAGAGAAGGTAGCCAAGGAGATAGACAAACAACTCAAACGCCTCTCCCGTCGAAAGATCGCCGAAGAAGCCTTACGTCAACAAGGAGGCCTGATCGTAGTTTCCCGCCTGGAAGAAGCGGTGGAATGGGCCAATCGTCTGGCCCCAGAACACCTGGAACTCGCTGTAAGAGATCCCTGGAATCTTCTGCCCCTTATCAAACACGCCGGAGCCATCTTCCTTGGGCATCACACTCCAGAAGCCGTGGGCGACTACATCGCCGGAGCCAATCACGTCTTACCTACCATGGGTTGTGCCAGATACGCCCAGGCTTTGGGCGTACAAGTTTTTCAAAAACGGTTGAGCCTGGTGGCCTATTCTTCAAAAGCCCTTGAAGAAGAAGCCCCGGCCATCATCAAACTGGCCGAACTGGAAGGGCTTGAAGCCCATAGCAACGCGGTAAAAATCAGACTCTCCAAATAAAAAAGAGGCCCCGTCAGGCCGGGGCCTCTTTTCGGCCTATTTTCGTATGTCCTAGCTAGCAAAGGCCTTTTCCAGGTTGGGAACCACCTGCTTTTTACGGCTCATCACGCCTGCCAGCCAGACCGAACGACCCTCAGGCTTCACCCCCCAAGCCTTTTCCACCACGCTTGGATCATCGGAGACAATGAGAAGCTCTGTGCCCTCTTTCATGATGTCAGTAAGCATGAAGAAGATGCTGTGATAACCACCTTCCTGCTTGATCTTTTGAAGCTCTTCGTAAAGTTGATCCTTGATGGGTTCCACCAAGGAAAGATCAACCACTTCAAGTTGACCAATACCAACCTTGTTACCACTCATATCAAAGTCTTTGTAGTCACGATAAACGAGATCCCGAATGGGGGTGCCTTCGATGGCGCTCTTCACTTTGAACATTTCAAGGCCAAGGGCCTTTAGGTCATCAATGCCCGCGATTTTGGCCAGGGCTTCGGCGGCTTTCACATCCTGGTCAGTGCAGGTGGCAGATTTAAAGATCACCGTATCACTCAAAATGGCACAGCACATGATTCCAGCGATCTCCTTCGGAATCTCCACCCCGTAAAAATCATACATCCCTTTGAGCACGGTGCAGGTGCAACCTACAGGCCAAACCCAGATCTCGATGGGATTGGGGGTGGTTATATCACCGAGTTTATGGTGATCTACAATGCCAAGGATCTCACCCTTTTCCAGGTTATCCAGGCTCTGAGCCTTGTCGCTGTGATCCACCAAGAAAATCTTCTGATCAGTAGCGTCGGTCACGATCTCCGGGGCCTGAAAACCAAACTTTTCCAGGACAAACTTGCTCTCCGGATTGAGTTCGCCCTGGGCCACAGGTTTGGCCTCCACGCCCATCTTGCTCTTAAGATAAGCCAGGGAGATCGCCGCACAGATGGAATCAGTATCCGGATTTTTGTGACCAACTACAATCGCCGCCATTTTCTACCTCCTTATTGGGATTTTGGAATTTTCAGCCAAAAAGGCCCCTTCTTGTCATCGCTAAGATAGCCAAGACCTGCCATTCTTGCCAAGGTTCAAAAAAAAAGACTAGAGACGATGAAGAGATATCAGGGCGGCCATTTCCTCCTTTAAAAGCAATTTTTCCTTTTTAAAGGCAAGAAAAAACTTCGTGGAAGACTTTTCAAGCCCTAAAAAGCCTTTGGTCCCAATTTTAGCCCAGGAATTAGGATAGCACTTTTTAGATCTTTCTTATCCAGAAAAGACACGTTTGACGAAAAAGACCACCTGATCTAGGACCTTTAATTCAAGTCTCTGGGTGCCGGCCGCAAAAGTGGCTGGATAATCGGGAAGACCGGTGCAAGTCCGGCGCTGGCCCGCAACCGTGACCGGGGACGAAAGCCGCTACCCCGAAAAAACAGGGGGACAAGCCACTGGGGTTTTTGGAAACCCTGGGAAGGCGCGGCAAGTAGGATGATCCGGAAGCCGGGAGACCGGCCCAGAGACGTGGAAGCGGGGCTTCGGGGCTTCCTGCTCCGTTTCCGAGAAGGACCCAATTTCCCGTCCTTCTTCGGAAACCTCCGGAGCTCCCTTCTTCGTTTTAAAAGAAGGAGGGAGAGTCGTGTCTTGGGCCGAAAAATTTCGTGTTGTCTACTACACCGCCACCGGAACCGAAATCTTGCCTCTATCTCAGGCGGTCCGCATCTTGAAACGAGAAGGCGTTCCCATAGAGGTAGTGGCCCGCAGTCGGCTTGATGTCTTTGAAGGCCAGGAAGAAAAACATCTCATAGAACTCGCCCGCGGAGCTCAAGCTGTAGTCCTGGTACCTCATGGCGGGCCTGATTCCTTACCGGGACACGAGAAGATCCTGGAAGTGGCCCAAGATGCCCTCATTCATGTCCAACCCACTGGAGGGAGTGAGGAAGACCTGGCCCTGGCTCACCGCCTTTGCGACCTTTCGAGTGAAACTTTTCGGCGCCGTGCCCTCTATCTTCGCCAAGGTGGGCCCGAGAACCTGGCCTTCTTCCTTAAAGACTTGTGGATAAGCAAAAGTGGCGTAAAGGGTGAAATCCCTCCTCCCAGAGAACTACCCCAACAAGGCCTCTATCATCCCCTTTGGACCGGACCACACGACGATCCAATAGCCTATCTTTCCTGGGCCAGAAAACGTCTTGGGACAAAACGTCCGGTCATTGGTCTCTGGTTCTATCGCCAATATTGGGTCAACGGGGACCTTGATCTTATCGATGCCCTCATTGAAGAGATCGAAACCCGGGGAGGGATCGCCTTGGCGGTTTTTCACCGCCGCTTTGTAGAAGAAGACCTTCCAGCTCTCAAACCCGCAGAGGTAGCAGAACACTTCTTCAAGGTTTCCGGCCAAACCGTCATCGAGACCCTGATCAATCTCCAGCTCTTCTCCATGACCCTCCTCTGGCCGGAGACTTCCCACATCTATCCCAGCCTCAACGTGCCTGTAATCCAAGGACTTTTGAGTTTTTCTCCCCGGAAAGAATGGGAGAAAAGCTCGGCCGGACTCTCTCCCATGGATCTTTCCATTTCGGTGGTCCAACCAGAATTTGACGGCGCTCTCATTACTACCCTTTGTGGTTGTCGAGAGGTAATAGGACGGGACGAAATTTTGGGCGCAGCGGTAACAAAGATGGTTCCTGTCCGGGAAGGCGTAAGACGCGTGGTGGGTCAAGCCCTAGCCTGGGCTCGTCTCAGGCAGACACCACCCCAAGAACGACGCCTGGCGATAATCTTCCACCATTATCCTCCACGGGCCGATCGCATGGGTTGTGCCTTTGGTCTCGATAGCTTTGAAAGTGTGGCCCGCTTGTTGAAAAGACTCGAAGACGCAGGTTATACCCTCGAGCGGGTCTACGAAAACGGTGAAGAACTTGCCCAGGAACTCCTTTCGGTCCTCATCTCCGACCGTCGCTATCTCTCCTCCCATGAAATGGCCAAACGTGCTGGTGGGCGACTGGAACCAGAAAAAGCCCAAAAATGGCATAAAGAACGCCCTCAGAGACCCCGGGAAAAGTTGGAAAAAACCTGGGGGCCGCCTCCGGGAAGCATCTTTGTCCACCAAGGGCAGACCCTCTTTGGAGGACTTCAAAATGGTCACTTCTTCCTCACCTTACAACCACCCCGGGGGCATCTCGAAAGACTTGGAGAACTTGGTCCACAAGCCTCAAACCTTCACGATCCGGATCTACCCCCTACCCATCACTATCTCAACTTTTATCGCTGGTTGCGCGAGGAATTTGGTGCCCACGCAGTGATTCACGTGGGCAAACATGGCTCTCTGGAATGGCTTCCCGGCAAAGCTGTCGCCCTTTCGGAAAATTGCTACCCGGACCTGGCATTAGGGGATCTTCCCAACATTTATCCTTATATCGTGAATGATCCCGGAGAAGGGACTCAGGCCAAAAGACGCAGCTATTGCGCCATCATAGATCATCTAATTCCACCTCAGATGATGGCCGGCCAGTACGCAGAATTGGAGGAATTAACCGAAAAAATCAACCAGTGGCAGATCCTGCGCCACGAAGATCCTTCCAAGACCCGGTTATTGGTAGAGAAGATCTGGACCCTGGCCTCAAAGATCCATCTGGATCGAGATCTTGCCCTCCAGCAGGAAGAAGCCCTTTCTGAACCGGAAAGTTTCATCAAAAAGGTTCACGCTTACTTGGAAGAGATAGCCGAGACCCAGATCAACGATGGGCTCCACGTCCTCGGAGACCCTCCTGGAGGGGAACGTTTCTTTTCCACTCTGGCTGTCATGGTTAAGACCCCTTTCGAGAAACCCTCCCCTCACGAAAGGCTCAAAGAGCTCTTTCCGCATCTGTCAGCCACCCAACGTGCCAACCAGGTAGAGGAGATGATTCGTCAGACCCTGGAGCAGGACACATGGCCCGAAGATCCAGTCTTGAAGGAGACCATGGTCTTTATAAAAGAAGAACTAGCTCCAAGACTTGCCCAGACCACCCAAGAAATGGAAAATCTCTTGCGCGCCCTTTCCGGAGGATTTGTCTGCCCGGGGCCTTCGGGGGCCCCCACCAGAGGGGCATACGACGTATTGCCTACGGGACGCAATTTCTACGGCGTTGATCCTTTCAAAATTCCCACGCCCGAAGCCTGGGAAACCGGCATCAAACAGGCTCAAGCCCTCATCAAACGACATCTTGCCGACCACGGACGCTACCCCCGGGCCCTGGCCGTGATCATCTGGGGCTCTCCTACTATGCGCACCAGAGGGGATGACCTGGCTATGGTCCTTTACCTGCTGGGAGTAAGACCTCGTTGGCATCCGAGTAACCAACGGGTGACAGGGATCGAATTGATTCCGAGTTCAGAGCTTGAGTTCCCTCGCTTAGACGTCACCGTTCGGACCAGCGGCTTTTTCCGAGACGCCTTTCCCCATCTTCTTAAACTCCTGGATCAGGCCGTCCGCCTGGTGGCCGGGCTCAAGGAACCCCCGGAAAAAAATTTCCTGGCCGCCCACGTAGCTGAAACCAGCAGACAATTTGAAAAACAGGGACTTTCCCCGGAAGAAGCCTGGCGTCGAGCCACCTTCCGGATCTTTTCTGATCGTCCCGGAACCTACGGTTCGGGAATAGCCGAAATCCTGGACAGCGGACGCTGGGAAGGCCCAGAAGATCTCGGTGAAATCTATATCAAGTGGGGCGGATACGCTTACGGAGAAGACCTCTATGGTCAGGAAGCGCCGGATGCCTTCAGACAGGCCCTTTCTCGAGTGGAGGTCACCATCAAAAACGTTGATACCAGAGAAATGGATATCTTTTCTTCCGACGATTTCAACGCTTACCATGGAGGGCTGAACACAGCGGTCCTGGTAGCCAGCGGTAAATCTCCCATTTCCTATACCGCTGATACCTCTCATCCAAAGAACCCCAAGGTACGAACCACCCAAGAGGAAGCCCGTTTCATCTTCCGGACAAGAGTGCTCAACCCCCGATGGATCAAGGGCATGAAGCGACACGGCTACAAAGGGGCCGGTGATCTTTCACGCTTGGTGGATATCTGTTTCCAGTGGGACGCCACCACCAAAGTCATGGAAGATTGGATGTATCAAGCCCTGGCCGAAACTTATGCCCTGGATCCGGAAATGCAGCGTTTCTTTAAAGAACACAACCCATACGCCCTCTTAAACATCACCGAAAGGCTCCTTGAGGCTGCCCAACGAGGCCTCTGGAACAAACCGGATCCTAAAACTCTGGAACGTCTTACAGATCTCCTTCTGGAAATGGAGGCCAAAGTGGAATGAAAGTCGAACTTCTAGTTGTCTTGCTCACCAGCCGGTGCAATCTACACTGCTCGTACTGTTATCTCAATTGTACCGAGAAGGGAGAAGACCTCACGCTGAAGACCCTCCATCTTTTGATAAACCGTCTCGAAACGCCACCCAGGGAGATAGTCCTCTCCGGTGGAGAGCCCACTCTGATTCCGGACCTCCTCAAAGCTGCCATAAAATTGCTTCGCGAAAAATTTCCTCGGAGCCTTCTTTCCCTACAAACCAATGGCACCCTGCTTGACCGGGCACTGGTCTCCTTTTGTCGAGAGATGAAAGTGGGGCTTGGCCTGAGCATTGATGGCCCTCCCGAGATAAATGATCTCTCAAGAGGGGAAACCAAAAAGACCCTACAAGGACTGAAACTACTCGAAGAAGAGGGACTTGCCTGTGGCGTTACTGTTACCGTCACCCAGAAAAATGTCTCCTTTCTCGGAGAAACTGCACTTTTCTTGGGCCTCTTTGCACCTGTAGCCAGTTTAGGACTTGATCTTTTGCGACCCGCAGGACGAGGCCAAGAAAGGGATCTCCCTCGGGCTTCACAACTCTGGCAAAGCCTTGAAGGCCTAGAAAAAGCCCTCTGTTTCTTACGCCAAAAGGGTCGATTCCTCTCCTGGCGTGAGAAGAATCTCCAGACTTCTCCAAAAGGATACTGTCCCGCTGTCCGAGGGAGATCTTTGGTCCTCACCCCGAACGCTGAACTCTACCCCTGTGCAAGTCTCGTGGGACGAAAAGAATTCCTGCTCGGCACCGCAGACGGATCTTTTTCGACCCTTCCCTTGGGAAACGGGTGCCTTTCCTGCAATCCCCTCTGCCCAGGGCGATGCCCTTCCAGAAGTCTCCTTTCACCCCGGGCAGGAGAACTCGACTGCGTGGTGCGTCACTTCTTTAGACTTCGATCAAAGGAGGCTCTATAACCACCTCCAAGCCGTGACACTCCACCTCTCCTGGGAGGGCTTCCATTACCTGGGCCTCGTATTTTTCCTCAAAATCTGTCTCAAGGGGGATCAAACCGTGAAAGGTCACCCGGCCGGGAAGCTCCGGTCCATGGGGAAGACGCCCAGCCGCTAAGGAGGCTTCCAATTCCCTCAAAAAACGGGGTTGCGCTTTGGGAGGCACGCGCCTGAGTTCCCGAACCAGAAAATCTCGTACCCTTTTTGATTCGTCGTAAAGATAAAAGAAACCGACCACCAGAGAGGGTGCCCCACAGAATTCTCCGAAATCAAAAACCAGAGGGACCAAAGCCTCTTCTTTTAACTCCTTGGCCTCCACGGGAAAGACAAATTTCCCGGCAAACTCTTCACTACTGATCACGTAGCGCTTAAATACCAAGAAATCTCCCCTCTCTGGACGGACAAGGGGCAGGAAAACCGCCTGGGATTTAATCCTTTCCACTTCAAAACCTAGTTTCCCTGGCACTTCCAAATCGAAGGTTTCGAAATCGATGCCATATTCCTCAAACAGATCGTTAATTTCCAATACACTCCGACCGAGTACCCCTTCTTCCAAGCGGAGCTCCTCTTTGAGAAGGAGCTCGCCTTTTTCCTCAGCACTCAAACGTCCCACAGAAATCCTCAGAGGCTCACCTAGACCAAAGACGACTGCCTGCATTTCTTTCACCTCCGCTCTGGTTTCGAGAAACCGGTAAGTCTGAGAGGAAAAAAAGACAAGTTCAGAGTCGACCGTAGACGATGAAATGGCGATCCGTTACGATTTCGAGGTCGAAGTACCCCAAACCCGCCTCTTCAAGCTGAATCCTTACTTCTTCCGGACGAAAGGCCGCTAGCAAAGAAGCGTAAAAATCTTTTTGCAAGATCTCAGGCTCATCAGAGGCGTATTTCTCCACCAGAGCCCGGGCTTCTTCCCGGGAAGAAGGGCGCAAAAGATCCATGACGAAGACACAAGCCCCGGGAGCGGCAACTTTCTTAATGGTTTTCCACATCACCTGTGGATCCGGCAAATGGTGGAGAAGGGAGTTGACGATTACGGCCTGATAGGCCTCCTCTGGAAGTTCAACCTCCGGGATCCGTCCCAGGATAAGGCGGATCCTGGAAAGAAGCCCTTCTTTTTCGAGACGCTTCTGGCCATATTTGAGCATTGCCGGAGAACCGTCAACCCCGTGGATTTCAGTGTAAGGATAAGCCCTGGCAAAACGAACCGTCACATCCGCTGGTCCGCATCCCAGATCCAAAACCATACCTCTGAGCCCTGAGCCAAACTTCTGCCGGAAAAGAGAAACAAACATCTGGTGTGGTTTGGAAAAATCGGCACTGGCGTACGCCCGGGCCTGCTCCTCTTCAAGCATGAGTTCTGGTTCAGGAATCCTCTCCATCCCTCTCTTCCGGCAATTGATTGATAAGGCTTGCCAAATAAGCGGCACCAAAACCATTGTCGATATTTACTACCGCTACTCCGGGGGCACAGGAATTGAGCATGGCCAAAAGAGGGGCCAGACCAGAAAAATTGGCCCCGTAACCTGTACTCGTGGGCACGGCAATTACCGGACGGTCCACAAGACCAGCTACCAAACTGGGAAGTGCCCCTTCCATACCTGCCACCACGATGAGCACCCGCGCTTTGGCCAGCCGCCGAAGTTCCGGCACCAGGCGATGAAGGCCTGCTATTCCTACGTCTGTGAAAACCTCTACCCGGTTGCCAAAATATTCCGCACACACCCGTGCTTCTTCCACCACCGGCCAATCCGCCGTGCCTCCCGAGACTACAGCCACCAGCCCCCTACCTTCCTCCTCCCGAGGACGATGCCCCAAAAGTCTGGCTCGTTCGTAATATTCCAATTGGGGAAACTTTTTGAGCAGAGGTTCAACTGCCTCCTCAGGGATCCGTGTCACCAGCAGGGGGATCCCTTTCTCCAGGTAAGAATCTACCAGTACCAAGAGTTCTTCCACCCTTTTCCCCGGGCCATAAATCACTTCAGGAAAATGTTTTCGAATCCCTCGATGATGATCCAGGCGAGCAAATCCCAGATCTTCAAAGGGCAAAAAAACCAGCTCTTTAAGCGCCTCTTCAGGGCTTATCTCTCCGCGTGCCACTCGGTAAAGGAGCTGACGCAGGGTCTCCTGATTCATGCCGGAACCATCTTGTAGAAAAGATTCTTTAGGTAATCGAGTTGACGTCGATATTGTTCCTCAAGCTGTCCTTTAATCTTCTGCCATTCTTCCTGGAACTGGGGCTGCATCTCTACGTCAACCTTGACGTGTTCTCCGTACTGTTGCTTAAGGGCCTGTTCCACTTCTGCCATCTGCCCTTTAAATTGTTGCTTGAATTGTTCGTAAATCTGATTCTGCTGCTCGAGATAGAGCGACAAGAGCTTGTAAATTTCAGCGGTAAGTTGTTTGACTTGAGGAAAGGCGGCAAAAAGCAACTCCAGTCCGTCTAGTACCCGACGAATTTCATTCAAGGCGTGTCGATCTCGCGGAAAGACGATGTTCCGCACCAGGGTATCTACCGCCCCCTGCAAGACGAGAGAGCGCTCTTCGGCCGGTACCTTGGCCAGGGCTTCGGCCAGACGAAAATCCTTCTCATTAAGAAAACGAGCGGCTAATTTCCGCCCCTGGCGAATGAGTTCTTCTCGCCGAAGCTCCTCCTTGCTGGCCTTGCCTATTCGGGCCGCTTTCTCCAGGGCTATTTCCAAGGTGCTTTTGATCTCTGCCATGGCCTCCTCCTTTTTGTCCCGGATCAAAAACCATAGGTACACCTTGGGCCCTCGTCAAAGACCTATCCCTTGAAGAGACGCACCTTGGCCCGCCGACTAGAATGGAAGAATTCTCTGGCAGTCTCTGCTACTGCCTCTGGAGTGAGACCATATTTCTCGCGCAAGATCCCAGGAGCACCATGTTCCAGAAAAATATCTGGTAGCCCGATTCTCCTTACCGGTACCATGAGTCCCTCTTCCGCCAAAAGCTCCAGCACCGCGGCTCCAAAACCACCAAGAAGGGCGTTTTCTTCCAGGGTAATCACTCTTCCCGTCAGTTTGGCCCAGGTAACGATGAGATCCCGATCGAGCGGTTTGACAAAGCGAGCGTTGATCACGGCCGCTGAAATCCCCTCCTCAGCCAAAAGCTCCGCGGCTTTCAGAGCGGGGTAGACCATGTTACCAATGGCCAGTAAAAGGAGATCTTCCCCTTCACGCAAAAGCTCTCCCTGACCAATGGTTAGCTCCCTGAGCTCCCAGTCGAGACTGACCCCTACCCCAGAGCCCCTAGGATAACGCACGGCCACGGGACCAGAGCAACGAATGGCGGTGTAAAGCATGTGTTGCAATTCGTTCTCGTCTTTAGGAGCCATGACCACCAGGTTCGGGACCACACGCAGATAAGAAAGATCGAATTGTCCCTGATGCGTGGGGCCGTCTTCTCCCACGATCCCCCCACGATCTATGGCGAAAACCACATGGAGGTTCATAAGGGCCACATCGTGGATGATTTGATCATAGGCCCGCTGTAGGAAAGTGGAATAAATGGCACATACCGGAATGAGTCCTCCGATGGCCAGACCGGCGGCAAACGTCACGGCATGCTGTTCCGCGATTCCAACATCGAAGAAGCGCTCGGGAAATCTTTCAGCAAAGGCCTTGAGCCCGGTACCAGTAGGCATGGCGGCGGTAATGGCCACCAGCCTGGGTTCCATTTCTCCCAGACGCAACATGGTCTTGGAAAAGATGCTGGTGTAGGAGGGAGGTTTGGCCTTGCTAGTCTTTGGTTTGCCTGTGGCCACGTCAAAGGGACCCAGACCATGGAAACGTTCGGGTTCCTTTTCTGCCGGAGGATATCCCTTGCCTTTCTTGGTGATAACGTGAACCAGGGTCGGACCTTCGAGACCCTTCACGTTTTTCAGGGTCTGGATGAGAGCTTCCAGATTGTGTCCGGGGATGGGACCTACATAACGGAAACCTAAGGCCTCAAAGAGCATCCCCGGAGTGAGAAGACACTTAATGGCGTCTTCACTCTTCTTAATGACATGAACCAGATGCTCTCCCCCTGGCAGATGGCTTACCAACCCCTCAAGCTCCCGCTTGAAACGCCTGGCCAGAGGTCCGGTCAACTTTCGAGAGAGAAAAGAAGACAAAGCCCCCACATTGGGAGAGATGGACATCTCGTTGTCATTAAGGATCACAATCAGGTCTTTTTTGAGATGACCAGCGTGGTTGAGGCCTTCAAAGGCTAATCCCGCGGTCATGGAGCCGTCTCCGATTACCACCACTACTCGACCTTCCCGACCCAGGAGATCCTGAGCGGTAACGATCCCGAGACCAGCCGAAATGGAAGTACTACTGTGGCCGACATCCACCACATCATGTGGGCTTTCAGACCGCTTCGGAAAACCGGCGATTCCACCGTATTGGCGAAGAGTATGGAAGCGATCCCGGCGCCCGGTTAGTAACTTATGGGCGTAAGCCTGATGTCCTACATCCCAGACGATCTTGTCCCGGGGAGAATCAAAGACATAATGAAGGGCAATGGTCAGCTCGATTACCCCCAGGTTGGGAGCCAGATGTCCCCCGGTCTCCGCTACGGTGTTGATAATGGTCTCCCTTAATTCCTCCGCCAGTTTCTCAAGCTGGGAGGATTTGAGTTTTTTGAGGTCTTCCGGACCATTGATTTTGGCAAGTAATTTGGCCATACTTCTCACCTGTCCCCAAAAATTTGTCTGGCTGGTGGCCAAATCTCTAAAAAGGATTATTGCGTAAATAATACCTCTTTTTGCCAATGAGGAAATGAGTGCCTACGAATTGATCACCGTTGTCCTTTTCCTGGCGGTAATCGGGGGCTTCCTTAATTACCGCTTCCTCAAGCTCCCTTCGGTAATTGGTCTCACCGTGGTGGCCCTCTTTGGCTCCCTTGGTCTCATCATCATGGATCACTATCTTCCCGAACTGAAACTGGCATCCCATCTTACCAAGATCCTTTCCGAAGTCCGTTTTGAAGAAGCTGTACTCCACTGGATGCTTGGCTTCCTGCTCTTTGCCGGGGCCCTCCATGTGCAGTTTGAAGACCTCCTGGCCCGCTGGCGAAGTATCTTGAGTCTGGCCACCTTTGGCGTGCTCTTTTCCACCCTGATCACAGGCTTCCTTATCAAGGCCCTAGGAGACCTTTTGAACCTCGGCCTTCCTCTTTTGAGCTGTTTCATCTTCGGAGCCCTCATCTCCCCCACCGATCCGGTAGCAGTACTGGCCGTCCTACGCCAAACTCGGGTCCCCCGGGAGATAGAAACCGTCGTTATCGGAGAGTCTCTGCTCAACGACGGCGTGGCTGTCGTGATATTCTTGGGACTCCTGGAATTTGCTTTTCATCCGGGCCACGGTTTTTCTTTTGTCCTTTGGCTTTTCGTAAAGGAAGCCCTGGGGGGACTCCTTCTAGGAGGCTTTCTGGGCCTCTTTTTCTTTTTTCTCCTTCGTCAGACCGATGACTACCAACTCGAAGTCCTCATGACCATCACCTTGGTCATGGTGGTTTACACCTTGGCGGAACGACTCCATCTCTCTGGCCCCCTGGGGGTGGTGGCCGCGGGACTCCTTATTGGTAACCATGGTCGCAAATTGGCCATGAGTACTGAGACTGTAAAACACGTTGATACCTTTTGGGAGCTGATCGATGGCCTTCTCAATGCCATCCTCTTTCTTCTTCTGGGCCTTGAAGTTTTGGTGCTCGAACCACTCAATCGAAACCTTTTCCTCCTGGTGGTTCTCTCGATCCCTGCGGTCCTCCTGGCCCGTCTGTTGAGCGTGGCCACCAGCGTCAAGCTGGCCCGCCCTGCTCAGAAAATGCGTGCCCCAGGTACGGGTTTTTTGGCCTGGTGCGGAGTCAAAGGAGGAATCGCTGTGGCATTAGCTCTTACCTTGCCCCAAGAAATGGAAGCCCTCTTCCTCCCTCTCACCTACGCTAACGTGTTGTTCTCCGTTCTTGTTCAGGGATTGAGCCTTGGGCCTTTGGCTCAGAAGATCTATGGCGCTAAAGATTAAAGTTTACGTTCCACTACATAGCGGGCAATGTCTCGTAGGGGTTCAGCCTCTGATCCTAAGGAGGCCAATTCCCTAAGGGCCTCTTCTACCAGTTCCTTTGCCTTTTCACGAGAGGCTTCAAGCCCGTAAAGTGCCGGATAAGTGGCCTTTTTCTTGGCCTCATCTGAACCGATGGGTTTGCCAAGGAGTCTTTCGTCTCCCACGATGTCTAGGATGTCGTCCACGATCTGAAAGGCTCGGCCGATGGCCCAACCGTAGGCCTCCAGCGCCTGAACGATCCCCTGCGAAGCCCCGGCCAAAAGCGCCCCTGAAACTACCGAAGCCGTGATGAGGGCCCCGGTCTTGTGACGATGAATGAAATCAAGTTCTTCTGGTCCAACTTCTCGTCCCTCAGCCAAGAGATCAGCCATCTGTCCGGCCACCATTCCGTGAATACCAGCCGCCCGGGCCACGAGACGAATCACCTCAAGTACCCGGTCTGCCGGAACCCGAGACGTGAGGTCTGGATGGGTGAAGAGTTCGAAAGCCAGGGTCAAGAGGCCATCCCCAGCCAGAATGGCTGTGGCCTCGTCAAAGGCCCGGTGGCAGGTAGGCTGACCTCGCCTCAGGTCGTCGTCATCCATGGCTGGTAGATCATCATGAATGAGAGAGTAAGTATGAATACATTCCAAGGCACAAGCCGCTGGTAGAAAATCTTCGGCTTGGCCTCCGGCAGCCTCAGCCCCTGCCAAAAGCAAGATGGGACGCAGACGTTTGCCTCCCGCAAAGAGACTATAGTGCATGGCCTCGGTCACCCGAGAGGCAAAGTTTCCAAGCCTGGGGACATAATGTTCCAGGGCCTGGTTGATCATCCTTTGGCGATTTCGCAGGTAATCCAAAAAACCCGGAGACATCAATCTTCCTCCCAAGGAAGCCGTATCAGGTGACCCTCTTCGTCACGCACAAGCACTTCCACCCGGCGCTCTGCTTCAGCTAGGAGTTCCCGACAATGACGGGCCAAACGTACTCCTTCTTCGAAACGCGCCAGGGCTTCCTCCAACGGGAGATCCTCGCGCTCCAGTTCCTTGACGATCTTCTCTAAGGCCTTAAGCGCCTCTTCAAACCGCATCAAAACACCTCGAGCAAAACCTTGGGATCCACTTTTGTCCCAAGAATATAACACCCAAAATGGAGATGGGGGCCCGTCACTCTCCCGCTCCTCCCGGAAAGAGCCAAGACTTCGCCCTTTTCCAAGATCTGCCCGCGGGTAACCAAAATCTTTGAAAGATGACAATAAATGGTATAGATACCCAAACCGTGATCCAGAATCACGGTCTTGCCTGGAAGGTAAAAGTCACCTGTCAGAACCACCTTCCCCCGGTTGGCTGCTTTGACCGGAGTACCTTCCGGGCAGGCGATGTCTATTCCCCCATGAGGGCTTCGAGGTTCCCCATTGTAGACCCGCCGAAAGCCAAAAGGACTTGAAAGACGCCCCGGGGCAGGCCACACAAAGGGGCCATCCAGAAAAACCTCCGGATGAAAACGAGCCACCGTGTTCCGGATAAGGGCTATTTCTCGCTTGATACGGGCCAGCATCTCGGGGGAATAATGAACCATCTTGGGAGGGACCGTGAGACGTTCCTCAGGATATGTCTTCGGAAAGATCCTGAGATTGACCTTTATACCGTTTGATAGGAGCACCGGATAGAGTCCAGGCTTGGTACCCAGCGGAACTGCCAAAAGGACCCAGTCCTTACCTTTGTAAGAAAACGGGTGATAAGTCTGACCCAGGAAATCAACGCTCCTGATCCCCTTTGGAACCTCTAGGAGCACAGGAGCACCGGGAAAGGGCCGCTCTGGCTCATATTCCAAGGCCCAGGTCATTGATACCCCCAGAAAAAAGAAGACCAAGATCCATTTTCTCATTCCTTGATCTCCTTTACTTGAGCTACGATCTGCCCACGAGCCAAAAGGATTTCGATGAATTGCCCAGGACGAAGGGAAGAGGATTCTCTTACAACTTTTCCATCGGAGTCCTTCACGATACTGTAACCTCTGGACAAGACCGAAAGAGGTGAAAGGGCCTCAAGATGTCGTACCAAAGCGGAGAGTTCCCGCTCCTTGGCCTTTAGGTGTTTCAAAAGGGAGAGCAAAAGTCTCTGAGAGAATTCCTCGTGCTTCTTTCTGGCTTCCGTCAGGCGGCTGCAAGGATCTCTGAGCCTTGATACCAAGGAAAAGAAGCTTTGATGAAACGTCTTCAACCGGTTCTTCATGACCCTGAAAAGGTGCACTTCTTCCTGGCCAAGCCGGGACCTGAGCTCTGAAATATCCGGAAACACGGCGTGAGCTGCAGCCGTTGGAGTAGGGGCTCGGTAATCCGCCACCAAGTCACAAATGGTGACATCAATCTCATGACCTACAGCTGAAACCACGGGAACCGGAGATTCGAACACGGCTTGGGCTACGGATTCTTCATTGAAGGCCAGGAGATCCTCAAAGGAGCCGCCTCCGCGGGTCACCACCAAGACCTCCACCCCGGGATAACGCGAAAGGACACGAATCCCTTGGGCAATTTCCTGGGCTGCTCCTTCCCCCTGGACTCTGACAGGGTAAATCAAAATCCGAGCTCCAGGCTGACGCTTGAAAGCCACTTTCAAAAAATCTCTCAGAGCCGCCCCTTGAAGAGAAGTTACCAATCCTACCAACCTGGGCCAAAAAGGCAGAGGCCTCTTGCGTTGTGCTTCAAAGTATCCCTTTTGGGCCAGGCGCTCCTTAAGCTGTTCCAGCGCCAATCTCAAGGCCCCGTAACCCACGGGTTCAACCAGCTGCACCAAGAGCTGATACTCTCCCCGGGGTTCGTAAACTGAAAGCCTGCCAAAGCACAGGACATGCAGGCCATCCCGAAGTTCAAAACGGAGGGCACTCCGATGCATCCGAAAGAGCACCGCTCGGAGGAGAGCCTCCCCATCTTTAAGGATGAAATAAAGATGACCTGCGGAGGAGGGCTTACAATTTGAAATCTCTCCTTCTACCCACAAAAAAGGAAAGGTCTCTTCCAGAAGGGAACGTATCACGCGTGTCAATTCGGAGACCCGAAAGACCCGACGCTCTTCCTTTAGAACAGCAGATATTTTTTCCACAAAAATCATTTTAATCTGGCCATCCCCTTCGGGCCAAACTTAAGGCCTAAAAAAACAACTTTTTTAAACCCCGACCCACAGCCACCCGAAATAGAAAATGAACCGGGCAGGGACGCCTGGAAAAAATTCTACAAGGAGGTAGAGCTATGGCTCTCAACATCAACACCAACGTTGCGGCCTTAAGGGCCCAAAACCAACTCAACAAAACCTCACAAGGCCTTCAAAAGTCTTTGGAGCGACTGTCTTCTGGTCTCAGGATCAATTGGGCGGCAGATGACGCCGCGGGTCTGGCCATCGCCGACGGGTTGCGGGCTACCGCTAAAGGATTGGGACAAGCCATCCGCAACGCCAACGAAGGCATCTCGCTCATCAAGGTTGCCGATGGAGCTCTCATCGAATACGGCAACATCTTGGCCACCATCAAAGAAAAAGTCACCCAGGCAGCCAACGCTACGCAGAACGCTGAAACACGCAAGTCCATCCAACGGGATATCAACAAACTGCTGGCAGAGCTCGATAACATCGCCCGCTCCACGGAATTTAACGGACAGAAGCTGCTTTCCGGAGCTTTTGTAAACAAGAAGTTCCAGATTGGTTCGGCCTCTTACGTCACGGCTAGTCTCTCTATCCGCAGCGCAGAGACCGGAGCCGTAGGTGGCACCAAGACGGCTGTCCTCGATCTCAACACCATCGGTGACATCAAACTTACCCTAACCAACGCCTCCTCCGGGCTCTCTGTAACCACCGAAACCATCAATCTCCAATACAACAACAATCCTGATAACGGAGCGGGAGCCCTGGCCAACGAAATCAACCGTTACTCCGGGATCACCGGTGTTTCGGCGGTAGCTGTAGTAGAGGTCACCTCCGAACAGATCCAGGCTGGTACTATCCAGGGCCTCAAGATCAACGGCGTCACCGTGGGAGACATCACGGTGGAAGCCGCAGATGCCAATGGAGCCCTGGTAAGCGCCATCAATCAAAAGAGCCTGGAAACCGGCATCGTAGCCAGCGTCACCGAAGACGGCAAACTTGTTCTTACTTCCACAGATGGCCGGGCCATTAAGGTAGAAGCTGACAGTGGCCTGAATGAGGTTCTGGGCCGAAGCCCCTCTGGTCTGTCCACCCTGGGTCACATCCGTCTCATCCAAAAAGGCGTAGCAGACTTCCAAGTGGAAGGAACTGGAGGCACCGGAATCGGAGCAGATCTTTCCTTGCAGGCTGACTCCACCCTTACCGGGGAATCCATCATCACCGCTGGTTCTACCATCGCTTCAGGTTCTACTCTCAAAGCCGGATCCTTGGTGGGCGGTGACCTGGAAGTATCTTCAAACGTTACTACCACTCAGGCTTCCTTGATCAAGGCTGGTTCTACCCTGGGTAGTGGCTCTGTCATCGCAGAAGGCACCCAGATCACCGGTGACATCACCATCAATGGCAACACCGCTCTCACCTCCGACATGCTGGTCAAGTCGGGTAGCGTCCTCAAAGCTGGAACCACCATTGGCGAAGGGACCGTAGTTTACGGTTCCTTGGCCGAGGCCCTTGGACTGGCCGACGGCTCTGTAGTTGGAATCGGTGGAGCCACTCTTGGAAGCGACGTTACCCTGGATACCGACATTGTCCTCAAGTACAGCACCAGTACCAACACCACCGTGGCCACCGGTTCCACCATCGCTTCGGGTAGCATCCTGGGGGCCGATTTCACCCTCGGTGCCGCTGCAACCTTTAACGCCGACATGGAACTCAAATCTGGTTCTACCATCGCTGCTTCTGGCACCACCCTCAAGGCCGGATCCATTATCGGCGGTGACGCCACGGTGAATAACTCGGGTGGTTTGGTCACCACGCAAGAGAGCAGATTGGCCCAGCGTTCTGTCATCAAAGCTGGATCCACTGTCAAACAGGGCTCAGTCCTCTATACTGACAGCTTACAGCTGTCAGCTGACGCCACTCTCAACAAAGACACCGTTCTGGCAGCTGGAAGCTCTCTCATCACCGGGACCAAGCTGGCAGCTGGCACGGTAATCAATCAGGACATGTACCTCTCTACTGCCCAGTTTACTTATGATACCGCCGATACCCGTTGGGAGCTTGCTACCGCCAGTGGAAGCGTGGTGGAGGTCAAGGCCGGAACGGTACTCGAAGAAGATATGTACGTGGTGGGCACCTCCTACTACGTCAGCGGAAGCACTTACGTGGTAGAAACCACCAACGATGAGGTAACCCTTACCAATGACATGATCCTCGCCGAAGGAAGCGTCTTGGAAATCGATAGCAACGCCTCAGTTTTTAGCGATTTAGTCCTGCGGCCTACCGGAGAGATGGGCAACGTGGAAACCAAACAGCTTTCGGACCTGAACGTCCTTGATTTTGAAAGCGCCCAGCTCTCACTTACCATCGTGGAGGCTGCCATCAGCGACATAGATGGCATACGTGCGGAATTGGGCTCCGTCCAAGTACAGCTAGAATCCACGGTGGCCAACATCTCCGTTACCCAGGTAAACGTCCAATCTGCCGAGGCTGCTATTCGAGAAGTGGACTTTGCCGCTGAAAGCGCCAACTTCACCAAGATGCAGGTCCTTATGCAAGCTGGTATGTTCGCCCTGGCCCAGTCAAACACCTTGCCACAGATGGCTGTTCAGCTCCTGCAGGGTTAAGGGCTTTGGGTCAAACCAAAGAGGGGGGTTTACCCCCCTCTTTTTATTCCCACTCAATGGTAGCGGGTGGTTTGGATGAAATGTCGTAAACCACCCGGTTTACCCCCCGCACCTCGTTAATGATCCGATTCGAAAGTTTGGCCAGGAGATCATAGGGAAGACGGGTCCAATCCGCAGTCATGGCGTCTACACTATCCACACACCGAATAGCAACCACGTATTCGTAAGTCCGGAAGTCTCCCATTACCCCTACCGTCCGAACAGGAAGAAGTACAGCAAAGCTCTGCCAGACCCTCCGATACCAACTGCTTTTTTTCATTTCTTCCAGGACAATGGCGTCTGCCTCTCTTAGGATCTCCAGCTTCTCCTTGGTCACTTCGCCCAAAATTCGGATGGCAAGCCCGGGCCCTGGGAAAGGCTGTCGATAAACGATGTCTTCTGGCAAGCCGAGTTCACGAGCGATCTCACGTACTTCATCCTTAAAGAGCTCTCTGAGAGGCTCGATAAGTTTCAAGTTCATTCGCTCTGGCAGGCCACCCACGTTGTGATGACTCTTGATGGTGGCCGATGGCCCCCGAAAAGAAACGCTTTCAATTACGTCCGGATAAAGGGTACCCTGGGCTAGATAAGTCACGTTGCCTACTTTGTTGGCCTCTTCTTCAAAGACCTCGATGAAGGTATGTCCAATGCGGCGTCTTTTTTCCTCGGGATCAGTCACACCTTTGAGGCGTTCCAGAAACCTCTCAGAGGCGTCTACGTAGCGCAACTTGAGCCCCAAAGAGGACATGAGATCAATCACGCTTTCTGGTTCGTTCTTACGAAGAAGACCGTTATTTACAAAGATGGGGATGAGACGGTCTCCGATAGCTTTGTGTACGAGGATAGCGGTCACCGTTGAATCTATTCCTCCTGAAAGGGCACAGATGACCCTCTCATCCGGCCTCACCTGTCCCTTAATCTCTTCTATGGTCCTTTCGATAAAGGAACGCATGGTCCAGGTGGGCCGACATCCTGCGATTCGAAAGACGAAATTTTCCAAAACCTCTCGGCCGATTTCGGTATGGGCTACTTCTGGATGGAACTGAACCCCAAAAAGCGGAAGCTCCCGGTGTTTGATAGCCGCGTAAGGAGAATTTTCACTCTCCCCGATGGCCATAAAGCCTGGAGGTAGCTCTTCCACCCGATCGCCATGACTCATCCAGACCCGATATTCCTTGCCAGCCTCGAGACCAAAGAAGAGATCTTCATTGTCAAGTATGCGAAGAAGAGCCGGCCCGTATTCTCTCTTCTTGCTTCGTTCCACCTTACCCCCCAAAAGATGACTCATGAGCTGCATTCCGTAACAAATACCGAGCACCGGGACTTCCAGTTCAAAGAGTTTGGCAGGAATGGTCGGAGCCCCCTCGTCATAAACACTAGCCGGCCCTCCAGAGAGGATGATTCCCTTGGCACCAAAGGCCTGGATCTCTTCCAGACTCACCGTACAAGGTTTGATCTCACTGTAGACGTGAAACTCTCGCACCCTCCGTGCAATGAGCTGGGTTGTTTGAGATCCAAAATCCAGAACCAAGATCTTGTCTCCGTGTTCCATAAGACCTCCTATTTGTTTCGCGTGCGTCGCAAGAAAATAACAGCCCCTACCATAACAACAATGAGAAAGCCGATGATGATCATCTCGTAGAAATAGTAACGTAGTCTCTCTGGGGAGAGATCGCCCGCATGCGAACTCTCAAAAGTAATGATGAGAAGACGTCTCACGGAGGCGATAATAGCCACCATAAGAAAGGGTTCTACACAGGCCAGATGATACTCTTCGCCAAAAACGATCTGCACCGTATGTAGAATCTCCAGAAACATGAGGGCCAAAAGAAAACGGTCCATCACCTGGATGATGGCGTGACTAAAGTCTTCGTGGCGAAAGATGAGAAAGAGGGAACGTACACCGTCCACTAAGACCACCGCGGTGGCCACCAAAATGAGTACCGCTACCAAAATGTAAAAGAGCCGTTCAAGTTTGAGAATCCGCTCCTGTATCCAGATATCCCAAAAAGGACGTTTGGGCTTCATTTTTGTTCTTTCCTCACAAGCATCATAACAAATTTACGTCCAGGAATTAATAAGAGAACACCCGCCCCAGCAAGGGAGTCTCCACGGTATAACCGAACCGATGGCGAATGTCAGCCGCCAAAACAGCCCGGGCCCGGGGCTCCCCGTGAGTGAGAAATATCCGCCGGGGAGGACTCTTCAAAGAGGCCAACCAGCTCAGAAGCTCTTGGTGGTCTGCGTGCGCAGAGAAGGCCTCCAAACGAAAGAGACGGGCCCGGTTATCTACCAAATGGTGGTCGAGTTTTACCCGTGGCTGGCGTTCTAAGATCTTCCGACCCGGAGTTCCCTTGGCCTGATAGCCCACGAAGACCACAAAAGTACGATCTTCAGCCAGATGACGGATCAAATGCTCGATGATTCGTCCTCCAGTCACCATGCCCGAACCTGCGATGACCACATAAGGAGGAGAAAGCTCTTCAATGCGTCTGGAGGCCCTAATGGAAGCCGCAGCAAACAGGAGAGGAAAAGAAAATATCTGGTCTCCTTGGGCCAGTCTTTCCAAAGTGTCTTCGTCATAAAGTTCTGTATGTTTGGCGTAAATCCTGGTAACCTTAAGGGCCATCGGACTGTCCACCACCACTGGAAGGGGATCGATCTCCTTGTTTTCTACCAGCTCGTTGAAAAAGTAGAGGAGTTCTTGGGTCCGTCCAATGGCAAAAGAAGGAATGAAGACCCTGGCCCTCTGGGCCTGAGCCTTCTCTACCACCAGCTTGAGTTGTTTCTTGGCCAAATTCCAGGAAGGATGCCGCCGTCCACCGTAGGTGGACTCCATCACCAAATAGTCCGCATCCTGAGGAGGTTGTGGATCCCGAATGATCGGACTTCCCCGGCGACCAATATCTCCTGAAAAGACCCATTTTCGATCTCCTGTCCACAGCTCCAAATGGGCTGATCCCAGAATATGGCCAGCATCCCGAAAGCGGAACCGCATTTCGGAATTGATTTCAAAGACCTCGTTGTATTCGAAAGACCAGGTCAAACGGAGGACCTTCTCAAGCAAATCTTCAGGGCCCAAACGGGGTTCAAGATGAAGACGATCTTCCAAAACAATGCGCAGGAGATCAGCGGTGGCCCCGGTAGTCAGAATCTCCCCTTGAAAACCCCCTTTCACCAACTCCAAAAGCCTTCCCGAATGGTCCAGGTGGGCGTGGGTCAAAAAGACGTAATCGATCTCAGGAGGATAAAAAGGGAAGTCTTTCTGAAAGCTTTGGGCTTCTTCTCCCTGATAAAGTCCACAATCTACCAATAGTTTCTTGCCAAAGACCTCCAAAAGGTAACAGCTTCCTGTCACCGTACCACAGGCTCCCAGAAAGGTAAGTTTTCCCATTGTTGTCTCTCCTGCGTTTCTGTTCCGAGACATTCAATCGTGCTCTGAGAAAAAAGTCCATTTTTGTCCTTTTTGGAAAAGAATCTGGTATAGATAAATCTCGGAAGAACCGAACGGGGAGGTAGCGATGCCACAACTGAACCTCGACTGTGAGGGGCCTTTAACGGTCAATGACAACGCCTTTGAACTCTGCGAAAGCTTCATTCCTCAGGGAGGCCGCTTTTTTGCACTGGTCTCGAAATATGACGATTATCTGGCAGACGTGGAGAGACGCAAAGGCTACAAGGCTGGAGATACTCTCAAACTGGTCCTGCCCTTCCTTAGGGCTTATGGTGTAAGCAACCACGTGGTGCGGGAATTTTCCAAAAAAACTCTGCGCGTCTTGCGGGGGGCCGTGGAACTATTGCGCTTTGCCGCTAAGACCTGGCCTACCTTTATCATAAGCACTAGTTACTGTCCTTATCTGGAAGCCTTGTGTGAAATCAGCGGGTTCCCTAGAGACCAGGTCTTTTGTACCGTCGTTGACCTTGATCGAATCAAACCCTCACCTCAAGAAGTCAAGCTTCTCCAAGAACTGGCCCAGGAAATAGCCTCGTTACCGGAAATCGAGATCCCGAAAGAGGCCCAGAAACTTGAAGATCTTCCTCCAGAAAGCCAAAGAACCATAAGGCGCCTTGAGGAGATTTTCTGGCAAATCATTCCGGATCTCGAAACTGGCCGTTTCTTGGAAGAAGTCAATCCCGTGGGGGGCCAAGAAAAAGCCCGAGCCGTAGAGGAGAGCCTGATTCAAAGCGGCCTTTCCCCTGAAGAAGTTCTCTACGTGGGAGACAGCATCACCGACGTCCAAGCCTTTGAACTAGTTCGAAAAGCCCAAGGAGCCAGTCTTTCCTTCAATGGCAACCGTTATGCTTTGAGGGAAGCGGAATTTTTTGCTCTGGCCCCCCAAGCCGCAGCTATTGCCTGTGTGATGGCTGCTTTTGACCACAACGGCCGCGAAGGTCTGCAACGGGAAGCCCTTAAAGGGAGGTTTCACGCTTGTGAAGCTTTGCCAGAAGACCTAAGCTTCTGGTCAGAAGGCTTTCGTTTTGGCCTGAGGCCTGAAAACCCGAAAGAGTGGGAAAAACTGGTTCAAGAAAGTGAGGCCTTCAGGCGAAAGGTTCGAGGAGAAGCTATAGGAGCGCTGGGATGATACCCATTCAGGACATCGTTCCACGGCGTACATTTCCCATCATCACAGTAGGCCTGATTCTGGTGAACACCCTTGTCTTCTTGTTGGAACTCTCCCTCCCTCCCGAAACGCTAGAATTCCTCACCTTTCATCTCGGAGTGGTTCCTGCTCGTTATACCGATCCTTACTGGGCTGCAGAACACAGCTTGCCTCTTCTTCCTTATTTGGCCTTCTTTACCTCCATGTTCCTTCACGGAGGCTGGGTCCATCTTATAGGAAACATGTGGACCCTATGGATCTTTGGGGACAACGTAGAAGATCGTCTTGGCCACGGACGCTTTCTTATTTTTTATCTCCTGTGCGGCCTGGCCGCAGCCCTGGTTCACATCTACGTCCATCCACATTCCAAGGTTCCAGTAATTGGGGCTTCCGGGGCCATCTCTGGAGTCCTTGGAGCTTATTATGGTCTTTTCCCTTTAGCCCGCGTCATTGTCATGGTGCCCATCTTCTTTTTTCCCTTCTTCTTTGAAGTTCCGGCCATTCTTTACATTGGTTTCTGGTATCTCATGCAGCTCTTTAGCGGAACCCTTTCCATCGTACACGGCCAGGTCATCGGCGGTGTGGCGTGGTGGGCCCACATTGGAGGTTTTGTCTTCGGACTCCTCACCCACCGCCTCTTCTGCTGGGGACGACGCGGTTGTTGGGCAGATGAAAAGCGCCCCTGGGGAGTACAGTGGACCCTGGGAGAGAAGTTCAATCGTTAGGAGGGCTTTGAAATGACAGGTTTTGATATCTTTTGGCTTTTCTTCATCCTTATCACCCTTCAGCCCTTACTGCGACAAAGGTTTCTAGAGGCTGCCCGACAGCGGATGATCCGCAAGATCGAACAAAAGCGTAACTCCCGCGTCATATTGCTCGTTCACCGACAGGAGACCATGAGTTTTTTGGGTTTTCCCATCATGCGATTCATTGATATCAATGATTCTGAGCAGGTCATCCGGGCCATTCACCTGACAGATCCCGAAGTCCCCATTGATCTCATCCTCCACACTCCTGGTGGTCTGGTGTTAGCGGCCCTTCAAATTGCCAGGGCTGTAAAGCGTCACAAGGGCAAGGTCACCGCTTTTATTCCCCATTACGCCATGAGTGGCGGGACCCTCATTGCCCTGGCTGCTGATGAAATCGTCATGGACGAACACGCTGTACTGGGGCCTGTTGATCCCCAGCTCGGACAAGCTCCAGCGGCCTCTATTATCAAGGTACTCAAGGAAAAGGACGTGGATCGCATTGATGACCAAACTCTCATCATGGCTGACGTGGCAGAAAAAGCCCTTCGGCAGATGAAACAAAACTTGAAAGACCTCCTGGCAGGAAAATTCAGCCCTGAGAAGACCGAAGAATTGGCTGAAATCCTTTCCCAAGGACGCTGGACGCACGATTATCCCATCACTTACGACGAAGCGCAAAAACTGGGGCTTCCTGTCCGAACTGACATGCCAGAGGAAATCTATGAATTGATGAGCCTTTTTCCACAGCCCATCCGGCAGCAACCCTCGGTAGAGTTTGCTCCCACCCCTAGACGGCTTCCTTCCCGAGGGAATCAGAACGGGCTGTTTGATGCCTTGAGTCACCTTTTTCGAAGCAAGTTTTAGGAGGTCCAAACATGGCAGAAAAAATCGAAAACCTCAAAGAAAAGCTCTGTTATCAATCGTCTCACGTGTGGGATAAGTTGGCAGAGGATGAGAAACAGGCGGTAGAAACTATCGCCAAAGACTATAAAGACTTTCTCAGTGAGGCTAAGACAGAAAGGGAGTGTGCAGAGGCCATCTGCCAGCTCCTTGAAGCGCGCGGCTTTCATCCCGAAAGTAGTACCCGTTTCTATCGTGTCTTTCGTCACAAATGCGTGGTGGCCGTTGTAGCGGGACGAAAACCCGCCTATTATGGAGTACGTCTCGTAGCTAGCCACATTGACAGCCCTCGACTTGACCTTAAGCTCCATCCCCTTTTTGAAGAACAGGAAATGGCCTATTTGAAGACCCACTATTACGGAGGTATCAAAAAATACCACTGGGTAGCCCTACCTCTTGCCCTTCACGGGGTAGTAGTTAAGGGAGACGGATCGGTGGTACGGATTCTCATCGGTGAAGATGAGAAAGATCCAGTCTTTACCATCTGTGACCTCCTGCCCCATCTGGCGCGCAAAGTCCAAGGAGAAAAGAAGCTTTCAGAGGCCATTCCTGCGGAAAAGTTAAACGTCTTAGTGGGAGGTAATCCCCTACCCGATTCCGAAGAAAAAGAAAGGGTGAAACTGGCCATCCTGAAATTACTCCACGATCGTTACGGTCTGGTGGAAGAAGATTTCATCAGCGCCGAATTGGAGCTCGTCCCGGCAGGTCCCGCACGAGACGTTGGCCTTGATCGCGCCTTTATTGGGGCTTACGGACAGGATGATCGTATCTGTGCCTTTGCTTCTCTGGCTGCCCTTCTCAATCTGGAAGCTCCTCCTTACACCACTGTGGCCCTCTTTCTCGATAAGGAGGAAATCGGATCTGATGGCAACACAGGAGCCAAAAGTCGGCTCTTAGAAAAGATATTCTACGACCTCCTCAAGACCCAGGGTGTTACCGTGGCGCCTGATACGGTACTTGAGATGTTTTATCGCACCAAGGCCATTTCCGCTGATGTGACTGCTGGCATCGATCCTTTTTACCAGGAGGTCCACGAAAAACTAAACGACGCTCGGCTTGGTCATGGGGTGGTAGTCACCAAATACACCGGACATGGGGGAAAATACGGAGCCAATGACGCCCACGCTGAATACGTGGGCTGGATAAGGCGCATATTCAACAGGGCTGGGGTTATTTGGCAGGCAGCCTCTTTTGGAAAGGTGGACGAAGGGGGAGGTGGTACAGTGGCCAAGTATTTGGCTTATCATGGTCTTGATATCATTGATGTCGGCCCTCCCCTCCTTTCCATGCATTCCCCCTTTGAAATCGCTCATAAAGCGGATCTTTATATGACCTATCGAGCTTACAAAGCCTTTTACGAGGCTGAAGAATGATCATCAACGCCGGTGATCTCGTCCTTCTTTCTTTACCTGAGGGACAAACCTATTTGGTGGAAGCTGGCCCACGCCATTTTCAAACCCATCGGGAGAGCTTTGACCTCTCCCTCCTCCTTGGGCGTCCGTACGGAACCGTTTTAAAAGGAAGCAAGGGGGGGCTCTGTTACGCCCTTAAACCTACCATCTATGACTTTTTGATGAAATTGAAAAGGGTGACCCAAATCATTTATCCCAAAGACGTGGGCTATATTCTCCTGCGTCTGGACGTGGGGCCTGGGAAAAAAATCCTCGAATGTGGCACGGGCTCTGGCAGTCTCCTCCTGGCCCTAGCCTTTGCCGTGGGCCGGGAAGGGCGAGTAATCACCTATGAAAAAGAAGCCCGGTTTCAGGACGTAGCCAGAGAAAATCTCAGACGTTTTGGCCTTTTGGATCGGGTCACCTTCAAAAACGAAGCCTCTGGCCAGTTCGAGGAAAAAGAAGAGGTAGATGCCCTTTTTTTGGATCTCAAGACCCCCTGGGATCTCCTTGAAGCCGCCTGGCAAGCCCTAAAACCCGGCTGTCCCTTGGGTGCTCTCCTGCCCACGGCCAATCAGGTCAGCCAAACCCTGAAAGCCCTTCAGAATCTACCCTTTGCCGGCACCCAGGTGCTCGAAATCATGCTTAGATTTTATAAAACCAATCCCGAACGCTTCCGCCCGGAGGACCGCATGGTCGGACACACTGCTTATTTGCTCTTTACCAGAAAGGTCCTTCCGGTGGAAAATTCGCCCTAAAGGAGGGGCCCCTATGGGCACAAAAGGTTACGAAATTATCAATGGTCAAGTTGAAATTACTTCCCCTGAAAAAGCCCGGTCAGCTCTGGACGAACTAGTCTACCAAGCGGTCTTTGTTGAAGACCGAGAAGAAAAAGTCCAAAAACTTACCTTGGTCAAGGAGATAGCCAAGGCCTTGGGGGCTGTCCCCGCTTCTATCTATGGTCTTTACCGAGAAATGGCCCGCCAGTTCCCTGGCTTTACCGTTCCGGCCATCAATATCAGAGGGCTGACCTATGACTTCGCCCGGACGGTCTTTCGGATCGCCCTGGCCCATGAAGTAGCAGCGGTCATCTTTGAGATCGCCCGTTCCGAGATGAGTTATACTCTGCAGAGACCTCTGGAATATGCCGCCGTAGTGACGGCCGCCGCGGCTCGGGAAGGATATCAGGGACCGGTTTTCATTCAAGGAGATCATTTCCAGTTTAAAAGGGAGGCCTTTTTAGCTGCTCCAGAAAAAGAAAAGGAAAATATCCGCAAGCTGGTAGATGAAGCCCTTGAAGCTGAATTTTACCAAATCGACATCGACGCCTCGACCCTGGTGATCTTGGAAAAACCAACCCTTGAAGAACAACAACACTTCAACTCCCTCATGACCGCTGAAATGACAAATTATATACGGGAACACCAGCCCCCTGGGGTCATTGTGAACGTAGGGGGTGAAATTGGAGAAATAGGCGGACATAATAGTCGCCCTGAGGAACTTCATGCCTTCATGAAGGAATACCGACGTCATTTAAGGCGTGAGCCGGGCATCGGTAAAATCAGCGTCCAGACAGGGACCACCCACGGAGGTGTGGTACTTCCTGACGGACGAGTGGCCAAGGTGGCGGTAGATTTTGATACCTTGAAACTACTTTCTGAAATAGCCCGGAAGGAATATGGCATGGCGGGTGCGGTTCAGCACGGGGCCTCTACCCTGCCAGAGGAAATGTTCCACCTCTTCCCGGAGGTGGGATGCTGTGAGATTCATTTGGCAACAGGTTTCCAAAACCTGATCTATGATCACCCTGCCCTTCCAGAATCTTTCCGGCAGGAAATCTACGAATATTTGAAGAAGCAATTCGCCCGGGAATGGAAGGAAGGTTTAACCGAGGCCCAATTTCTTTATAAGATTCGCAAAAAAGGATTTGGTCCTTTCAAGAAAAAATGGTGGGACCTTGATCCAAAAATCAAAGAAAAAATCATGGAAACGTTGGGAGAAAAGATAAACTTTCTTTTCGAGAAACTAAAGGTAAAGGGTACCAAGAAGATAGTTTCACAGACTGTGGAACCTGTTTTAGTAGCTAAGCCCTTAAATTAAAAGGGCCGGCTTAAGCCGGCCCTTTTGGTTTTATTCCTCTTCGCTCTTCATTCCCTTCTCGATATCCTGACCAGGCAAACTATACATCACCGTTGAACCTGTGGAGAAATATTCCAACTTCCCCTCGCGTACGAGCTCATTAGCAGCCTTCTTAATGAGCATGGGTTTTGCATCCGGAATAGCACGCTGCATATCCTTAAGATATACTTTAGATTTGCTCTTGGCCTTCTTTTCCATAAACTCCAAAATTTTCTGTTTGACCTCTTCTATATCCATAGAAAAACCTCCTTATTTGATTTCCACGTGACTGGTGAAGCGGAAGTGCATAGAAGTACGATAAGTATCATAAGCCAGACGATAATCATCCATTGTCTTTTCGGTGAACGGGATTTCACACAGCTCGAAGAAACGTTCCCAACCGATGCGTTCGGCCCATTCACCAAGACGCTCATACTTGCGAGCATGTTGGGCATAGGTTTCCAAGATCTTGCGCACCCACTTCACCGTGGTCGGCCAACGCGGCGGCTCGTTGGGGATGTACGGAATAACGAGCTTAGAAAACTTGGGAGGACTGCAACGATTGGAAATCTTACCACCTACCAAGATAGCAATACCATCTCCCTCACCATCCGCCAAAGGCATGGCCGGACACATAGTGTAACAGTTACCGCAGAACATACAGCGGGCTTCGTTTACGCGAACCGTCTTCTTTTTCTTACCCTCGATCTCTACCGTGGCTGGCTTAATAGCACCCAGAGGACAGGCCGCAATAACCAAGGGAATTTCACACACATACTCCAGACGGTCGTCTTCGATTAGCGGAGGCTTACGGTGAATACCAAGGATAGCGATGTCAGAACAGTGCACGGCACCACACATGTTCAAACAACAAGCCAAAGCCACACGGACCTGAGCCGGAAGCTTGTGGCTCTGGAAGTACTCAAAGAGATCATCCATTACCGCCTTTACGATACCAGAGGCGTCAATAGCTGGCGTGTGGCAGTGAACCCAACCCTGAGTGTGAACAATATTGGTTACGCTGGCACCCGTACCGCCAACCGGAAACTTATAAGAACCACCGGGATGCTTGCGGTTCTTGAGGTCTTCGAGCAGATTCCGAAGAGTCTCTTCATCGGTCACGTGGAACTCAATGTTGTTTCTGGTGGTCCAACGGACATAACCCTCACAGTACTTGTCTGCGATCTCACAGATCTCACGAATGTAATCCGTGGTAATCAAACGAGGGGTACCGCAACGAACAACATAAACCACATCCCCGGTCTCACTGGTGTACTTGATCACACCAGGTTGAA
>CAZVXP010000029.1:0-13925 GCA_964630855.1 uncultured Thermodesulfobacteriota bacterium | reverse complement strand
GACCTTTTGGTCACGGTAGATACCGGCCCCATGCACGTGGCCTTTGCCGTAGGCACGCCTACGGTTTGTCTCTTTGTGCCGAGCGAAGTTCGTCACACCGGACCCTATCAAGATCTCGAACGCCACCGTGTGATACAGAAGGACCGACCATGTAAGCCGTGTAAACGCAAATATTGTGAGAAGCCGTGGTGCATGGAGCTCATTTCCGTGGAGGAGGTGTTCCAGGCCTGCGAGGAGGCTCTTTCTTGAAAGTGGCCTATCTCTTTCCGGAAGAATTGCCGATGAAAGCGGCCCGGGGGGTTCAGGCGATAAACACCGCCTGGGCCCTGGCTGAAGAGGCAGAGGTGAGCTTTGTGCCAGCCGCCTTCAAAAGAGGGACCATAGAATTTTACGGTCTTAAAGGGCGCAGTCCGTATATCAGGCCTCTCTCGCGCTGCCTTGGACCTTTCAATTCTCAGCTCTTTTTCCTCTGGCGAGCTCTTCCCTTGGTAAGGGCTTGCGAGATCGTCTTTACACGACATTTGAAAACAGCCTGGTGGTTGTGCAAATTGAAAGCCCTTCACCATAGGCCCGTTGTTTATGAGGCCCACGAAATTTTTGCTCAAAAGGGAGAAAAGCTCTCCCGTGAAAGAGAGGTTTTCTTTCGCTCTTCAGGGTTGGTCTTCATCAGCAAGGGCCTGAGACAGGCTGTCGAAAGAAAATTTGCCCCACCATCCCACGTGCCTCGAACCGTGATACCTTCAGGCACAAAGCTGATCTCCGTTGACCTGGTCAAACACCACCGGCCGGTACAGGAAATCGTCTACCTTGGAACCTTTCGTTACCCCTGGAAAGGTGAGGATCTCCTCCTGGAGGTGGCCTCTCGCTTGCCCCCAAATCTGCGACTCAAAATCTATGGGGATCCCCCCTCCAGGAATCACCCCGGGGTTGTTTATGCTGGTTATGTTGTGCCTGGTCAGATAGGCCGGGTTCTTTGTCAGGCTCAGATAGCGATTTTCCCGATCTCTTCTCGTCAAGAGATTGCCAGACATTACACTTCACCCATGAAACTTCTGGATTACATGGCCGCGGGGTGCGCCATCGTGGCCTCGGATCTGCCGAGCGTGCGAGAGATCGTTTCAGAGAAAGAGGCCCTTCTGGTTCCACCAGACGATCCCGAAGCCTTTGTGGCAGGAATCCAAAAACTTGCTTCAGGGCAGAGGCTCAGGTTTTCTCTGGCACAGGCAGCCCACAGAAGGGCCAGAGATTTTACCTGGGAGAAACGGGCCCAGAAGCTGTACAATTTTTTGCAAGAGGTCGTTTCTTGAAGTGGAAGGTCTTTGATCCTTCTTTTGATCCCCAAACCATCGCCTGGAAAAAAGGGAAACTCCTCAAGGACCGCCCTCACCGGAAGGTTTGGCTCTTCGAAGACTTTGTAATCAAAGCCTTCCGGCGCAAGATCCTCGGAGGGGATCCGGCTTGGAAAGAAACGAAACTCGGGTTGAAACTCTCTGGTCTTTCTCCCAGAGTTCTGGCTTATGGAAGCGATGGGAGCTGGCGCTACGTGGTCACCCGACGCCTTGGAGGCCCGGATCTTGAAGAATTTCTGCGGAACAGATTCCCGCAGCTGGAACGCCAAAAAAAGAAGGAGTTTCTCAAAGCCTTTTCTTCATTTGTGAAGGCCCTGATAGAACGTGGCCTCTTTCAGCCGGATTTCCATCTTCGGAACGTCTTGCTTGAAGAGGGCCCACCTCTCAAGCTTTACTTGATCGACCTCCACCGGGCCTTTGAGACAACCTATGACGAAAAACATCTTTTGCGCCAGCTGGCCTACATCCTGCCCCCCCTTCTGAAACATCTCTCCTGGTGGGATATAGGAAGATTGACAAGCCTTCTTTCCAGAGAGATCCCCGCCCTTGAAGAGCGGCGCTTCCGGCAAAAGGTCCAGGAGAAGGCCTTCTCTTACATGAGGAAGCATTTCGCAAGGAGGGAAAGGAGATTTCGTAAGACATTCCGCTCCTCATTTCCAGAAACCCTTCCTTCTCCCCGGGAATTGTTTGGACAAATGACCCTGGTCAAGAATTCTCGCGTCACCAAAACCGGCTATTTCCCTCACACGTGCCCTTCTTTCTGGATCAAGGCTTACGTAGGGTCAGGGCTTCGTCGATGGCAGGAAAAGCGCCTTAAAAGGGCCTTTGAAGGAGCTTATCGACTTCAAAACCGCGGGATTCTTACCATCGTTCCTCTGGCTTACTGGAAAGAAAAGAGTCTACAAAAGTCCTTGCGTGGCCTGATCGTTTATCCTTATCAACCTGAAGCCCGACACCCCTGGGGCCGAGAATGGCTCAACCTGCCTCCCGCCGAACAAGAAAAACTCCTATGGCAATGGGTTCGTTTCCTCTGGGAGATACACGAACGAGGCGTATTCCATGGAGACGCCAAAATCAGCAACTTTTTTTGCCAAAAAGGTACCTGGGGCCTCTTTGATCTCGATGCCATCCGGTTTTCCAAACGGGCCCTGAGTCGGAAAGATCGACTGAAAGATCTGGCCACGCTGGCCTTCTCTCTGATCTGGCTCTCACCAGAAAAAAAAGAAGAACTCTCCCGCAAGGTCTTTACCTTCTATGCCTTTTTGTCCTGCTCTGTGAGGGAACGAGATTTTCGCACTTTTCAGCACCTGGTGGAAAAACGCCTAAACAAACGTTTCAAGAAGGAGAAAAAACGTGCCCCTTGACCCTTCCTGCGTTCGCTCGGTATTGGTGGTCCGTCTTGATCGAATGGGAGATCTCCTTTGCACCACCCCCATGCTCTCGGCCATCAGATACCTTTTTCCCAAAGCCCGTCTGACCTTGGTGGTGAGCCCCTATACCGCCCATTTGGTGGAAGGGAGTCCGGTGGTGGACGAAGTGCTCGTCTATCCACGCAAGAAGTACGGAGGCACCCTGGCAGAGAAGATAAAGTTCTTGAAACACCTCAAAACTCGCCAATTCGACCTGGCTTTTGGGCCCAAAGCCCGCCTCCATCCCACCCAGGCCTTTCTCGTCTGGTACAGCCGGGCCCCTCTCAGGGTAGGACGCAGACCAAAACCTAAAGCCCTGGCAAGACGATTCTGGCAGGGAGCATACAACGTTTTGTTGCCACAACACTTACCAGGAAAACATGAAACCGAAGCTTGTCTGGAAATGCTAGAGGCTCTCGGACTCAAGCCTCCCCGGCTTCCTTCCTGGATGGTCTTAAAACCGGAATACGAACAGGAAATCGCAAGATCCCTTCAAAAAGAAGGGCTTTCAGGGAAACCTCTGGCCGGGGTCTTTTTCGCAAAAGAAGGCCCCAGAAGCATCCCCTGGTCGGAGCTCGTAAAACTCCTCAACAAACTGACCCCTTTGTTCGAGATGAACTTTGTCCTGTGCTGCCCTCCCGGACTCGAAGCGGAGGTAAAAAGGGCTTGTCCGGCCTATCCCGTTATTTCCACTCCTCATCCCCAGCACCTGGCGGCTCTGTTGAAAAAGCTGAAACTTTTCATCACGCCCGATGGAGGACAAGCCCACATTTCAGCCGCCGTAAGAACTCCCCCTATCACCCTTTTTACAGGTGGTCCGGTACACAGGGATACCTGGTATCCCTGGCTGTACAGGGATTTCAGCTATCCTCTGCAGGGAAGGGAAATAAATGAAAGGGCTATTGACTTTGTAGTGAAACGCATAGCAGATATCCTAAGAAGCTGAGATATCATCGAGCAAGCTCACAAAATCTTTGACCATCCTCTCAGAGGAAAAGCCTTCTTTGACCCTCCTGAAGGCCTTTTCACCCCATTTCTTCCTCTCTTCAGGCTTCAGCTTAAGCACTTCCCTCATGGCGTTTGCCAGGGCTTCAGGACGTCCCCGCGGCACCATAAAACCGAACCTTTCTCGAGAGTCGAAAATGTCCGGTAAACCTTCGGCATCTGTTGTGATTACAGGCAATCTGGCAGCCATGGCCTCCAGCACAGCCGTTGGTATGCCTTCGCGCCAAGAGGGATGGACAAAGACGTCAAGGGCCTTCAAAAAAAGGGGAATATTCCCGGGGCTAATCCAGTCTAACATTATAACATCCTTAGAAAGACCCATTTCAACCACTTTTCTTTCTATTTCCGGCCTGGTTGGACCGTTCCCAGCCAAAACGAGTTTGACGTTTTCATCTCTTTCGTTTTGTTTCAAAAGGCCAAACGCCCTCACAAGGCCTTTATGGTCTTTGGCCTTTTTGAATCTGGCACTCATCCCGAACAAGAAACTCCTCTGGGGTAAAGAAAAGAGACGTCTGGCTTCTTCCTGATCAATATCAACCTCAAAAAGTGAAGTATCTATGCCATTGTAGATAAGTTTGATTTTTTCCTCTTCAAAACATTTGCTATGCAATAGATAAGACTTCACCCCTTTACTCACAGCAACCACGGCGTCTATCCGTTTGTTGAACAGTTTCAAAGTAGATCTTCTTTTGAAATTCCTCAAAACATTTGTGCTTTGGACATGATATATCAAAGAGAATTTCTCGAAGAAGGAAGCAAAAAGCGCATAAACCAACAGCTTATGTCTTTGAACAAGTAGTATTTTTGCGTTTTTTTCTCTCCTCAATGCCGAAAGAAAGTTCTTAAAGACAGACAAGTTATATTTCTTATAAACAGGCTCCTCGGCGAGGAATTCTTTAGGAAAATTCAAAGAGCTTTCTTCCGGTTTCCCGGAAAAGTAAACTATTTTTACTCTGAATCCATGATGCTGGAATCCATTTAGAAGGGAGTGGTGTAGATGTTTCTCTTTGCTCGGGCTTTCAAGAAGTAGAAGAAGTGTCTTTTCCATCTCTTTGTATTAAACCTAAAACAAGACCAGAATTCAAATAATAAAAGGCAGCCACAGCATGTCTAAAAGTATCGTCAAACTGATATCTTATCCAGAAAGAAAAAAAGTAGGCTATGAAACCCAAAGCCAACCATCGCACAAAAACTTCGTTGCTTTGATAAAAGCTTTTGAATGAAATTATTATTTGTGCCATCAAAAAGAGCCCAAAAAAGAGCAATCCTGGAAGCCCCATAAATAGAGCGAAATTTACAAAAGTATTGTGAGCGTGGGCTAATCTGCTCTTTTTTGAGATTTCTTTCGTCCTCGGATTGCTCTTAATGTTGAAGACACCAAAACCAACGCCTTGCAAAGGATGTTTTTTGATTTCTTTCAAATAAAAAGGCAAGCCATAATAGCGAACAGGAATAGAGCCTGCTTTTTTCCATTGTTTTTTGTCACCTTTTAGAAGAACGGAAAGATTTTCCCGCACAAAAAATCTCTTAACAGGGGTATTCAAAACCAAAAATGTCATCAGAAAAGCACATAAAATTATGCCTACAAGGATTTTGATTCTTTTGAGTAAAAAAAGGGTCAAGAGAACAGCCAAAAAAAGACCCAACAGGGCAGACCTTTTATTGGTCAAAAACAGAACCAATCCAAAAACCAAAAAAAGAGCAAATGCCAAATAACGATAACGCATGTTATCGCGAGCGACCAAAAAGTAAGACCAACTCATTGTAGCAGGAAACAGGAAATAAGAGGCAAGATTTTGACGATTCAAAAGAAGCGTTTGCCAATCAGGCAAAAAGAAGAGCAAGGATAAGAGATCTGGCCTGGAAGGAGCACGTTCTCTGGCAAAAACGGGGCCTACTTCGGCCCACCAGAGTACCAATAAAAAATAGAACAAAACCATAAACAAAAAACTGAGCCCTACGCTCCAGAATAGCAACTTTTTCTTTACAGGATCAAACCTATGAGACCATAAAAAGACACCCCAAAAAACTAACATATTGAGAAAAACTTCTTCGGTTACGTGTTTTAAGGTTCGTTCAGGTTCTACACTGAAGAAGACCGAAAGATAAGCAAAAACAACAAATCCCAGACTACCTATCAAAAGGATTCGATGCAGGAGGTTTCGTTTTACGACTTGTGGCAGATCAAAAAAAAGAGAAAAAGCGAGCAAAGCCAAAAGAGCCTTTCCCACCAGCAACAAAGTTGGATTCCCCTGGTAAGGCCACAGGAAATACACCGCCACAATACTCAGGAAGCCGTAACGAAAAAGAAGAGAGGTGTCCCTCGCTCTCAGCGATTCTTGTAGTAAAATGTCTGACATGGCCTATCTGGTGCTCGCACGGAAATATCGCCCCCAAACCTTTGACGAGGTGGTGGGGCAGGAACACGTAGTGCGCACCCTCAAGAACGCCATCCGCCAGGGGCGCTTGGCCCACGCCTTACTGTTTTCCGGCATCCGGGGTGTGGGTAAGACTACCATAGCTCGTATCCTTGCCAAGGCCATCAATTGTGAACAGGGCCCCACGGAAGAGCCCTGCAACCGGTGTGCTGCTTGTCGGGAGATCACAGAGGGACGCGCTGTAGATGTCCAGGAGATAGACGCTGCTTCCAATCGAGGGATCGACGAAATAAGGGAGCTTCGCGAAAACGTAAAGTTTCGCCCGGCCCGCCTGCGCAGCAAGGTTTACATCATCGATGAGGCCCACATGCTCACCCGTGAGGCCTTCAATGCCCTTCTGAAGACACTTGAGGAGCCCCCCTCTCACGTCCATTTCATCCTGGCCACCACCGAACCTCACAAGATACCGGTTACCATTCTTTCTCGCTGCCAGCGTTACGATTTCAGACGTCTCCCTTTGGGCCCCCTCGTGAAACACCTCCGAGACCTGTGTCAAAAAGAAGGCGCAGAAATCTCTTCGGAAGCCTTGGAAATCATCGCCCGGGAAGCCGAAGGCAGCGTTCGTGACGCCCTTTCCCTCCTCGACCAGGTGATCTCTTCTGGAGTTCGAACCCGCGAGGACCTCATTGCCCTTTTTGGACTGGCCGACCGTCTTCTAGTAGAGGAACTGGCCAGGTGCCTCCTGACCCAGGACCTGAAGACCTGTTTTCGTCTCCTAAACCAGGCTTTCGAACAGGGGGTCGATCTGGTCTATCTGGCTGAAGACCTAGTAGAGTTTTTTCGAAACCTCCTGGCCATCAAGGCCGGTGGCACTCTGGAGCTACCAGAGGCCGAACTTGCAGTGCTTCGAACCCTTTCACTGGAGGCAGAAACTGAACAGCTGCTCCTTCTTTTTCAGCTGCTTTTGCAAGGGCTGGAAAACGTCCGTCGGAGTCCGGTTCCAAAACTTTCTTTCGAGCTCACCCTGGCTAAAGCTTGCCAGATAAAACGTCTGACCCCCCTCGAAAAAATTCTGGAAAAATTGGTAGCCCTCCAGCAAGGATTGAGTCAGCATGCGGCAACCTTCACCCCGAAGGCAGAAACAGCGAGCTCTCCGATGGTCCAATCCTGGCAGGAGTTTGTCAGACACATGAAAGAGAAAAGCCCTTCTCTGGGAGCCTTGCTGGAGAACCTAAATCCCCCCCAAGAAATAGACGGCTCTCTAGTACTCCATGTCCCGCCGGGCTCCCTTCTCGAAGACAAGGAATACCGAGAACGGCTCCAGAGAGCCGCTCGAGACCTGTTGAGCCAGGAACTCAAAATAACCCTGGCCCCAGCTTCATCTGAAACACCTTCCTCCAAGAGACAAAAACTGGTAGAAAATCCTTTGATCCAGGAAGCCCTGAAAATCTTTGGAGGCAAGATCACCCAGGTCAAAATTTATGAAGAGGGGTAAACCATGCACAACATGCAGAGTCTGATGCGTCAGGTTCAAAAGATGCAGAAGAAGATAGCCGCCCTTCAAGAAGAGCTGGCTCAACGCACGGTAGAGGCCTCAGTAGGGGGCGGCATGGTGACGGCGGTGGTCAATGGTCGTCAGGAACTGGTTTCTATAAAAATCGATCCGGAAGTGGTCAATCCCGAAGACATCGACATGCTTCAAGACCTCATCGTAGCAGCGGTAAACGAGGCCTTGCGACGCTCTCAAGAAATGGTCCAGGAAGAGATGGCCAAAATCACCGGAGGACTTAAAATCCCTGGGCTTTTCTGATGGCTTTTCCCCTGCCTATCAAACGGGTCATCGCCAATCTTTCTCGTCTTCCAGGCTTGGGTGAAAAATCTGCCACCCGTCTGGCCCTCTATCTCCTAAATCGCCCTGAAGAGGTCCAGGAGCTGGCCCTGAGCCTGCTTGAGATGCGCGAGAAAGTCCGCCTGTGTCAGCGCTGTTTCAACTTTGCTGAAGGGGACCTCTGTGCCATTTGTTCGGACCCAGCGAGAGATCCTTCTCTTATCTGCGTAGTGGAGGACCCCGCTGATCTGGCTGCTATCGAAGCCGCCGGGGTTTTCAAAGGACTCTACCACGTGCTCCACGGACTCCTTTCTCCCAGAGACGGTCTGGGGCCCAAAGAGATCCATCTTGAAGCCCTGCTCAGGCGTCTTCAAACCGAGCCTGTCAGGGAGGTCCTCATTGCCTTGTCCCCCACCGTGGCCGGCGAGGCCACGGCTTCTTATCTTGCCGAGCTTCTCAAAGATTGGACGGGAGAAGTAACACGCCTGGCTTGCGGCCTGGCCCTGGGCATGGAGGTCCGCTATACCGACCGCCTCACTTTAAAACGAGCCTTCTTGGGGCGAGAGAGGATCTATTGAATCATTTTTCGATCCCAACCCGGGCCCGGACCCCTTTGCGATAGTAGTGCTTCACCTCCTTCATTTCCGTAACGAGGTCTGCCATCTCTATCAGGGCCTCCGGAGCATAACGCCCGGTGATCACGACTTCGGAGGAAAGTGGTCTCTTGCGAAGAGGAGACAACACCTCCTCCAAAGAGAGAAGGTCAAAATAGAGAGCCAAATTAAGCTCATCAAAAATGAGAAGCTGGAAATTACCCGAAAAAAGGGCCTCCTGGCAGCTCTTCCAACCTTCTTTGGCCAAAGCAACGTCTTCCTCCGAAGGTCGGCCACGAACGAAACACCCTTTACCAAACTGGCGGATTTCGATCTGATCACCGAAAGATTTAAGGGCCTTGATTTCACTGAAATCTCCGCTTTTCAAAAATTGCCCCAAGAAAACCCTGAATCCAGCCCCCATCGCCCGCAAGGCCAGCCCCAAGGCCGCTGTGGTCTTTCCTTTGCCGTTTCCGGTATAAACTTGTAAATATCCCTTAAATTCTGCTGCTTTTTCCATTTTTTACCCTCTATATTTTTTCTTGTCCCCTTGAGCCGGGTTTATTAAAAACTCGTTCATGGCCTCGGCCAAACACTATGTCCTCCCATTTGGCTTATTTATCCTTTTAACTGAACTAGCTCGCCATCTGCCAGAGAATGCCCATTTGATTTACGCTGGCAAGACCATCCTGGTAGGGGGGCTCCTTTTTTTCTGGCGACGGCTCTTTCCAGAGATCTGGACCCGTGCTTCCCTGAAACACCTCCTCCTGGCCCTTGGTACGGGGATCTTCGTGTTCCTTTGCTGGATAAAGGCTGAAGGGATCCTGCCCACCCTTGGTTCTGGCAAGGGCTTTTCTCCCTTTGCCTTTGGGCTGGATGAAAAAACCGCCCAGGCGTTGGCAGGGGTACGACTGCTGGGCGCGGCCCTGGTGGTGCCGATCATGGAGGAACTTTTCTGGCGCTCCTTTCTCATGCGATATCTCATCCGAAAGGATTTCCAGAAAGTACCGCTGGGAACCTATCAACATTTTTCTTTTTGGGCGGTGGTCTTTCTCTTTGCTTTGGAACATTACCGAATCTTTCCGGCCTTTCTGGCTGGTGTGGTCTATGGTGGTCTCCTCTGTTACACCAAAAACCTCCGCGTCCCCATCGTCTCGCACGCTGTCACCAACCTTTGTCTGGGAATATACGTGCTTTTTACGCGCCAGTGGATGTTCTGGTAACTAGCGGAAGAAGTAAAAACCCTGGGCAATGGGATAACGCCAACCGTAGCCAAAGGCCTGCGGGCTGACCCGCAAAGTGGGAGGAAACTGCCAGCGTTTATACTCTTCCCGACGGAGGCGGCGTAAGACCTCCCGCACCACCCACTCCGGATGCCCCTCGGCCAGGATCTCTTCAGCAGTCTTGCCTTCCTCTACGAAGGCCCGTACCACGGGGTCCAGAAGGCGATAAGGAGGCAGATCATCCTCGTCCTTTTGATCTGGCCTGAGTTCCGCAGAAGGCGGCTTTCGGAGGACCCTCTCCGGAATGATTTCTCCTTCCCGATTGATTTCCCGAGCCAGGGCGTAAACGTCTCCCTTGATCACGTCGCCCAGCACGGAAATCGCCCCGCAGGTATCGCCGTAAAGGGTACAGTATCCTACGGCGAGTTCGCTTTTGTTACCCGTATTAAGCACCAGGTAACCCAGCTCGTTAGCCAAAGCCATGAGAAAATTTCCTCTCAAACGGGCCTGGAGATTCTCTTGGGTAAGCCCCCGGGGTTCCCTGCCAAGCCCCTGGTTCAAGATCTCTTTCATCGCTTCAAAGGGCCTGGAGATCGGGAGGGAAACCGTCCGCAGACCTAAATTCCTGGCTAGAGCCTGGGCGTCTTCCACGCTTTCGGAGCTGGTATACGGAGATGGCATGAGGACTCCCAATACACTCTCCGCTCCTAGGGCCCGGGCTGCTATCGCAGCGGTAACGGAAGAATCGATACCCCCGGACAACCCTACCAGAGCCCCCTGAAAACCTGTTTTCCGAAAATAATCCCTCACACCCAGGACCAGGGCCTTGAGAAGGCTTTCTTCTCGACGAGAGGAAACGAGGTGTCTTTCTCCTTCAGGACGACTCAGGTCTAAAAGGAGCAAATCTTCCTCAAAATCTTTGGCTTCGGCCAGAAGCTTCCCCTCCGGGGAGAAGACCAGACTGTGACCATCGAAAATGAGATGATCGTTGGCTCCTACTTGGTTGCAGTAGAGGATGAAAGCCTTGGTTCGTCGAGCCTGAGAGGCCAGAAGCTTTTTGCGAAGGTCGCCCTTGCCCAGATGAAAAGGACTGGCGGAAATATTCACAATGAGCCTCACGCCCATTTCCGCGAGGCCTTTCAAGGGATCGAAAGGATAGTGAACTGGCACGAAACCTGGCAGATTCCAAATGTCCTCACAGACCGTAAGTCCCAGACGCCAGCCTTGCAATTCGAAATGGGAGACTTTCATCGGAGAAGAAAAATAACGGGGCTCGTCGTAGACGTCGTAAGCTGGAAGCAAGTTTTTGGCATAACGAGCCAGCTCCTCACCGTTATAGAAGCACACCGCCAGGTTTTGCCAGGGAAGACCAGCTCGTTCTGGTTCGCGGGCGGCCAAGCCCAGAATGACTGCAATCTCCCTGATCTCCTCACGCAATTGACGATAAATATCTTCCATTTCCTCTAGAAAATCTCGCCGAAAGAGGAGATCTCGTGGAGGATAGCCGCATAAGGTGAGCTCTGGAAAGATAACCACCGAAGCCCCGTGTTCTTTGGCCCTTTCAGCAAAGTCTTTTACCTTGCGAGCGTTTCCTTCGAGATCTCCAACAGTGGGGTTGATCTGAGCCAGGGCCAATTTCATAGGGTCTAAACCTAGAGGTGAGACGGAAGAACGTCAACGCCCCCAGCCACCAATGCCAAGGAGATTCACGTAAAAAGAATATCTGGTCTCGTCCGGATTGTGATAGATGGTAAAAGTTGCCCACCAACACCGGGCCCGGTATTCGAAACCGAAGGTGGAGCTTACCATCTCGTCTCTTACGAAACTATATTCTCCGCGGTAGCTGAAAAAGAAGGCTCGCCAGGGGTTGTAGCGCATCCGAAAGTTGAATTGTTTCACGTTTCGGGCTTGATCCCACCGATAATCGAAACCCACGTATTCACCTCGTGAGTTGCGCAAATCCGCCGTCAGGTTGGCCGTAGCCAACCCCAAACCGTAGAAGTTGTAGGAGGTCTCCGCGCGTAAATAGAGACTGGAAAGGAATCGAAGTTCGGCTTCCAGAAATAGGTCCGAAAAAGGACGCCTTTGTTCTTCACTGCTTTCCAGTTTGCGGGAGGCCTCTCGAAAGTCGTAACTTTGCCAAACCCAGATGCGGAGCAGATCCGTAAAACGGACAGACCCGGCCCTCTGCTCCCTGGCCGAAACGAATTGGATGAGACGGTATTCCAGACGATTGACGGGTTCGAGACGATCTTCGAGTACAAATTCTGGGAAGTCTTCCTGATTCACCGGAGGACGATAGAAATAACGTATCTCTGGGCGCAACAAATGTCGAAGACCCGTAAGATTTCGGAAGTGGAAGGAATAGCTCCGCGAAAGGTTCATCCCAGCACGAGCATCTATTTCGTAGAGGGTGCGCGTCAGGTGCTCGTGACCCCGATCATCGCGCCAGTTCACGAAATAATGGGTATTCCGGAGACGGTAAGCCAGACGCCAATCCAGAGGAGCCCACAAAGGAGAAGAAAGGCTAGCCTCTGGGACGAGATCCATCCGATGGCCTCGGAATCCCTCTTCGCGCCACCAGTACACGTACTCCGTATAGAATCGGAGGTTGATCGGGCCCAGAAAAGGAGCCGTTAGACGGGAGAGATAGACCCGCGGCAAAGGCATCATAGTGGTATCTTGGGTCTTGACCTGACTGTCGTAATAGGCTGCTTCTGTCTGGAAGAAATACCCTCCTCGCGGATAGTTTAACCACAGGAGACTGCGCCTGTAACGGGAGTTGATCTCATCAAGCCCACGCCCGAATTCTTTTAAATAACTCTGATTACTCATAGTAAAGCCCAAGGGGCCACCTGCAAATTCATAAAGAAAATCCCGATCCGAAAGGAGATCCAGGTCCAGATGCAGATTGGCCCGTTTGCCCAGGGCGTGGTCGAACTTTCCGGTAATCCAATATCTTTTCTGATTAGTACGTACGATGCCGTCGTTATTGTAATCGTTGTCTTTCTCTCGATCTTTGAGATAGCGCACCCGCAGGGTGCCTTTCTGGCGAGCCGCAAGGGCGTATCGACCTTCCAGACCCAACATGAAGCCACGTTTGCCCGTGTAATAGGGATAAAAGGTCAGGTCTGCACTGTCGTTAATATTCCAAAAAAAGGGGATTTCTACGCCAAACCCCTCCCGGGAACCATGGACCAGACGCGGAAAGAGAAAACCACTTTGCCGGTTTTTTTTCACAGAAAGACTGACGTATGGTGAATAGAGTAGAGGAAGCCTTTTGATGTTGAAGGTAACGTGTCTGGCCTTGGCTTTGCCAACGGAAGTGATGGTAAGTTTCCGGCATCTGAAGCTCCAGTCAGGCTGACATTTCCCTTCCGTACAGACGTCACAGGTAGTGATCACCGCTTTTTCGGCTCGATAAACCTCAGGCCCTAAGCGTTCCATCTTGTCGGCTAAAACATGAACCCGATCCTTGGCCAGAAAAAGATGGCCATCGAGAATCTCTCCGCGCGAGGTCTTAAGATTCAGCCAGGCAAATCGCCCTTCGAGCCAGTCTCCATCGGAGATGATCTTTAAAGGTCCCCACAAGATGAGACGATCTATACGGGCTTCGTAACGGGCCCGGGGGCACAGAATGGTTATCTCCTCTCCTTTGATAAGGACCTCTTCCTCTGCCACGTAAACCCGTGTTTGAGCGTAATAAATCAACCGTTTAGCCTCTATTTTCCAGGCCGCACGCGAAGAGAGGGGAAAAAGTACCAGGAGAATCAAAAGGCCCCACAGGGCTTTGCGCTTCATCCTCGAAGACATCTCGCGTCTCGAAAGAGATGTCAATAGCAAACTTACTTAGTCGGAAAGAACATTTTGAGATCTTCGTCTCCGACCGAAATTTGTAGTAGGCAGTTGACAAGGCGAAAGCCGAGAGATAATTTTCAGGGTGGTTTCCCCGGTAGCTCAATCGGCAGAGCGGCGGGCTGTTAACCCGTAGGTTGCAGGTTCGAGTCCTGCCCGGGGAGCCAATTTTCCAAAAGCCCTTTCGTTGAGACACCTCTCTGAGTAGATACCCTCCGGGAATGACAAAACAACTAGTAATCACTTTTGGTTTTTGCTAGGTTCCTTAAGAAAGAGCTCCTCGAA
>CAZVXP010000028.1:0-30373 GCA_964630855.1 uncultured Thermodesulfobacteriota bacterium | reverse complement strand
GCGCCTACCCGTTTCAGGGGGTACTTGAGACGGTCCTTGTCGTAGAGGAGCTGGACGCCTGCGTTTCCTCGGGCGCAAATCCTGGTTCCATTGGTGGGACTGCGTGGGTTGCCTTCGATCTTGACCACGCGACCGTTCTTGACCTTGACCACGATGGGACAACGCCAAAAACACATGTCACAGACCGAGGGGATCTCTTTGGCACCAAGACTTCCTGGGAGTTCGGCGGCTTCGGCCGCGGAGAGGCCTCGTAAAAATTTGCTGTCCAGATGTAAAGAGGCCAGGGCGGCGCAGACGCCTCCGGAGAGCTTTAAAAAGTCCCTTCTTTTCATGTCTTGACCTCCTCCTTTAGGTTACTTAAGGCTCTTTCGGTTAGGTCTGTTAGAAATTGGTAAAAAGGATGGGGTCCTGCTTTCTCAAGAGAGCGACGAAAATGGGGAAACCAGCGAAGGAGATGTTGTTCTAAAAATTCTTTGAGCAGGGTTAATTCTCCTTGCTGAAGAAGGTGAGCCACAAAGGCCAGTTCCGTGGAGAGATGATCAGGGGGGTCACTGCTCTGGGGAACTAGACCTGCTCGCCGATAGAATTCCAGGGCCTGCTGGGCTGGCTCCTGGGCCATAAGGCCGGTCAGTTGGACTGAGGCGTAAGGGGCTGCCGGGACACCATCGGGAGCGTTGATGAAGAGGCGTACGTACTCAGGTTCGAGTTCTCCATTGAATTCCAAGACCCCTTCAGGAATTTCTTCCAAGAAATTTTTCAGGATTTCTTGACACTTGGAAATAAGATCTCGTCGGGGATAGTCCCAAAGATGTGCCAAAAGAAGGAAAAGAGCTCCTAGATCTGAATGTCGTATTTCTTGCTCGTTTTTCATTTAATCGGGAGCACCGCCACTCCAAGATGAAGAAAATACCGATTGTCGGTCTTTATAGGTTTTTAACTTCCAAAAGTCAACAAAATTTTGCGTAAGATCTCCTAAATCTCATTATTGAGACTCTTTCTTAAATGCTTTAAGACACTTTGAAGCTCTGATTTAGGAGGTTAAGTTTGGGTTTATGTCTCAAACGATTTTGATGGTGCGAGACCTGACCAAAGACTTTGGTGGTTTGCGTGCGGTTGATGGGCTTTCTTTTGAAGTCAAAAGGGGGTTCGTCACTGCCCTCATAGGGCCCAATGGTTCCGGGAAAACTACCACTTTTAATATGATTTCAGGTCACCTACGACCAACCAAAGGAGAAATTTTTTTTGAAGGCGAACGTATTGATGGAAAACCTCCCTACTACATAGCCCGTCTAGGAATCGCTCGAACTTTTCAGAACCTGGAGATATTCGGTCATCTTTCTGTTATTGAGAATATTCTTTTGGCCATAGAAAGCCGTTCTCCTGTGGCCCTGTGGGAAGCAGTTCTTCGTTGGCCTTCCTTTTTCCGAAAAGAAAAAGCCTTCTCGCGGGAAGCCCAAAGGTATCTTTCCATGCTCGACTTGGAAGAACATGCTTTCAAACCGGCAGCCAGCCTTCCTTTTGGGCTTCAACGTTATCTGGAAATCTTGAGAGCCTTGGCCGTCAAACCGCGTTTTCTCCTACTTGATGAAGCGGCCTCCGGACTGGACGCTTCGGAAAAGAAGCGTCTCATGGATCTCATTGGTCAACTAAAAAAACAAGGTCTTACCATTCTCTTAGTGGAACATGACATGAACCTCACCATGGAATTGGCAGACGAGGTGATAGTGTTGGACCAAGGACGAAAGATCGCCCAAGGACCACCTCTTGAAATCCAGCGCCACCCAGAAGTCATTCGCGTCTATTTGGGAGAAAACTAAAACGGAGGTAACATGCAAGCCTTTTCAGTAGATAAATTATCCAAAGAAGAGGTCAAAAGACTGGCAGAGATTCTACCTCAGTTTACCAAACCTTCTCCGCTTGATGGCCTGTTCTGGATTCCTATCCCGGAAGAAATTTTAGCTCCAGTTCAAAAGGCCCACGTTTCCTGTCAGCCACATTATTTTGCTGTCGAATTAGGAGAAGATTTTATCAGTTTTGACTTTCTAGTGCGAAACTTTCAGCGAGTAAGATGCGATTGTATAACCCCGGCCACTAACCAACAAAAACTCTTTCTTTTGGAGTTGGCTAAAAGAATTTTTAGCGCTGCCGGGGTCGAAATGAAAAAAGGCTAGGGGGGTTGCCCCCCTCAAGCCTTATTTGATGGCCTCCTCGAGCTTACTGCCGGGTTTGAATTTTATGACCTTTCTGGCCGGGATTTTAATCTGTTCTCCAGTACGCGGATTGCGTCCGACCCGTTCGGCCCGCTGGGCAATCATGAAGGTACCAAAGCCTACCAGGGTTACTTTGTCTCCATTTTTTAAGGCCTCGGTTACGGCTTCCATGAAAGCATTCAGGGCCTTTTCCGCTGTCACCTTGGGGAGATCCGCAATTTCCGCCATGCGGCTTACTAGTTCCGCCTTGTTCATAGGCTACCTCCTTAGAAAATATGAAATTTGAGGGGGGTTCTAACCTTTTTTGTTTCTTAGGGGAAAACCGTTTTCAGGTCAACTAAAAATTTGAACGTAATAATGGGAAGATCCGTTACACTTTTGGCCACAGACTGGCACACCTTGTTTCTTGGACATTATATTTTTGGTAAATAGATCAAAATCTAAAAAATCGGTTATGGATAGCAACCTGGAAATCATTCGAGAACGTCTCCTCATCAAGAAGCAGCAATACCAAGAATACGCCTTTTCCGAATCCCAGATCAAGGCCCTCTGGGCTTTTTTCGATCTGGCCCAAGAATATACCACCCTGGAAAACTTCTACCGGGTCTGTGTCCTGGTTCCCAAAGAATTTCTGGATTTTGAGAGCAGACTCTACATCGTTTCTGAAAACGGCGAGTTAGAAATGGTGGCCTCAAGTGAAGAGGGGGTCCTTTCTCCTCCTCGTAAGATGGAAGACTTTTTCATTCCTTCCGAAGCCATCTGTCGAAATGGTTCCTGTTACTTTCCTTTCAAAGGTAATCGTCGTTTGGTCAGTCTTTTTCCTTTACATCATGGAGAAGAAATTCTCGGGATTTTAGAAATAATTCCTGAAAGTAAAATTGATCGTAATGATTTTTTCTTTTTTCAAAAGTTTGCCAATCGTATCGGTTATAATCTTCATGTTAAGCTGCTTATGGTGCATTGTTTGGAGCATCTGAAATTTATCAATGAACTGGTGGCAGACATCGAACACAATGTCATTGTACCCAATATGTATTACCGCTATCTTTTCAAACGTTTACGTCGGAAAATAAATTTACTGAAAGAAATAGAAGAAAGGCTCTCAGAAAGTGATTTTAGTTTGGAACGTATTAAAGGAGCTCTTCACCATTTATACGGTGAATTGTTACGAGAATACGAACAAATAGAAAAACATTACGAAACTGTAAGTCTCTTCTTAGAAAGTCTTTTTAGACGTGAACATTTTGAAAAAGGGCGATTCGTTTTACGAAAGAGACCATGTCGTTTTGCCAAAGAAGTCATAGAACCCCAGCTTGAACGTTATCGGAAACGTTTTGAAGAAGCAGGCATTGCTATAGACAATCGCCTTGGAGGGGTTCCTGATGAAGAGTTGGTTATGGCTGTGGATGTAGGGCTTCTTTCTCAGGTTTACGCCAATCTCTTCAGCAACGCTCTTAAGTACACAAAAGAGGTAACCGATGAGCAAGGCCGACGGGTAAAGTTCGTTTCCTTCGGGCGAGAAATCATCCCGGATTTCTTTGGTCCGGGTCGGCCAGGAGTGAAGTTCAACGTCTTCAGCACCGGTCCCCACATCCCTCCAGAAGAGGTAGAGAAGATCTTTGAGGAGGGCTGGCGTGGTTCAAACGCGGGCGATCAGCCGGGAAGTGGGCGAGGGCTCCATTTCGTTAAAAAGGTAATCGAACTCCATGGAGGAGTGGTAGGATACGAACCCACTCCACTTGGCAACAATTTCTATTTTGTTCTCCCCCTGGAGACCAAAGAGCTGGGAAAAGACTCCAACCTAAGTGATTGACTAGGTATCAAGGGGCATTATTTTCAACTATGCTGGCCAGGAGATTGAGAAGGCCTGCTAAAGGAGGCTTCTTTGACTCCGAAGATTCAGCCCGGAGACTTGGTAACCATCAGATACAGGGTCCTTGCTGGAAAGGATGTCGTAGATGCCTCCGAGCAGCCCATTACTTTTGAGATCGGAAGTGGCCGCTTCCTGCCAGCTGTGGAAAAGGCCCTGGAAGGTCACCAGCCAGGGGATCGGATCATCGTGCTGGTTCCCCCAGAAGAACACTATGGACCTTACGATCCCAAGAAACTCCAGCTTGTAGCGGTGGAAAAGATCCCGCCCAATGCAAACCCTGGAGAAGTGGTGAGGGTTCAGGACGAGTTGGGCGTGATCCATCCGGCCATCCTCCGTCGCAGGGACGAAGAAGTGGCTTTGGTGGATTTCAACCACCCCCTGGCCGGGAAACTTCTACGTTTCGAGATCGAGATCCTTGAGGTAAAACCCAAGGGAGAAGCTTCTCAAAAAGACGAGCCGGTATTCGAGGAAGAGACAATGAGTGAGGGGAGGGAAGGGAGATGAAGTGGATCATCCTGGTGGGAGATGGTATGGGAGATTTTCCTCTCAAAGAGCTCAAGGGCAAGACCCCTTTGGAAGAGGCCCTTACCCCGGGCATGGATTTCATCGCTCAACACGGCACTCTGGGACTGGTGAGGACCATCCCTCCGGGTATGGAGCCCGGCAGTGATGTGGCCAATCTTTCTCTTCTGGGTTACCGCCCGGAAGAGCAATATACCGGACGAGGTCCTATTGAGGCGGCAAGTCTTGGTATCACTATGCGTCCGGAAGACGTAGCCTTCCGTTGCAATCTGGTCACCCTCAAGCGTCAAGATGACCGACTTATTATGTACGATTACAGTGCCGGGCACATCTCAACCGAGGAAGCCCACATCCTCATCAAGGAATTGAACGACCACCTGGCCAGTGACAAACTCTTCCTCCATCCCGGAAAGAGCTATCGCCACATTCTCATTTGGCGAGGTGGGCCGGAGGGGATCAAGACTTACCCTCCTCATGACCTTTTGGGACGCGACATTTATGAGGCCTGGCTGGTTTACGAGAACGAACCCATTTTACGGGATTTTCTCTTAAAGGCTATGGCCTTTCTGGAGAGACATCCCATCAATCAGAAACGCCGGGAAGAAGGCCTTCCTCCGGCCAACGCCCTCTGGCCCTGGGGGCAGGGGCGGGTCCCTCGGCTTGAGCCTTTTGCGGAAAAGTGGGGCCTCAATGGGGCGGTGGTGGCAGCGGTTGATCTCATTCGGGGTTTGGGCGTCCTTGCCAAGTTGGAGATCATCGATGTTCCAGGAGCCACGGGTTACCTTGACACCAATTACGAAGGTAAGGCCTTGGCGGCCGTGGAGGTCTTAAAAGAAGGAGCTGATTTCGTCTTCGTCCACGTAGAGGCACCGGATGAAGCCAGTCATGAAGGCTCTTTGGAATTAAAGATGAGGGCCATCCAAGACTTTGATCGGTATGTGGTTCGGACGGTGCTCGAAGAGGCTACAGCCCAGCTTGGCGATTATCGGCTTATGGTGACCACGGATCACTTAACTCCTCTTTCTCTCCGTACTCATGCCTCCAAACCGGTCCCCTTTGCCATCTACGATTCTCGTGATTCGGAGGTCAAAAGGGCTGCTGGTTTCAGCGAACGGAATGCGGCGGAGACCGGTCTCTTCTTCGAGAGTGGAGAAAAGCTCATGATCCACTTCCTCCAGCGCGAGCCAAATCTTCCAGAAGAATAATGGACTATCAAACGGATTTTCTCATCATCGGTTCGGGGATCGCAGGTCTCTCCTTGGCCCTCAAGGTGGCAGACCTGGGAGAGGTCGTCCTCGTCACTAAGAAGAGGGCCGAAGAAGCCAACACTACCCTGGCCCAAGGGGGAATCGCTTGCGTCCTGGGAGAGGACGACTCCTTTGATCTCCATATCCAGGATACCCTGAGGGTGGGGGATGGTCTTTCTCACGCGGATGTGGTTTCCCTGGTGGTTCGTCAGGCTCCCGAACGTATCAGGGAACTTTTGGAGCTTGGCGTTCCATTTACCAGAGATCCAGAAAATCCTGAAAAACTCCATCTTACGCTGGAGGGAGGGCATTCCCGTCGCAGGATCGTACACGTTGAAGATCATACCGGCCGGGAGGTAGAAAAGGTCCTGCTGGAACACGCCTCCCGTCATCCCAGGATCACCATCCTGGAAGATCATCTGGCTGTGGATCTCATCACCCTTTGCAAGGTTTACCGGGGATGTCCTCGAGAGATGCTGGGTTATGAGCGTTGTCTCGGGGCCTACGTGCTGTCAGGAAAAGGAGGAGAGATCCACACCTTTCTGGCTCGCGTGACAGTTCTGGCCACCGGGGGGGCAGGGAAGGTCTATCTTTACACCAGCAACGCCGACGTAGCCACGGGCGACGGTATTGCTTTGGCTTATCGAGCGGGTTGTCGGGTGGCCAATTTGGAATTTGTTCAGTTTCACCCCACCTGTCTTTATCATCCCAAGGCCAAGAATTTCCTCATCTCAGAGGCCCTACGTGGAGAGGGGGCCATTCTCCTCGATCCTTACGGTCGACCCTTTATGCACAAGTATGATCCAGAACGCAAAGATTTGGCCCCACGAGATATCGTGGCACGGGCTATTGATTTTGAGCTCAAAAAAAGTGGTAAGGAATGTGTCTTTCTTGATATTTCTCATAAACCGCGTTCCTTTATCCTTTCACGTTTCCCTCATATCTACGAAACTTGTCGGCGTTTTGGTATCGACATTACCAAGGAACCCATTCCGGTGGTACCGGCGGCTCACTACTTCTGCGGCGGGGTAGTGACTGATCGCTTTGGCCAGACCGATATCAAAGGTCTTTACGCCATCGGAGAATGTGCCTTTACGGGTCTTCACGGAGCTAACCGTTTGGCCTCTAATTCCCTGCTTGAGGCCCTTGTTTTTGCTCACCAGGCCAGTGTTCATCTCCACCAGGAATGGCCTTATCTCAAAGAATTTACCTTTCCCGAGGTGCCGGCTTGGGATCCAGGTGGGGCTACGGACATGGACGAAAAGGTCCTCGTCTCTCACAACTGGGATGCCATTCGGCGACTTATGTGGAATTACGTGGGTATTGTGCGCACGGAACAGCGTTTGAGGTTGGCCAAAAAGCGGATGACCACCATTCTTGAGGAGATCGAAGATCATTATTGGCGCTACATTTTGACTTCTGACTTTATAGAACTGCGAAACATCGCCCATGTGGCCAAATTGGTGATTGAAAGCGCTTCCAGACGCCGTGAGAGCCGAGGTACTCATTATATGGCTGATTATCCACAAAAAAACGATCGTCTCTATCGGCGTGACACCATTCTTTGGCGAGCTCAGGAACCTTTTGTTTAGAACCTAGTTTTTCATTGACGTCAGCTTTGGTTTTGGTATGGGTTAAAGTGTGCATTTAGCCACGAATGGTGAACCTTTTTCTCAATCAAACCGAAGTAAATAGTAGCTAAATCTCTCATAGAGCTTTTTTGAGGAGGTAAGGAATGGGCCGCTTTCTACTCATTCTGTTCGTAGGGTTGGTTTTCTTGACAAACGTCTGGGCTGGCTCCGTTCCCTTTGATCGTGACGAAAACATCGAAGAAGAAAGGCTCCAGCTCATCGAAGAAGACCTTCCACCTTCAGACATTCCCATTACGCTCAATGAGCGGGTCGAATATTTCATTCGCTATTTCACCACCACCAAGAGGGAGGTCTTTGCCCGGTGGCTGGCCCGTTCCGGACGCTACGTGCCCATGATTCGGGAGATACTGAGAAGCTACGGCCTACCAGAAGACCTGGTTTATTTGGCCATGATAGAAAGCGGCTTCAATCCTTTTGCCTATTCTCGAGCCGGGGCTTGTGGGATCTGGCAATTCATTCGTTCTACGGGGCGTAAGTACGGGCTTAAGATCGACTACTGGGTGGATGAACGCCGCGATCCGGAAAAAGCCACTCACGCGGCGGCTAAGTATTTGCTCGAACTTTACCAGGAATTCGAATGTTGGCACTTGGCCTCGGCGAGCTACAACGCCGGAGAGGCCAAGGTGCGGCGCGCTATCCGGCGTTATGGTACCCGCGATTTTTGGAAGCTTTCACGTTATCGTTATCTCAAGCGGGAGACCAAAAATTACGTTCCCAAAATGATCGCAGCCATGATCATCGCCAAAAATCCCGAAAGATTCGGTTTCCACGTCGATCCGCTCCCACCGTTGGATTATGAAATCGTAGAGGTCCCCGGGGGTACAGATCTGCGGGCCATTGCCCTGGCTGCAGGGGCAGACTACGATCTGATCCGCTTGTTAAACGCCGAACTTAGGCGGGGGAAAACGCCCCCTTACGCGGTCACCTATCCAGTAAAAGTACCCTTTGGTTACGGTACTCAGATCCATGAAGCCCTGAAGAAGATCCGTTTCGTTTACGCTCGCCAAAACCTCCGTCACAAAGTTCGCCGAGGGGAAAGCCTTTATCAGATTGCTTCCTACTATGGGGTTTCGGTGCGGGCCCTCAAAAGGGCCAATCATCTGCGCCGGAATCGCCTGCGTCCGGGAATGGTCTTGCGTATTCCCGTGCGCACCCAAGCGGTGCTTTACGTCTCGGCCAAACCCGTTCGACAATCTGTTGGTAAGGCTATCGTCTATCGGGTGAGGCCCGGGGATTCCCTCTGGGAAATCGCACGCAAGTTCGGGGTCAGCACTGGTGATCTGAAGGTCTGGAATAACCTGCGCTCCAATCTCATTCGTCCTGGACTCAAGTTGGTCATCTGGCCCGAGGCCTAATGCGTTATTTGATTTGTTTTATTCTAATCTTCTTATTGACTACCCCGGCGGGGGCAGCTCGTCCCCTTGTAGTGGCTAGTATTTTTCCCCTCTATGATCTGGCCCGAGAGATAGCAGGTCAGGAGGCCAGAGTCCATCTCCTGCTCCCTCCAGGAGCTGATCCTCATTCTTGGGAGCCCACCCCCAAAGACCTCCTTTTTTTGCGTCGGGCTGATCTCCTTTTGGCCGTTGGTCACGGACTTGAACCCTGGCTCGAGGACCTGTTAGCCGGTCTTGAGGAAACACGGCTCAAAACCCTTTTGTTGAGCGAGGGAGCAAAGTTTGTCTTTCACGACTCGCGACATGTTGATCCCCATCTATGGCTCGATTTTCGCTGGGACGCCGTTTATGTGAAGCGTCTCGGCCAGGAGCTTTCTTCGATCGATCCCTCCCATCGAAAGCTCTATCAAAAGCGGGCAAAGGCCTTGGCCCAACGATTGTTGGCTCTGGATGAAAAATTTCGTCAGGGTCTCTCAAATTGTCGCTGTCGTCTCTTGCTTCTAGCCGGTCACGCGGCCTTTGGATACTGGGAAAAAGCGTACCATTTAAAACAAGTGAGTTTGGCCGGCCTTTCCCCCGAGGCCGAACCCACGCCCAGGGCCCTTCGTCAGGCTATTGAGATCATCCGGAAAGAGAGGGTACCGGCGGTCTTCTATGAAGAGCCCTCTTCCAGACGTTTTGCCGAGATGCTGGCCCGGGAGACCGGGGTCGCCATTTATTATCTTACCCCCGGGGCTTCACCCACTAAGGAAGAGCTCCTTTCCGGGGCAACTTTTTTTTCTCTCATGGAAGAAGATCTTTTGCATCTAAGAGAAGGTCTCCTCTGTCCGTAGTTTCCCCCTTTACCAGTCTGTGGTCGTGATTATTTATTGAATCCTTGGGAGGTGGAACCATGATCGAGGCCCAAGGACTGACCATGGTTTATGGGCCGGTGATAGCGGCTCAAGATGTGAGTTTCACCGTTCGGCCTGGGGAGATCATGGGGTTGCTTGGTCCCAACGGAGCCGGAAAAACCACGGTCCTTCGCATCTTGGCCACCCAGATCGTCCCGGTGGCAGGTACGGCGCGGGTTGCTGGAGCGGATGTGCTTACGGAACCCGAACGGGTGCGGAAGAACCTGGGGTTTTTGCCTGAAACGGCTCCTCTTTACGACCAAATGGAGGTGGGAGAATACCTCTCCTTCGTGGCCGAGGCTCGAGGGCTTGGGAAAAAAGCCCGGGAACGTTTGGAGTGGGTCTCCGAAAAATGTGCTTTGAAGCAGGTCTGGTACCAGCCCATCTCTCAGCTCTCCAAGGGTTACCGTCAACGCGTGGGTTTGGCTCAGGCCTTAATTCATGATCCTCCATGTCTCATCTTGGACGAACCAACTTCCGGACTTGATCCGCTACAAATATTTGAGATCAGAAGCCTCATCAGGGAGTTGGCTCGTGAAAAGGCCATCATTTTCTCCACCCACATCTTGCAGGAAGTCGAAGCCCTGGCGGATTGGGTGACCATCATCAACGAAGGTCGCATCGTGGCCAAGGGCCGACTTTCAGACCTGGCCCGGGAGGTCTGTGGGGAGACCGTCTTGAGACTCAAAACCGACACTCCGGTGCGCAACTGGAAGGGGCTTTCGGATGTGGAGGTGGAAGAGATTGGCTCGGAAGATGGGGCTTATCTTTATCGAATCCGGGGTCCCAGGCCTTTTGAAAGGGAGTTAATGTCTCTTCTTTGTGAACAAGCGGTAGGTGTCCTTTCTCTTGAAAGGGAGAGTGAAGATCTCGAATTCCTCTTCCTTTCGTTGGTGGCCAAGCAGAAAGGGGAGGTGGCTTCATGAAGGGGCTGAAGGCCGTTTTCAAACGGGAATGCGCGGCTTACTTCAACGCCCCCATCGCTTACGTCTTCGCGGTGGTCTTTCTCTTGGTGGCAGATGGTCTCTTTATGACCACCTTTTTCCTGGCTGGTCTCTGTGACATGCGTTCCTTCTTTCAGTCCTTGCCTTTTATTCTGGTAGTTTTCGTCCCGGCTTTGACCATGCGCCTGTGGGCTGAAGAACGCAAAACTGGTACGATAGCTCTCCTCTATTCTTTACCATCTTCTCCTTGGTCGCTGGTGGGAGGCAAGTTCGGAGCCACTTTCCTTTTTGTCCTCCTCACCCTTCTCAGCACCCTTGTGATCCCGATCATGCTCTCTTTCCTTGGAAATCCAGACTGGGGGCCGGTCTTTGGAGGATATCTTGGAGCTGCTCTCCTGGCGGCCTTTCTCATCGCCTTGGGGCAAGCGGTTTCGGCCTTCTTTGAAGATCAAATAGTGGCCTTTATCATCGCTCTTCTGGCAGGCGTGGCGGCCCTTCTGGTGGGCTCTGACCTGGTTTCGTCCTCCATTGAGAGCTGGTTCCCGGGGCTTGGCGGGTTCCTGCGCTTGGCCTTAGGGTTGATGCCGCATTTCGGGGATTTTACCAAAGGCGTGGTCTCCCTGACCAACGTCCTTTTCTTTTTGAGCTACACTTTGGCCTTCCTTCTGTTGAATGTTTTTACCATAAAGGGCTACTTGCGTTATTTTGGTCGCCGGAACTTTTACTTGGGGGCCGCTTTCCTTCTGGGGGCGATGTTGTTTTTTAACGCTTTTTTGGCCAATCTCCGTCTTCCACGGCTTGATCTGACGGAAAGCAAGGTCTATACCGTTTCACCGGCGGCCAGGAAGGTCCTGGAAAAGCTTGAGGTCCCCATCCGGGTGACCTATTACGTCTCGAGCAAAGATCAATTACCAGCCCCCATGCGGACCATCGCCCGGGATGTGGCTGACATCCTGGCAGAATTCGCCGCCCTTTCTCCGAAGTTTACTTACCGTATTGTTGATCCTACCAAAGACCCGGACCTCATCCCCAAGCTTCGGGAAAAGGGCATCGTACCCTTTGCGGTCCAGACCATCGAGCGTGACCAGGTTAGCGTACGCCGGATCTACAGCGCCCTGGCTATCTCTTACCTGGATAAGCGCGAAGAGATCATACCTCAGGTGATGCCGGATAATTTGGCCACTCTGGAATACGACATTATCTCACGCATTTACAAGCTAACTCTTCCTGAAACACCGGTCATCGCTCTGAAGAGTCCCTCCCCTCCACCAACTAGCTTCATGATGGCTCCGCAGGATGCCTTTCGGGTCTTACGGGAGGTGCTGGAATACCAGGGGTTTGAGGTCCGAGGTACTCCCATTACCAAGGAAGTTGGCATCCCGGAGGAAGCTCGTTTGCTTTTGGTGGTGGAGCCCGGTGAGTTGAATGATCGGCAACTCTTTGAGATCGAGCGTTTTCTGGCGCGTGGAAGGCCTGTCATCATTGCGGCTCAAGGTTACAAATATTCTTACAATCCGGGTCCAGAGGGGGAGATCACAGCCTTTCCCCTCAAACAGTCTCTGGCGGTAAACAAGCTCCTGAAATCTTTTGGTCTCCAGATCGACGATCATCTTCTGATGGACGCCCAGAGTGCGGTCTTGGCCCTTTCGGTGCCGCGTCGGATCGGGATGTTTACGGCCATCGTACGCCAGCCCGTACGTTTCCCCATGCAGATCAAAGTCTTGCCAGAGCAAATGAACCAAAAACTCTCGGTAACCAGCAACCTTTCGGCTCTCCTCTACCTCTGGGGAAGCGCCCTCAAGCTTGACGAAAAACGTCTCTCAGAGCTTGGTCTCAAGTCTGAAACGCTCTTTTCTTCCAGCAAGCTCTCCTGGCTCGAGGATTTTCGTCCTGGCGCCTTGACTCCGGAAGACCTTCACCCCGACCCGCAAGATCAGAGAGGTCCCTTCCCCTTGGCGATAATGCTCTCAGGTGTCTTTCCTGAAGTCTTCAAGGAGGCTCCTCCCTGGCCAGGAGAGGAGAAAGATTCCAAGTCTGAGGGGAAAGAGACCTCCGAGGAGGTTTTGTCAGGGTCGAAGGAGCGCCAGCCCAGTCGTTTGGTTCTGGTGGGTTCCAGTGAGATGTTTGCAGACAGTGCCATTGAAGCCTTTAGTAACGCTGTTTTCTTGGCCAACCTGGTAGAAAGTCTCACCCTGGGCGAGGAACTCCTCTACATTCGAGCCAAGACCCAGGTGCAACGTTACCTCCGCGAAGTCTCAGACTCCGAGAAATTTTTCTGGCGCTTGATGGTAACCGCCTTTCCTCCCACCCTCTGGGTAGTGGTCGGTCTTTGGCGAGCCTTCTATCGTCGTCGCCGTCGGGAACGCTATTTGAGGAGGGTGTCATGAGTGAAAGGACACTGACCCTCTTCTTCGTCCTGTTCCTGATTTCAGTGGGGCTTTACTTTTACGTCCAACACCGGGAACATGCCGGTGCCAGAAGCATACTTGTGCCTTTGGGGCAAAAAGAATGGCAACAAGCCACCTCGCTTGAGGTTCGCTATCAGGACCGGGGGTTCCGCCTGGTGAAAGAGCAGGGGCGCTGGTTGGTTGTAGATGGCTTCTTGCGTCCAGCTAAAGAAGAGAAAGTTGAAAATCTTTTGAAGGAATTGGCTACTCTCCATGGTGAACCGCGAGCCAAGGGGAAGAAATATTTCTCTCGCTTCAAACTCAATCCCAAGGAAGCCCTGAAGCTCACCCTTAAGAAAGATGGCCAGACTTTGGTCACCCTCTGGGTAGGGAAAAGGGGGCCGCAATGGGAGAGCTCCTTTGTGCGTTTGGGAGAAGGGGATGAGATCTATCTGGTCCCGCTTAACCTACTGGCCAAGTTCGAGATATGGGCGGACAACCCAACGGCTCCTTCGGCCAAGGCCTTTGTTGACCGTAAGGTCCTCGACCTCAAGGCGCAAGATCTCAAGTATCTGGCCTATCAGGATCATCAGGCCTGGACCCTCAGGAGAGAAGGGGAAGATTTCCTCTTTTCTGCGGGCAAAAAAGAGAAAAAATTGTCCGAAGACCAGGTTTCGACCTTTCTCAAGAAGGTCTTCCCTCTTTTTGCCGAGGAACTGGTTCCGCCTGAGGAGTTTTCAACAAGTCAGGGTCGTCTCCGGTACGAGACCAAAACGGGGCTTTCGGGTGAGCTTCTGATAGGTCCTTGCCAGAAGGAGTCTGACAGACAGAAGAAAGATTCAAAAGGAAAGCAGCAGACTCGGAGCTGGTGCCTGCTCAAGAGGGGAGAATTTGTTTATCGGGTCAAGGAGGAGAGTCTTAGGGCCCTTTGGAAGCCTCCTCTGGGGCAAGAGAAGAAGTAGATGTCGCTTCCAGATCTTGATGAGTTCCAACGTCAGGCCGTAGAGGCCGTAGGGCACGCTTTGGTGATAGCTGGTCCAGGAGCTGGCAAGACCCGCGTCCTTCTGGCCAGGGCTTTGAAACTACTAGAGAAGGGGCTGGATCCGGAGAGACTTTTTCTTCTTACCTTTACCGTACGAACAGCTCGCGAATTGCGCCTTCGGCTGGCTTCTCGCACAGTTGTGGTAGAGACCTTTCACGCCCTGGCCTATCGTTTGGCCCGGGAGAACGGACACCAGCCCAGACTTGAGGAGGAAGAAGATTATCAACGCCTTTTTGACTTGGCCGCCGGGCATCCCTTGGAAAAGGAAGAGGTTCATCTCTTGGTTGACGAGTTTCAGGACCTCAGCCCCGAACTGGTGGCGTTCCTTCGGCGCTTTGAGAAGGCAACTTTCTTTTTGGTTGGGGATCCGGCCCAAGCCATCTACGGTTTTCGTGGAGCCAGACCGGAGGTGGCCCTTGAGTTTGCCTTCTCTTTGCCCGGTGTAGGTCTTTATCATCTACCACGCAGTTATCGGGTCCCTAAAAAGATTTTGGAGGCCGCTCTCCCTCTGCGGGACGATTTTGGTCTCCAGCTCCCGAGTCTTCAAGCCGTAGTCCCGGATGGGGAGATTTGGGGCGAGAGTTATCCTAGCCCCGAAAAGGAGGCCCGGGGGGTGGCCAAATTGGTGGCTGGAGCCTTGGGAGGGCTCCAGATGGAGACTTCTAAACGAGGTCTTTCGCCTGGAGAGGTGGTGGTGCTGGCCAGGGTAAGACCCTTGTTGACCAAGGTCAAAGAAGCCTTACTGGCAGAAGGGATTCCAGTGCTTGATCAGGGCGAGCAACAAAAGCTCTATCTGGGAGAACTTGAGACCTTTCTGGCCAGGGCTTGTCGCGCTTCGAGCAAGACCGATCTTTTGGCCCATCTCCCAGAGCTTTCACCAACTCTTCGAGAAGAAGTGGCCGAAGTTCTCGTAAAGGCGCGGGATCTCGAAGAAAGTCTTGCTTTTTTACATTTTTTAAAATGGGAAAGGGAAATCCTGGTAAGCCGAACGGCGGTAAATCTCATGACCATTCATCAGGCCAAAGGGTTAGAATTTCCGTTGGTGATCCTGATAGGGGCTGAAGAAGGTCTTCTGCCCTTTACATTCTGGCCAGAGGTCGATGAAGCCGAAGAAAGACGTCTGGCCTACGTGGCCCTGACCAGGAGTGCTCAAAAGTTTGTGTTCACCACGGCCAAACGGCGTTTTCTCTTTGGGAAAAGATACCATGGAAAAGTAAGCCCCTATTTTTCAGACCTTCCCTGCCGAGAATCGTCCCCTCCTCGCCGTGTTCGTCGCCAGAAAAGCCTCTTTTGAATTGCTTGGAAAGAAATTACCTCCTAAAAATTTATCTTAGACTTCAAAGAGGAGTGCTATCATGTCTGATATCCGTTTTACTTCCGAAACCCGGACGGATTACGACTGCGAAGCTACAGGCCTTCCGGCCGAAAGATGGGCGGAGGCAGTCTTCAAATTCAAAGAAACCGAGGAAGAATTGGTTTTGGAAGTTAGTGTCGAAAGAGCCGGGATCATCATTGGTCTTTTAGTTGGAGAGGTTGCCTGGAAGGGAACACTGGAAGGCTTTAAAAAACTTCTCAAAGGAGAGTTGAAGTAAGGGGGATATTCCCCCTCACTTTTAGCGCTTGAGCCACTCCGGATAACAGTCCTGGTCCCGGAGTGTTACGAGGGTCCCGTCAGCAAGTCTTATTTCGCGGGCTACTACGATCTTTTGACCATTTTGAAGTTCAAGACGGTAGCCCATGATCTCGATTTGATCTCCCAATCTGGGTCTCTGAACCCCCAGCTTTCGCCAGTACCAGGCCGGCCCGAGGCCGCAGAGGGAGATCTTTTCACCGTTGTCACTTTCAAAAACAAGACCTTCTCCAGCGATCATGCCCACCAGGGTGCCCCTCAAGGTGACCGGTTCACCTTGGCAGACCGTTTGAGCCACCAGGGCGGCACACCCCCCCACTTTGGCAGCCAGGACTTGAGAAGAGATCGAAAGAACGAAAGAGAGGATCAGGATTGGCAGAAATTTTTTCATTTCGAGACCTCCTTGTTTTTGCCCTTTCAAGAAGCAAGACTCATACCAATTAGAAAGGCTTACAGGACAAGGTTCTCAAAGAGATAGGACGACAATTTTGTCGGATCTTCGACGGGAAAGGGTTCAAGCTTCGGGAAGTGAAATTCGATTTAGAGGACTAGGATGGTCCGGGACATTTTCATCAATTTAAATAATTTCTTCCTTTCGGTCTCAGACGCCATTGACCTTTCCAATCCGACCATTTCCTCTCATCAGTTGCGCACCACCTACATCGCCTGGCAATTGGCCAAAGAGGCTCTCCTTCCCCTTGAGACCATGAAAAGACTTTACGTGGCAGCCCTCTTTCACGATATCGGGGCCCTTGACCCCCGTGAAAAAAGACGCCTTCACGCCTTTGAAGAAGAAGATATCACCGCTCATTGCCTGAAAGGTGAAAAACTCTTTGAGTCTATCTGGCTCCTTAAGCCGGCGGCCAAGATTGTTCGTTATCATCATCGTCCCTGGCGCATCTGGAAGAAGGAAGGACGGGTACTCACCGAGCAGGAGGTCCTGGAATCTCAGATTCTATACCTGGCTGATTACGTCGAAAGACTTTTGCGACGCGACGTTTACGTTCTCCATCAGATCGGGGAGGTCGTCGAGCGCGTAAAGGCCTTAAGTGGAGAGGAGATCCACCCTGAAGTGATAGATCTTTTCATGACCCTGGCGCCCAGGGAATCTTTCTGGTTAGATATAGATAACCCTCGCATCTATTCTATCCTCCTCCATTATGGTCCCCTGGAGAAGGTGAACGTAGATCTCGATAGTGTGGCCCGTTTGGCTACCTTCTTTTCCAAGATTATCGACTTTCGATCGCGCTTCACCGCCACCCATTCCACCGGTGTCTCTTCGGCGGCCATCATGATTGCCCGCTACTTTGGCCTTACCGAACGCGAGGTCACCCTGATGCACATTGCAGGTAGTCTTCACGATCTGGGCAAACTGGCCATTCCCAACTACATCCTCGAAAAACCAGGTCCTCTCAACCGAGAAGAGTTCAATTTCTTGAAACAACACGTTTATCATACCTACATGATCCTCAATTCCATTGATGGTTTCGATCAAATTGCAGAATGGGCTGCCTTTCACCACGAACGACTTGATGGGTCAGGGTATCCGTTCAGGCTGGGAGCAGGTGATCTAAGCGTGGGGGCTCGCATCATGGCGGTAGCAGACGTCTTTACCGCCCTTACCGAAGACCGTCCCTACCGGGAGGCCCTGCCCATCGGAGAGGTCCGTTCCATCATGGAACGCATGGCCCAAAGCGGGGCCATCGATGGGGTCTTTGTTGAGATCCTCTTCGATCACTATCAGGAGATCTCGGCCTACATCGAAGAACGCAAGGCCCGTTCCCTCCGCAACTTTGAGGAATATCAGGGCATTTCTTCTTCAAAATAATTTTTTATGAGTCTCTGGAAAACGGAGTTTGGAATGTATAATTTAGTTAACAAATGATTCCTTTAGCCCTGGCCAAAAATTCTTGGCTCTACGAAGCCCTCAAAGAGTGTTTGCCGGGAGGAATCTTTCTTACCGATTCCCAATTTGTCATCCTTGATCACAACCAGGAGTCCAGAAGACTTTTAGGGATAGAGGGTCCGCTTTACGGACGTTCGTTGACGGAGCTTTTGCCGTGGGATCTTTTCCGCAAACAAGGCTATCTTGTGGCCCTTCGAGCCGGACGCTCCCTGGAAAACCTGGAGTTTTCCTATCGTGACCTCGAAGGGCGGAATCTGACTCTGGTGGCAAATATTTTTTCCTACGCCCCCGAAGGTCAGGTTTTGGGTTTTGTCTTTCAGCTCTTTGAAGCCCGACGGCTGAGGCGTCACGAACGTGAAAGACGCCAGTTTATGTCCATGTTGGCCCATGATTTCAAGGCCCCGCTGGTCATCGTGATGGGTCTTGTCAGGCGTCTGCTGGAGGAAAAGGCAGGTCCTCTTTCAGAAAAACAGAAACGCTATCTTCAGACCGTCAACCGGGAGCTCTCCAAGCTCGAAGATCTGGTCTTTTCGTTCCTGGAGATGCTCAAGCTTGAAACTGGTCAGATAACCCTTCACCCGGTGGCTTTTGATCTGGGAGACCTGGTGCGCGAGGTAGCTATGAAGATGGGGCCCTTGGCAGCCAAGAAGGGTCTTCGACTCCAAATAGAGATCAAGGGACCGGTCCCTTTGGTGGCGGATCGATTACAAATGGAACGTGTTATTACCAATCTTTTAGACAATGCCATTAAGTATTCCCACGAAGGAGGGGCTATCTTGCTCAAGGCCTGGTTGGGGCGGGACAGGGCCTTCTTTGAGATTTCCGATCAGGGGGTTGGTATTCCGCCTGAAGAAATTCCCCATATCTTTGAGCCCTTTCATCGATTACGAGAAAAAGAAGGAGCCGTGCCTACGGGTTCGGGACTGGGCCTTTCCATTGTCAAGGGGATCGTTGAGGCCCATGGAGGAGAGATAGACGTTTTTAGTACGCCGGGGCAGGGAACGACTTTTGTGGTTTCCCTGCCAAGGGGGGGTGCATGTCCCGTGTAGTTCAAGCTTTCTCCAAGGTGGCCGAAGAATACGACCGCTGGTATGAAGGCAATCCCCTTTTCTTAAGCGAGGTAGAAGCTGTGAAAAGCATAGGGCCGGTGCTCTACCCTTCGCTAGAGGTTGGGGTGGGCACGGGGCGTTTTGCCGCGGCCTTGGGGATCGATTTCGGGCTTGATCCAACGCTTTCTATGCTGAGTCTGGCCTATCAAAAAGGAGTGAAAGTGGTTTGTGGTACCGCCGAGGCCCTGCCATTTAAATCGCAGGTCTTCAGAGGAGTATATTTCCTTTTTACCTTTTGTTTTTTGGAGGATCAGAAGAAGGCCCTTGAAGAAGCGCGGCGGGTCTTAAGCCCTCAAGGGCTTCTGATTCTAGGCCTCATCAATCGCGATTCCCCCTGGGGGGCATTCTATCTCCGAAAAAGAGAAGAAGGCCATCCCCTTTACAGCTTGGCCTGGTTTCTAACCCCTGAAGAGGCCAGAGACCTGGCTGAAGAGAGGGGTTTTGTGTTTGAGGAGGCTGTCTCCACCCTCTTCAGGTCTCCAGAGGAGCCTCCTCAGGAGGAGCCACCTAGAAAAGGTCTCTGGCCTGAGGCAGGTTTTATCGTTCTTTCTTTCAGGAGGTCTTAGGGGCCTCTTCGACCTTCTTGGCTCGTTTTTTCCTTTTGCGTCGCCCTTTGGCCTTTTTTTCGTTTGCGGGTTCGCCTTCTCTTTCTTCGATCTTTTCTGCGCCTTCAATCCTTTCTTTACAGCTCTCTTCCCTTCTTTCCTCTTCGATCACCGTTTCTTCCGGAGGAAATTCAGGGTGGGGCTCCACGTAGATGGAGGTTTCGTAATACTCCTCCAGGGCAAAAAGATCACGTCTTTTTTGATTCAGGAGATAAGAGGCCAGTTCTGAGGACACCTTGACCTTCAGACGGCGCAATTTTCTTTCTGCCAGCCGGCTTTTGATGCGTCTTAGCAACCCGGTGGCTAGCACTTCCACCGTGCGTACCAGTCCCTGTCCCCGGCAGTAAGGACACGGTCGGTGGCTGCCCCATTGAAGGGGGGCCTGGAGTTTTTGGCGAGCGATTTCAATGAGTCCTAGCTTACTGAACTTGGTCATGGTGATTTTGGCGCGATCTTTCTTGAGAGACTCCCTTAAGCGGCGCTCCACCTGAGTACGGTGTTTGGGCTGGCGCATGGCAATGAAATCGATCACGATCAACCCTCCCAAATCGCGCAGGCGGAGCTGACGGGCAATCTCTTCGGCTGCTTCCAGATTGGTTCGAAAGGAGGTCTCTTCCAGGTCTTTTTCTTTCACAAAGCGTCCAGAATTGACGTCGATGGCTACTAGAGCCTCGGTGGGCTCGATGAAAAGGGTCCCTCCGGAGGGGAGGGGAACCACGGGTTTGAAGATGTTTTCGATCTGTTCCTCCAGGTTGAAAAGAGAAAAGATGGGGCGCTCCTCTGTGAAACGCCTGACGAGCCTGGTCTGTCTGGGAGCTACCAGTTTCAGGAAATTTTGGACGTTCTGATAAACTTCATCAGTGTCAACCAGGATTTCCTTCACATCCGAAGAGAGGTGTTCTCTTAAGAAGCGTACCACTACGTCCTGATCCTTATAGAGAAGGGCTGGAGCTTCTATTTGAGCGGCCTTGCTTTTTATTTCGTTCCAGAGACGGACGAGATAACGAAGGTCCGCCAAAATGTGTTTTTTGGCCGCGTCAGCCGCCGCCGTGCGCATGATGACCCCCACCCCTTCTGGTAACTTGAGTCCCAGAAGGATGTCCTTGAGACGCTTTCTCTTTGTTTCGTCCTCTACCTTTTTGGAGACACCCTGAGTGGGGTTCCCGGGCATGAGCACCACGTAGCGACCGGGTAGAGTGAGATAAGTGGTAAGACTGGCCCCTTTGGTCGGTGTTTCCTCCTTGACAATCTGGACCAGGACCTCCTGCCCTATCTCTAGGAGTTCCGGAATGCGAGAGCGTCCGCTTTTATCTACGGCTTCAGCGTAACCATAATATTCTGGATGAATCTCTTTGAAGGGAAGATAGCCGTTGCGCGGAAGACCGATGTCAACAAAGACAGCCTGGAGACTGGGTTCAATGTTGACGATTTTTCCCTTGTAAATGTTGCCTTGGGTGTGTTCTCGAACAACGGTTTCAACGTCAAAGGCCTCTAGGCGTCCGTTCTCCACGAGGGCGACCCGAATTTCCTCGGGCTGATCAGCGTTGACCAGAATGATTTTATTTGAGGCCTTTTTCTTCGCCTTTTTGGCCATCTATTCCTCCATTACCTCCTCCTTACTGGTCACCCGGGCTTTGATAGCGTTTAAGGTTTCCGTAAGGGTTTGAATCACGTTTTCGCGAAAATCACCTGCTACCATCAGGACCATCACGATATCTCCTACCTTGAGTTCTCCCTCGTTGATCTTGACTTCTACGTCCACGATCCCGGGTCTTTGGCGGGCTTTTTCCAAGATTTCTTGGAGGGCCTCCTGGTTGACCTTGATCTTAACGCTCTTGACTCGTGGGCCCTGGCGCGAATACCCGCGGACCACTCCAACGTGGGTCAAAACCATGCCGATTTTTTCTTTTTCCGGACTGTTCAATACCTTTTGGAGTAAGGCTTCTACCATCTTAAACCTCCTCTAAATTTGGAGAATTTTACGCCCCTTGAAGGGCTTTTTACAAGCTCAAAGGAGGGTGATCAGATCTTTTAAACGGAAAGGTTTGCGCAGGAAGCCGTGAGCTCCGCTCCTCTTGAGGATTTCGATGATTTGCGGGTCCTGGTAACCGGTGGCGATGATGACCCGGGCTTCAGGGTGCATCTCTTTGAGACGGGTGAGGACTTCGAGCCCCGAAATTCCTGACAGATCGTAATCCAGGATGACCAGATCAAAACCTTCATTTTTCTCCAGGGCTTTTTGGTAGAGCTCTAAGGCTTTCTGCGCGTCCTTTTCGGCTTGCACTTCGTAACCCAGTAATTTGAGCATTTCGGAGAAAACCGAAAGCAGCTCTGGGTCATCGTCAATCACCAGGACGCGCTGAGGAGAGGGGATGAGGAAACATACTTCGGTCTTTTCATCGGCGTCTTCTTCCAGGATCACGGATTCGTCTCTTCTCCTGCGAGCCGGGAGAAAGAGGGTAAAGATGGTGCCTTCTCCTTCTTGACTCTCAACCTCGATGTTACCTCCGTGGGCCCGGAGGATGGAGTACACCATGGCCAGACCAAAGCCGTGGCCTTCTCCCTTGGAAGAGAAAAAGGGTTCGAAGATGTGGGGGAGATCTTTGGTGGGGATACCAGGTCCGGTATCCTGGATTCTGAGGCGGATGTAAGGACCGGGGGCCAAAGGCCCCTTTCTTTTTCGAAAATAGACGTTTTCTGCTTCCAGGATGAGTTCTCCGTCTCCACCCATAGCTTCACAAGCGTTGGCAATCAGATTGAGAACGACCTGGGTGAGCTGGACCCGATCCATCCGAGGGGTCCAGATTTCACGGGGAACGATGATCGTCCACTTGATGTGGGTGCCTGCAAGCAGGAGTTCTGCGGTCTCACGCAGGAGGCGTTCGAGGTCATAAACTTCTTCCTTCCGTCCCCTTAGGAGCCCGTCAGCAAATTCCCGGGCTCGTTGTAAAGCCCGCTGAGCCCGGGAGAGGAAGTGCTCCTTTTCTTTGGGGTCCATGGCCCTCTTGGCTAACTCGAGGTTTCCCTCTACCGCGGAGAGAAAGTTTCGGAAATCATGAGCCAGCCCCCGGGAGAGAATGTCTAAGGCCTCTAACTTTTCCCTTTGTACCAGAGCCCTTTCACGACCCTTGATGCTTCTCAGGATTTGCCAAAGAGGCTCTCCTTCTTCGATTGTTGGTGGAAGGCCTTGATGAACCTCTTCTGAAGAAGGGGGAAGGGCCTTCAAAGACATTTTTTTGAGGATCTTTTCGAGGTCCTCAAAGTAGAGGAGGGCTCCCTGAAGATGACCTCTTCTGTCCCGCAGGAGATGATAGGTGATCTTCAAGAGGTGTCCCTTCTGGGCCTTGAATATCAGGGAGGGACCACGGGGTTCGGGACCCGGGAGCTCAAAATCTCTGAGGTGTTTGCCCTGGATCTCCCCTCCAAGATATTGGTTTAAATCTTCCGAAGCCAAAAGCACGTCCCCTCTGGCATCACAAAGGAGGAGAGGAATCGGGGAGGATTCGAGGAATCGCTTCCAGTCCCCTACCTCAGCCAGAACGACAGGGAAATCTTTCTTGCCACCCAACTCTTCCCCCATCCACGATCCCCCTTTAAAAGTTCGACCCGCTTCCTGGTTTTCTTGACCAAAGATCTATCTCTTTTGGATCAGCTGAAGAGATGAATCAAACAAACTGTCAATCCGAAAGGAGAAAAAAAGAGTTTAATTTCGATGAAAATTTAAACTTTTCGAAAAGATATGCACGAGAACTGAAGAAGACAAGTGGAGTTTTGTTCAGGTATAACGGCGATGGATAGTAGCCGCCAGACTTATTCCTTCGTAGACCTGTTTGGGCAGGATGAGGGGCCCTCCTTCGGCGGCGAGGAGGGCCGCGGGTTCGGCCACTCCCGGAAGCCCCAGGAATTCCAGAGCCCTTGAGGCTGAAGGTGGAGAAGTCCTCTTGAGGTCTCTTTCCTCGATGAGGAGGGCTTCAGCGCCAAGGGCCGAGGCCAGCTCTTCAAGGAGGGGCCTTCTACCAGCCCTATTGATGGTGGCCACGCGCCAGATGGCCTGGGGAGAGAGGCCGTTTCGGATAAGGATATCCTCCACTTTGGCGAAAAGCCCCTTTTCCTCAGCGTGGAAACCCACTCCAAGACACAAGGCTCGTACCGGAAAGGTCTTTTCTCGTCGACGATAGGTCAGGATAAGATCTGCCTCCTCCCCAGTGGAGACCTCTTCCAGTCCGTGAGGTAAGGGCAATTTAAGCGGAGGCTCTACAAAGATCTTAACCCTTCCTTCACGCAGGAGTTTGACCTGAAGCTCTTTGAGTCGTTGGAAGTCGTCAAATACGGCACCGTTTTCTTGTAGCCAGAGATCGAGGGCCGGTAGCCCTCGCAGGTCCGAAGCCGTGGTAATGACCGGTGTGGCCTTAAGAGCCTTTGCCAGCTTCCGGGCCAGGGCATTTGCTCCTCCCAGATGCCCGGAAAGGAGACTGATAACAAAGCGTGCTTCTTCGTCGATTACCACCACTGCTGGATCAAGGCTCTTGTGGCGAAGATTTGGGGCGATAGCCCTGACAGCGATGCCGCAGGCTCCAACAAAGATCAGGGGGCGTCTTTCAGCAAAGGCTTTCTCCACCTCTCTGGTTTGATAACGCTTTACCTCTCCACCAGCGACTCCTTTTAACTTTTGAGCCACGGCTCGTCCCTGTTCGGTTACCCAGAGGATGAGAGGGGTTTTCATGGAAGATAGCTTACCACGGTATGGAGATCGATCTGCCAAAAGACATAGAAATCAAAGGCCAGGTGCAAGATCGCAAAGGCCCACCAGGGTACGGTGAAAGAGACTCTCGGTCTAGGGGCCTCTTTTTCCCAGGTTTGCCCTCCGCGAAAGAGATTGATGAAATTCATCATGACGTAACACTCTACCGCAAAGGGCGGAAACCCGAGGAAGCCCAAGACTGGCATCTCAAAGAGTTTGAAGCGTCCCACGAACGGGACACTATAGACCCATTTGCTCGTGGCCCAGTAGTTCCAGAACTCCCAGAGGAAGCCGCACACAAGCCCGGCTAAGAGAAGGAGGTAGAATCGGCGCCAGTTTCCCTCTTGCCAATCTCGCAAGATGGAGGGGGCTCCCAGGGCGTGGTTTATGGGTTCCAGCAGGAAGAAGAAACTTCCCCAGACCAAGGGGAAGAAATAGCGAGGATAGGCCACGGGCAAGAGGAGACAGAGGATGCCAACGAGGGTGAACCAAGGATAGAGGCGTTCCGGCCAAGGGATAGCCCGGGGTCTGAGTCTTCGCAGGACCCCATAGGCTTCAAGGAACTCGTAGGTCTCAAAGAGTCCCGGAAGCACAGTTCCGTAAGAGAGAAAATAACCAAGCCAGCGCAAAGGAAGGGAAGGAGTAATGTCCACGTAGTGCCAGTTTTTGAGGAAGAGGTTGAACCACTCGAAGACCAACCAGATGAAGGTGGACCAGGGGATGAGGATCAGAAACTCTTTTGTGCGATCCAGGATGAGGGAGTTGCCAGTCTTGCGCTTGACCAGCCAATCCATAAAGAAGATATAGGGCCACCAGGCCAGCAGATAGAACCATTCTCCCACCAGCGGGGCCCCAGTGAAGAGGAGGACCTCGCTCAGTCCGAGAATAGCCAGTGCAAGGAGCCCATAAAAGCGAGACATCGTCTCTATTTTAAATCCTTTTGAGTCGGAAAGACCACCTCATGACCTTTTTCGATCGGATGACCGTGACCAGAGGAAAACTTACCTTTGTAAGGGAAGACTTCTAAGGAGGTAAAGGATGGGTCTTTTTGAAAGAATTAAGAAAGACATGCTTAAGGCCCTGAAGGAAGACAAAGAAAAGGCCTCTCTTCTCAAGACCATCCTGGGAGAGATCCAGAGGGACCCTAATAAGGACTATTCCGATCAGAAGGTGGTCAAGATTATCCAGAAATATCTGAAGAGCCTGGAAGAGAACCTAAAACTCGGGGCCATCTCCCGGGAGGTATACGAGAAGGAAAAGGCTATCCTTTCGTCTTACCTTCCAAAGATGGTCTCGGAGGAGGAGATCAAGGCCTTTTTGGCTAAGCTTGATTTTTCGCGTTTCAAGAACAAGATGCAGGCTGTGGGGGAAGTCATCCGCCATTTTGGAGCCGAGCGGGTGGATGGAAAGAGGGTGCAGGAGATCGTGAAGCACTACGAGCCCGGGAGATAGCTAGAGTCGCCGACCAGGGGGCCTTCCCCGGTGAATGGGGAAGTGTCTTTCAAGGGCCAATTTTTTGATGCGATAGCGGAGTTGCCGGAAAGAAAGACCGAGCTCTTGGGCTGCCCTGGCGATGACGAACTGATGTCTTCTCAGGGCCTCAAGAATTTCTTCTGCCGAGGGTTCCCGGGGGATGGCAGGCAGGGTCTCCTCGTGAAGCTGGTGTTTTATGAGCTGACGGACGAGGTTTTCAGAGACCACTTTTTCCCGGGCCACGATGAAGAGGCGTTCCAGGAGGTTTTCCAACTCTCGTACGTTTCCGGGAAAGGGATAACGCATAAGGAGTTGGAGGGCCTTGGGGGAAAGCAGGAGTTTTCGATTGTAGACTTTCTCCATTTTGGCCAAGAGGAAACGGGTGAGTCCGGGGATGTCCTCTTTTCGTTCCCGCAGTGGTGGAAGCCAGATAGGGAAGACATTCAAACGATAGTAGAGATCTTCCCGAAAGCGGCCTTCCTTGACCAGTCTTTCCAGGTTCTGATTGGTAGCGGCCACGAGCCGTACTTCTACCCGGATGGTTTTGTGACCTCCCAGTCTTTCAAACTCCCTTTCCTGGATAAAACGCAGGAGTTTGCCTTGGAGAGAGGGGCTGAGCTCGCCTATTTCGTCCAGAAAGACCGTGCCACCGTCGGCCATTTCCAGGCGACCGGGTTTGGTGCTCGTGGCTCCAGTGAAAGCCCCTTTTTCGTAGCCGAACAATTCGGCCTCCAAGAGATTCTCTGGCAGGGCAGCGCAGTTTACCTTGACAAAGGGTTGATTCCTGCGCGGACTCAGCTCGTGTATGAGGCGGGCCGTAAGGGTCTTACCAGTGCCAGATTCTCCCAGGAGCAAGACCGTGGCCCTGGTAGGGGCCACCTGTTGTACCAGGGTGAGAACTTCTTTCATCCGGGGGCTCTGGGAGGCGTACATGAATTCGCTGAAGCGCCCACGCAGTTCGTGTTTCAGCAAGAGGTTTTCTTCTCGCAATCGGGCTTCGCGAGCCTCCACTTGCTGTTTGAGTTTGACGAATTGAGCGATGAGAGACGCCACAACTTCCAGGAACCGGACGTCTTCCTCAAGGGCTACGTGTCTAGCAAAGAGTCGATCCACCCACAGGACTCCCAGGCCTTCCTGGCCCAGCTTGATGGGAACGGCGATGAAAGCGATGACCTCCTTGGTGAAGCGCCGCGCGCCGGTACGGTTCAGGAAAAGCGGCTCCTGGCTCACGTCGGAGACCAAACAGGGCTCTCCAGAGGAGAAGACACGCCCGGTCACCCCTTCTTCTGGGGTATAGATCCCCTGGGCTTCTTCTTCTGGTCGCAGGCCGTAGGAGGCCCGGATGCGAAGGGTGCCCTGGGTCTCGTCAAAGAGCACCACCGAAGCCCTCTTCATGTGAAGCTTTTCCGCCAGAATTCGCAAGATGCGGCGGAGGGTGTCTTCGAGATCGAGGGCCTGGCCGATGAGTTCGTGCGTGGCGTAAAGGACCTCGAGTTTGAGTGCGTCAAGATTTTTCATTTTTGTGCCTACTTGACTGACAAAAGTGTAAATTTATCGAGGATCCCTTCTATTTCGGCTTTTTCTAGGGGGCGTCCAAGTAAAAGGGCCTTTTTCCTTACCTCAAGCCAGATCTCGTTGAGCCTCTCCGGGGGATAGCGTAGGTTCCATTCCTGGAGGAGAAGCGAGAGGGCCCGCCGGCCACTTTTGGCTCCCAGGGAAAGGCGTCTTTCAAGTCCCAGACGTTCTGGAGGAAAAGGTTCGTAGAGTTCGTATGATTTTTTGAGTCCTTCTACGTGTAAGCCGCTTTCACAAAAGAAAATTTTGCGTCCTGTCACCGGTTTGAATTCTGAAAGCACCTCTCCGGCCTGCCAGGCTACGTAACGGCAAAGAGAAGGGAGCTCCTCCACGCGATAGTTTCGTTGGCCCAGGCGGAAGTGGAGATAGGCCACCACTTCCTCCAGTTTGGCGAGTCCTGCTCGTTCTCCAAGCCCCAGGATACTCACGTCCACCCAGTGGGCCCCGGAAAGTAAAGCGCTTATCGCGTTGGCCGAAGCCAGACCGAAATCGTTGTGGCCGTGAAAGACGACCTCTACTCCGGGAAAGGTCTTTCTCACGCGTCGACACAGGCCCGAGACCTCCCGGGGATTAAAGAGTCCAAGGGTGTCTGAGAGTCTCAATCTCCAGACCCTGGCGTTCACAGCCTCTTTACAAATTTGAAAGAAAAACGGAATTCGGGCTCGTGAGACGTCTTCCAGACCCAGGGTGATCCGGGGGGAGATCTCTCGAGCAGAAAGGACAGTTTCCCTCACCAGAGCGAGGAGTTCTCCTTCGTCTAGGCGAAGGCGTTTTTTAAGTTGGAGAGGGGAGACCGGAACACTCAGGTTTAAATTCTGCAGGCCGAGGTCTCTCACCAGGGCCAAGTCTTTGGTTTTCAAGCGCAACCACACGCTCAATCTGGTCTGAGAAGAAAAAGAACGAACTTTCTGGATCAAAGTCGGAAGGAGCTCGTCTCCCACTACGCCCAGCTCGATCTCCTCCACTCCCAGAGAGATCAAACGGCGGGCGATCTCCACCCTGACTTCCAGCGGAAAATAAACCCCCCACCTTTGGAGACCTTCCCTCAAAGTGGTGTCGAGGAGCTTCATGCCCCGAAAACCCAAGCAAGTCTCGTTCCAGCGATCCACAAAAAGGGCCAATTTCACCAAAGAAAACCTCCAAAAGAAACGTTGTCGGTTTTTTTGAAAAACGCTGATCCTGGATCATCACTATCCAGATGACCGGACCCATCAGTGAGGAGGGAGAGAGAAATGTCTAGTTGTGGTTCTCACGGTTGTTTGTCTCTGGCTTTCAAACCTTGCGGACTTTCCACTGAACCCGGGGGAATGAGTCAGCGCAGCTGTGTCTACTTCGGGGCCCGTTATGTGTTGGGTCCGGTAAAAGAGACCCTGCACCTGGTCCACGGTCCGGTGGGCTGTCTCCATTATGGACAGATGGTTCGGGGGGAGAGACAGGTCCTGGTTGGTACGGCCCTTGGAACCAGAGAGATCGTCTTCGGAGGTCTTGATTCTTTGCGCCGGGCCCTTCGGGAGGGTCTGGCGCTCTTTCCAAAGGTCAAGGCTCTTTTTCTCTACGCCACCTGCGCCACGGGTCTTATTGGAGAAGACCTGCCTTCGGTGGCCCGTGAGCTCGAGGAAGAAAGCAAAAAGAGGGTAGTAGTGCTTGATTGTCCAGGCTTTTCGGGAAGGAGCCAAGCCAACGGGCACGCCCTTGCTTACCGAGCCCTTCTTTCCCTGGTACGCGAGGAGAGAAAGGCTTCGAAACTCATGGTTAATCTCGTTGGAGAATACAATGTGGCCGGGGAAGCCCGGGAGATTATTCGACTCCTTTCGGCTCTGGGTCTCAAAGTCCACACCGTGCTTACGGGTGATACGTGTCTTTCGGAGATAGAGACTTTGAGCCGTGCCTCTTGCAATCTTCTCTTCTGCGGGTCCACGCGCAGGAGTTCGTACAAGAGGTAAAAAGGCGTTTTGGTCTCCCCTGGTACAGGGTTTCTTTCTATGGGCTTTCGGCTACCGCGGCTTCTCTGCGAAAGGTAGCCGAAGCCCTTGACCTTCCCCGTAAGAGAGTGGAAAGACTGATTTCACAAGAGGAAGGAAGAACAAGGCAGAAACTTTCGTCCTTTCTTCCTGTTTTTGCCGGGAAGAGGGCCCTGATCGTCCTCGGGGCCGGCAAGGTAGGTCCTCTGTCTAGGGTCCTTTGTGAGCTCGGATTTGAGGTGCTCGGAGCTGCCACCGTCTTCGGCAGCCCCCGGGATCAGGAAGAGATTTCACCTTACACGGATTTTTTGACTGACGATCCGGGAGACGACGAACTCGAAAAATTGGTCTCTTTCCTCAAACCGGATCTAGTGGTTAGTAACGCCCGGGAGGTTTGGCGGCTCGTAAAGATGGGCTATCCCACCCTTTCTTTTCCCCAGGAAAGACGCCGGGGGCCTTATTCTGGTTACAGAGGGCTGGTACGGGTTGGCCTCTGATCTCTATTGCTTGCTCACCGCTCCGGTGTTCCGTTTTTCTTCCCTGCCCTGAGATGGAATTTGTATTTGTAAAAAACAGGGATCTAGAGAGCACTTCGGCGGCCAAAAAAGAAAAGACCCCAAAGATAAAAGAATTTTTTTCGTCAGGATGCCGCTTTGACCGCCAAGAATGGCTTAAAGCCCTTCGCTGACATTAAGAAAGGATAATGGCATAATGAAGGCATGAAAAAACTCCCCGTTGGTATCCAGAGTTTTGAAAAGATCCGCGAGGACGATTTCTACTACGTTGATAAGACCCCTTTCATTCGAAAGCTCGTTGACGAAGGCGGGGGCTACTTTTTTCTCTCCCGCCCCCGTCGCTTTGGAAAGAGCCTTTTCCTTGACACCCTGCGTCAGGCCTTCCTGGGAAGACGCAAGCTTTTCTCGGGTCTATTTCTTGAGAGCACCTGGGATTGGTCTGTCTCCTACCCGGTGATCTATATCTCCTTTGGCGCAGGAGTGATCAAGGACATCGATCATTTCAAAACTCGTACTCGTGAACTTCTCGCCAAACATGAAACGCTCTACCAGGTTTCCCTTTCTTCTGAGACCATTGAAGGCAAATTTGAGGAATTAATCATCAAACTTGCAGAAAAGAATGCCCAAAAGAAGGTCGTGGTTCTCATCGACGAGTACGACAAGCCCATTCTTGACAACATCGAGCGTCCTGAAG
>CAZVXP010000027.1:0-72058 GCA_964630855.1 uncultured Thermodesulfobacteriota bacterium | reverse complement strand
GGTAATTTTGGTCTCTTTACTTCTCACGAAGCTATGGCCAAGATTAATGCCAAGATCTATCATGAGGCAGAGCGCCTGGGTGTGAAATTTATTATTGGTGGTGAGTGCGGTCATATGTGGCGTGTGAAACATCAGTATATGAATACAGCAACCGGGCCAGCACCTAAGAACCTGGAGACTCCAAAAAGCCCCATTACTGGTACGGTTTTTGAGCATGCTAAAGCCACCAAGATGATCCATATTTGTGAATTTACGGCTGATCTTATCGCTCACGGAAAACTTAAGCTTGATCCTAGTCGAAATGATAAATATATAGTTACTTTTCATGACTCTTGTAATCCTTCTCGTGGAATGGGTTTCTTTGAAGAGCCTCGTTTTATTCTGAAGCATGTCTGTAATAACTTCTATGACATGCCAGAAAATACTATTAGAGAGAAGACGTTCTGTTGTGGTAGTGGATCTGGCTTGAACACGGATGAATTTATGGATATGCGTATGCGTGGAGGGTTACCGCGGGCTAACGCAGTGCAATACGTTCGCGATAAGCATGGTGTGAATATGTTGGCTTGTATATGTGCTATTGATCGAGCCGCTCTTCCAACTCTGATGAATTATTGGGTGCCAGATGTGCAGGTATGTGGGGTGCATGAATTAGTGGCCAACGCGTTGGTCTTTCCGCATGAAGAATCGGGTGAGCGCCCGAGAACGATGGATCTTCGTCAACAACCTTTAAAGCCGGAGGAAGAAGAAAATGCATGATGCCGGCAAGATAATCCCAGGATTGATTGCGTTTGTCCTCATCGTAACTGTTCCTTTTTGGACTAACTTTGGTAAAGCAGCTCCAGAGCCCAAGCCGGAGTTGCCAAAAGAGTACAAGAAGTGTGTGGAATCGAAGGAGTTTATGCGCCGTGAGCACATGAAACTCCTTCGAAAATGGCGTTATGACGTGGTACGGAAAAATATGCGCATTTATATCAATTCTGAAGGGCAGGCTGTTAATATGAGCCTGCAAAATGAATGCATGCGTTGTCATACTGAAAAGAAAAAGTTTTGTGATGTTTGCCACGATTATGTGGCGGCACACCCCTATTGTTGGAATTGTCACATTCCGCCGGAGGAGAAGAAAGGATGGGCGACAAAAGAGGCAAAAAACTTGACCGAAGAGGTTTCCTCAAAGCAGCCGGCTTCGCATCACTAGCGAGCGCTTGGGCCTCGGCTACAGTAGGAGTCCTTTCAAAAGGTGAGGTCGAGGCCTATGAGGTTCGGCCGGGTGATAAATCATTGACTGCCGGCCGGTGGGGAATGGTGATCGACACACGGGTGTGTAAGGATCACCCAGAATGTGAAAAGTGCATTGAGGCCTGTCATAAGGCCCATAATGTACCGCACATTCCCTTTAAACGGCACGAGATTAAATGGATCTGGAAAGAAGAATTTGAACATGCCTTTCCAGACATTGCTGATGAGTATTTGAACGAATATTTGCATGGGCGGGAGTTTCTACTTTTGTGTAATCATTGTGAACATCCGCCCTGTGTGAGGGTCTGTCCTACACAAGCGACCTTCAAGCGAACAGACGGTATTGTGATGATGGATATGCACCGTTGTATTGGTTGTCGATTTTGTATGGCAGCTTGTCCCTATGGATCCCGTAGTTTTAATTGGCGGGATCCACGACCTTTCATTAAGGATCCTAACCCGGAATATCCCACTCGGATGAAGGGCGTGGTGGAAAAGTGTCTTTTCTGTACCGAACAGTTGGCCTTCGGTGAGCTTCCGGTTTGCGTAAAAGCGTGTCCTCATGGGGCGATAAAATTTGGAGATCTTGCGGATCCAAACTCTGAGATCAATAAGATCATTCGGGAAAATTTTGTCCTCAGGCGAAAGGTACACCTGGGGACAGGTCCGTCGGTCTTTTACATTGTTTAAGTGAGGTGTTCCTATGTTAGAGAAGGCCTTAGTCGGGAGTAAAAAGTATTATGCCTTGGTCTTTTTCTTGGCCGCGGTCTTTTTGGTTGGGTTCTTCTTCTTTTTAAAACAGCTCCAATTTGGTTTGGGCATCACGGGGATGAGTCGTGATGTCTCTTGGGGATTTTATGTAGCGCAGTTTACTTACTTGGTTGGTGTTGCTGCCTCGGCCGTAATGGTAGTTCTTCCTTATTATCTTCATAATTATAAGGATTACGGCAAACTCACCATCTTCGGGGAGTTTTTGGCCATTGGTGCGGTTACGATGTGTCTTCTTTTCATCGTTGTGGATATCGGTCAAACACACCGTCTCTTCAACGTCTTATTACATCCGACACCCCATTCCATGCTCTTTTATGACATGATAGTCCTTAACGGTTATCTCCTGCTCAATCTCATTTGTGGCTGGACTGCTCTTCATGGGGTGTATAAGGGCACCAAATATCCTGATTGGGTCAAACCTTTTATTTATCTTTCTATTCCGTGGGCCTTTAGTATTCACACGGTAACGGCTTTCTTGTACGCCGGTCTGCCGGGACGTCATTTCTGGCTCACGGCTGTTATGGCACCTCGTTTCCTGGCCTCGGCTTTCTGTTCGGGACCAGCACTTCTGCTCCTGTTGATTTACATCGTCAAAGCTTTCACTCGCTTCGATCCAGGAGAGAAGGCCATTCGGGCTTTGGCTAAGACCATTACTTATGCCCTTTTGGCCAATCTCTTTCTATTTGGCTGTGAACTCTTCACTTCTTTCTATAGTGGTATTCCGAGCCATCAGTGGTCGATCAAATATCTTTTTGTGGGACTCCACAATCATATGAAGCTTGTGCCCTGGATGTGGACGGCTTATGCCCTGATGGTAATAGCGGCGATCTTGCTGGTTATCCCTAAAACGAGGAACAATCTCGGCCTTCTGCCATTGCTTTGTGTCTTGGTAGTTATTGGGACCTGGATTGATAAAGGCATGGGACTTATCGTGGGCGGTTTTGTGCCTAACCCGCTTGAGAAAATTACGGAGTATATGCCCACCTTTCCTGAGGTGATGATCTCCATTGGGGTCTATGCGGCTGGTTTTCTGATCATAACGGTGCTCTATAAGATTGCGATCTCCGTAATGGAGAGTCGGGGCGTTATTTAAAAAGATGTTTACCTTTTAGATTATGAAAAAGGCCGGGATTCCCGGCCTTTTTCTTTTGGCTTCTTTCCTCCTTGGAGGACTGGGTTTAGACTTGGAAACCATGGAGAAATTTCATTTTTCACGTCTGGTGATTTCAGGACAAAGCGGTGGGGCGGGAAAGACTCTTTTTACTCTCGGGCTCCTGGGAGCCCTCAAGAAGAGGGGGCTTGAGGTCGTCCCCTTCAAAAAGGGACCCGATTACATAGACGCTGGTTGGCTCTCTTTTGCCGCTAGAGGACCATGTTATAACTTGGATCCCTTTTTCATGTCCCCCGAGGTCATCAAGGCTTCCTTTTTGCTCCGTCAATCTGAAGGAAGGCTTGCTGTCATAGAGGGCAACCGGGGGTTACTTGACGGAGTAGATATAGAGGGCAGTTGTAGCACCGCCCAGCTGGCCCGTATTTTGAGAGCACCCGTGATACTGGTCCTTAATTGCACAAAAGTAACCAGGAGCCTGGCGGCTTTTGTAAAAGGGTGTCAAGTCCTTGAGCCAGATCTCTCTCTAGCAGGGGTGGTTCTCAATCAGATAGTACGGACCAGACACGAACGGATCATCCGTCAGACCATAGAGCGTTATACCGGGCTTAAGGTCCTTGGCATCCTGCCGAGGCTCAAAGATTTTTCTTTTCCCATGCGGCATTTGGGTCTTCTTCCTTGGCAGGAACATGGTGCAGGGGAGGAAGTGGTGGAAAGGCTTGCAACCATCGTGGAAGAAAACGTAGATCTCAGGGCCTTGATTGAGTTGGCTTCCACCGCGCCTCCCTTAGAGGGTAAGCCTTTGCGATGGCCCCATCAAACTCCAGAGGTCATTATAGGGGTTTTTAGAGATCGGGCCTTTCAATTTTATTATCCTGAAAATTTCGAGGCTTTGAGGGCTTATGGTGCAGAGATCATCGAATTTGATAGTTTTTCCCTTAGGCGTCTTCCGCAAGTAGACCTTCTTTATATCGGTGGAGGTTTTCCGGAGACCCAGGCTGAAGCCCTGGTGGAAAACCGGGATCTTCGCCAAGACCTTCGAGAAGCCGCTGAGGCGGGACTTCCCATCTATGCAGAGTGTGGGGGATTGATGTTTCTAGGAGAACACATCTACTGGCAGGGTAAGAGGTATCCGATGGTGGGGGCCTTGCCGGTTGATTTTGAGGTTTGCGAAAAGCCTCAGGGGCACGGTTACGTAAAGGCCAAAGTAACGGGAGCCAATCCCTTCTATTCTCCTGAGACCAGCATCGTTGGTCATGAATTTCATTACTCACGCCCAATAAATTTGAAAGAGGAAGATATATCCTTTGCTTTTAGCCTTTTAAAAGGACATGGTTTTGGACAAAAGAGGGACGGCCTAGTTTACAGGAACATTCTCGGAGCCTATACTCACATACACGTTTTGGGGCAGCCTGAGTGGGCGTCAGCTTTGGTGAAGGTCGCTCAGGCGTGGAAAAAATATAAACTTGGACCTTTACATTACTTTCGGAGGGAATTAGAAGAAGGGGCGGTGCGAGAACTCCAGAGGGGTTAAAACTTTAAAAATTTAAACCAGAGAAGGAGGAGCTTATGTTCGAGATTACCATCAACTACGACACTTGTCAGGCTGATGGGGAGTGCATCGAGGCTTGCCCGGCGCAGGTTTATGACGAAGGTGAGGATGGAAAACCAGTTATCGCTCGTCCGGAAGACTGTCTTGGTTGTGAGACCTGTGTTGAGGTCTGCCCTACTGGTTCCATCACCGTAACCGAACTTTAAATGAAGTTATTTTAAGTCCTTTTTGAAAGAAGGGGGCTGAGGCCCCCTTTTAAGTTTTTGGATCTCTTTTCTCAAACGCTGGAATTCCTTTTCAAAGGAATCAAAATCTTCTTGTTCGATCAAGCTCCGGAGATAACGGAGCTGGAGTTTGAGATCTAAACTTGAAGAAGGGTTTTTTTCTATCTGCTCTGCCAGTTGTTGATATTTTGAAAGGGCGGTTTTTCGGAGGTTTGATCGACTTTTACGGGCTTCTTGGGCTGCTTGTTGGGCAAGAGTGCAAGTTTCCTTGAATTTTCCCCGGGCCCAATCGTATTTTCCTTGCTTGAGATATCTTTCTCCTTGGTCAAAGGTTTTTTGGGCCTTTTGCCAGAGGGAAGGGGCGTATTTAGGAGCTCCGGCAACTTTGGCCTCTTTCAAGGCTTGGACGGCTTCTTGGCGTTCCTTTTCGGGAACTTGGGGCAGTTTTAGATGCGTTCCTATCCAAGGGAGTCGACTCAAGGCTTCTGCCAGCCGAGGAGGGAGGTTGAACCGAAAACCGGTGGCCGTAAAAAAGACTAGTACCAGGAAAAAAGGGGTGGCCTTTAAAAGATGTCTGAGCTTCGTTATAAGAGTCATACGAATATCCCAAGCAGAGTGAGGAGTTTCTTTCAACTATAAACTTCTTCGGAGGAAAAAGTGAAACGAATCCTGTCGATCCTCCTTTTGTTAGCGGTCCTTTTGGTGGTTGTTGGTCTGAGCGCCCTTTTCTTCTTCAAGTTTGAGGGCAATCCTCCAAAGGTCTTAAAGCTTTCTCTTCCCGAATATTTGGGACGCAGGGCCAAAATTGAGCTTACCGTGGCTGACGAACGTTCTGGTATCAGGGAGGTTTTGGTAGTCCTTTCTCAAAAAGGGCATCAGGAGGTCATTTATCAAGAAAATTTCCCTGTAGATCGTTTACGTGGTTCTGCGGTTCGTGAGAAGAGTTTTGAGATCTCTTTTGAACCCCTGAAACAAGGCTTTCGGAGTGGCGAGGCCTACCTTCTCATACAGGTCACCGACGGTTCATGGAGAAACGGTCTCAAAGGCAACAGCCTGGTAGCCAAGAAGAAAGTTGTCCTGGATCTCGATTCTCCTCGTATCGTAGTCCTCTCTAGCCTTCACTATCTTGTCCCCGGGGGTAGCAATCTGGTGGTCTACCGCCTTTCAGAGAGGGTCAGGTATCATGGTGTCCGAATCGATGACCTTTTCTTTCGTGGCTACGAGCTTTCGAACTATCCCGGGGCTTACTTTGCTTTGGTGGCCTTGCCTATCGAGAAAAAAAGCGTTTCCACGATGGTTATCGAAGCGGTGGATCTGGCGGGGAACAAGGCGGATCTACCGGTGCCGTACTATCTCAAACGGAAACGCTATCGAAGGGATGTCATTCGAATCTCTGACGGGTTTCTCAAGAGGAAGATGCCCGAATTCTTGGAAAGGTATCCTGAAATTCCCCATGAAAACCTCCTCAAGGCCTTCATTTACGTAAACACCGCTTTGCGCCACAGGAACAATCAGGAAATTGCCAAAATTTGTCGGGAGTCTCATCTGAAGGAATTTTACGTGACCAAAGCCCTTTTGCGCTTGCCGCGCTCGGCCACGAGATCTCTTTTTGGTGATCAGCGTACTTATTATTATGGCAGACAAAAGATTGGAGAAGCCACGCATCTTGGGATTGATCTGGCCTCAGTGGCGGGTTCTCCTGTACCAGCGGCGGCAGAAGGGGAGGTGGTGTTTGCCGATTACCTTGGCATCTATGGAAACACCATCATCCTCGATCACGGCCTGGGTCTTTTTACTCTTTATGCCCATCTTGCGGGTTTTACGGTCTCAAAAGGCGATCATGTGAAGCGCGGACAGCTCATCGCCTACACTGACACCACTGGTCTGGCAGGTGGAGACCATCTCCACTTTGGCACCATTGTCCAAGGGGTCTTTGTGGATCCTATCGAATGGTTCGACCCCCAATGGGTCCGCACCAGGATTACCGACAAGTTGAAAATGGTTCAAACTAGGTGAAGAGGACCTGCTGGCCGTGGGAGACCTCTTCCAGATGGTCTTTTTCAACTAGTTTTACGCGGCATGGCAAACCAAAGGTCTCTTCAAAGCGGCGCTCAAAGGCCGCAGCCAAACGATGGAGTCCCAAGATACTGGGTTCAAAAAGCCTGGGATTTATGGCAACCCAGAGTTCAAGTTCTTCTAGATAACGAGGTCTCTTGATACGCAAAAGATAGAGGGGAACGTGTCCGTAAGCTTCTTTCAAGAGGGCCTCGATGTAACGTAACGAGATCTTGATTCCTCGAACTGAGACCCGGCCATCCACCTGCCCCTGAATCTGTTCGATACGGGGGGTGGTACGCCCGCAGGCACAGGGCGAGGGTAAAAATCGGGTAAGATCTCCGGTCCGGAAACGGACGAGGGGGTTGGCCTTGACTGCTAGAGTGGTAACGACCAATTCTCCGGTCTCCCCAGCAGGAAGCGGCTCCCCGGTTTTGGGATCAATGATTTCGGGAAGGAAGTAATCCACCGCTAGGTGATAGCCTTGGCGCTTTTCACATTCGTAACCCATTCCCGGACCTACGGCTTCGGTAATCCCGTAACCCAATTTGGTGGTGATTCCCAGCTGTTGTTCGAGTCTCAGACGCTCTTCCTCTTTGCATCCTTCTCCAACCAAGATCACCAGACGAAGACTTTTGGGAGGACGGAGTCCTTCTTCCCGCATGACATCTGCCAGATAAAGGGCGTAAGAAGGTGTTGTGATGAGAACGGAGGTCCGAAAATCACGCATGATGCGTAACCGATTGGTGGTACTTTGCGGATCGGGTGGAATGACCAGGGCTCCCAGTTCTTCAGCACCTTCCTTCAGTTCTTCGATCCAGATCGACATTCCCGCATCAAGACAAATTTGTACGATGTCTTCAGATGTTACACCGCAAGTCGTCAGGAAACGAGCCGTCAACTGGCGTAAACCCAGGAGATCCCGCCGGGTGAAACCTTTGACAATGGGGGTGGATATCCCTGGAAAGGTATGGAGACGTACGATGTCTCTTAACGGTACTGCAAAGAGGTCGTAAGGGTAGTTTTCTGCCAGGTGTTCGCGGGTGGTGAAAGGGAGCTTGTACAGATCCTCAAGGGAGGTAATGTCTTCGGGGCGAACGCCCTTTTCGTCCATTAATTTGCGGTAAAAAGGCACCCGCTCATAAACCCGGTTGATAGTGCTTTGAAGGAGTTCTAGGTGCCATTGACGCCAGCCTTCCGAAGAGAGATATTCCACTCGGTTATTGATATCCATAGACACTCCTAGTCGATGAATTGGCGGTAATCCCGGCCCAGATAGGCTCGTCGCACATCTTCGTCGGCCAGGAGATCTTGGGCCTTGCCCTGTAGGACAATGCGACCGGTTTCCAGTACATAGCCCCGGTGAGCTAAGCCAAGGGCTTTGCGGGCGTTTTGTTCAACCAAAAGAATGGTAAGACCTTCTTGATTGAGGGCCAAGATGGCCTCCAGGATAGTATCCACCAGCCTGGGAGCCAGTCCGAGGGAGGGTTCGTCCAACATGAGGAGTTTGGGTTTGGCCATGAAAGCCCTTCCGATGGCCAGCATCTGCTGTTCCCCACCAGATAGGGTGCCAGCCACTTGTTTCCGTCTTTCTTTCAGACGCGGAAAGAGCTCATAGACGTGTTCCAGGTCGTGCCGGATGGTTTCTTTGGTTTCTCGACGCAGACGCTGATAGGCCCCAAGGATGAGATTCTCCTCTACTGTAAGAGGATAAAATATTTGACGCCCTTCTGGTACGAGACTTATTCCGCGGGCTACCACCTCTGGAGGGTCTTTTCCTGCGATAGCTTCCCCTTCCAAGATAATCTCCCCGGCTTTGGGTTTGACCACTCCCATGATGGAGAGCATAAGGGTGGTTTTCCCGGCTCCATTGGCACCAATGAGACAGACGATTTCTCCTCGTCCCACGTGTAGGGAGACGTTCTTGAGGGCCAAGACCGGACCGTAGGCGGAGGTCAAGTTGCGTACCACAAGCATCGAGCCTTATGTAACGAGTTTTGGCCGCCAGGTCAAAAGGCTGAACCTTTTGGCCTCCCTTACCGAATATTGTTACGTGATGTCTCGCAAGGTGGTGCTGATTCTTTGCTCTCTACTACTCTGGTCTTCCTCTGGTGAGGCCTTCTTCCTTACCGCCATTCAGGAAGGAGAGGGCTACGCCTTAAAAGGCGAAGAAGTCATTTGGGATCTTTTTCGCAGTGAACCCTTTCAAGGCGTTATTTATGATCTGAAGGCCCCTCAAGCCCTGATTTACGCTCCAGACAAAAAGCCGCGTTTGGTAGCGTTGAGACGGATCAAGATCTTAGATCACGCCTCTGGCAAGAAACGTTTTGCTTGGCAAGCCCACTTTGTGCCCGACACCCCGGGGGATTACTATTTGGTTTTGCATTCCGAACCGACGCTGGTATCTGGACTTCCAGAGGTTTGGGAAGAATGGGTCAAAGTTCCCCTTCACGTAGAACAATCCAAGAGCTGGGCGCGACCCCTGGGCTTGCGCGTGGAGATCGTCCCCTCGGTCAGACCTTATGGTCTTATGGCTGGGACTTCCTTTTCCGCCCGGGTCTTCTTCGAAGGGCGTCCGGCCTCCCGGGTGCGCCTCCAAATGGTCCCCTTCACGGGGGTTTACCTCACCCTCAAGGAATTGCCCCAAGACGAAAACGGTCGTCTAGATATTCCTCTTATGTATCTCGACCTTCTTACCGATGAGCAAGGCGGCTTTACGGTTTCATTCCCGCATCCTGGTTGGTGGCTCCTATCGGCTGTCATTCCAATAGGTCAATATCGTCTCGGTCAGGAGCAGTTTCCTTTCTATTTGCGGGCCAGTCTCTGGCTCTATCTCAAACCCCCCTTCAAAGTCCCTGAGACTGCTCCTCACATTCGTCCAGAAAGCAATTGATTTTCTTTTGCTTGCTTTTGAAATCCTTCCTCTCCTATAATCTTTTCAATAGGGGATGAAAATGAAGAAGAGAGGGTATTTTTTCTGGGCGGTTTTTTGGGTCTTGGTCTGGACATCTCCAGGGTGGGCCTTACAGGAACATCCCCCTCCGGAGGGGTTCATCGCCCACCAGTTGGCCCATCTCTTTTTTGCCGGGGCTATGGTGGTATTTGCTTATCGTCTCCAGACTACACATCTATCCCAAAGACCACATTGGAACCATCTGCGCTGGGCAGCTTATTGTCTTGCCTTCTGGAACCTGTGGGCCTTCTTGGGACACCTTTTAACTCATGTAGCTGTCAGAGAGGCCCTTTTTAGTTGGCAGGAGGGGCTTCACTATTGTTATCGGCATCTTCTAATCGAAAGGCCGGCGGAATTTTTTTACTTTGTCCTCAAAAACGACAACGTATTTGCCCTAGCAGCCTTTTATCTCATCTATCGCGGCGTAAGCCGAATAGAAACCCTTCTTCGTGAGGGGCGTCAATGATAGCCTTGCCCCTTTGGATCATATGTGCCGTAGACATTGTCGGTTCCATCGGAATGATGATCTTCGGCTTTCTGGCCTTCAAGAAGACCCTTTCTATCCACGCCCTTGATCCGAATAACCCCCGCTACAGCTATCTCTGCTGGGTCTGTGGCACTCTGATGGTCTTCGCCTTTGTCCGCGGTGGTGGACACATCTTGCGTTACGTCCTTCTTGCGCTCCATGAAGCCGGTCTCTGGTTTGCCATTTCTCCTTACATCGGGGCCTTAAATACGCTTTCTTTCATGCTTATCGTGGGGGTCACTCTCTTTATGCGTGACGTGGAACGAATTTGTATCCGCATCAATCGAGAAAGAGAAAAACTGGAACACATGAGCCGAGAGATCCTGGAGCTTAATCGAGACCTGGAGCAGATTGTCTCGGAGCGTACGGTCTCGGAACTGGCTCTGCGCATTGCGCACCGGGTTCGCAATCCGGTAATGGTCATCGGGGGCCTTATTCGACGGCTGGCTAAGGAGTGTCCGGGAGACGAAAGACTCGCAGACAAATTCCGACACATTTTAGAACAGGTGGATCGACTGGAAGAGATTGTACGGGAATTTGAAGATCTTATGGAGAGCCAGTTGGCCCTTTTTCGGACCGAAGACCTGAACCGTCTGGTCCAATCTGCGGTAAATCTGGTCCTGGCCGAAGCTGAGGAAAAGGGCGTTGAGCTAAAGGCCAGATACAGCGAGGGGCCTTTACCTTTCAAGGGGCATGGTCAGCTCATAAAGGTGGCGGTGGTGCATATCTTGAGAAACGCCATCGAAGCCTGTGGTCCGGGCGACCGTATCGAAGTGGAAACGGGTCTGGAGAAAGGGAAGGCCTTTGTAATAGTGAAAGATACAGGACCCGGTATCCCTCCAGAAATCATGGCCCACATCTTCAAGCCCTTTTACACCACCAAAGGAAAACGGACAGGGCTTGGTCTCCCTTACGTAAAACAGATTATTGAGGAACACCGAGGTACAATCGAAATCAAAAGTGAACCGGGGCAGGGAACCGAGGTCAAGATCACCCTACCCACCTACCTTGGGCATTAAGGAGAGAGTTTCAAGCTTGCGGAGCATCCTTTTAGGATGGCTGCCTCGCCAGTAAATCCTTCCACAGCGAGGACACTTACGAAACTTGTTGTGGGTTTGGTAAATGAAATCTGGTACCAGGCCGAAGACCTCCTCTCGGGAGATTTCTTCCAGAGAGGCGTTACATCGCAGACAGAGGCTAAAAGGGGATATTTCCCTCTTCAGCTGAGGCTGCCGGACGAACAAAAAAGAAAGCTGTTCTTCCAATCGATCAGGCAGGATCACCAAAGTCTTTGGAGACGCCAAACGCCGGTTGCGCGTGAGAAAGAGTACGTCTCCGGGTATCTCATCGGGATGGCGCACCGGCAGCATCTCACACGGGATTCCCAGGATACGAAGCCATTTTATCAGTCGGCCCAGAGTACGGTCTCCCGCAAGTTTCATAGTTTCACCAATTCGTAAGCCCTTCTTCCAAGACCTATCTCCTCGGCGTGCTGGAGCTGGACCGACCAGTCCACCTGCGGATAGAGGGCACGGAACTTGTCCTCCCCGGCAGCCGCTTGGATCTTCGCTCCAGGCAGGGAAGGTTCCTGGTTTACCAAATCCGCGGCAGCTTGGTCGATGGCTACTGGATCTTCAGAGGCCAGGAGACCCAGATCCCGAACCACCGGATAATCATTGAAATGATAACAGTCACAGGCCGGAGAGACGTTGGTTACAAAGGTAACAAAAAGGCAGCGATTTTTCTTGTTGGATAGTACCGCCAGGGCATACTCGGCCATCTTTTTCATGAAGGGTATAGCTTGTTCGTTCCATTGCACCTGGATGGCCCCTTCGGGGCAAACCGCAATACATTCTCCGCATCCGATGCAGCGCTTTTCATTGATGCGCATCCGTTTCTTCTTACCTCCTTCCACCCATTCCGGAGCATCCACGGGACAATATTCCAGACAGGTACCACAACCTGCACACCTCTTTTTGTTGACTTTGGGGGCGATGGTGGAGTGTTGCTGGAGTTTGCCCTTCCGAGCTGCTCCTCCCATACCTATGTTCTTGATGGCTCCACCAAAACCCGAAAGTTCATGACCTTTGAAATGGCTCACCACTATCAGACCATCGGCGCGATAGATTTCTTTGGCCACGTAAAATTCACGAAGTAAGGGCAGATCTAGTCGGACCAGCTCATAGGTGTTGCCTCGTAATCCGTCTGCGATCACCAAGGGAGCTCCGACGACTGCATAATCGAAGCCGTTGAGGATGGCGGTCTCAAGGTGTACCACGGCGTCTGAACGACTCCCCTTGTAAAGGGTGTTGGTGTCGGTGAGGAACGGTTTCACCGGGATGGCCTTGAGGATTTCTACTAGGCGTCGCAACCACTGGGGTCGAAGATAAGCCAGGTTACCCCTTTCTCCGAAGTGGAGCTTGATCCCCACCAGACTTTGACACCGGAAACGTTTGGGTAGTTCAAAAGGGGCCAACAACTTATCTAATTTTTCAAGAAGACTCTTTCGATTCTCGACCTTAAGGTCCACGAAATAGACCGTGCTTTTCATAAGGCCTCCTTTTTCGCCACGAATTGGAGATGCTGCAAGGTTCATTCGGGAGATATTTTGTCAAAAAGATGTAACCAAAACCACACCAGGCTCTGGTATTAAGAAATCGTGCACGAAGAACGCCTCAAAAATCAAGCCCGCTACGATGCCCTTTTCAAGCATCTGGCCCGTGGTATGGGTCTTTTGGTGGTTTTGTTGGTCGCGGGTATCTTTGTGACCTTAGTAGAAGAGTCTTGGCCTGCGATCAAGGCCTTTGGTCTCCGCTTTCTTTGGTCGACCACCTGGGATCCCATTGCCCTGGAATTCGGCGCTCTGCCTTTTTTGGTGGGTACTCTTGTGACCTCTCTCCTGGCTCTGGTGATGGCCACGCCCTTTGCCCTAGCGGGGGCCATTTTTTTGGGAGAATTGGCCCCTCCAAAGATTGCCAATCCGGTCTCCTTTATCATTGAACTCCTGGCAGGCATCCCTTCGGTGATCTACGGTCTTTGGGCCTTGTTCTATCTGGTTCCAACGGTGCGTTATTTCCAGATGAAGATCGGGGCCCCTCCGTATGGGCTGGGTCTCTTCACGGCCTCTCTGGTTCTGGCAGTAATGATTTTGCCATACGCCATGTCTGTGGCGCGGGACGTCATCCGTCTCGTGCCATCAGATTTGAAAGAGGCTGCCTATGGCCTTGGTGCCACCCGCTGGGAGACCATCCGTCACGTTGTTTTGCCTTACGCGCGGTCTGGTATCCTGGCCGGTATCGTACTGGCCCTAGGGCGAGCACTTGGTGAGACTATGGCCGTGACCATGGTGATCGGAAACCGCTCAGCCATGCCTCACAGCCTCTGGGACCTGGCCAATACCATGGCCAGCGTCATTGCCAACGAATTCACCGAGGCCACCGAAGATGTCCACTTAGCTGCCTTGGTGGAAATCGGTCTTCTTCTCTTTGTGATCACCGTGGTGGTTAATCTGATCGCCCGTTTAGTGATCATCAAGACAAAAGTACAATGAATGCCTCTTATCCGGCTCGGGAAAATTGGCGTCGTTGGAAAAACCAGATAGTACTCACCATCATTACTGTGTTGGCCCTTCTGCCAGCGGTGCCGCTGTTTCTCATTCTTTTTCAGCTTTTCAAGGAGGGGCTTTCAAGCCTTTCTCTGGATTTTTTCCTCCATTTGCCCGCTCCTCCCGGAGAGTCAGGAGGCGGGATCGCCAATGCCATTGTGGGGACCATCATCCTCGTGGGTCTGGCCACCCTCATCGGGGTTCCCATTTCGGTGATGGCAGGTATCTACCTTTCGGAATATGGTCGTGCCGGAAGGCTATCAGAGGTGATCCGGGTCTGCGCGGATGTGCTCCAGGGTGTTCCTTCCATTGTTATCGGAATTGTTGCCTACGCCTGGGTGGTGAAGCCTCTGGGACATTTTTCCGCCCTCTCCGGCAGTGTGGCCTTGGCCTTGATGATGATCCCCGTGGTGGTACGGACCACCGAAGAGGTCTTGCGCCTGGTGCCGGACATTTTGCGAGAGGCTTCCCTGGCCCTGGGAGTACCCTATTGGCGGACGGTGCTCAAAGTGGTCTTGCCCACCGGCATGGTGGGGGTGAGTACGGGCATTCTCATCGCCGTGGCACGTATCGCTGGTGAGACGGCTCCCCTTCTCTTTACGGCCTTTGGTAATCAGTTCATGACCTGGAACCCTTTGGAACCTATGAATGCTTTGCCTTTGGTCATCTTCAATTACGCCATGAGTCCATACGAGGATTGGTGGCGCCAGGCCTGGGGGGCTTCTCTGGTGCTGGTACTCATGGTGCTAGGACTAAACGTGGTCTCTCGGGTCCTTGCTCGTAAAATCGCCGGCGAGAAGTAGAGGTGAGGGATGAAGATCGCATACCCCATCTTCCGCACCGAAGATCTTTGTGCTTATTACGGCGATTTCATGGCCATTAAACATGTTACGGTCCAAATCCCGCAACATCAGGTCACGGCGGTGATGGGTCCCTCGGGTTGTGGCAAGACGACCTTCATCCGATGTCTCAACCGTCTCCACGAGTTGACTCCTGGGGCCAGGATCACGGGGAAGGTCTATCTCCGAGACGAAGACATCTTGGAGATGGACCCCATCGTGGTGCGGCGACGGGTGGGGATGGTCTTCCAGCGCCCCAATCCCTTTCCCACCATGACTATTTACGAAAACGTGTTGGCGGGCTACAAGCTTCTTGGAATTCGATTGAAGAGAGAAGAAGCCGACCGCATCGTAGAAGATGCCTTACGAAAGGCGGCCCTTTGGGAGGAAGTCAAAGACGTGCTCCATCGTCGCGGCACCTTTCTTTCTGGAGGCCAACAACAACGTTTGTGTATTGCCCGGGCCTTGGCGGTCAATCCCGAAGTTCTCCTGATGGACGAACCAACCTCAGCCCTTGACCCTAAGGCCACCCTTCAGATAGAAAATCTTATTGTGGAACTCAAAAACACGGTTACAATCGTTATTGTTACCCATAATATGCCGCAAGCCGGAAGAATTTCAGATTATACGGCTTTTTTCTATTTGGGAGAGTTGATCGAATTTGGTCCCACCGCTGAGGTCTTCACCAATCCCAAAGATCCACGCACTGAAGAGTACCTTACCGGAAAATTTAGCTAAGGAGAGGGGAAATGAACGTCCTCTTACAAAGGGACTTGCAGGAAATAAAACGTTATCTGCTAGAGATGTGTCGTTTGGTGGTGGAATCCGTCCGCACGGCGGTCAAGGCTTTTGAAGAGCGTGACCCGGATCTGGCGAAGCGGGTTATCGAACAGGATGAAAAGATCGATGCCATTGAGAACGAGATCCTTCTCTTCTGTCTGAAGACTTTGGCCCTCCACCACCCCTTGGCCGGAGATCTACGTTTTATCACCTCGGCCATGAGCATGATTCGCGACCTGGAACGTCTGGGAGATCAAGCGGTGAACATCGCAGAACGGGTCTTGGACCTCTCCCAGAGTCAGCAGGTCTTTACCTGTCCGGTGGATCTTAAGGACATGGCTCGGGAAGCTTTGGGAATGCTCGATGGTGCCCTGGACGCCTTTGTTACCCAAGACACGGCCAAGGCCTGTGAAATCTGTCTGCGGGACGAAAAAGTAGACAATTATAAAAAGCTGGTCATCGAGCGGGTCATCGAATGTTTGGAAAGGAACCCACGTATCATCCGTATCGGAATCGACTACATTATCGTGGCCCAAAATCTGGAAAGGGTGGCGGATTTGGCGACCAACATCGCAGAAGAGGTCATCTACCTGGTTGAAGGTCGCATAGTCAAACACCAGGATATTTGTGAAGAAAGAGAGATTGAACCGGTGAGCGTAGAGCCCCCTCGACCGAGGCGGCAACTCTTCGAATGTCTCGAAAACCACGCCCGTCACGTCTTGGCCTGTACCGAGCTCTTACCCGAGGCTCTGAGGGCCTATTTCGAACAAGACTACGACCGGTGTCAAAAGATTTCTGAGGAAATCGTACGCATCGAGCGGGAAGCGGATCGAATCAAACAGAACATTAGAGGCCATCTACCCCACGGCATTATCATGCCGGTAGACAAGTTTGAGCTCTTTCTCTACCTAAAAGAGCAAGATGCCGTGGCTGATGCCATTGAGGACATCCTCAAGTGGCTCACTTTTCGGCGCACCCCCGTGGGACGCCCCTTGGCCGAGAAGATGTTGGTACTGGCGGAAAAAAACGTCGAAACTTCTCAGTTCTTGGTCCCTCTCATTGAAAAGGCCCGGGCCTATCTCTCCACGGCGGACGAAAAGGCCCGAGAAGAAGCCAAGCAGGTGGTTCGAACCATCCGCACCAGAGAACATGAAAGTGATGTTCTGGCTACGGAACTCAAACGAGAGATCTTCAACTTGGATCTCGACGCCCTGTCCATCTACCATCTCCTGCGTTTGACCGAGTTTATTTGTGATATCTCTGGTCACACGGAAAACGCCGCCGATCTCATGAGAGCTATGATTGCCAAGGCCTGAACCATGACTGAATTGAAGCTGGCCAGTCGTTCCAAAAGGTTTGTGGGGGCTTTGATCGACAGCCTCTTGTGTCTGTTGGTCTCTTTTCCCCTGTTTTGGTTAGGAGGAGTCTTTAAACGCCTGGAGACCAATCCTTATCTTACCCTAGGGGAACACTTTTTCCTCTTCCTGGCGGGACTGGCGGTGTTTATGGCGGTCAATGGGTATCTGCTGGCCCGTGAAGGTCAAACCGTGGCCAAAAGGCTTCTCGGAATGCGAATCGTAGATCTAGAAGGAAACCTTTTACCTTTTTGGCGCCTTTTTATATACCGCTATCTTTTCTTGGGGCTCCTGGGATTGATCCCTCTTTTTGGTACTCTCCTCGGGCTGGTAAACGCCCTTTTCATCTTTCGATCTGATCGCCGTTGTTTGCACGATCATCTAGCCGGGACCATTGTGATAGATACCGGGTCTTCCTAACCTGAGGGGTGTGAGATGCTTGTTTTAGTTCCAACAGAGCTTGAGGCCCGACCTTTGCGTGAAAAGGGTCTTGAGGTCTCTATAATAGGTATGGGGCCAGTGGAGGCGGCTCTCCGAAGTGTTTTGCTCCTGCAGGAACACCGTCGGGGACCAGTGGTGCTCACGGGGATCGGAGGGGCCTATCCGAGATCGGGACTTGAGGTCGGCGATTTGGCGGTGGCCAGCTGCGAATTCTTTGGAGACCTTGGGGTTTGCTATCAATTCATTGAGACAGACTTCAGTGAGGCGCTTCCGATAGACAAAGAGTGTCCCTTACATCATCCCCTGGTAGAGAAGGCCCTTTCTATTCTGGAAGAAGAGGACTTTGAAGTGAACTACGGTCCCTTTGTTACGGTCTGTTGTGCCACTCGTGATCCAGTGCGGGCGGAGTTCCTGGCAACCCGTTATCGTGGCGCTTTGGTGGAAAACATGGAAGGGTTTGCGGTGGCCCGGGCAGCCCAGGAGTTCGGTCTTCCCCTTTTCGAAATAAGGGCTGTGAGTAATCTCCTCACCCAGCCCGAGCGGCCCTGGCAGATCGAAGAGGCTTTGGAAAGAGTGACCGAGGCCCTGTTATGCCTGGTGAAGAAGTTTTGAGACTCGGATTTTCCCCTTGTCCCAATGACACCTTTCTTTTTGGTCCCCTGGTGTTGGGGCTCTTCCCAGCCAGAAGGCGATACCAACCCCTTATCGAAGATGTCGAGGCCCTGAATCAGCGGGCTATGAGAGAACCCCTTCCGATAAGCAAGCTTTCCTTTGCCGCCTTCGTATACCTCCTTGATCGTTATCAGCTTTTGCCCGTAGGCGCGGCTTTGGGTTTTGGTTGTGGACCGGTCCTGGTCGCCAGGGAAGAAAAGCCCCTTTCAGGTCCTGTAGCAGTCCCAGGCCGGTTCACTACAGCCACCTTTCTCTTGAGGCTTTATGATCCGGAAGTTCCGGTGGTTGAGATGCGCTATGATCAGATCTTGCCAGCGGTAGAGCGGGGGCAGGTGCCAGCGGGTGTCCTTATCCACGAGGGGCGTTTCGTATACGCCAAGAGGGGGCTCAAGCTCCTCAAAGACTTGGGAGCCTTCTGGGAAGAGGAGACTGGGGCCCCTATCCCCCTGGGAGGTATTTTCGTCAAACGAGACCTCCCTTCTGAGGTCAAGAGGGACGTCCTTCTTGATCTCCGCCAGAGCTTGAGCCTAGCTCAACAAGACTATGAGGCGGTGGCCTCTTGGGTGCGGGCTCACGCCAGGGAAATGGAAGAAGGGGTCATCAGGCGCCACATCGAGATTTTTGTCAACCGATTTACCGAAGATTTGGGGGAAGAAGGCCGTGGGGCGGTGCGATCTCTGCTTGAGTTTGCGGTAAAGAAAGGCTTTATTAAAACGTTTCCCGAAGACTTCCTCTGGGAGGAAAACCCTTGAACTTGATAGCTCTGGTCTTTCATGCTGGTCCGGTGGCCAAATTCACCCTTCTGGTGCTCTTGAGCCTTTCGGTCTTCACCTGGGCGGTGATCTTTCTCAAATGGCGTGAGTTTCGTCGGGCGGAATCCGGTCTTTCGGAACTGTCTCTTTTGGCGGAGAAGGGCAGTTCCTTGGCAGAGTTTACCTCACGGATTAAGAAGTTTCGTCATCTACCAGGTGGAGAGCTCACCCGGGCCGTGCTAGTTGAGGTGGCCCGTTTGCGAGCCGAAGGACTGCTTCCCCAGGACAAGAGCCTCTTTGCCCTTTGGCTTGAGATGTTTACCAAAAGGCTTACCCGCTACCTAGCGGTGGTAAGGGAGCGTGAATTGCTCAAGCTGCGCCGTTATCTAGCCTTTTTGGCGGTGGCAGGCAATAGTTCTCCTTTCATAGGTCTTTTCGGCACCGTGTGGGGTATCATGTCTGCCTTTCACCGGATAGGTCTCAAAGGCAGCGCCAGTCTGGCCACGGTGGCCCCTGGTATAGCCGAAGCTTTAGTAGCTACAGCCCTGGGTCTTTTCGCCGCGATACCCGCCAGCATGGCTTACAATTTCTTTGTAGCGCGTTTGGAGCGAGTGGAGGCCAGACTCACGGAACTCGGGGAACTGGTCCTGCTCCTAGTGGAGCGCGAATTCATGCGCGAGGCCCAAGAAGAGCTTGTAAAAAAAGATGGGGTAGAGTAGTTTCAGCGAGACAGAGCTTTGGGGAGAGAGATGGCCCTTCCAGACAAACGAGGACACTTTGGCCCTTTTGGTGGGCGTTATGTTCCAGAGACTTTGATGCCGGCTCTCCTCCAACTTGAGGAAGCCTACCGCCGTTTTAAAAAGGATCCGGATTTCAAACGAGAGTTGAGGTTTTACCTGGAGACCTATGTAGGGCGTCCCACTCCTCTCTATCGGGCCGAGAAACTCTCTGCGAGTTTGGGAGGACATCTTCGCATTTATCTCAAACGTGAGGATCTCACTCACACCGGGGCCCACAAGATTAACAACACTCTGGGCCAGGTATTGCTGGCCAAGCGAATGGGAAAAAGGCGTATTATCGCGGAGACCGGGGCAGGCCAGCACGGGGTGGCCACGGCCACGGCAGCAGCTCTTATGGGTCTGGAGTGCCTCGTGTACATGGGGGCCAAGGATACCGTGCGCCAAGAGATGAATGTCTTCCGGATGGAACTTCTGGGGGCCAAGGTGGTGCCTGTACATTCCGGCACCCAGACTCTCAAGGACGCCATCAACGAAGCCATTCGAGATTGGGTCACCAACGTGGAGACCACCCATTATGTTATCGGGTCCGTGGTAGGACCTCATCCTTACCCCATGATGGTGCGGGACTTTCAGAGCGTCATCGGGCGCGAGACCCGGCGTCAGATTTTAAAGGCCGAAGGGCGCCTGCCAGATGTGATCCTCGCCTGTGTGGGCGGTGGTTCAAATGCCATGGGTTTTTTCTATCCTTTTGTGAAAGATCAAATGGTCAAGATGATCGGGGTAGAAGCTGCAGGACAGGGGCTTGAGAGCGAACATCATTCCGCCACTCTTACGGTGGGAGAGCCTGGAATTTTACACGGTATGATGACATATCTTCTCCAAGATAACGTGGGTCAAATTAAAGGGGCCCATTCCATTGCCCCTGGGCTCGATTACCCGGGGGTGGGACCGGAGCACGCCTATCTCAAGGAGACCGGACGGGTAGAATACGTGGCGGTAGATGACGAAGAGGCCCTGGCGGCTTTTCGGTTGCTCTCAGAAACAGAAGGTATCATTCCAGCCCTGGAGAGCGCTCATGCGGTGGCCTATCTGGTGAAAATAGCCGACCGTTTGCCTGAGGGGACCATCGTGGTGATCAATCTTTCAGGTCGGGGTGACAAAGACGTCGCAGGGGTGAGGGAATATCTCAAGGAGAAGGCACGTGCTTAGGGGGGCCCAAGCGGTAGAGGAGGCCATTAGACAGGCCAACGAACGGGGGGAAGCAGCCCTCATTCCCTTCATCGAAGGAGCAGATCCTGATCCCTCTTTGACCGAAGATCTCCTCTGGACCCTGGCAGAAGCCGGGGCCCAGGTCATAGAACTAGGCTTTCCTTTCTCAGATCCATTGGCTGACGGCCCCACCATCCAAGAAGCCGCTCAACGGGCCCTACGTCACCAGCCCACTATCCCGGGATTTCTGGCCATGTTAGCCCGAATGCGACGATCTGGTTTTACTACCCCGGTAGTGATGATGGGCTATCTCAATCCTTTCTTTCGTTTTGGTCTAAGGCGTTTCGCCAAAGAGGCTCGAAAGGCGGGTTTAGACGGGGCCATCATTCCTGATCTTCCTCTGGAAGAGGCCAGAGAGTGGCGAAAAGCAGCGGAGGCCAAGGGGCTGGCGGTGGTGATGCTGGCTGCTCCCACCACCCCGCCCGAGCGCCTTAAACAGATCGCCAAGGCCAGTTCGGGTTTCCTTTATTACGTCTCGATTACTGGAATCACCGGTGAACGAGACCGTCTGCCTGAAGACCTAGCCTTGAAGCTTGATCTGGCCCGGGAACTCTCTCCGGTTCCAGTAGCTGTGGGTTTTGGTATTTCTAGGCCCTCTCAAGTAAAAGGACTGGCTCCCTTTGCTGATGCCATCGTGGTAGGTAGTGCTATTGTCAGGGTGATCGCCCGCTTTGCCGAAGAGCCTAGCCGTCTGTTGAAAGAAGTTAAAGAGTTCGTTCGTTCCCTCAAAGAGGCTACTTATCGTTAGGTCGAGACCCCCTCGCTGCGGGTTGGTGAACCTTGGAGACAATGAGGGGGCAGCATCTATGGGGTACTAGATGGGGGCCAAAGAAAAGTTTAAGCCACCTAAACGTTTCGACAACAAATACGGCTGGTACCTTCTTCTTTTTCTCCTCGTGGTCTTTTTTTTCCTACAAATGGCCCGTTTCACCCCCAAAGAGACCCTCACTTATAGTGAGTTTCGAACCCTACTGAAAGACGGTTTGGTAGATGATCTCGTTATTGGAGAGAATTACATCGAGGGAGAGTTGAAGCCCGGGGCATCAGAGGTGCTGAGTAAGCTGCGGGGCCAACAAGTCAAGCTAGTGAGCCAGCATTTCTATACCACCCGCCTCAATGATCCGGATCTCATCAAGCTCCTGGATGAAAAAGGCGTGCAATACGAGGCTGCCAAAGAGGCTTCCTGGCTCAAAGAAGTCCTTTCCTGGGTGCTTCCGCTTGTCTTTTTCCTGGCTCTGTGGATCATCCTGATGAAGCGTTTCGGGCCTCCCGAAGGCGGTCTCATGGGGGTGGCCAAGAGCAAGGCCCGCATTTACGTGCAAGATGAGATCGATGTCACCTTCAAAGACGTGGCCGGGGTGGACGAGGCCGTGGAAGAGCTCAAACAGATCATAGAATTTTTGAAAAATCCCCAAAAATTTACGGCCTTGGGGGGGAAGATCCCCAAAGGGGTCCTTCTGGTCGGTCCTCCGGGGACAGGAAAGACCCTTCTAGCCAAAGCGGTAGCTGGCGAGGCCGGAGTGCCCTTTATTTCCATCTCTGGTTCCTCGTTTGTGGAGCTTTTCGTGGGGGTAGGAGCGGCCCGGGTGCGCGACCTTTTCAAGACCGCGGAGGAGAAGGCACCCTGCATCATCTTCATCGATGAGATCGACGCCTTGGGCAAGGTGCGCGGGGTTTCTCCGGTCTCCGGAGTGGACGAAAGGGAGCAGACGTTGGCCCAGCTCCTCACGGAAATGGATGGTTTCGATTCTAAGAAGGGTGTTATTATCATGGCGGCTACCAACCGGCCAGAAATCCTTGATCCAGCTCTTTTGCGTCCGGGACGTTTTGACCGCCACATAGTGGTGGATCGCCCGGATCTCAAGGGAAGGGAAGCCATCCTCCGGGTTCACACCCGTCACGTCAAACTGGCTCCTGACGTGGATCTAAAGGTCATCGCCGCTCGCACTCCGGGCATGGTAGGGGCTGATCTGGCCAACGTGGTCAACGAAGCAGCCTTGCTGGCAGCTCGTAAGAACAAGAAATGGGTCGAAATGGAAGATTTTGAAGAGGCTGTGGATCGTGTAATCGCTGGTTTGCAGAAGAAAAACCGCTATATTTCAAGCCAGGAGAAAGAACGGGTGGCCTATCATGAGGCAGGGCACGCCTTGGTAGCTTCAGCCATGCCACACGCCGACCCGGTGCATCGAATCAGTATTGTCCCCCGGGGGATGGCCGCTCTGGGTTACACTCTCCAGCTCCCCACTGAGGACCGTTATCTCATGACTCGTTCGGAACTCTTGGACAAGCTGGCCGTCCTTTTGGGGGGGCGTGCGGCAGAAGAGGTGGTTTACGGAGAGGTTTCTACCGGGGCCCAGAACGACCTCGAAAAGGCCACTGAGATCGCAAGGGCCATGGTCATGGATTATGGAATGAGTGAAAGACTTGGCCCTCAAACTTTTCGTCGTCGTGAGAGTCTCTTTCTTGAACCCTTCCTCAGACATCGGGAGGACATCAGCGACGAGACCGCTCGTCTCATAGACGCCGAGGTGGCCAAGATTATCCAGGAATCCTATCAGCGCGCCAAGGAAACCCTTGAAAGACACCGCCAGCGTCTGGAAGAGCTAGCCCGCACCCTCCTTGAAAAGGAAACTCTCGAAGGCGAAGAACTAGAGCGCCTCCTTAAGCTGAAGGAAACCGCTTGAGATCTGGGCAGGGCAAGATTATGCTGCCTTAGCCGAAAATTCCCCCTTTTGAGGAGGTTGCTGGTGAGCGAAGAAAGTGCCGTTTTACTGGCCCGGCGTAAGAAGGCCGAAGAACTCGAGGCCTTGGGGATACCCCTTTTCCCGAACGATTTTCGTCCTACAGATCGGGCAGGGGTGATACATGAGATCTTTGGTCATTATTCTGACGAAGAGCTAGCCCGCCTCAAGGAACCCTTTAGGGTTGCTGGACGGCTCATGGCCCGGCGCGACTTTGGTAAGGCGGTTTTTGCCCATCTTCAGGACGAGACCGGGCGTATTCAGGTCTTTTTCAAACGTGACGAATTGGGTCCGGAAACCTTCAAGCTTTTCAAAAAGTACTTCGACTTGGGAGACATCATCGGAGTAGAGGGCCCCCTCTTTCGGACCAAAACCGGTGAGCTCACCATCCTGGCCAAAAGTGTCCGTCTGGTGACTAAGGCCTTCCGTCCTCTGCCTGAGAAGTATCACGGGCTCCAGGACGTGGAGTTGCGTTATCGGCGACGTTATCTGGATCTCATTATGAACGAGCGGGTGCGAGAGATTTTTCGCACAAGGAGTCGAATTGTCCAATACTTTCGAAATTATTTTTCCTCACAGGGTTTTTTAGAGGTAGAAACCCCCATGATGCAAGTTATTCCAGGTGGTGCTACGGCCCGTCCTTTTAAAACCTATCATCATGCGCTGGAAAGGGAACTTTATCTTCGTATTGCTCCCGAACTTTATTTGAAAAGACTTCTGGTCGGAGGGTTTGAACGGGTCTTTGAACTCAACCGCAATTTTCGCAACGAGGGAGTTAGTGTGCAACACAATCCAGAATTTACAATGCTTGAATTTTACGAAGCTTACGCCACTTACGAAGACCTCATGTTACGCACCGAAGAGCTCTTTTTGGGGCTTTGTCGGGAATTGACTGGCGGTTCGAAGGTCATCTATCAGGGCCAGGAGATAGACTTCACCCCTCCTTGGCCCCGTGTAGGTTTCAAGCAGTCTCTCATAGAGATCGGCGGGGTACCAGAGGAGGTGCTCGATTCCCGTGAAAGAGTCCTGGCCTTTGCCAGAGAGAAAGAAATCAAGATCGACGAAAGGGAACAGGTGCTGGGTAAGCTTTGGGCCAAACTATTTGACGCCCTGGTGGAGCCGAAACTTGTACAACCCACTTTTATTGTGGCCTTTCCAGTGGACATCTCTCCTCTGGCCAGGCGTAACGAGGAAGATCCTTCGGTAGCAGACCGTTTCGAGCTTTTCATTGCCGGGCGGGAGATCGCCAACGCCTTTTCAGAACTCAACGATCCGCGGGATCAGCGGGCCCGTTTTGAGGAACAGATTCGCAGGCGATTGGAAGACGATCCCGAGATCCATCCTGAGATAGACGAAGACTTCATCATGGCCTTGGAACACGGTATGCCGCCAGCGGCTGGAGAGGGGATAGGTATTGATCGAGTGGTCATGTTGTTTACGGATTCTCCCTCCATCAGGGAGGTGATCCTCTTTCCTCACTTGCGCCCAGAAAAGTGATCTATGAAACGCTTCGAATGGTTCATTGCCCTGCGCTTTCTTTTCTCTCGCAAGAAGCATCGTTTCACCTCTTTCATCGCGGTGATGGCCACGGTGGGGGTAGCAATAGGGGTGTGTGCCCTCATCGTGGTCATCGCCGTGATGGCGGGTTTTCAGAAAGAGCTGCGAGACCGCCTCATTGGCATCAATTCCCACCTTATCGTTGAGCGTCTTGGGGGCGATTTTCTGGAATATCGTTCGGTAACAGAAAAGATCCTTTCTCTCCGTGTCAGGAAAAAAGGACTTTCTGGTCTTTGGGCCCGTCTAAAGGGTGAAGGGGAGATTCGGGCGGTGGCGGTTTTGCCGTGCGTCAATCTTCAAGGGCTTCTTTCTTCTTCTGGAGGTCAGGCTGGTGTGGTTATCAGAGGGGTGCCTGGCAAAGAGGCCCAGCAGGTCTTCTCCAGTCTCAAGATGCGCGAAGGAAGCCTCCTCTTGCTGGAAGATGCCGAAGATAAAATTATCCTGGGTTGGCGTTTGGCCCGCAACTTGGGGGTGGGGGTGGGAGATCGGGTGCGTCTCATCCTCCCGGAGGGACGTTCTACGCCCTTTGGTTTTTTACCCAGGATCAAGACCCTAGAAGTGGTGGGTCTTTTTGAAACCGGCCTATACGAATTCGATGCCAACCTTAGTTTTGTACCATTGGGGCTGGCTCAGCGTTTGGCAGGTCTCAAGCAAGGAATATCCTATCTTGAGGTGCGATTGAATGATCCCTTAGCGGCGCAAGAGTTTGCCGAGGCTCTCGCCAAGAGGCTGGGTTTCCCCTACTGGGTGATTGACTGGCACCGTATGAACGCCAACCTCTTCTCGGCCCTTAAACTCGAAAAGGCCGCCATGTTTATCATCTTGACCCTCATCGTCTTGGTGGCGGCCTTTAATATCGTGGCTGCCCTCATCATGTTGGTAGGGGAGAAGAGGGCGGACATTGCCATCTTGAAGTCTATGGGAGTTTGCGACCGAAGTGTGCTTCGGATCTTTATGCTCACAGGTTTTTTGCTCGGATTTTTAGGGACGTTAAGTGGGGTCTCAGGAGGTCTTCTTCTCTGTTCCCTTATTTCTAAATACCCCATTGTGAAGCTACCAAGTGACATCTACTACGTAGATCGGCTTCCGGTTCTGGTAGAACCCTTTGACGTCTCTTTGATCGCTTTTTCTGCCCTGGTTCTCGCCCTCTTGGCCACTATCTATCCGGCACGCCAAGCGGCCAAGCTCCCCCCAGCGGAGGTCTTGCGTTATGGCTAAGCCAGCTATCGAAGTGCGAGGGCTGACCAAGGTCTATGGCGAAGGAGCAGGGAGAGTGGAGGTCTTGCGAGGGGTGGAATTTGTCATTTCCGAGGGGGAGCGGGTGGCCATCGTTGGCCCGAGTGGTTCGGGGAAGAGTACCTTGCTTCATATTCTGGGCACCCTGGATCGTCCCACCAGCGGTCAGGTGCGCCATTTCGGTCAAGAGACTTTTTCTCTCTCTGATCCAGAGCTTTCACGTTTCAGAAATCAAAAGATCGGTTTTGTCTTCCAGTTTCATCATCTTTTGCCGGAGTTCAACGCTTTGGAAAACGTCATGCTCCCAGCCCTTATTGCTGGTTATTCCACACCAGAGGCCCAGAAGATGGCCACCACGGTGCTCGAACAAGTTGGACTCGGGCGTCGATTGAGTCATCGGGTGGGAGAGCTTTCGGGAGGAGAGCGTCAGCGGGTAGCCATTGCCAGGGCCCTGGTCATGCGTCCTCCGATCATTTTGGCTGATGAACCTACGGGGAATCTCGACGTGCGCACCGCGCGCGAGGTGGCCAATCTCCTTTTGCAGATCAATCGAAGCTATGCTACGACCTTGGTGATTGTAACGCACAACCCGGAATTGGCAGCGATGATGGAACGCGTTTTAGGACTTTCTGACGGACGGGTGGTCGAACTTTCCCCCGACAAACCCTGGCCTTGGAGCCGCGACGAACGTTCATGAAAAGGTTTTTGCTCTTTTTTTGTCTGCTATTTTTGATGGCTGCTCAGGCCATGGCTGCGGTGGGCCGGCTTCGGCCTGTGCTCATCTTTCCTTTCAAGGTCAATGGTCCTCAGGATGTGAAGGTGTTAGCCAAAGGCTTTCCGAGACGGCTGGAGATGATCCTCGCCCGGGAAAGGGTACCGGTGGTACCGGTCATGAAGGCCAAAGAGATACTTGGTCCTCTGCCAGAGGAAATGACCCAGGAGAAGGCCTTAAACCTTTGTCGAAAACGCCATCTAGCTGCGGTGATCTGGGGGACCATCAACGCCTTTGGCCAGCGTGTGAGTGTTGATTTGCGTTTGGCAGATTGTTCGGATGGAATAGTCAAACGGGCCTATACCGTGGGGTCTTTAAACGACTGGTCCTCCCTTGAGAAGAAGACCGCCGAGGTCTTGCTCAGGACCCTTCTTTCTAGAGAACTAGTGACAGCGGTGCGGGTGAAAGGCAATGTGCGCATGGACGAAGAGGCCATCTTGTCAGTCGTCAAACTCAAACCCGGAGACGTCTTTGACCCCCGGGTGTTGCGAGAAGATCTCAAAAGCATCTTCAAACTCGGTTATTTTGACGATGTGAGAGCAGACCTTGAAGAGACTCCCCAGGGGTTGGTGGTTACTTATATCGTACGAGAAAAGCCGGTAGTCAAACGAATCGTTTACCAAGGGAATAAGGCCATCAAAAAGAGCGATCTCGAAAAGATTTCCGAACTAAAACCTTATACCATTCTCAACCTGAACAAGGTAAACGAAGCCGCTGAGAGGATCTCGCTCCTTTACAAAGAAAGAGGGTACTACGATACCAAAGTGGTCCCAGAGGTCAGGCCTCTGGGACCTCACGAAGTAGAGGTGGTCTTTCATATTAAGGAGGGAGAGAAGGTCTACATCAAGAAGATCGAATTTGAGGGGAATCGGGCCTTTTCTGACGAAGAATTGAAGGATTTACTGGAAATAAGCGAAAAATCGGCCTTTTCTTGGGTAAAGAAGATCAAATCTTTCTTCTCAGGCGGAGGGGTGGAACCCGGAGTCTATAGCTACGGGGGACTCTATCGAGATCTCGGAAAGATCGTCTCATTTTATCAAAACCATGGTTACATCGACGTACGGGTAGGAGAACCCCGGATTAAGCAGGAGGGGCGCTGGATCTACATCACCATTCCTATCGAAGAAGGTCCCCAATACAGAGTGGGACGAGTGGATATCGTCCAAGACCTCTTCAAAGACAAGCAATATCTCTTGAAGCAGCTTGAAATCAGGAAGGCCAAGGTCTTCAGTCGCGAGGTCTTGAGACGCGACATCATGAAGATTACGGATCTGTTTGCAGACAAGGGTTACGCTTATGCTGAAGTCTTTCCGGAAATCAAAAAGGACGAAAAGACCCACACCGTGGATATTGTCCTCAAGGTGGACAAAGGCCCACTTGTTTACGTGAACCGGATCGAAATCGAGGGTAACACTCGCACCCGCGACAAAGTCATTCGGCGAGAGCTCCTGATCGTGGAACAGAGGCCCTTTTCAGCGACCAGACTAAAACGGAGTCAGGATCGGGTACGTCGGTTGGGCTATTTCGACGACGTGAGTATTTCTACGGAAAAAGGCGTTCGCGAAGATCAAATGGACGTTAAGGTCAAGGTCAAAGAGCGCCCCACCGGGACCTTCAGCATCGGGGCGGGTTACAGCTCGGTGGACAAACTCATCCTCATGGGAGAAGTTTCCCAGCGGAATCTCTTTGGTAAAGGCCAGATCCTTTCTTTTCAGGGTCTCTTTGGAGCGCGGACAACACGTTACTCGCTCTCTTTTACCGAGCCCTATTTCCGGGACACCAAACTTTCTCTCACCCTCAACCTTTACGATTGGGAAAGGGAATATGACGACTATACCCGTAATAGCCAGGGCGGGGGAATTCGCTTTGGGTATCTTTTGACTCCGAACACTCGCGTTTTCCTGGGCTATCGTTACGATGATTCCAACCTTACGGACTATAGCTACTACACCTCACCGATCATTCTGGAGTCCAAGGACATTCACGTTACTAGCGCTTTGGAACTCGGTTTCACCAGGGACACCCGCAACCATTTCTTTGATCCTACACGAGGTACCGTTGTTACCCTGGCCTACGAACACGCAGGTGGTTTCCTGGGAGGAGACAGTGCCTTTGAGAAGATCACTTTTACCGGTGGCATCTATTTCCCCACCCTTTGGCAGGTCACCGGACACGTACGTCTGGGGCTCGGTTACGTAACAGAAGGGCAGGGAGGCAAGCTTCCGGTCTTTGAAAAGTTTTATCTCGGCGGTATCGACTCGGTGAGAGGTTATCGTTACGGAGACATCAGCCCCATTGACCCTGATACCGGAGAGAGGATCGGTGGAGAAAAGATGTTCTTTATCCAAAACGAACTCATTTTTCCCCTGGTCAAAAGCATGGGGCTCAAAGGGGTGGTCTTTTTTGACATGGGTAATGTCTGGGGAAGCGATCAAGGTTGGCGTTTTTCTGACGTGCGCAAGAGTGTAGGGCTAGGTATTCGTTGGCTCTCTCCGATGGGGCCCCTGCGGATTGAATGGGGTTACAACATCGACACCAAGGAAGGCGAAGACAAGAGCAACTGGAACTTCAGGATAGGTGGCCAGTTTTAGAGATCCTTTCTAGGCCAAAGTACCGGACCAACACAATTTCTTGACATTTGAGAATGAATTGCGCTAGCCTCCCTTAGGGCAAATCTTCTCTGAGGAGGGTCTATGGAAGTCGCCAAGATTCGAAACCTGGTCTTTCTTTCTCAGAGTGGGGCGGGGAAGACCTCCCTGGCCGAAGCCATGCTTTTTCTGTCTGGTCAGACCAAGAAGCTCGGCCGGGTGGATGATGGTTCGACCGTTCTAGATTTCGAACCCGAGGAACAGAACCGCAAGATCACCATTTCGACGGCCTGTCATCATTTTACCTGGAAGAAACACGAAATCTTCTTCCTTGACCCTCCGGGTGATGACAACTTCAACGCCGAAGCCAAACTGGCAGCCTGGGCTGCGGACAATGCCCTCCTGGTAATTGAGGCCACGGACCCTGTTAAGGTCCAGACGGAGAAGGTCTTTTCCTTCGTACGAGAATTTAATCTTCCGTGTGCCGCTTTTGTAAACAAACTCGACCGGGAAAACGCCGATTTTGAAAAGGCCATTTCGGTGATGGAGGAGAGACTAGAGATCCGCCCTGTGCCGGTGGCTTATCCCATTGGAAAGGAAGAAGACTTTCGGGGAGTAGTTGACCTCATCAGCATGAAGGCTTACGAATTCGAAGACGGAAAGGCCAAAGGGATAGACATTCCAGCCGAAGTGTCGGACCGGGTAGAAGAGTTGCGGGCAAGTCTTATTGAATACGCCGCGGAAAGTGACGACGAACTCTTGGAAAAGTTCCTGGAAGAAGGAGAATTGACCCCGGAGGAGATCGTTAGAGGTCTTAAACGGGGCATTCTTGAGGGACGGTTTGTACCGGTTTCGTGCGGTTCGGTGGCCCGACTTATCGGCATTCAGCCGCTGCTCGACTTGATTGTCAACTTTTTACCCTCTCCTCAGGAACGCGGGCCGCGCAAGGGGAAGAGCCCCGAGGGAGAAGAGGTTGAAAGGGAGCCGGTACCTGAGGCCCCGGTTTCCGCTATCATTTTCAAGACCTTTATGGACCCTTATGCGGGCCGTCTTTCCTTCTGCCGAATAATCTCAGGGACTCTGCCGGCGGAGGGAACCCTTTTCAACCCTTCTCGAGACGTCAAGGAAAAATACGCCAATTTGGCCGTTCCTGAAGGCAAGGAACACAAACCGGTCAACGAAGCAGTGCCCGGAATGATCTGTGTCATTCCGAAACTCTCGGAATCCAAGACAGGAGACACCCTTTGCGATCCAGAGCATCCTGTAATCTTTCCTATGCCATCCTTGCCACACGCTGTTCTCACCTACGCCCTTCATCCCAAGAGCCGGAGTGATGAAGAGAAGATTGGCGCGGCCCTGGCCAAACTGCAGGAAGAAGATCCCAGCCTTCTTATCACCCGTGACGAGGAAAGCCGTGAAATTTTGTTGGGTGGGCTCGGACAGATCCACATTGAGGCCACCATCGAGAAGCTGGCCCGTAAATATGGGGTCCAGGTGGATCTTTCTCTACCCAAGATTCCATATCGGGAGACCATCAAGAAGCCCAAGGAGGGTGTTATCTATCGTCACAAGAAACAGACCGGTGGACGTGGACAATTTGCTGAGGTGCACTTTCATCTCTATCCCTTGCCTAGGGGAGCGGGTTTTGAATTCGTGGAGACCCTGGTGGGCATGAACGTTCCGCGCAACTTCGTACCAGCGGTGGAAAAGGGTGTGCGTCAGGCCTTGGAGAAAGGGCCTCTGGCTGGTTATCCGGTGGTGGACGTAAAAGTCCAGTTTTACGACGGAAAGAGCCACGAAGTGGACTCCTCTGACATGGCCTTTATGATTGCGGCTTCCCAGTGCTTCAAGAAGGGAGTTCAGGAATGTCAGCCAGTGCTCCTCGAACCCATCATGGAACTCGAAATAGAGGTCCCGGAAGACGTGATGGGAGATGTAATCGGGGACATCAATGCCCGACGTGGTAAGGTCTTGGGAATGGAGCCCAAGGGGAAGGTCCAGGTCATCAAGGCCCATGTACCATTGGCGGAGGTACAACGCTATGCCCTTGATCTCAACGCTATTACCGGAGGAAGAGGAACTTTTCGAATGAAGTTTTCCCACTATGAAGAAGTTCCTCCTCAGATTGCCGAGAAAATCATTGCTCAGGCCAGAGAAGAGGAGGAGGCCGAAAAGAAGTGAAGGAAATCTTTACCGCCGGGGTTCTGACCCTTTCAGACAAAGGGGCGCTTGGTGAAAGAGAAGACCTCTCCGGACCCATCATCCGCGAAGCCTTAGAGAAGGCAGGTTTTCAGGTATTAGCCTACCGGGTGGTGCCAGACGATTACGAAGAAATCTTGATCATTCTTTTGGATTGGATAGACCGCAAGGGTCTGGATCTCATCCTTACTACCGGTGGGACTGGTCTTTCGCCCCGCGACGTCACCCCCGAGGCCACCCGGGCCGCTATAGAGAAAGAGGTCCCGGGGATTGCCGAGGCCATCAGGTGGGAAGGGTTGAAACATACTCCCTATGCCATGCTTTCTCGCGGAATCGCTGGTATTCGCAAAGAATCTCTAATCATCAATCTTCCCGGCAGTCCCAAGGCGGTGGAGGAGTCTTTAGCTATAATCCTTCCGGTCCTCCGTCACGCCTTGGAGAAGATCAAGGGCGAAACCAAAGAGTGTGCGCGTTAGGAGGTTTTAAAAATGAGCGTGGATATCAAGAAGATAGGAGTCGGTTTGGATGGTTCGGAAGCAGGTTATCGGGCTCTCAAGGGGGCCTTGGACCTGGCTAAGAAACTAGAAGCCAAAATCGTAGGCCTTCACGTCCTGCCCATTCCAGCGGACTTTGCTGAACTGGGCACCCCGGTAGTGGAACTTGAGGCGGAGTTGCGCAAGGAAGCCGAGGCTATCCTTTCTCGTGGTCGGGAAGAGGCCGAAGCAGCAGGGATTTCTTACGAGGCCGTGGTGCTAGAAGGCCACGCAGCTGAAGCCCTGGCCCGTTACGGCGAAAAGGAAGGGCTTGATCTCCTAGTAGTAGGTTATCAGGGCAAATCCAAACTTTCAGAGCTCATTATCGGAAGCGTGACTTCTAAACTCCTTAGCATCTCCCGAGTCCCGCTCCTGGTTGTCAAATGAGGAGGAAGGGCTTATGGTTTCAGGGCGGGAGTTTTTCCGTCCTGAAACCATTTTGGAAGCGAGGCAGCGGGAGATGGCCAAAAAGGAGGATTTGCCCCAAGTGACCTTTAGTATGTTTGTTTTGTCTCTCAATACTTCGGCCCTGGTTCATCTGGGGCAGATACCGGATCCGGAGACCAACCAGAAGAAAGTAGATCTGAAACTGGCCCGTCACACCATAGATACCCTTGACATGTTACGGGAGAAGACCCGCGGGAATCTCACCAAAGAAGAAGAGAGACTCCTTGATTCTATTCTCTACGAATTGAGGATGCTCTATCTCAAGGCCAGTGCCTGAGGAGCTCTTTTTACGTGCCCCGGCCAAGATCAACCTCGCTTTGCGTGTCCTCTTTCGACGAGAGGACGGTTATCACGAACTCTACACCATCTTTCAAAAGATAACGCTTTTTGACGAGCTATTTCTCTTCCCCTCTCGCAAAATAGAGCTCGAGATCTTGGGGGAGATTGAGGTGCCCGAGGGAGAAGATAACCTTTGTTATCAAGCGGCTCTTCTCTTTTTTCAGGAGAGCCGGAAAGCCTGCGGGATAAAAATTAGGCTCCTGAAACGCATCCCTGCTGGAGCGGGATTGGGAGGAGGAAGCAGTGACGCGGCGGCGGTGCTCTTGGGATTGAATCGCCTCTGGCCTGTTTTCACCCTGGAAGAACTCCTTCTTCTGGGAAAGAGACTTGGGGCGGATGTACCGTTTTTTATTTCTCCTCATTCTGCAGCCCTGGCCCGGGGGATCGGAGAAATCCTCTCTCCTTGGCCCTCTTATCCGGCTTGGTACTTGGTACTTTGTCCTGAAATAAAGATTTCGACGGCCTGGGCCTATGCCAATTTGAGGTTGACAACTCGCAGAGAGCCCCCTAATTATGAGCCGGACCAGCCCTTGTGGGAGCAGGGGCTGGTTAATGATTTTGAGCCTGTAATCTTTGACCATTACCCAGTCCTGAAGGAGCTCAAGGAAGAACTCCTGCGGGCCGGGGCGCAGGCAGCCCTTCTTTCGGGAAGTGGCGCGGCTCTCTTTGGAGTCTTCTCCACGAGGGAAGAAGCCCAGAGGGCAGGAAGGATTTTCCGAAAGAAGGGCTTAAGGGCGGAGATAGTCACTAATTACTCGGCATAAGGGGGGCGGCAAAGATGTTTATCAATCATCTGAAGATCTTCTCAGGGAACGCCAACCCGGAGCTGGCAGAGAAGATTTGTGCTTACCTGGCCATTCCTTTAGGACGGGCTAACGTGCGCACCTTCAGCGATGGAGAGATCTTTGTAGAAATTCAGGAAAACGTGCGAGGAGCAGATGTTTTTGTTATTCAACCGACCTGTCCCCCGGTGAACGACCACCTGATGGAGCTCCTGATCATGATAGATGCCCTGCGGCGGGCTTCAGCACGGCGGATCACCGCGGTTATTCCTTACTATGGTTATGCTAGACAAGATCGTAAGGTCATCCCTCGCACGCCTATCACGGCCAAGCTGGTGGCCAATCTTATTACCGTGGCCGGTGCCAGAAGAGTTCTGACCATCGATCTCCACGCTGGTCAGATCCAGGGGTTCTTTGACATTCCGGTGGATCATCTCTATGCCGCTCCGGTCCTTATCACCTATTTGCGTGAAGAATTCCGCGACAAAGAAATCGTAATGGTTTCTCCAGATGCCGGTGGGGTAGAAAGAGCGCGGGCTTACGCCAAACGGCTCAACGCTGGTCTCGCCATCATTGACAAACGTCGTCTTAGACCAAACGAAAGCGAGGTCATGCACGTGGTGGGTGACGTCAAGGGGAAGGTGGCCATTATCCTAGACGACATGATCGACACCGCTGGCACCATTTGTAAGGCGGCGGATGCACTTTACGAGAGAGGAGCCAAAGAGGTGCACGGGATGGCCACCCATCCGGTACTTTCTGGCCCGGCAATCGAGCGCCTGAGAAAATCGCCCATGAAAAGTATCGTGGTGACGGACACCATCCCCCTGCGGGAGGAGGCTAAAAAGCTCAAAAAAATAAAGGTCCTCTCCGTAGCCGAACTTCTAGGAGAGGCCATCAGACGTATCCACAACGATGATTCTGTGAGCTCCCTTTTTGTGTAGGAATCTTTGAGAGGAGGAAACCATGAAACAGGTTCAAATGAACGTTTCGGTGAGACACAAGACTGGCAAGGAAATCGCCAAGAAACTTCGCCGCAATGGGCTCATTCCGGCGATCATCTACGGTCCAGGAACGGAGCCTATCCCCTTGGCTGTCAGGGCTAACGAACTGAAAAAGGTCCTCTTTCGTTATCGGGGGGAACAGATACTTTTCAACCTTACCCTGGAAGACAACGGATCAAGTGTACAAAAGATGGCCCTGGTCAAGGAACTTCAATACCATCCGGTCACAGATGAGATATTGCACGTGGACTTTTATGAGATCTCCATGGAGCGCGAGGTGGAGGTCGAGGTTCCCATCGAGGTGGTGGGTAAGGCCAAAGGTGTGGAGCGTGGTGGTCACCTCCAGCTCCTCTTGCACACCATGACGGTTTCTTGCTTGCCCGGGGCGATTCCGGACCGGATCGAGGTGGATGTTTCCGATCTTGACATTGGAGACGTGATTCACGTTCGCGATCTTACTCCTCCGGAAGGGGTACGTTATTTAGACAATCCGGAAGAACCCGTGGTCACCATCCTGGCCCCTGAGGAAGAGGAAGTCCCGGCAGCCGAGGAAGAGGTCGAAGCCTCTCCTGAGAGCGGCGGTGAGGAATAGAACCTATCGGTGGGTATGGGCGGGTCTCGGGAATCCGGGTCCCGCCTACCGCTTTACCCGTCACAACTTTGGTTTTTTGCTCCTTGAAGCCTTGGCGGAGCGTGAGGCCCTTTCTTTTGAAGAAGGCCCTTTCCAGTGCCAGATAGCCACCTGGCAGGGAGTCCTCCTAGTAAAACCACTTACTTACATGAATCTTTCCGGTCAATGTCTGGGCCCTCTCTTGAGGGAGCTGAGTCATCCGCTGGATCGATTCTTGGTCATCCACGACGATCTGGATCTGCCTTTGGGACGATTTAAATTCGCGTTAAAAGGTGGGGCCGGGGGGCACCGTGGTGTCCTGTCGATAATTGAGGCCTTGGGAACCAAAGAATTTCCCCGACTGAAACTTGGTATCGGTCGTCCACCGGCAGGAATTTCAGTGCGAGACTATGTGCTTTCTCCTTTCGGAGATGAGGAATGGCCTCTAGTAAAGGAGGTGTTGGATAAGGCCCTTGAAGCTCTGGTCTTTTTATTAGAAAATGATCTCCTGAAGACGATGAGTCTCTACCATCGCCTCCGTAAAGAGGCCTGAAACCCTTTCTCCAAGCCAAAAAGTAGCCCTCAATTCACAAAAAGGTCGTTTTGTGCTAAAATCGGGGGCAAAATTTACGGCGGGAGGTTTGCCCATGTTCAGTGTGGGTGATATGGCCGTTTACCCGGCGCATGGGGTTGGGGTGATAGAGGCCGAAGAAAAGAAAGTGATCGGAGGTGTAGAAAAGACCTTTTACGTAATGCGTATCTTGGACAATGACATGACGGTTCTTATACCAAAAGACAATATCGATCGTATTGGTTTGAGAAGCATCATTTCTAAAGAGGAAGTTGAAAAGGTCTACGATATTCTTCGCGAAAAGAAGGTCAGTTTTACCAGCCAGACCTGGAACCGGCGTTACCGGGAATACATGGAAAAGATTAAGAGCGGCTCTATCTTTGAGCTTGCCCAGGTCCTCCGGGATCTTCACTTGATCAGTCATGACAAACAGCTCTCTTTTGGCGAACGCCGCATGTTGGATACGGCCAAGAACCTCTTGGTAAAAGAGCTCTCCTTGGCCGAAAACAAAGAAGAGGGGGAGATCGAAGAGAAGATCAATCGTATTTTGGCAGACAACGATGGAGGATAATGAGTGCTTTTAAAAAGAGCCCTGCTGGCCCTTTTGGTCTTGACCTGTAGCCTTTTGGGTTTTTTTTCCTTCAAGCATTTACCGCAAGCCGAAAAGTACCAATGGCTTCCTTATCTTGGAATCCTAGTAGGGGCAGGGGTCGCAGGGCTGGCTATTGTTATCGAGCGCCTCTTTCGGAAAGTTCCCCTTCCGGTAATTATCGGTGGAACGATAGGGCTTTTCCTGGGTTTGGGATTGGCGCGCCTTCTGTCTTTGGTCTTTGAGCAACTGAATTCCGGTCTTTTCAGTGCCTTCCTCTATGGGATGCTCTCGGTCTTTTTTGGTTATCTTGGTCTGGTCCTCGGGGGAAAGAAATTTGCTGAGTTTCGGATGCCGGGCAGCGTTTCCAACGCTATGAACTTTGTCTCGCGCCACTTTCCCAAAAGGGAATGTCCCAAAGTGGTTGATACAAGTGCCATTATCGATGGTCGCCTGGCTGATTTGTGTGAAACAGGCTGGGTAGATGGTCCTCTCCTCATCCCTTCTTTTGTCCTGGCTGAACTGCAACGCATCGCTGATAGCCCCGATCCGAATAAGAGGGCCCGCGGCCGGCGGGGACTTGATACCCTTCAGCGTATTCAGGACATGGGCACGGTGGAAGTCAGGATTCTCGAACAAGACTATCCTCATCTCAAGGAAATCGATGACAAATTGGTGGAACTTTGCCTAGAACTGGGGGCCAAACTCATCACCACGGATTTTAATTTGAATAAAGTGGCCAAACTCAAGGGCGTGCCGGTTCTCAACGTCAACGAGCTGGCCCTGGCTTTGAAACCCATTGTTCACCCCGGAGAGACTTTAAGAGTACACCTCATTAAGGGAGGTAAGGAAAAACATCAAGGGGTGGGATATCTTGAGGACGGGACCATGGTAGTGGTGGAAAATGGTAGGCCTTATATTGGCAAGGAAATAGAAGTGGTGGTCACAAGCCTCCTACAGACTCCTGCGGGGCGGATTGTTTTTGGCAAAGTCAAGGAAACCGGAGAAAAGAAGGCTGTGGCCTAAGGCAAAAGAAAGACCCTGGCTTCCTCTCCTTCGTAAAGCCCTTCGCTTCGTTCGGGTATCTTTAGCAATCCATCGGCTTCGGCCATAGAGGAGATGAGGCCTGAACGTCTAAAGATTGGTTCGGCCCAAAGCTCGTCTTCTTTCCAGAAGAGTTTTACCCGATAATAATCTTCTCGTCCTTGGGCCGAAGGGAGGTTGCGTGTGACACGGGCCTTTGTTTGTGGCAGGAATAGATCCTTCCCTTTGCCTCCTTGCAAATGGAGGAGAAGAGGGCGCACCAAGAGGTAGAAGACCAGAAGGGCACTGGCCACCTGGCCAGGGAGGCCGAAGACGGCCTTTCCTTCGGCCTGAGCTAAAATGGTAGGTTTGCCGGGGCGGACGGCTATCCCGTGAGCCAGAATTTTCGCCCCTGGAAGCCGAGAGATGGCGTTCAGAGTGAAGTCTCTGGTACCCACGGAAGACCCCCCGGAAACCAGGACCACGTCGTTTTCTTCGAAGGCCTTTTGAATCGTTCGGGAGAGGGCTTCTTCTTCGTCCGGAATCAGACCATAGGATCGCACCTTTCCTCCAGCTTCTTCTACTCCGGCAGCCAGAGTATAGGTATTGATGTCACGAATCTTGCCAGGGGGAGGAAGTTCTTCTGGGGGGACCAATTCGTCACCCGTAGAGATTATTCCTACCCATGGTTGGCGCCGTACCTTGATTTTGGTGATACCGAGACCTGCTAGCACCCCCAGGCATCCGGTGGTTATTTTGGTCCCACTGGAAAAAAGAATTTCACCGGCTTTTACGTCTTCTCCTGGTTGGATAACATTTTCCTGAGGGGTGACGGGTCTTCTTATCTCCACCAGGGTGCCAATCTCTTCGGTATATTCCACCATCACTACGGCGTCGGCCCCTTTCGGGAGCATGCCACCGGTAGCAATGCGCATGGCTTCTCCGGGGCGGAGGCTGTCTTTGGGGGCGTGTCCCATGGGTATTTCTCCGGTAACGCGCAGGATGACGGGTTCGCTTTCGCGGGCACCAAAAGTATCTCGTGCCCGCACGGCATAGCCGTCCATCGTGGCGCGGGCAAAGGCCGGAAGATCCTCGGGGGCCTTCAGGTCTTCGGCAAGAAACCGCCCCCTGGCGGCCAGGAGTTCAGTTTCTTGGCTTTCAAGGAGAGGGAAGCGAAAGATATCTTCGAGCACTTCGGCCACGGTCCTTACCTGAAAGAAGAATTCACGCGGCATACCAAGGCATAATACAACCAGTGACCAAAAAAGGAAACGGCCTCCACTCGGAGGCCGAAGGCTTCTTCTCTTTATTGGGGGGCCGTTTTTTTAGGGCAGTTTGTCGAAGAAATAGACGATATCAACCAGGGTATCTTCTGTGGTGCAACTGCTCCAGGCATCAGAGGTGTTTCGGGCGATATAGGCCCCAGTGAGTTCGCGCAAGCGACCGGTACCGGCATCTAATCCGCCGTCGATAGCACTGTCAATGGCTTTGGCAGCGTAACAAGGGATGTCAGCCACGGCGATCGCGTTCACGTAAAGGGTACCTGTGCCAGCGTAAGCTCGTCCGGTAAAGAGCCGCCCTCCGAATTGGGTTCGTGAGAGATCACGGTTGTCAGCGTCTTCAGAGAGGATACGAGCGGCCTTGAGCTCGGCCCAGGGCCGATCTCGGTCTCCATCATAAGCGGTGCCTGCGCAAAATCCTTCGTCCGGATTGTTGTCAAGACCAGCGGGGAGATTGTAAGTAGTGGCATCGATGACCCCATTCTTATCGCAATCTCCGGGCATTCGATTGTAACGGTCATAAAAGGTCCAGAGACTGGCTTCCAAGCTCTTAAGATCGTTTTGGACGCGTTTGATGCGGGCGTTTTCAATGATAGCCTGTCCTTTGAGTACGCCTCCCAAGATGATACCGATAATAACCAAAACGATAGCGAGTTCTATCAACGTAAACCCTCTCATTTGACAAAACCCCCTTGTAAATCATGGACTGACCTAAAGATCGGTCGAAATGGGGATTCGATTTAACCTTTGGGGAAATGAAGGCCAAAGAGGGTGGTACCGGGGCGACTTTCAAACTCAATGTGTCCCCCGTGGGCTTCCACCACCTTGCGAACCAAATAAAGTCCCAAGCCGAACCCACTTTCTTTGGTGGTAAAAAAGGGCTCAAAGAGTTGTTTCTGGTTTTCGAGAGGAATGCCCGGGCCGGAGTCCTTTATCCAGAAGATGATCTCCTGTGGTCTTTCCTCCACCCATACTTCCACTTCTCCTCCTTGTCCCAGGGCTTCGAAGGCGTTCCGTACCACATTTTCAATCGCCCTTAAGACCCAGCGGCGATCAAGGGAAACGGTGACTTCCTGGGCGTGAGACACCTTGAAGTTTATATTTTGGGATTTGGCCCGTGGCAGCAATTTGAGTTTGAGTTCTTCGAGCAGTTCAGGAATCGAGGTGGGTTCGGGGTTGATGGAGAAACCTTTGGTATAGGAGAGGAGCTCGCCCGTGAGTTCAGTGAGACGTTCGGCTTCCTGGCGGATGGTTTTTAAGAGTTCCGGGGAAAGATGTCCCACCTCTGCCATGTACTGAAGTCCCATGAGGATACTGTTGAGAGGATTTCTTATTTCGTGGGCAATCATAGCGGAGAGTTTGCCCATGGTCGCAAGCTTTTCTGAGGCCAAGAGCCGTTTCTCCAGCTCTTCTTGACGCCTTGAAAGGCGATCAACGTAGTAAAAGGCCAGACCTAACAATATGCCACCCGTAAGGAAGATGAGAAGGGTGAGGAGAACCGCTTCCCGGAAGACTTGTTTTTCATAAGAGAGGTCTATCCCTACCAAGAGAAAAAGTTTTCGATCTGGAACGGATTCGAACTCTCCGCAGTAGAAATAGATTTCATCTTTCATGATCCCTTGGTGACATTTTTCCAGGATTTCCTGGGGCAGGAGAAAGAGGCTTCCTGGAAAGGTGTTCAGCAGGACGTTTTTTCCTTCCCTGACCAGGACTCCGACCAGAGAGGGTTGACCTTGAAGTTCATCGGTAAGCCAGGCCAGGTCTTGTAAGTATTCCGGCACCTGGGGTAAAAGTCGGAGGGTTTCCAGATAGGCCCCAATGCGAGCTTCCAGAAAAACAAAGGCACTTTTGGCATTTCGCACGGCGTTTTTTTCCAGAACAGTCCGAATGAGGAAAAGTTCGGCCAAGGTAGCCAAGAAAAAGACACCAAGGGCTGCAAAGAAGACCAAACGGTGTCTTTTGGTGGTAAGCCACATCTTTTTATCGTCTGGGTCGCCAGAGAGGGAAGCCTCTTTGGTCACGAAAACGCAAGACCTGATGATCCTGGCGGATGAGACGAGGAAAGACGAACTTTCCTCGTTTGAAGCCGATCACTTTGACTTTGGCCCCTGGTTTGAGGTGGTATTTCCTCTTTTTCCAGAACCAATATGGTCCGAGGCGCACCAGGTATTTCCGTCCTTCTTCATCTTGGAGGACCAGGATGGGATGGTTTATCTCCACCACTTCACCCGTGATGGTTATCTCTTCTCCTTCGAATAAGGCTAGAGGCCTTTGTTGGGCTGTCAATCCCGAGACCAGCAATAAGACAAAAAGACTCCCCAAGACCCAGCTAGTGCGCATCTCTGACCTCCAAAGACATATGATAGTCCTCGCTTTTTCAAAAGGCGAGCATTTTTGATGCCAAAATATTCCAGAGATTGATCTCTTTGGGATGATGACTTTCGGAAACAAAAGTCGTCATCGCCGACAAATTCGTCGAAGATCTGGGCCCCGGCCCCTCGAAAGTGCCCGGTTTTCTGGGACCTTCTTGTTGGCACGCCTTTTGTTTCTCTTTCGTGACAAAAGATCCAAGGAGGTTAAAACCATGAGACGGATGGCCGCTTTTATCGCTGGAATCTTCTTTTTGGTAATGTTAAGCAACTGTACCACCACCCAGGGCAACGCTACTTATCAGGGCGCTAGCCTGGGCGCGGCGGTGGGAGCTGCTACTGGGGCCCTACTTGATGATCACAATCCCTGGCGTGGAGCGGTGATCGGGGCGGCAGCAGGAGCGGTACTGGGAGGGGGATTGATGGAAATCAGCAAACAGGCCAGCGTTCAGGCGGCTCAGACCAATCAACCTGTGGTTTATCAACAAGGGAGCACGGTGGTGGAAGCCACGCCCATGGCTTACAACCAGAAGACGCATTGTCATAAGGTGCACAAACGGGTCTGGCAAAACGGGCGCTTGATAGAAGATCGGATCGAAGAAGTGTGTGAAGGGAACAAGACCACCAATACTTATTAATCTCAGATTTTCCTAAGACACGGGCCGCTTTGCGCGGCCCGTTTTGGTTTCAGGATTCCTTCTGTTAATCTATGTAAACTATGATGAAGAGGCGTATCTACCTGCGGATGAAAAGTCTTTCCCATGCTCAGGAGATCATCCTCCGAGCTCTTCCCTGGAAGGAGCGCCTTGAGACCGAAGAGGTTCCAGTCAAAGAGGCTCTGGGCCGCGTTACCGCTCAACCCCTCTTTGCCAGACGTTCCCTTCCTCCCTTCAACGCCGCGGCCATGGATGGTATCGCCGTGCGAGCGGAGGAGACCTTTTCTGCCAGTGATCAAACCCCTCTCATCTTGGAGGTAGGGGAGCAAGCCTTTTGGGTGAACACTGGAGAACCCCTTCCACCTAAGACCAACGCGGTGATCATGGTGGAAGAAGTGCATGTCCTGGGACCGGAGAAGGTTGAAATCCGGGCACCAGCCTATCCGTGGCAACACGTGCGCAAGATCGGTGAGGATGTGGTGGCTGGAGAACTCCTCTTTACGGCCTCCCATCGCTTGAGTCCTTGGGACCTGGGGGCCCTTTTGGCCGCAGGACATATTCGCGTTCCTGTTAAGATGCGTCCCAGGGTGATCATCATCCCTACCGGAGACGAGTTGGTAGCCCCGGAAGAGGCCTCCTCTGAGATACTTTCTTCTGGCAAGACTCCGGAATTCAACTCGGCCATGATCGCGGCTCTGGTGGAAGAATGGGGTGGTGTGGCTGAAGTGAGGCCCATTGTGCCGGACCATTGGGAGGCCCTCAAAGAGGCCCTTCATCAAGCCTTGGCCAGCGCTCCGCACCTGGTGGCCATTTTGGCGGGTTCTTCGGCGGGTTCCAAAGATTACACCGCCCAATTAATAGAAGAAGAAGGACGTCTCCTGCTCCATGGAGTGACCATGATGCCGGGCAAACCCGTGGTCTTTGGGGTAGTGCAGGGATGCGGTGTGATAGGGGTGCCCGGATATCCGGTCTCTGCAGTCTTGGCCTTTGAAAAATTGATGAAGCCGGCTTTTGAGGCCATGTATGGTGTGAGATTGCCGGAAAGACCTCGTCTCAGGGCCCGAGCCGGACGCAAGATTCCCTCTCGACTGGGGGTCACGGAGTTCGTCCGGGTCAAGCTGGGGGAGGTGGCTGGAAAAAAGGTCTTTCTTCCCATCAAAAGGGGGGCCGGAGCCATTACCACCCTGACGAGGGCCGAGGCCCTCCTCACCATTCCGGAACATTGCGAAGGAATTCTCTCTGGAGAAGAATGCGAGCTGGAGATCCTGCGTCCTGAAAGGGATCTGGCCACCACGATCCTGGTGGTGGGGAGCCATGATCTGGCTCTTGACCTCCTGGCACAGTTCCTAAAGGAAAAGGCCCCTCTTTACGATCTCTCCACGGCTCACGTGGGTAGTTTGTCAGGTTTGGTAGCGATCAGGGAAGGACTAGCCCATTTGGCTGGAACGCATCTCTTTGATCCTGAAAGTGGTGAATTCAACATCCCTTATTTGAAGCAATACCTTCCGGAGACTCCGGTGAAGCTCGTCCACTTCGCTTTCCGAGAACAGGGACTCATTCTGCCCAGAGGCAATCCTAAAGGGATTCGTTCCCTAGAGGATTTGGTTCGAGAAGACGTACGTTTTATCAATCGTCAGCCGGGAGCCGGGACCAGGGTACTTTTGGACTACTATTTAGAAAAACTCGGGATCAATCCTTCTCAAATAAAGGGTTACGAGGAGGAAGAGACCACTCACTTGGGGGTAGCGATAGCTGTAGCTACCGGGCGGGCCGACGTGGGGCTTGGGATTCGTGCTGCGGCTCGTCTGCTTGGTCTGGACTTCCTTCCTTTGTTCGAAGAACGTTACGATCTCTTGGTACGAGCCGATTTTTATTCCTCCCCCATTTTTGCCTTGATCCAGGAAGTCCTGACCTCCTCTTCCTTTCGGGAGCAGGTTCTCGCCCTCGGAGGCTACGAGGTTTCCCGGATGGGGGAACTGCTTTACGAGGCGTAGAGCGACCCAGTTCTTCTCCGAGGCGAGAGACCAGCACCGAGCCACATATGAGAACACGAATGGCGTAAGGGTCAGCAGGAGTAAACAGGGTAAGTTGGCCTCGATCCAGGTTGAAGTCTTCTAGCACGGCTAAAGCCAATACTTCTTGACCATTTGAGACCGCGCAGAGGAGATTCTTTCTGAATTTTTGTGGACGACGTTGAAGGACGAGGTCTTTTAACCCAAGGGTGATGGTACCAGCCCCACGGAAGTGTCGGCGGTAGGCTTCTTCCCGACGTTTGCGTCTCTCTGTCAGTCCTTTGGGGACAGCCCTGGAAGAGACTTCTAGACGCCGGATCTCACGATAGCGAAAACCATCCAGGATCTCTTCCAGTTCTTGTTCCCTCTCCAAGGCTAGGATGAGGTCGGGTTCCAGGCTCTCGATTTGGAAAGTCTTAAGGGCTACCCCTGGTCCGCGGATGAGGCCAGTAGTATTGATAAGGGTGATTTCACCCCTTGAGAGATCGCAAAGTTTCTTGGTCCCCACTACCAAGGGTAACAGATGCCCCACCGGGGTGGTGGAGCCCACGAAGTAGAGTTTTTCTGCCTGAAGGGGCCTTTCGCGGGGAACAGTTTTCGAGAAATGTCTGAGACCAATGGTGGTAGGAGGACCGATGTCTTTCTGCCCTACATCAGCGTCTACCAGAGCTACCTGAAGACCGTTTTTGCTCAATTCGTTTAATAGATAGAAACAAAGGGTGCTTTTACCGACATCCACACCCCCAAGGACCAGTACCCGACGGGGACGCGTGGTAAGGATCTCTTGGGCGGTTCGTCGCCAGCTTGGGGGAATCTCAAGCATCTCAGTCCAGTTCGAGCAGGAGACACTGGACATAACGCGGATCTGGGAGGGCTTCTTCGTCAGCAAAAGCGAACTCTTCTTCTGCGCGAAAGAGGACAAAATTCAAAAAACTTGTCAGATAATCTTCTTCAACCGTTTCAGTCTCAGCTGCCAAACGGCGAAAGTTTTCCAGTACCTGCTGTCGGACTTCTTCTCTGATCCGGCTTCTTTGCCCTTTTGAATCTTTGGTGAGGAGGGCTTTGATTACTTCGGGCCAGAGTCTGGCCGGGACGGCTTCAAATTTGAAACCTCGATGGGTCAGCCAATTGGCAAGGGCCGTAAGAACGAGTGTGCTCCATTTGATGTCTCCGGGTTCTAGGAGATTGGTCTTTTTGAGAGCTATTTCTGCCAGCCACAGCGGGGGAGAGCCGAAGGCCCGTTGGATAAGAGGGGCCCAGTAGGCGATCTCGGACAAGACACGTCTTACCCTTTCCACCTCTTCCAGACGGCGAAAGGGTCGGAATTCTTCAGCTGTTCCGGCTTTTTCCGGTATGTAAAGGGCGATCCGATTGGCTTCTTTGGCCATCACCCCGCGTAGATAGGAGGCATAAGGTTCGTCGAGATGCCGGAAGATCCGCGGGTCAAGATCTTCTTTGGTGGTAATCTGCCTGGCATAGCGTCTGAGATCAGTGATCAGTTTTTGGGCTATCCGGAAGATATCTTCCAAGAAATAGTTTTCCAGGATCTCTTGAGCCTGTTCTACCTGTCCGCTGGAAAGATACTCTAAACCTAGGTTGAGATAGCCGGCCACTTTGTTCAATACTTGGCGGGCCTCTTCCACGTCGTCGATGTTACCGACATCCACCATGAGGACCTTGTTAATGATCCACGCCATTTCCCGTTTAAGGCGATCTATTTGTCGGTAATCCGTGATCCGGGAGAGGGCTTCGGCAAGAAGTTCCACCCCTTCGGTTTGGATGGCTGGCAAGAAGGCCGGAGGAGGCACTTCTTCTGGGCTTGAAGGGGGAAGATAAAGAGGTTCGATACGTCGGGCCTGCTCCGGTGAAAGGGGGGCGTAGATATCAAGGGACTCAAAATAGTCCGGGACTCCCCAATCTGCCAGTCTGGCCCGTCGCCAGCGATAAGCCATTTCCTCGGTCTCGGCAGGCAATTCCCAGATAACGGATTCCATCAAGTCGCGATATCGAGCCGGATCGAGTTCCATCAGAATCTCAACCAGGCGTCTGGCCAGAGGTTCCACCTTGTCCAGCCGAAAGTCAACGAAATAGGTGTCATCTAAGGTGTAGGGGGGGAGCCAGTCTCGGGCTTCGGTAAGTTCTATGTCATCTGGACGCTTGTAGACCTGGATGAGACGTTTCATGATGCAGACCAGGAGATCGAAATCTACGTGGCGCAGCCAGCGAGCTACTACGTCTTCGCTTGCCTCGAACATGAGAGTCAGCCAGGCCAATACCCGTTCCATGACCAAACGGTCTTTATGCCAACAATCGAGATCGAAGAGAAACTGAAGCTGTACCGGGCTGGCCATGGAAAGGAGAGTAACGGCCTCTTCAGGACTTACCGCCTTAAGGGTCCAGAAGAATTCCTGAGGAGGGAGGGCCTTTACCAGGCGTTCAGCCTCTGGGGAAAGGACGATCACCCTTTCCCGCAGCTCCCAAGGAGTCTGCAATACGAGCTCTAACTGGTCCCGAAAAGGGAGTCTTCGCATGATCTCTTCGGCTTTTCGTGGAGGACTTTCCAGGATGTCCCGATAGTCGGGCAATCCCTCCTTTACCCACAACGGACGGGTCTGACTTTCAAGACTACGTTTCCGTCTCCTCGGCATAGAAGGCTCCTTCGTAGTGTCTAATCTGGGGTCTTTTGCCGGAAAAATCAATAGCTATCACGTCGAGACGGACGTCGCCTTCGTGGGGATATTGAGAAAGATAAAGATGAGCCAGTTTCAGGAGACGCTTCTTCTTGGCCTTTGTCAGGGCCTCTTCGGGATATCCCATTCTTGAGGACCAGCGGGCCTTGACCTCGACAAAGGAGAGCGTAGAGCCCTTTTTAGCCACCAGGTCAATTTCCCCATACCGGGTGCGCCAATTGCGCCTCAGGATACGATAACCCTTAAGGCGCAAATACCAGGCGGCCAGGGACTCGGCGAGGTGGCCGGAGTTCTTCCGGTTGGGCTTCGGCCACCGGGCGAAAAGAGAGGCGATGTATCGGACAGGGGCCATGGGCCTTGAGGGCCTCTAAGTGTTGACGCGTAGCATAACCCTTATGCCTTTCAAAACCATAGACCGGAAAACTTCGGGCGGCTTCTTGCATCAAGCGATCTCTCGTTACTTTGGCCAGGATGGAAGCAGCGGCAATAGAACGACAAAGGGCATCTCCGTCCACCACGGCCTTTTGTAAACCGGCCCACGGAGTGGTGAAACGTCCGTCAATCAAGGCCAGCTGTGGTTTGGGATAGAGGGCTTCCAAGGCTTGGGCCATGGCTTTGAGGCTGGCCTTGAGGATACCAATTTCATCTATCTCGACGTTCTCTATCCGCGCTACGGCCCAGCTTATGGCTTGGGACACAATGAGTTCGTAAAGTTCTTCTCGTTTTTCAGCGGTGAGACACTTAGAATCGTTGAGATTGGGATGATCAAAATCTTCGGGAAGAATGACCGCTGCTGCCACCACGGGGCCCGCTAAGGCCCCACGGCCCACTTCATCTACGCCAGCTATTAGGCGATAGGTGCGCCGATAGCGGTCTTCTCGAAACCAGCGAGGGTGATGGTTCCCAAACACTTAAAGTCTCTCCTTGATACGAGCCGCTTTACCAGTCCGGCTGCGAAGGTAGTAGAGGCGTGCCCGCCGGACCTTACCGCGCCTTACTACTTCGATCTTTTCGAGTCTGGGAGAATGCAAGGGGAAAGTGCGCTCGACGCCGATACCAAAAGAGACCTTCCGTACAGTGAAGGTGGCCCCAGTGCCCGAGCCGCGCTTGCGAATCACCACTCCCTGGAAGACTTGCACCCTCTCCTTATCTTCTCCTTCGACAATTCGGAAATAGACCTTAACGGTGTCTCCAGGGCGAAAGTCCGGGAGGTCTTTCCGTAAATATTCACTTTCGATCTCTCGAATGACCGGGAGCATTGCTAGTCCTCCTCCGAAGATTTCCACCAAGGTTCTCCCAGCAGCCGATCTAAAATAATAGCCGCTGCTGAGCGAACCGAAAGATGGTTGTAGTCGTCAATGCGTCCGGGGATGGGAGCCAATACCTCGTCACAGGCCTCCAGAAGGCGAGGAGCCAACCCCCAAGCGGTTCCAAAGAGCAAGAACATCTTTTCCCCGGACCAAAGGCGCCGGCGCGCTTGAGCGTATTGCAGAGTAGCCCGCCCTGCTCGGGCCTCAGTGGCCACTAACGTCACAGAACCTACCTCAGCCTCGGCTTCTCGTAAAGCTACAGTCAAAGCCGGCACCACGCGCAAGAGACGCAAGGCCTCCTCGCGATCCGGGTTATATACCCTACCATAGCCGCTCTGCCAATACTCTAAGAGCTCCTTCACCAGATTTCTTTGATCCTTTAAAGGTTGCACCACATAGAAGCGTTTCAGGCCATAAGTGCGTGCCAGGCGTGAAATGTCATGGAGGTCGAGATTAGTGATAGAAGAAGCGATCACGCGCCCTTCTTTGTTTATTACCGGATAGTGGATGAGGGCAAGATATAGGATTGGCTCATTCATCTTCTTTCCATCCCAATTTGCGCAAATAAGCTCGATCTTCTTCGCTCAGTTTGGCTTTCTTCAAGAGATCAGGCCGGCGTTTGAAAGTGGTTTCCAGCGATTTTCGGCGACGCCATCGGGCGATCTCGGCGTGGTCTCCGGAGAGCAAGACCTCCGGAACTTTCCATCCTCGAAAATCTCGCGGTCTAGTGTACTGGGGATATTTGAGAAGTCCTTCGCTGAAAGATTCCTTTTCCACAGAATCCCGACAACCAACCACACCCGGTACCAGTCTGGAAACTGCTTCGATGACCACGAGTGCCGCTACCTCTCCTCCAAAGACTACGTAGTCTCCAATGGAGATCTCGTCGTCAATACAATGTTCCCGGATGCGTTCGTCGATCCCTTCGTATCTTCCGCAAATGAGCACCAAACGTCCCTTTTGATAAAGCTCTCGGACAATTTCCTGGTTGAGTACGCGACCTTGCGGGGAAAGATAGATCACCCAAGCCGGAGGTGGGCTGGCCCTCAAACTGGAGATGGCTTCGTAGAGCGGTTCGGGTTTGAAAAGCATACCTTCTCCTCCGCCAAAAGGGCGGTCGTCTACAGTGTGGTGTTTGTCGCGGGTGAAATCCCGCAGGTTGATCAGATGGATATCAATGAGACCTCTTTCGCGGGCCTTTTTAAGTACCGCGGTCTCAAGGGGGGAACGAAAGTATTCCGGAAAGATAGTGATGACGTCGAAACGAAAAGGACGTATTTTTTCGGCACCCATGGGCTAGAGACTAGCCCTTTGCAAAAGCCTGGTCCAGGAATTCTTCCCAGGTGCGCAGAGCCGTACGCAGTTCGAGTAAAAGACGTTCCCGTTCCTGTTTTAGGAGTTCGATTTCCTGAAGGACCTTGTCTTTTTCCTCTTGCGCTTGAGAAAGAAGACGTCTCGCGTCTTCTTGGGCCTTCTCTACAATGAGTCGGGCTTCTTCTTCGGCTTGATTCTTCAAGCGTTCAGCCAGCTCTTCGGCCTTGACAATGGCCTCTTTGATAAGGCGCTCCTCAGATTGTAACCTTTCAAGCTCTTTCTGGAGACGAACCACTTCGTCTTTGAGCTGATTGTTTTCTCTCTGGAGTTCCTTGAGGGTCTCAGCCACTTCTTCAAGGAAGGATTCTACTTCTTCTTTGTTGTATCCAAAGAGGGAGGAAGAGAAGCTCTTGTCTTGAATTTCTATTGGAGTAAGAGACATAAGCTTACCTCAAAGAATAGGCTAAATCATAAAGGACCGGTACCAGAAATTGTTTGAGAAAAACTATGGCCAGGATGGCCACCAAAGGAGAGAGATCTATTCCTCCTAAAGGTGGCAGGAAGCGTCTGATGCGACCTAGCACAGGTTCGGTGATCCCGTAGAGAAAGCGCACAATAGGGTTGTAAGGATCGGGGTTGACCCAGGAGAGCAAGGCCCGAATGATAATGATCCACATGTAAAGAGAAAGGGCCATGTCTAAAACCGAAGCTAAGGCCTTCAGAAAATGTGAGATTACGAACATAGCGGCTCCTTGATTGATCTAGAAAACTCTAATACAGAATCGTTTCACAGGCCAAGGTTCCTTAACCGCGTCCAAAAGGGCAAACAGGAAAACGACATCTCTCACAGTTGAGACAAAAACCCCCGTGTCCCAGACGGGCGATGTCTTTTCGACCCAGCCGTTCACCACAGATGACCCGAGGGAGGACGAGATCGAGCACCGTGGTCCGAAAATACATGCCACAGGCCGGTACCCCAAGGATGGGGCGTCCTTTGAAATAGGCTATCAGAAACATGGCCCCTGGTAATACTGGGCTTCCGTAGACAAATTCTTCAACCCCTAACTGGGCCACGGCTTGACGGGTAACATCATCCGGATCAACAGACATTCCACCGGTAACCAGAACCAAGTCCGCTCCGGCCTCGAAACTTTCCTCAAGTCCCCGGCGGATAAGTTCTGGATCGTCCGGCACAAAACGGGGCGGCAGGACCTCAAGCCCTAAAGAGGCGAGTTTGGGTCTTAGAGCCGGAACGAAGGCGTCCTCTACGCGCCCGTAATAAACCTCGTTTCCAGTGATGACCAGCCCGGCCCGGTGTATTACGGGTTCGCGCACGGAAATAATCCCCTTTCCCTGAGTGATCTCTTCTACCTGGCACAACAGGTCCGTTTTTACTACCAAAGGAATGGCCCGTCCGGCTGCCACCGGTTCCCCTTTCTTTACCCAGAAGTCGGTGTGACGGGTAGCAAGCATGATCTCTCCCAAGAGGTTGAGCTGGTAAAGGGACTCGGTTTCCACTTTGAATAGACCGGTTCGAGCCGCCCAGAAACTCACCTTGCCTTCGGTGATCTCCTGAGAATAACTCACCCCCGGGCCGGCCACCGCCCGGGCTAACCGGAGGGCAGCTTCGTCCTCGTGCATCTCTCCTTCTTCCAATTCCAAGGCGTAAATGTGTTCCTTGCCAAGCCGCCTTAGATGTTCGATGTCACTTTCCTGGATGATATGACCCTTTTTGAAAGCGGGGCCTTTGAACTCCCCGGGCCGGATCTCGGTGATGTCATGGGGAATAACCATTCCCACAGCCTCTTCTACTGGGACCAGACGCGCCTTCACTGGGTAAACCCCTTCTTCTTATCTTTGGCCTCGTAAGCTTCGATGATGCGTTGCACCAGTGGATGACGCACCACGTCTTGCTTGTTGAAAAAGATGAAAGCGATACCCTCAATGCCCTGCAGGAGCTCCACGGCCTCTACCAGACCAGATTTCTTGGCCTCCGGAAGGTCGATTTGAGTGATGTCTCCGGTAATCACCGCCCGGGAACTGTAACCCAGCCTGGTGAGGAACATCTTCATCTGGTCTGAGGTGGTATTTTGTGCTTCGTCAAGGATGATGAAGGCTTCGTTCAAAGTCCGTCCACGCATGAAGGCTAAAGGTGCTACCTCGATGACTCCCTTCTGGATGAGGCGTGAGGCCTTGTCGAACGGGAGCATATCATAAAGGGCATCGTACAGAGGACGCAGATAGGGGTTTACCTTTTCTACCAGGTCTCCTGGGAGGAAACCGAGTTTTTCTCCGGCTTCCACCGCCGGGCGTACCAACACGATGCGCTGGATTTCGCCACGCATAAAGTATGAAATGGCCATGGCCATGGCCAAATAGGTTTTGCCTGTACCAGCTGGGCCTACTCCAAAGACGATATCGTGTTTGCGGATGGCATCGATGTAGAGCTTTTGATTGATGCTCTTGGGGGTGATCACCTTTCGGCCGGAGCTTACAAAAACAGTTTCTAAGAAAATATCCTTTAGGTTAGCCGAAGGATTCTGGCTGATAATGCGTGTGGCATACTCCACATCACTAGGATAGAGGGTATACCCAGCCTTTAAGAGGCCATAGAGTTGTTCGCAAGTGCGGTCAGCTAATTCGGTATCTACCCGGTCGCCGGTGATCTGCATCTCGTTGCCTCGTACTTGGATGTTTACCCTGAAGGCCCGTTCAATGGTCTTGAGATGAGAACCCTTCTCTCCGTAAAGCCATCGGGCCAGAGCATTGTCTTCAAAGGTGCGCTGGACGGTGACGATTTGTGATTGGTTTCTTTCCCTCATAAACTTCTTCAATCACCTCAAATCTTTTATTTTTGAATTTTAATTGCGTTAAATTATAAACTCTTTCAATTTTTCCATAAACCCCCTTTTCTGGAAGGTTTTTAAACCTCTCGGGATGGGTTTAAATAGCAGACCATGAAGGGACAGTTTCTCATAGTGGAGGACGATGAGGCCCAAGCCAGAATTTTGGCCGACTATCTGGCTCACAAAGGTTTTGAGGTAGATTACGTCCACACCGCGGCAGAGGCCAAAGAGAGACTCAAGAAGAGTCCGGTGGAGCTTCTCATTTTGGACTGGCGCCTTCCAGACGAAGATGGTTTGACCCTCCTTTCCTACGTCAAGGAAAGATATCCTTTAACGCAGGTAATCATGCTCACGGCCTTTGCTACGGTGGAAAGGGCCGTGGAAGCCATGAAAAGGGGGGCCTATCACTATCTTACCAAACCTGTGAACCTGGAAGAGCTCCTGCTCATCGTCAACAAGGCCCTCAAAGAATTACGCCTGCGCAAAGAAGTTGAGACCTTGAAGGCCCGTTTGGCTGAGCTTTCGATCCCTGACATCCCGGAAGTAGTGGCTGAAAGTGAAAAGATGCGTCAGGTCCTGGCCCTTTGTGCCAAGGTGGCAGTTACAGATGCCACGGTACTCATTCTTGGAGAGTCTGGTACGGGTAAAGAGGTCCTGGCCAACGTCATCCATCGTCTCAGTCCCCGTAAGGAAGAGGTGTTTTTGAAGATCAACTGCGCAGCTATTCCGGAAGGGTTGCTTGAAAGCGAACTCTTTGGCCATGAAAAAGGGGCCTTTACCGGGGCCGATCGTCCCAAGCCCGGTCTTTTCGAGGCGGCCAATCACGGCACCCTCTTCCTCGACGAAATAGGCGATCTTCCCCTTTCCCTTCAAGCCAAGCTCCTGCGAGTCCTTCAGGACGGAACCATCCGTCGGGTAGGGGGACTTAAGGAAATCCGGGTGGACGTACGTGTTATCGCCGCTACCAATCGGGACCTGGAGGCCATGGTCAAAGAAGGTAGCTTTCGGGAAGACCTCTTTTGGAGGTTGAACGTCTTTGCTATCAAGATTCCACCTCTGCGAGAACGCCGTGAAGATATCCTGCCCTTGGCCCGTCACTTTCTGGCCAAGTTTGCCCACAAACATGGCAAAGAGGTGCGGGACTTTAGTCGAGAGGCTTTAGAGCTTCTGCTGTCCTATCATTTTCCTGGTAACGTGCGAGAGCTGGAAAACATTGTCGAGCGGGCGGTAATTTTGGCGGAAGAGGACCTAATCACGGCCGAAGATCTCCCCCCTTATCTTTCTGGAAAGCGCGCCGAAGGGCTTCCAGATCTTTTAGAATCTCTTCCCCTTCCCGAAGCGGTTTCTTTGCTGGAACGCAATCGTATCAAGCGAGCCATGGAGGAAGCCGGTGGGGTAAAGACCAGAGCGGCTGAACTGCTGGGCATTTCGGAACGGGTTTTGCGTTACAAACTGGCCAAATATGGCTTGGAGGAAGCTTCCTGATGCGCAGCTGGATCAGTCTGGGGTGTGCGCTAGCTTTTCTGGCCCTTTTGATCACCGGGATAGTGCTTTATTTTGAACCCCCTGGGAAGATTGCCTTTTGGGTGGATTGGCGTTTTCTGGGGCTCAATAAGCATCAATGGGATGCCATTCACACCAATTTTGGTTTCCTCTTTGTGATTTTGGGGCTTTGGCACGTGGTGCTCAATTTTCGAGCCCTTAAACGCTATTTTTCAAAAGGGAGGCCTTTGTTTCTGACCCTTGGACTTTCGGTCTTGGTCGTGGTGGGAGCAGCCCTGGATTGGCCACCTTTTAGCTGGGTGACCTCTTTTCAGAAGGATCTCAAGAAATCTTTCCGTCCAGAGATCCCTCCTCCAGTGCCTCATGCCGAACAACTCCCTTTGGGTAAATTGGCTAGTATCCTGGGCTTGAGTCCTGAAGAGGCCGTAAAAATCCTTCGAAAGCAGGGAATAATGGTAAAGGACAGGCGTGAACCTTTTGGGAAGATTGCTCATCGGGCTGGATTAAGTCCGATGGAGCTCTATCGGCGTCTTCTTCGGGCCCGGGAAAGTAGCCTTTAGATTGAAATCCTGTTAAAGGAAAACTTATGGCCCGTCGGCGTTACGGAAATGTGTTGGATCGCATCGGCAACACGCCCCTGGTACCCATCAAGCTGAAGACTAACCCGCGGGTCCAGATTCTGGCCAAGATTGAAGCGGTTAATCCTGGTGGTTCGGTCAAAGACCGCATTGCACTTTCTATGATTGAAGCGGCAGAGGCTTCGGGAGAGCTTACCAGGGAGAAGACCATCATTGAGGCCTCAAGTGGCAACACGGGCATTGGTCTAGCCCTGGTTTCGGCGGTCAAGGGTTATCGATGCCTCATCGCCATGAGCGAAGGGGCTTCAGTAGAACGGCGCAAGATTATGCGGGCCTTCGGGGCTGAAATCCTTCTTACTCCCGCTGAAAAGAGTACCGACGGAGCCATTGAGGCGGTATACGAATTAGCCAGGCGTTACCCGGACCGTTACTACCTTACCGACCAGTTCAACAATCCAGCCAATTGGCAAGCCCATTATGAGGGTACAGGCCCTGAGATATGGCGGGATACCGAAGGAAAGGTGACCCACGTGGTGGCTGGTATGGGTACCACTGGTACCCTGATGGGGGTTTCTCGTTTCTTTCGAGACAAAGGATTCCCGGTGAAGGTGGTGGGGGTGGAACCCTATCCTGGCCACCGGATTCAGGGTCTTAAAAATATGAAGGAATCTTATCCTCCAGGGATCCTTGACAAGAAGCTCCTTGATGGTTTGTACCACGTCCACGACGAGGAGGCCTTCGAGTTGACACGGCGCCTGGCTCGTAAAGAGGGTATCTTCGTGGGAATGAGCTCTGGAGCTGCCCTGGCCGGGGCCTTGGAACTGGCTAAGGAGATAGACGAAGGGCTCATCGTGGTCATTTTTCCCGACGGTGGCGAGAGGTATCTTTCTACACCGCTCTGGAGCTTTGAAGACCTGCCTGAAAGCAGGATCCGCTTTACCAATACCCTTACCCGTCGCCAGGAAGCCTTTGTGCCTCTGCGGGAAGGAGAAGTGGGGATCTACACTTGTGGCCCTACAGTACATCGCCGCCCACACCTTGGTCTTTATCGCCGCATGGTGACCGCTGATCTCCTGAGGCGTTTTCTGGAATTCAAAGGTTACAGAGTAGTCCACGTGGTGAACCTCACTGACTTTGATGATCGAACCATCGCGGCGGCCCGCGAAGAAGGTGTATCTCTGAAGGAGCTAACCGAACGGATAGCGGCCCTCTTTTTCGAAGACCTTCAAAAATTGGGGATCAAACCCGCCACCCATTATCCTCGAGCCAGTGAACATCTGGAAGAAATGGTGGAGTTGGCCCGAAAGCTGTTAGAAAAAGGGGTGGCCTACGTGAGGCACGGGTCGGTCTATTTCGATGTTTCAAAGCTCTCAGACTATGGCCTCCTTTCCAGGACCGATCTAGCCAAACTCAAGGCCGGGGCAACGGTTGATCTTGAAGATTATGAGAAGGACGATCCGCTGGATTTTACGCTTTTCAAGCGCGCCACGCTTTACGAGCTGAAAGAAGGTCTTTACTTAGAGACGGAATGGGGCAAGGTGCGTCCGGGATGGCATATCCAGTGTGCTGCCATGGCCATGAAGTACCTGGGAGAAGAGTTTGATATCCACACCAGTGGCACGGATCTTATCTTTCCCCATCACGAAGACGAACTGGCCATCGCCAAGGCCTTGACCGGAAAACCTTTAGCCCGTTATTGGCTGCATTCAGCCCTGGTCTTTCATGAAGGGAAGAAGATGTCGTTTTCCGCAGGAAACGCCCTTACCCTGGAAGAACTCTGGGGCAGGGGATTTACCGGGCGACAAGTACGATATTTCCTCCTACGCACTCACTATCGAAAACCGCTTCATTTTTCCTGGGAGGCCCTTGAGGCCGCCTCTCGTGCTCTTAGAAATCTCGATCTTTTCATGCTCCTTCTCTCCAGGGAACCAAGTGGACAAACCTCTTACCCCATAAAGCGTGAAGCCGAGTCTTTTCTTTCTTCGTTTGAAGAAGCCCTTGAGGACGATCTCAACGTCTCTGCGGCTTTAGCTGCTCTTTTTGATTTTACCGGTCGTCTCTATCCGGTGCTCTCTAAAGAGGGACTTTCTCCAGAGGATAGCGATACGGTACGTTCAGCTCTCAAGCAGGTAGATGAGGTACTTGGTATTCTGTGCTGGCCTCAACCTGTGACCGACGAAGAGGTGCAGGAAATCCTGGTCGCCAGGGAAAGGGCTCGACACGAGGAGAACTATCAAGAAGCGGATCGGCTTCGCGATCTCTTGCGCCAACGCGGTCTGACCGTCATCGACACGCCACGAGGGCCAGTAGTCGGGCGTCTTGATGCCTAGGGCGATAGTCACCGTTGAGAAGTTGGTGCACGGAGGCGATGGTCTGGCCCGTTTGCCCGACGGGCAGGTGGTCTTTGTGCCGGTTACTGTGCCGGGGGAGAAGGTGGAGATCGAAGTCTATCAGCAGCTCGGGGATTACGCCCTCGGACGGGTGGTGGAGATCATCAAACCAGCAGCAGGACGAATAGAACCTCCTTGTGAATATTTCCCTCTTTGTGGGGGATGTCAGCTCCAACATCTTTCTTATGAAACGCAAGTAAGAGAGAAGTTCGCGGTCTTTCGGGAGACGTTGAGCCGGGTAGGGGGACTTTCTCCGGAATTGGTGGAAGAGATAGAACCTTCACCCAAGATCTTTGCTTATCGTCATCGTCTCCAGTTCCACGTGCATCACGAGACCGGGGCTCTGGGATTTCTGAAAAGACGCTCTCACGATTTAGTACCCATTAGGCGGTGTCTGCTGGCTACCGAAGAGATCAACCAAGTGCTCGAGAAGTTACCGGAGATTCCGGTTTGGAAACGACTTCATCCCTACGTAACCCGCGTCAACCTGGGAACTTCTATAGCTGAAGGCAGGGTTTCTATGCTCTTCTGGACCCGGATCCCCCCCAAGGAAGAAGATCTCGAAGAGATCCTTTCAGCCCTTCCGGTACTCAAGGCCATTTATTACTGGATACGGGGCAGAGACCCGATAGGACCTTTTCCTCCAGATGCCCCTCACCGGGGTCGTCGTCTCTTTCCGGTGCCACCCGAGTTTTCGGGTCTTAACCGAGAAGTCCATTTCTACGCCCTTCCAGGGGTCTTCGTGCAGGCTAATTGGGAGATTAACCTCCGACTCATCGGATGGGTGAAGAAAACGGCCCGGCTTGAAGAGACCGAAGAGGTGCTTGATCTGCACTGCGGGATGGGAAACTTTCTGCTTCCCTTGGTAGCAGATGCCGGAAGGGGATACGGTGTTGACACAGATCACCGGGCGGTGGCAGACGCGCGTTACAACTCCAAGGTTTGGGGCCTTACCAGGGTGAGCTTTGAGGTCCTTTCCGCTCTCGAAGCCCTGATGGAACTTTTCAAAAACGCCGAGACGTATCCGCTAGTGATACTAGATCCGCCCCGGGGAGGGTGCAAAGAGCTCACGCGCTTCCTGCCCGAAGTAGCCTCTGACCGTCTGGTTTATGTCTCTTGTGATCCTCCTACCCTCGCTCGCGACTTAAAACTCCTGATCCAAAGAGGATTTAAAGTGGAGACCATCAGGGCCTTCGACATGTTCCCACAAACTTACCATCTCGAGAGTGCGACCATTTTGCGCCGAAGATAAATTTTCCCATGTTCTGTTTGACTTTTTTGGGGGGCTTAATTATGCTGCTCCGCCGGAAAAGGGAAGAAGGGGGCTTTTATGGCCTGTATCGTGGTGGTAGGTACCCAATGGGGTGACGAAGGTAAGGGCAAGATCGTTGATCTCCTTACAGCTGACGCCGATGTTATTGTCCGCTTTCAAGGGGGCAACAACGCTGGTCATACTATCGTCTTTGATGGTCAAAAATTTATCCTCCATCTAATTCCTTCTGGCATCTTCCATCAGGAAAAGGTTTGTCTTATTGGAAACGGGGTGGTGGTTGATCCAGAAGTCCTGCTGGAGGAGATCGACAATCTGGAAACCAAAGGGGTACCGGTCCCTCCGGGGCATCTTTATCTCAGCGAAAGGGCCCATTTGATCATGCCCTATCATAAGGCCATTGACCACGGAAGAGAGGCAAAGAAGGGCAAGACCAAGATTGGCACTACAGGCCGTGGTATTGGTCCGTGTTACGAAGACAAGATTGCCCGTCGCGGGATCAAGGTGGGAGACTTACTCGATGCCGAACTTTTCCGGGCTAAACTGGAAGAAATTCTGGAGGAGAAAAATTTCTATCTTACCCGGTACTTAGGACAAGAAGCCTTAGATTTTGAGGAGATTTATGAACGCTATTTGGAGATGGGCCAACGTTTGGCTCCCTACGTGACCAACGTCTCCTTGGAGCTTGAAAAGGCCCGGGCTAAGGGAGCCAGAATCCTCTTCGAAGGGGCTCAAGGGACCCAGCTTGACATCGATCATGGGACTTATCCTTTTGTTACCTCTTCAAACACCGTGGCCGGTGGGGCCTGCCATGGGGCAGGTGTGGGACCTACTACCATCGATTTTGTCTTGGGAATCTGTAAGGCTTATACTACCAGGGTGGGAGGAGGGCCCTTTCCTACGGAACTCTTTGACGATATTGGAAATTACATGCGTGAAAGGGGTGGGGAGTTCGGTTCCACCACCGGACGCCCCAGGCGCTGTGGCTGGCTCGACGGAGTGGTGCTCAAGGAAGCGGTTCGTCTCAACGGTCTTTCGGCTCTGGCCATCACCAAGCTTGACGTGCTCTCCGGACTTGACCCCATTAAGGTGTGTGTGGCCTATCGTCTCAACGGGGAGAGGGTAGAGACCTTTCCTTCCAACATCAAACACGTGGAACAGGTGGAACCTATTTACGAGGAACTTCCAGGTTGGCAGGAAGATATCTCCCAGATACGTCGTTTCGAAGATCTTCCTCAAGCCACCAAAGATTATCTCCACTGGATCGAAGAATTTGCGGGCGTGCCCGTTGACATCGTCTCTGTGGGGCCAGCTCGCGACCAGACCATCGTTTTGAGGAATCCGTTCCAACGCCAATGAGCGAACGCGTCCTCATTGCCAACCGAGGGGAGATCGCCCTTCGGATCATAGAGGCCTGTGAAAATCTGGGGCTTGATTACGTATGTGTTTATACCCCGGGGGACGAGCAGAGTCTCCACGTGCGTCTTCCCAGGGAGAAGGGAAAACCCTGTTTTCGTATCTCGAGTTACAGGGACGCCAATGACATCTTGGCTGTGGCGGATGAAGCCAAATGCACCGCTATTCATCCCGGTTACGGCTTCTTTTCGGAAGACTTTCGCTTTGCCCGCCGGGTGGTGAAGAGGACCCGTTCTTTGATCTTCATCGGGCCGCGCTGGGAGGTGATTCGAGATCTTGGACACAAGTTAAACGTCAAGAAGCTGGCCTTTGATTTGGGGATTCCTGTAATTCCAGGGACTATCACCCCAGTTTACAGCGAGATCGAAGCCGAAGCCAAAGCCGAGGAACTCTTTCTTTGGCAGGAAGAACAAGGTATCGAACCTCCTCGTATTCTCATTAAGGCCGCGGCTGGGGGCGGGGGCATGGGAATCGAAGAAGTGGACGAACTTGATCAGGTTCGTCCAGTCTTTCGCCGTATTCGGGCTTACGCCAAGCGCCTTTTTGGGGACGAGGGGGTTGTGATTGAGGTCTGCATCCGGGATTATCATCATCTTGAGGTCCAAATCCTAGGGAACACCCACGGGGAACTGGTGCACTTTGGCACGCGTAACTGTACCATTCAAAGCATTGGTCGTCAGAAACGCATTGAGATTGCCCCGGGGTTTGATCCCCTTTATACGAACTATCCCTTTGATGCTGATCGGGTTCTCAAGGAGATCATCGACTATTCTCTCAAATTGGCCGCTCATGTAAACTATGACAGCGTGGGAACCTGGGAATGGTTGGTGACCCGCGAGGGCAAGGCCTTTCTCATGGAGGTGAACACCCGAATCCAGGTAGAGAACGAGATTTCGGCCCGTATCTCCCGGATTAAAGGACGAGAACCCAATCTCATTCAGGAGCAAATTCGGGCAGCCTTTGGGGAAAGGCTGGGTTACAGTCAAAAAGACATTACCTTCGAGGGTACAAGCATTGAGTTCCGTCTCATCGCCGAGGACACCAGACAGGGTTTTCGTCCCCTTTCAGGGGTGATTACGCGATTCGATTTCCCGGACTACGAGTGGTTGCGGGTAAGGACACACGTGCCGCGTGACGAATCTTATCGTATTCCCACGGAATTCGATCCCAATTTGGCCTTAGGAATCGTCTGGGGAGAAAATACCGCCCAGGCGGAGAGGAGAGGGGAAGAATTTTTAAGACACACCGTCATTGAGGGGCACACTCCCAAAGGAGAACCGCTTAAGACGAACATCCCTTATCTCCTGGAGAAGTTGCCGGAGATCCTCAAGTTTCTATGAGAGAACTGCAAAGATACCTTACAGATCTTATTGAACGGGTCCTTTATCTTCAGGACATCAAAGGTGAGGATTGGGCTGGAGCGTCCTATCTCCTGGAAGACTTGAAGCGCCTTAAGGAACGTTTCTTTGAGCTCTCTGAGCAGGAGTTTCTCGATGTCCTGAAAAGCCTCGAGAATCGGTTGGAAATTTTGGAGGACCGCGCGGCTCGGACCCTTACTCCCTACGAAATTGTCCGCATCACCCGCAATCCCCAGCGTTTCACCCTGCTCGACATCCTAGAAAATGTATATGATTCTTTCACAGAACTTGGGGGAGAAGGGGAAAACAACGTCGATCCCGCTGTCATTTGTGCCCGGGCCATGATTTCACGCCGGGTGGGTGGCAAACTCTATCTTCACCAAGTGATTGTCATCGGTCACGAAAAGGGACACGGTGAAGAATTTCGCAACGGAGGTAGTGCCAAACCATGGGGCAATGAAAAGGCTCTGCGTTACATGAGAGTGGCAGAAACCGAGGGCATTCCCATCCATTTTTACATTTTCACTCCAGGTGCCTATCCCATCGAAGACTATCCCGGGGCTGCCCAACAGATCGCCCGCAATCTCTATTTTATGACCAAGCTGAGGGTGCCTACCGTAGCCTTCATTTCCGAAGGAGGTTCCGGAGGAGCAGAGGCCATAGGTCTGGCAGATATGCGCCTCATGGCTTCACGCGGCTATTATTCGGTCATCAGTCCGGAAGGGGCGGCTGCCATTGAAGGCAAACTCAAAGAAGGAGAACGTCCTTCTCGGGAACTGGTGGAATTTTGTGCTCGTCAACTGAAGATCACCGCTGAGGACAATCTGCGTCTGGGCACCATTGACCGTATTGTACCCGAACCTCCTCTCGGAGCCCGACGGCAGGATTATCAGTTTTTCAAGCGTTTGCGTTACGAAATGATCCGGGCCACCGATGAGGTCGTATTGAGGACGAAGAGTCTCAAGGCCTTCCGAAGCTATGCTTTGCGTCGTCAAAAAGAAGAGAAGAATCCTCCCGAGGAATTCGATGTTTACGTCCGCTGGGAGCTTTCTGAAGTGGAGATCGAGAAGCTCTTGGATTTGCGCTCCAAAAAGTATCGCGAGATGAGCTGCCAGGTATTGGGGGCCAAGAAGTGCAGTTTCCGAGGCTATTTCGAAAAGACACAAGACGTAGGGATGCGTCTTTATCACGATTTGCGCTACGGGGTGCTCAAGCAGGGACAAAAGATGATTCAGAGGGTGATGGAGGATATCTCAGGTGAGGGGGCGGTTCTCCTCAAACAACTTACTCAACCCTTGAAATCCGCCTACGACCTTCTGGCCGCCAGACCTCGAAGAGTTCGTCCAAAGATGGTTTCAGGGGAAGCGGCTCTCGAAGAGGTCCCGGAACTATACGTCAGTCCGTTGGCCCTAGAGGATCGGACAGTTTCCTGTCCTAACGCTGAGAAGCATGGGTGTCCGGATATCTGGGTGCCGGATCTCTATGGAGAATTTTGCGGGGTGTGTCCGAACTGTGGACATCACTTTCCTCTGGAATACGAATGGTATCTTCGCAACATTTTTGACGCTGGAAGTGTCAGGGAGTTCAACGAACATTTGGCTTCAGGCAATCCCCTGGGCTTTGAGGGTTACGATCAGAAACTGGAGGCCGCTCGTAAGCGCACGGGCCGTAAATCCGCGCTTATTTCCTTTCAGGCCCGTTTGGGAGGGATCTCTCTCGTAGTGGCAATGCTTATTGCCGATTTTCGACAAGGTACAGTGGGGGTGGCGGAGGGGGAAAAGTTCATCCAAGCTTGTGATCGAGCCCGCATTACCAAAAGGCCTTTTCTGGCCTTTATCCACACCACAGGGGGAATCCGCATCCATGAAGGGACACTCGGTGTGGTCCAGATGCCGCGCTGTACCATGGCGGTGCGAGAATACATCGATGCAGGTGGTCTCTATCTTGTGGTCTACGATAACAATTCCTATGCCGGGCCGGTGGCTAGTTTCCTGGGCTGTTCTCCTTATCAATTTGCCATCCGATCCACCCGGATAGGTTTTGCTGGTCCTCGGGTCATCCGGGAAACCACCGGTGAAGACGTCCCTCCGGATTATCACAGTGCTGAAAATGCTCTGCGCCGCGGTCACATTCAAGGCATTTGGGACCGGCGGGAGCTAAGAAAAAAACTCTATGAAGCCCTGCTGACCATGGGGGGCAAAAATCTTTATTATCGCTGATGATTGAAAGATGCCGCTTGACAACCGAGAAATAAACCAACTGCTCCAAAGTTTACGGGCCAACCCTTATCGGCTCTACGTGGTGGAGACCCCGCACACGGGTTACCTGCGCGAATTTTTGGTGCAAGAAGGGGACGAAGTGGTAGGGCCCAGTGGTCGCTGGCTCGAGAAACCCGGCACGGGTCTTTTCGTCTTGGAGCGCGAACGCAATCCCAAGACCGTTCGGGCCAAGATTGGTGGGGAAGTGGCGCGCATCAAACGCGAGCTTGAGGGGCGCTTCGTAGAAGCTTATCAGCCGGTGTTAGAGATTCGTCATACTCTTACACAGAAAGAAATCATCGCCGAGCTCCTGCGAACCACCCTCCATATTGTAACGGCTCCAGAGAGAGCCCGTTATTTTTTGGCTCCGGAACTAGCCAAGCGTATAGAAAAAGAAGGAGAAGGGCGGGTCCTGGTCAAACCGGGTGAAGAACTGGTCATCATGTCTTTTATGAAAAGAGAGACCCCCATCTTTCATCAGGGCGAACCTATGGTGGTCTTCCGTATTTTTTTCACGCGGGGCCAAATGGTGGAGCAAGGGGAACCCCTCCTCGGTCTGTGTCTTGAGGAAGAAAGGCCCTACGTGGAGAAGCTTATCGCCCGGGTCAAAGAAGAATGGCCAGCTTGAGGCGGCTGCATGCCTGGGAGAAGGCCTTTTTCCTGGCGCGTCAACAAAGACTTCGTAGGCTCTCTTTTGAGATTCCCCCTGAGACCTTCCGGCGGGGTCTTGACATATGCGGGCCCATCGAGGTCTATGCTGTTCTGCCCCGGGCCATGGAACTTCTGCGTCAAAGGGTTGGAAGGACCTCTTTCCCAAACGGAATGACAATTCTGGCCCGTACCCTCACCCAGGCTAAAGGTCGGTTTTCCCGTCCCTGGTGGGCCCCGAAAGGGGGACTTTGGTTGGCAATAGCGGTCTATGATGACTTCCTGCCGGAGGCCCGTGGCTGGCTGCCGTTAGTCTTTGGGTTAGCAGTAACCAAGGCTTTACAGAACCTTGGGGCATTGGTTTCCCTGCGCTGGATAAGCGACGTACACCACCGGGGAGACAAGGTGGCCGGGCTTTTAGTGGAAGAGGTTCCTTTTTTCGGAGAGAGCTGGTTTTTGGTGGGGCTTGGTGTGAACGTCAACAACGTTTTACCCTCAGGTCTTCAGGCCCAAAACCTTCGGTTCCTTCTCGGTTCTAGAGTTTCATTGACGCGGGTTTTTGGAGAGATTGCCGGGGAGCTGGTGAGATTTTTTGGTCTCTTGCGATCCTATGAAGTCCATCTCCTGGAAGGTGAAGAGGAAAATCCCCTGAGGGACTGGTTTTACCTCCTCTCTGACACCCCGGGTCAGAAGGTAATCTTTGGTGAGGATCTCTCTCGGGGAGCGGAAGGATTGGGTCTGGCCCTTGAGCTGGATCCTCTTGGAGGGTTACGGCTTGAGACCGAAAAGGGGCCATTGGTGCTTAGAAGCGGGGAGATTCGTTATCTTTAGCGGATACACACGGCCCGGATCTGTTTGAGATCCGTCTCTCCGGCCAGGACCTTCCAGATCCCGTCTTGTTTTAGGGTGAGCATCCCACCGCGCATAGCAGCGTCCCGAATTTCATGGACCGGGGCGTTTTTTACAATGAGTTCACGGATTTCGTCGTTTCCTACCAGTAGCTCATGGACCGCCAGACGGCCCCGGTAGCCCGTGTTGTGACACTGACTACACCCTTTGGGGCGGTAAAGGGTAACACTTTTGAGATCTTCTTCGGTAAGGGGTTTGACCGGGTGTTCACCATATTCGAAGACGAGTTCTTCGATTTCTTCCTGGCTGGGTTGATAGGGCTCTTTGCAGTGTTTACAGAGCCTTTTGGCCAGACGTTGGGCCAAGATTCCGAGCAAAGCGTCGGCGAAATTATAGGGGTCCATCCCCATTCCCAGTAGCCGTGTGACGGTTTCCGGGGCACTGTTGGTATGGAGGGTGGTAAAGACCAGGTGACCAGTGAGGGAGGCTTCAATTACGGTTTTGGCGGTTTCTTCGTCTCGGGTTTCACCAATCATGATGATGTCTGGATCAGCTCGTAGAAAGGCCCGAAGTACGCGGGCGAAGGTGAGTCCGATCTTGGGTTGCACCTGTACCTGTCTCAGACCATCCTGGACAATTTCTACCGGGTCTTCGGCGGTCCAGATCTTTTTGTTGGGACGGTTGATATAACCCAAGGCGGCGTGAAGGGTGGTGGTCTTACCAGAGCCTGTTGGTCCCACAACCAGGATAAGGCCATAGGGCATTTCGATGAGTTTCTTGAAGGTTTCCAGGTACTCCGGAGCCAAGCCGATCTGATCGAGTGGCATGGCCTCTACCGCCGCCAGGATACGCATGACTACGTCCTCGTTGTTTTCGATGGTGGGAATAGTGGCCACCCGGACTTCAAAGGAGCGTCCGTTTTTCATCTTGAACTTGATCTTTCCATCCTGTGGCAGGCGTTTTTCAGCAATGTCCAGGTTGGCCATGATCTTGTAGCGCGAGACCAAGGCCCGTTTGTAGTTAAAGGGAATTTTTTTGAAGAGATGACATTCACCGTCGATTCGCAGCCTAACCTGGGCTCCGCGTTTGCCCGGGAAGGATTCTATGTGGATATCTGAGGCCCCACGACGATAAGCCTCCTCCAAGATGTGATTGGCCAGCTGAACGACAACGCTGTCGGCGAGTTCTTCTTCACTGATGTCTTCGTCTGTCTCCTCAGATACGACTTCCAGTTCCGAAAGGTCGTCTGGGAGGTCAAAGTCGCTTTTCCCGTAAAAATAGTCGATAAACTTAAAGATGTCCTCTCGAATGGCGATGTTGATTTCGAATTGTTCGGCTTTGAGCACGCGTCGAATCATATCCAGACGCAGGGTATCTGTGGGATCGTCGATGGCCAGGACCACTCGTCCGTCGCTTTCCTCTCCAATGGGAACACAGACATTTTGTCGGAAGAAATGTTCTTTGATACCCTCGATACAGGAAGGTTTGGGACCAACTTTTAATTCGTCAAATTCGATGAAAGGATATCCATAATATTTCGAAAGGGCTTCCCCGATCTTTTCCTTGGGGATACCAAAGTCTTCGATGAGGACGTATTCTATACTCTGTCCCCGTTCCTGAGCCAGTTTTTGAGCTTCTTCGTATGTCTCTTCGTTGAGAAGTCCTTCTGCGAAGAGGCTTTGAAATCGTCCGTATTTTCTCTGGATTTCCTGAAGCTTTTCTAGTTTTTCGGTAACATCAGCGAAAGCGGCGTTGTAATGATGCGCCGTGGAGTAAGCCTTGAGAGCCTCGTCTAATTTTTGTTGTTTTTCATAGATCTGACCTAGAAGATAATAAAGGGCTGCCTGTTCATCCACGGTGAGCCCCGGGAGTTCAAGGGCCATTTTAAGGACGGTTTCAGCTTCGGTATAACGTTCCAAGGCCATCAAGGTCTCTACCAATCCACGGTAGACTTCCGGTTCCTGATGGCCTTCATCAATTAGACGCTGGAAGAGTTCCAAAGCTTCTTCATAAAAGCCACCTTCTTTAAGGACTTGGGCTTCCTGAAGGGTTTCCTCTAGGGAGGATTCTACTTCGAGGTCCAGTTGGGCACTGAACTCTTCTTCTTCCTTGAGTTCTCGAAGTTCTTCAAGACGGGCCTCGATGCGCTGTCGGATTTCAGGTTCTTCACCGTTCAGACTTTCCAAAAGGAGCTGATAGGCGTTGATGGCCTCGTCTATAAGGCCCTGTTCAGCGTATATTTCCGCTTCTTTGAGGGCTTGCTCAAGTTCCGGATTCATTTCACCTCAACAATTGGAAACTTCTGTCCTTTTAGAATCAAAAGGGAATGTTCTCCGGCGATAAATTTGGCTTCTTCCGGAAGTTCCTTCAAAAGGGCTTCATCAGCTATCAGGATTCCTCCCTGTCCGTCTTTCCAGAGTATGATAAGGGTGGTTCCGGTGGGAGACTCTTGTAGGACTGGCAGGACCAGTTTGCGCAATTCTGTCTCAGATTTTTCGGCCAGCTCTCCTGATAGTTTGCTTTTGAGCTTGACAAAGGAAAAGTGCACCCAGAAACCGAGGAGCAATTTGAGGGGAAAACCGTTTTCCAGCTGAGATCTCCAGGATTCTTTGAATTCTCCCACGTAGGCCACTTGAGCGGCAGGGATTACGACTTCTTCTTCGCCCAGCCGGCAGAAATAGGCTTCTTTAAAAGGTGGAGGAGTTAATTTGGCGGTCTCCCTGGGAGCCTCTTTGCTCGGTGCCCGAGCGGTCTTTTTGATCTTGAGACGTTTTTTGGCCTTTTCCGCGATTTCTTGGAGATTAGGACGCAGATTCTCCGGGAGTTTGGAGACCAGTTCCTCGATTTCTTTAAGGGACTTCTGACAGATTCCCTGCCAGGGACGGAGTCTGGAGGCCTGTCCGAAGAGCCAGTCAAAAATGATGAAACGCTGATAATCTGCGGTAATCTGGCGCAAGAGTTCCTTAAGGAGTCTCTCTTCAGGACTTTTTGGTTTTTGAGAAAGGGCCTTCAAGGCCTTTTGGAGATGGGCTACGTATGGTTCGGGTTCCTTCCCGTGCAGGGTGACAAGATTCAAGGCGACCACTCCCTGGTGCAGAAAGTGGAGCCATTCAGGACGGGCCTCTTCGGGGCGGTCTCGTAACCAGGTACCAACTTCGTGCATCAGTTCGAATATCTGATGAAGTCGGGTCTCACTCTTTTGTTTGGCTTCTTCAAGAACGGTCAGAAATTCGAAACAGGTCTCCGGAGAAAGCTCCCATTCTAGACTCAATAAGGCGGCGGCCAGTCTTTCTAGATCTTCCTGGGTGAGTCCTTGGTCTGTGGCGGGGGGTTCTTTTTTACCAGCTTCCAGCAATTCGTCGATGTTGGGGAAATCTATCACTTTCGAGTCTTCCGAACTTTCGAGTTCTAATGGCTCAAGCTCGAGGGAGGTCTTTAGAGAGTCGTCTTCCACCACCGGGGTGCCGGCCTTTTCTTCTGCCCCACCAAAGATTTCATCGATGGCCTTTTCTACGGCCAGATCAAAGTCTTTATCATTGGGCAGGTTCATATGACGCCTCCCTGGGCCCGGACTTTTGCGGAGCTGAAGACGTATTTGCGGGCCACGAATTTAACGGTTCTTTTGCTTATTTCTTTAAGGGTTTCAAAGACACCGATCCCCTTGGCGGCGGCAGCTTCAAAATAGGGGACCCCGAGATCTTTGTTTAGGTCTTCCTCGAGTTCTTCAATGGTGAGCAAGGGAACGTTAGCGGTGACCAGATCCCGTTTGTTGTATTGGAAGACTAGAGGTAGCTGAGAGAGGTCTAGTCCGTATTCTTTGAGGTTGTTTTTGAGGTCTAAGAGACTTTCGATGTTCTTTTCTCGACGTTTTCGCAGGGAATCAGCTACAAAAACGATACCATCCACTCCTTTGAGAACGAGCTTACGGGTGGCCCGGTAGTGAGATTGGCCGGGAACGGTGTAGAGCTGGAGACGGATGTTTAGTCCATGGATCTGTCCCAGATTTATGGGTAAGAGATCGAAGAAAAGGGTTCGTTCTCCGCGAGTCTCGATGGTGAGGAGTTTGCCCCGGAACTTTTCCGAAACAGCGTTGTAGATGTAAAACAAATTGGTCGTTTTTCCGGAGCGCCCCGGTCCATAGTAGACGATTTTACAATGAATTTCTTTGCGATTGAGATCGATTAAGGCCATACAACTCAGTTCTCCACCAAGAGATCGAGTAATTCCTGGGCCACTTGATTGACCCTGAGACGGACCAATCCTAAAGGGATATCGTCGGTGAAAACTGTAACCAAGATAAAATCCATCCCGATCTTGCTGAAATGGATGTTGTCCTTCTTTCCCTTGTGATAGAGAATAGAAAAGTCTTCTTCTCCGAGGAGTTTGGCTATCTGGGCGGTTGCACCAAAGTTGGCAGCCGCGAGGGCTGCCAGGGAGGTGGTGTCTACGCCGTTTACGTTACCAGAGGAGACGATAACGTTTCCGGCTTCATCTATGAGGATGGCCAGGGAAACGCCAATCGATAGCAGTTGTTGATCCAAGACTCCTTTGAGCTGACGTGCCTTTTCGTCAGTAACGATCATGGTGCCCATGACAATACTTTTTTCGGCGTGGGGCTGGAGGAGCTTGAAACTTTTAGTCGACCAAAGGGGATTCCGAAAAAAAGAAGAGATCTCAAAGGATGGTTTATGGATCAAGAAAAGCTTGACGCTATTCTCAAGCGCATTGACAAGTTACCCACTCTGCCGCAGACCAGTCAGCGCATCCTTTCGGCTATCGAACAAGAGGCCTCGGCCAAGGAACTCGAAAAGATCATTACCGAAGATCAGGCCCTGGCGGCCAAACTCCTGAAACTGGCCAACTCCCCTCTCTACGCCCCGCCTCAACCCATTACCAATCTGCAAAACGCCATTGTAAGGCTGGGTTTTGGAGAGGTTCGCAACGTGGTTTTGGCCTCGGCTCTCAATTATTTGTTGAAACCAAAGGCTACCTATAAGAAATTCGACCTGGCCCGTTTGTGGATCCATGCCTTGGGTGTCGCGCGAGCGACTTTTCTTTTGGCCCAGGAAAAGGGTCATCCTGATCCGGAGACCCTTTATACCGCCGGCCTCCTTCACGATCTGGGACGATTGACATTGGCGGTCTTTTTTCCAGAATACTTCCTCCACGTTTTGGCTGTTCAGGAGGCCAAGGAGTGTTCTTTCTGGGAGGCGGAACAGGAGGCCGGTGTATCTCATACCGAAATAGGGGCCTTGGTAGCAGAACATTGGCGGTTTTCGGAGGCTCTGGTTACAGCTATCAAGAAACATCATGAGCCACACCAAAACGGAAAGATCAATCAGATCGCCTTTTTTATCTTTAAAGGAGACATAATAGCCCGGGCTGCCGGACTGGCTCCCGAGGAGGAGGATTTCAATAAGTTACCCAAGTGGCCCAAGACCCTCCCTCTTGACAAGAAACTCCTGTCAAAGGTGGCCGTAAGCCTCAAGAAGGAAAAGGACTCCCTTCTTTCTGTTTGGCAGGAAATACTTGCCACCTAGTTCTGGTTATCTTTTCTCGAAAAGATCCTATAAGCGAAATTTATAGAGATTTTCGAAATTTTTTCAGGTGGTAATTTGGGATAATCCGGGCTGATATTGAGCTATCTTCCTTGACACGCCTTTCAAAGATTACTAGGCTCGCCTCGTAGCCGCGTATATGTGTAAAAATCCTTAAGGAGGTATATTGATGGGCGACATCAAGAAACATGACACGCCAATGTTGGAAGAATTAAAAAGTGGTCCATGGCCGAGCTTCGTAGACGACATCGAACAATACGGAGAGAAACACAAGAAGCAGGCCTGTTTTGATTTGCTTGGTCAGCTTGAATTATCTTATAAGCATAAAGAAACTCATTGGAAACATGGCGGTATTGTTGGTGTTTTTGGTTATGGGGGAGGCGTTATTGGCCGTTATTCTGACCAGCAGGAAAAGTTTCCAGCTATCTGGGCCTTTCATACTATCCGTGTTAACCAGCCTGCTTCCAAGTTCTATCATACTTCGGCGCTTCGCAAGCTTTGTGAGATGTGGGATCACCGCGGAAGTGGTATGACCAACTTCCACGGTTCAACGGGTGATATGGTCCTTTTGGGGACCACTACTGAGCAACTTGAACCCGTCTTCTTTGATTTGACCCATCAAATGAACATGGACCTTGGTGGTTCTGGTTCCAATCTGCGTACTCCTTCCTGCTGCGTTGGTAAGGCCCGCTGTGAATGGAGCTGTATCGATACCCAAGAGCTTTGTTATGACCTTACCATGACCTATCAAGACGAACTCCATCGTCCAGCCTTTCCTTACAAATTTAAGTTTAAAATTTCTGGTTGTCCTAACGATTGTGTGGCGGCGATCGCTCGTGCGGACTTTTCCATTATCGGTACTTGGATTGATGATATTCGGATTGATCAAGAAGCGGTCAAGGCTTACGTGGGTGGGGAGCTCAAGCCCAACGCCGGGGCCCACTCTGATCGGGATTGGGGTCCGTTTGATATCCAGAAGGAAGTGATAGATCTTTGTCCCACTCAGTGTATGTCTTGGGATGGCAATAAGCTTACCATTAACAATAAAGAATGCATCCGTTGTATGCATTGTATCAACGTCATGCCGGAGGCCCTCCGTCCTGGTACGGACACGGGTGCCACTATCTTAATGGGAGCCAAGGCGCCGATCTTAGAGGGAGCTCAGCTTTCCACGGTGATGATTCCCTTTATTCGTTTGGAGCCGCCCTATGACGAACTAAAAGAGATTGTCGACAATGTGTGGATGTTCTGGATGGAAGAAGGTAAGAACCGTGAGCGTTTGGGTGAGCTTATGCAGCGTGTTGGTTTGGCCAACTTTGTCGAGATAGTGAAGCTTAAGCACATTCCTCAAATGATTCGTGAACCGCGTTCCAACCCTTATGTGTTCTGGAAAGAAGAAGAGGTACCTGGTGGCTGGAAGCGCGACATCAAGGAGTTCCGTAAGCGTCACCCGGCCTAAGTTTTTATATGTGGAAATGTAAGGGGGCTGGGGCCCCCTTCAAATAAAAGTTTGAATTCCAAAGGAGGTTGCATATGTCTGATAAGATCATTGAAAAGATTCAAAGCGCCCAGGTAGACGAGATCTATAGTAAACCTTATGATCCGGAGCTTGGTGAAAAGCTTTATAATCCACAGAAACCCATGGAGAACCGGATTACGGATATTGGCCCTCCATACTATGCTCAGTTTTTCCCGCCGGTTATTAAAAAGAACTACGGAAAATGGAAGAGCCACGAAATTGTTCAACCTGGTGTGATCAAGTACACCAGTGAGACCGGGGATGTGGTTTATGTTGTTCGTTGCGGTACCCCTCGTTTGATTACCACGGATTACATTCGTGAGATCTGTGAGATCGCAGACAAGTACTGTGAGGGTTATGTCC
>CAZVXP010000026.1:0-3465 GCA_964630855.1 uncultured Thermodesulfobacteriota bacterium | reverse complement strand
TATCTCAATGAATTCCGGATCTGATGCACCACGCACCTCTGGACGTCTGCCTTGGGAAAGGCGGTCTCAATCGCTTTTTCTAGCCCTGGAAGCCCATCCACACTGAAAATGAAGACATCTTCCACTCCCGGGCCTTGAGCTCGTTGAGAACCCCCAGCCAGAACCGGCTCGTCTCCGCCCCATTGATCCAAAATCTCATCTCTTTCATACCTTCAAGATCAAGCCCTATCGCTACATAGACGGCTTTTTTTCTTTACCGGGCCCTCTCCCGGATCTTATAGAAAAGGCAATCCGTCCAGACCAGGAAATACTTCTCCTTGAGTGGCCTGGATTGCCATTCTTCAAACCTGGGCAGGAGTCGATCCGTATCTTGGAAACCAGGGAGGGGCTTACCTCAAAGTCATACATCTGGGAGAGAATTTCCTGAATGTCCCTGGTAGCATGCCTTTGGCGTAAAGGGCAACGATCTGGTTTTCCAGCTCATCTAGCATGGTCTGGCGTTTTTTGATGAGCTCCGGTTCAAACTGGCCTTTACGATCCCTGGGAACCTTTATTTCCAAGGCCCCGAGGCAGTCTTAACAGTCTTCGGATTGTAACCGTTGCGAGAGTTTTCGGAATCCGAGCGCTGGTATCCGGGATAACCCAGAAATTCTTCGAGTTCGGCCTCCAGAGCTTCCCTCAGGGTTTGCTGGACAAGCTTCTTGATGGTGGCCACACTTCTTCAGGTTTGGGAACCTTCTTGATTTTGGTCCTGTGTCCACCCTCTATAATTCTTGCCCTCTATAAAATCTTAGCCTGGGGTATTTATAAACCTACTCCTACAGGAGGGGTTCGATGATAAAAGCGCGTCGCAAGCCAGCGTCCAAAGGTGGGAGAGCTGCGACGCAGATCCAGGGCCACGTGGTAAATCTCACCCCGGAGACCGGGTCACCAGCTTGCCCTGGGCATGGGGTGGGAACTGGTAGTGAAGCCCTCGCAAAACCACTTCCTACAGAAATAAGAATCCCGGCAAAAAAGTTTTGAAATTTAAATAATTAGGTGCATTTAGATGTATCTAATCTGAAATAGATTTCATTAATTACATTGATACAAAAAAACTTTAATCATTAAATATGTTAAAGTTTTAAATACCGAGGTCACAAACATGTGCATTCCCAGAGGAGAGGAAAAAACAATACATTTATCTGCTACACCCTACTCCAAAGAGGAGGAGAGAGTATCAGAGAAACCCCTGAAATCACAGAAAAAGGTGCCACTCAAAAAGTTCAAAAAAGTGCCCCATTTAAAAATTTTTTAAATTTTAAATTTTAAATATTTATGCGCTACAAAATTTTTTATTTTAAATTTTTTTGAGCTTTTAGACTTATCTGAAACGATTAGAAGTCTGAAGAGAATTTTTCAATTTACGACTTATCAGTCGTTTGTGTTTTTGAATATAGTTGTTCAATTAGTTTTCCAGGAAGTTTTTATTTTGTTACGAATTTTTGTCCATGACTTTTTAAAAAGCTAATTTTATCGTATTTTTACTTTCAAACGTTGATTATATCTTAAATAGTATGACATATAAAACTAACTATATTCCATATCATGAAATATATTAAGAATTTTTTCACTAACGGATCATTTTTATACAACATTTGTTAATTTTATAAAAGTTATTATGTTTTCTGCTTGATATAGCTTACCTATATGATTTTAGGTCGATAATGTAAAATAGACTTTATTAACAGAAAAACGTCTATTAATGTCAACCAAATATTGACCAATAAGGCTTTTCAAAGGCATATGCTAAGAACAAAAATATCTTCTTGATAAGAAATTTTATAGATTAATAAAATTTAAACTGAACAAAGAACAAAAGAAAGATTAGAGAACGTCAATAAATCTTGATTTTATCCCAATAAGTCTAGGCTGTGTTTGCTTTTATGTTGTCAAGTAGTAGTCGGAAGGTTTGTCAAAAAGTTTGTCTAAGGGCCTCTGAAACCTTAGAATGTCAAGGGATTGCCGGGACTTTTTGTTCTCATTTCATGTGTTTTTTGTTCTCATTTCATAAATTTTTTGTTCTCATTTCATGAGAGTTTTGTTCTCGTTTCATGAATCTGACTCATGAAATGAGAACACTTGGGGCAAAGCCTTCAGCCCCAAGGCTTCTGGCAGATTTTTGTTCTCATTTCATGTTATGAAATGAGAACACTTCGTCCACCTCCCCCATCACCTCCCTCGATTGGCTTGTAGGCGGGCTTAAGCGGGCCATTTTTCAACGGGCTTCTTCTTAGAAAAATAGGGCTGGCACGCTGAGATGTCCTTCCATTCCCCTGCCAGGCTTTTCAAGTCCCCAAAAAACCGAGCCCCGCAGAGTGGTTCACCAGAAGTTATTTCTAAAAATCCCCAGCCGGAGAGCGACTTAAAAATTCCGGCCAGAGGTAGGCCCCAGAGCGGGTTTTAGAAATTTCGAAATTTACCCCGAAGAGGAAATTACCCGGGGTTCGGAGCAGCAAAGAAGGTGGCTGGCATCATCTGGGCCTCATAGCGGGATACACCTTAGGGCTTGCGGTTCTAGGGGCTCATGGTGCTTGACAAAAACGGCAAGCCGGAGATCCAACCCCACGCGGCCCCGGTCTTCAACTTGAGCTGACCTCGTGGCCCGGGATTCCGGCGGAGCTCAAAGCCTTCTCAACTCCGTTTCCAAAACCTCTCCCTGGCTCAGACCCCCTAAATCCCTGGTAGGTTGAAATCACGAAAAAGAGAGTGCCCCGTTTTTGCACACCTTTTGTGGCAGGCGAAAATACAGGGAATCAGGAGGGGCACTATGAGGAAAACGTTTTACAATCGACCAGATCATCAAAACCCTGGCCGAAGCCGAAATCCCTGGCAATTCTGGCCGCCACCGCCAGAAAGTACGGCCTCTCCAACAAACCATCTACCACTGGCGTCAAAAATATCGCGGTTTCTCCGCCTCTGAAGCTAAAGGCCTCAAAGCCCTTGAGGCCGAAAATGCTCGCCTCAAACGCCTCCTTGCCGAAAAAGAACCCGAAATCCAGGCTCCAACCGAAATTATTATGAATGGGGTCATTAAACACATGACATTTTCAAATTTTGAAACCCTTGTCTCTCTAAGACCTGACCCTTGTCTCTCTAGGGACCTGGATGTCAGATAAAAAAATGCTCCCATTATTTGATCACTCCATGAAACGGCAGATAATCTCCCAATTGCAAAACTTTGGCCTCAAACCCTCTCAGGTTTTGAGGCTGGTTGGAGTGCCTAAGTCTTCTTTCTTCTACCGACCTAAACGGCCTGAAAAAGATCGTGTTCTAGCCCAAAAGATCAAAGATCTAGCTTTCCGCTATCCTTCTTTTGGCTACCGCAGGATCTGGGCCTTGCCTAGGAAAGAAGGTCTTTGCGTCAACCAGAAACGCGTAAGACGTATCTACAAAGAGCTCCATCTTGAGCTCCCAGTATTCAAG
>CAZVXP010000025.1:0-27078 GCA_964630855.1 uncultured Thermodesulfobacteriota bacterium | reverse complement strand
AAATGTATGACAAGAGAAAAACTTCAACCTTGAGAAAAACGTTTGGCAATCAGATGGGCTAAAAAATCAAGGGCCTCCTCCCTGGTAGTTATTTCCCCTTCTATCTGAGCCTCCTCTACGGCTTCCAAAAGCTCCCGAAAGATGGGTCCTGGTTCAAGGCCGAAGATCTCTATGAGATCATGCCCCGAAATCAACCTCTTTTTTTCCTGCACCCTGAAGGTTTCTTCCTGGAAACGATGAACCTCCCAGAAAAGCGCAGCCAAAGCCGTCTCAAGCCCCTCCTCTTTGTCTGGTCCCGCAGAAGCCAGGCTATCGGCCATGGCCACCAGGAAAAGAGAAACGTAATCTGGCACGTCTTTTAGCAAGCGTCTCAAAGCTCTTTTTGTCAGACGCCCTCGACGAAACTCTCCCAGTAGATGGAAAGGTCTCATGTGATGGCGGATGAGAAGGGCAACACGACGAGTAAACCTCTTCGAAAAACGCCATCTTTCTCCTATCTTTTCAAAGATTTCGGCTCCCACCCGGTCGTGTTCGTAAAAGGTGATTCGATGTCTTACGGCAAAGGTGTGCGGTTTGCCCACATCGTGGAAGAGAGAAGCCAGGCGCACGACAAGATGAGTCTCTTGATGCAAAAGTTCGGACCGAAAGGGATCTGATCCTTCCGGAGAACCAAAATAGCGGTAGGGATCTGAAAGTACGAGGTCTGCCATCTCTAGGCTCAAGAGCATGTGTCCCCACACGTCTAGATGATGAAAACTGGGTTGAGGGACTCCTTTGGCCGCTTTGAGTTCCGGAAAAAGCACCCACAGGAGCTCGTCCTCTGCCATGAGGGAGATTGCCGGTCCAGCCTGATAGGAGAAAAGTAGTTTGAGTTCCGTCCCCACCCGCTCAGCAGCTACTTCCTTTATCTTGTGAGCGAGAGCCTTTATCCAGGATCGGGTCTCTTTCTCCACGGCAAAATCGAGTTCAGCCATAAAACGGTAAGCCCGAAGGAGACGCAGAGGATCGTCTGAAAGGTTGTTAGCAGAGATGGCCCTTACCAGACGACGGGTAAGGTCTTTGCGCCCTCCTGTAGGGTCTATCAGACACCAGGAAGAAGGAGGGGCCCAAAACTCCTTAAAATTTACGGCCATGGCGTTTATTGTGAAGTCTCGGAAAAGAAGGTCTTCTTCGATACGGCAACTCCCTTTCCGAAATTCTGAGAAATCCAGGAAGATCCCCTCCGGCAAGGCCAGACGATAAACCCCTTCTTCTTCATCAAGAGGAATGAATTTTGCTTTAAAATCTTTGGCCAAAAAGGAGGCCAATTCGTGGGCGCGACTAGGAACCGTCAGGTCAAGATCCTTAACTTCACGATCAAGGAGGCGATCGCGGACGGCTCCTCCTGTCACCCAGAGAGGGCATTTGGTGGCGAGAGAAAGTAGTTTTTTGACTACGTTTTGTGGTAGATTCATGGCCTTTCTTGGCAAAAGAGAGGAATATCTGTAAACATCTCTAACTATGGAGAATCTAAACCTCAGAGAGATTTTGCGCGAGACCTTAGAAAACCTGAAGCGGCCCCTGGTTCCGTGGGAAGAGGCCTGTTTTCGACCCGCCGAAGAAACACCGCTGCTCTCCCTCTATCGTGAACTGCGAGAACAATTAAAACGTTTGCGGCTTCTTTCAGAAGAAGATCCTTTTGCTAATCCCATCCTACTGCTGGCCACCAGATTGGCACGTGACCTGGAACAGGGCCATATTTCTTACTCCGCATTGGAACAGCTTGTTCAGTTCGTAACGGTAGAAGGCTACGTCTCCCGGGCGGAGAGACTCCACGCCTACGTTGGAGAGACTGACCCCCTTGAGAATCTGAAATCCCTGGAACATCTATTGCAGCCCGAAGAAGGGTTGTCCTTTGAGGAATATGCCAATCAAATGGCCCGCACGGTAATAGGCATCGTGGTTACGGCCCATCCTACTTTTGCCTTGAGAGAGGAGCTTCTGAGAGGACTTTCAGAACTGGCCAGTGGACGCAACGTGGCAGGGGTTCCCCTCTCACCAGAACAGGTACGCGAGCTCATTCTCCAGGCCTTTTATCAGGAACATCTTTCGGATCCGGGGATCAGCCTGGAGAAGGAACATCGCCTGGCCCTTGAGGCCTTGAGCAACCTGCAGCGAGCTCTGGCAAGACTCTACGACTTAATCTTCAAGATCGCCGCGAAAAGATATCCCGAAGAATGGTACCAGCTGAGACCACGTCTTGTGACCTTGGCCTCCTGGGTAGGTTATGATCTTGATGGTCGCCAGGACATCGAATGGGGGCAATCCTTTGCCTTTCGTCTTGAAGAGAGAAAGATCGCCCTCTCGCGCTATCGTGAAAGTGTCCAAAATCTCATAGATCTTTGCCCCATCGAACCGGGAACCGAGGCCCTGAGAGAGATCCTGGCCCTGTTACTGAAACTTCTCTCCGAAGCTTTGAAAGGGACCGACGAAGAGATTGCCGCCTTTCGGGCTGTGCTCCGCGGGGACGAAGAAGGACTTGAGACCCTCCGTCAGATCGCGCGAAAGATGTATGCTGGCAAGGCAGAAAGGCTGGTGAGTCCGAGGCCCTTGTTAGCCCTGATAGAAGAAGCTATCAATGAAAGTCTCCCCTACCCGGCTCTCACTCGCAAACTTTGTCTCCTACGAGCAGAGATAGAAAACTACGGTCTTGGTGTCTCCCACATCCACGTCCGCCTTAACGCCAAACAGATCCACAATGCCATGCGAAGCCTCATCGGTCTGGAAACCGACCCCGAGGACCCGAGTCGCAAAAAGAGTTACCTCCGAGCTGTCAACAGGCTTCTGGAAGAGGTCAAACCGGTGACCATCAACTTCGGGTCCCTCATTGCCGAACGCACCACGGCCAAAAGGCTCTTTATGCTTGTGACCCAGATCCTGAAATATATAGACGCCGAGACCCCCATCCGTTTTCTAATCGCTGAAACGGAAAGTTCCTTCACGGCCGTGGCGGCCCTTTATTTTGCCAAACTCTTTGGCGTTGAAGACCGGATCGATCTCTCCCCGCTCTTCGAGACCCCCCGGGCCCTTTCGCGAGGGGTGCGCATCATAGATGAAATGCTCTCCAACCCCTATTTCAAGGAATATGTGCGGAGGAGAGGCCGACTTTGTGTCCAGACCGGTTTCTCGGATGCGGGGCGCCACCTAGGCCAAACCGCCGCAGCCTTTGCCATTGAAACCTTTCGTCGCCGCCTGGCCAAAGTGTTGGCCAAACACGATCTTAAAGGCATTGAGCTCATCGTGTTCAATACCCACGGCGAATCCCTGGGACGTGGAGCCCACCCCGGAAGTTTCCGAGAAAGATTGCGTTACGTCATGTCTCCAGCCAGCCGACGAGAGTTGAGCGAAGCCGGCGTAAAACTAAAAGAAGAGGTATCCTTTCAAGGCGGAGATGGCTATGTCTATTTCTTAAACCCCAATCTTTCTCTATCGGTAGTGGCCCGCCTTCTGGAAGAGACCTTTCTTCCCCCCGAAGACAAGCCGGATCCCTTCTACCGGGAATGGGACTATGTCTTTGAATTCTTCGCCCTGATTCGGCAGTTCAACGAGCGAATCATGGCTGATCCGGATTATGCCGTGCTCCTTCAGGAATATGGTCGACATTTTCTTTATCCTACGGGCTCTCGGGCGGTAAAACGTCAGTTTGAGGAGTCCCGGGCTCCGGTTATCTCTGCCTCTCAGATCAGGGCCATCCCTCACAACGCTATCCTCCATCAGCTCGGGCTCCTGGCCAACACCATCGGTGGGGTGGGAGCCGCTATCAAACGAAATCCCGAACAATTCCTGGCCATGGAAGAACATTCTGAACGCTTCCGACTCCTGGTCTCTCTGGCCCGTTATGCCCTCTCTCTTTCGGACTTTTATGCCTTTTCCGGCTATCTAGAAATCCTCGATCCCAATTTTTGGCTAAAGCTGGCGGCTAGACCACCCTGCCCCGAACGGGCTTCGGATCTGAGGGAGGTGGCGGACTATCTCGAAGAGGTGAGCAAGCATCTCAATTTGGCCAAAGTTGGTCGCACCTTCAACCGCGATTATCTCGATCTTGTGGAAGCCTTGGCCCGAAGACCGGGACCCGGACTTCTCAAACCCGAAGAACGGGATGCCTTGGAGATACTTCACGCCGTACGCCTGGCCCTCATCTATCGCATCTTCACCTTGGCCGTTCAGATCCCAGAATTCAGCCCTCAACGTGGCACGAGCCGAGAAGAGATCATCGAACGCATCCTTCATCTGGACGTAGAAGCTGCGGTGGAAACCCTCAAAGGGATCTTTCCCCTGCTCGAGAGCCTGGCGGAGACCAAAGACTTTGGTGAGGAAGCTACCTACCACACCGAACATTATCTGGGCTATTTAAGAGAACATAAGGAAATCTTTGAGCCTCTTTCGGCCCTTTATCGCCTCATGAAACGCATAAGTGGAGGAATAACTCATTTTATTGGTTCTTTTGGCTGATTTGACTTCGTTTCTTGGAAACCCGATACTCTTTGCAAGATGGTAGCACCGGATTCCAAAAGAAAAGAACTCTGGCAGGCCCTGAAGGAAAACTTCGAAGAAGTTCTTGAAATAACCCCCTGGGCCTTGGCGCTAATAGACACCGAATATCGTATCCGCTGGGTCAATCCAGAGGTAATCAAACTATTTGAATGTGAAAAGGAAAAACTTCTGGAGCGACCCTGTTACGAGATCTTCCATGAGAGCAATGCCCCACCAGAAGATTGCCTCGTGCGCCAAATCATTTCTTCTCCCAAACCCCAATCCAAGTGCCTTAACGAAATCATCAGGGGAAAGAAGCTCAAAATCTGCGCCGTCCCCCTTTACAGTAAAGGTCAGCTGATAGGGGCCCTCCATCTTGTGCTTGATCTGAGCGAAGTCCATCAGTTGAGAGAAGATCTGTTTGAAAAAGAGACGATCTTACAAAGTCTTCTAAACGCCTATCCTGACATCATCGTCTTTAAGGATCGCAATCTCCGCTGGAAGATGGCCAATCGATCCACCCTTCGCACCTTTGGCCTGGCCGAAGACGAATGGCAGGGACGAACAGACCTCGAACTAGCAGAACGACACCCGGAATTTCGTGAGGTATTTCAATACTGCCATCTTACGGATCAAATGGCCCTCAAGAAAAAAGGACTCTCTCGCAGCCTGGAAGAGGTCCCTCTCAACGGTGAGGTCCGCATCTATGACGTGGTGAAGATCCCAGTCTATCGAGACGGAGAACTACAGGGGCTCCTGGTCATTGGTCATGACATCACTCCTCTCAAACGCACTCATCTCAAGATTAAGGAATACGCCAACCGGCTTCGCACCCTGCTCGACGGGCTTCCTCTTGGGGTCATCTTTGTTTCGCCAGAGGGTCGCATCTTCGAGGTGAACCGCAAGTTTTGTGAAATCTATGGTTATCGCCCCGAAGAGGTCATCGGCAAACGGGGTGAATTCCTCTTTCCGGATAAAGAGACCTGGAATCATTTTATGGAAAGGATGCTGGCCGCCATCTCGGAAAAGGGCTCCTTTGAGACCGAAATCCTCCAGAGGAGAAAAGACGGTTCCCTTTTTCCCTTGCGGGCCCTTGGTCGGCGGCTGGAAAACCGCGGACGCATCTGGATCGTAGAAGACATCACCGCCCAGAAAGAGGCCGAACAACGCACCAAACAGCTCGAACGCAGCCTGGAACAGGCTCGTCGATTGGAGAGTCTTGCCATCTTGACCGGAGCCGTAGCTCACGATTTTAACAATCTCCTGACCATTATTCTGGGCCGAGCCCAGCTTTTAAACCAAAAGGTAAGCCATATCCCGGGGGCCAAACGGGACCTCACGATTATCATAGAGGCCTGCGAAAGGGCCCAAAACTTGGTCCAGCAAATGCTCACTTTCTCCGGGCATCAGATCAGCGAGGAAACCGCCCTCGACCTGAACCAGCTCCTGAAACATCAGCAACCTATGTTGGAAGAATTGCCTCCCCCTGAAGTAAAGTTGGTCTTTGAGCTGGCCTCTGAGCTTCCCAAAATCGTAGGAGACCCCTCCAAGATCGAACAAGCCGTCCTCAACCTGGTGAAAAACGCCATAGAGGCCCTTGAAAACGGAGGAGAGGTGCGCATTCAAACGGCCTTGATAGAAGTCAATCGCCTGGATCTTGCCCGGGCCATCGTGGGCTATGATCTGCCAGAGGGTCGCTACGTAGCACTCAGCGTAGAGGACACCGGACCCGGAATTCCAGAGGAGAAAATCCACCAGATTTTTGACCCCTTTTTTTCCACCAAAGAGTTCGGCCGCGGGCTTGGACTAGCCAGTGTCCTAGGGATCGTGCGAGCCCACCACGGGGCCTTGCTGGTGGAGTCCAAACCCCGGAAGGGAACCCGTTTTACCATCCTCTTTCCTCTGGCCTCCTAAACTTCAGACTTGCTTTTGCTAGCGGGGATAATTACAAATCTCAAGAGACAAATCTCGTTTAGAGGGGGTGTGGTATGAAACTGACCTTGTCGGTGATTAAGGCGGACATCGGTGGCTACGTAGGGCATTCCTCTACGCACCCCGAAGTCGTCGCCAAAGTGGAGGAAATGGCCAAAGAAGGCTGTGAGAAGGGGCTCCTACTGGACGCCTCAGTTATCACTTGTGGAGATGATATCGCCATTGTGATGACCCACACCAAGGGTAAGGACAACGAAGACATTCACAAGCTGGCCTGGGAGGCCTTCGTAGCCGGGACCGAAGTGGCCAAGAAACTCAAGCTTTATGGAGCTGGGCAAGATCTTCTGGCTGATGCTTTCTCCGGCAACGTCAAGGGCATGGGGCCCGGGGTGGCGGAGATGGAATTTGAAGAAAGAAAAAGCGAGCCGGTCATTGTTTTCTTCGCGGACAAGACTTCTCCCAGTGCCTGGAACCTTCCGCTCTACGAAATGTTTGCCGACCCCATGAACACCGCGGGTCTGGTGATTGACCCTTCCATGCACGATGGTTTCACCTTTGAAGTGATGGATGTCTACTCCGGGAAGGTGGTAAAGCTCGAGACCCCGCGGGAGCTTTACGACCTTCTGGTCTTCATTGGAGCCACCAGCCGCTACGTAGTACGGGCCGTCTATCGCAATCGGGACGGAGAGATCGCCGCAGCAGCTTCTACACAAAAGCTTTCGCTTATGGCCGGACGCTACGTGGGCAAAGATGACCCGGTACTTATTGTGCGAGCTCAAAGTGGCTTTCCGGCAGTTGGCGAAGTCCTCGAACCCTTCGCCCGTCCATGGCTCGTAGAGGGCTGGATGCGGGGCTCCCATACTGGTCCGCTCATGCCGGTCTCTTTTAAGGCGGCCAAACCTACCCGCTTTGATGGTCCACCTCGTGTAATCGCTGCGGGCTACCAGCTCTGTGAGGGCAAGCTCATCGGTCCCAATGATCTCTTCGACGATCCAGCCTTTGACGACGCTCGTAACCGGTGCGCCATCCTGGCTAATCAGCTGCGACGCCAGGGTATTTTCGAACCGCACCGGCTTCCGCCAGAAGAAATGGAATACACTACCTTGCCCAAAGTACTCGAAAAACTTAAGGATCGTTTCGAAGACGTGGGTGAACCCGAGGCCAAGGCTCCAGGAACAGGTGAAGGAGAGATCGCCGAATAAGAAGGGGCGGGTTCCCGCCCCTTCTCCGAAGAGGGCCCCATGGAGCTAGAAGATCTTTTGACCATCGGGGTTATAGTGACAGGCTTGGCTTTCCTGGTTATGGTGGTCCTTACCTCCCTTGACCTCTTGGATCTCTACCGGCAAGGAGCTCCACCAAGTCTTTACGCCCGCAAGGTCTGTGAGCCGGTTGGGTTCCTGACGCGTCAGCCTGCCAATCTACTGGGTTCCCTCGGCCTTGATCCAGATAATGAACTCCGAAAGACCCTGAATGCCTTGGCAGATCGGGCCACCAATTTCTGCCAGGAAAAGGCTGCCCGGTTCTTTGCTGAAAGGCTCAATCCTCATCAAGCCCGTGAGTCAAGGCAGGAGGCCATTTAACCTCCTCTTATCAGCCGAAGGATATCGTTGTAAAAGACCACCACCATCAGAAAAAGAAGGATGGCCAGCCCTATTTTCTGAGCATATTCCTTGGTCCGCGGAGAAAGGGGTTTGCCCCGAATGGCCTCCACGGCGTAGAGGGCTAAATGGCCTCCATCTAGCATCGGGATGGGCAGCAGGTTCAACACCCCTAAGTTTACGGAAAGGACGGCCATAAAAGAAACCAAGGGCCAGAGGCCGGCCTCAGCTTGTTCTCCCGCTAGTTTGGCTATGAAGATGGGACCTCCAAGGGTGGAGAGGGGCAGCACGCGTTCGATGAGCTTAACAATGGAGACCAAGGTGAGCTTAATCATGAGGAAGAGCATGAGAGCTGCCTCTAGCAAGGCTTTGGCAGGGGGCACGCGTTCGAAACGGGCCTTGCCCGCCGAAACGATGCCTATCATGGGAACGCGGATTGTTTCACCGAAGATATTTTTCACCTCTCGCACCTTGGGGGTAACCACCAGGGTGATCTCCTGTTCCCCTCTTTTCACCCGTAGTTCGAGGGGATGCCCCTCACTTTTTCGTACCACCTCATTTAACTCCTGCCAGCTGGAGATGGGTTTACCGTTTACCGCCACGATCAAATCTCCAGGTTTAAGACCGGCTTCCGCCGCCGGCGTCTCCGGCAAGACCTTACCCACCTGAGGAAGGTAGACGGGCTTTCCCTGAAAGGTAAAGACCAGGGCAAAGAAGACCCAGGCTAGGACAAAATTGGCCAGGGGACCAGCCACCACGATCAGGGCCCGCTGACCCAGAGGACGATGTGAAAACGAGGCCGGAAGATCTTCTGGCGAGACAGGTTCTGCAGGGCTTTCGCCTAAGAGTTTTACATAGCCTCCAAGAGGTATGGCTGAGAGGCAATATTCCGTGCCATCCCGCACGAAACCAAAGAGCTTGGGACCAAAACCCAGAGAAAATTTGAGGACCCGCACCCCCAAAAGGCGGGCCATCAGGAAATGTCCCAATTCATGGAAAAAAATGAGGACACCCAGGACAACGACAACGGCCAAGAAGGTATGCATCAAACCTCCAGCTGATCGATAATCTTTTCGGCTTGGATCCTGGCGAGTATATCGGCCTCCAGCACTTCTTCCAATGAGTTCCCTGGAGAAACTGCAACTTCTTGAAGGACTTTTTCCACAAGCAAAGGGATCTGATCAAAACGCAAGCGCCCGTTCAGAAAGGCCTCTACCGCCACTTCGTTAGCGGCATTGAGCACCGTCGGGGCTGTCCCTCCCATTTCCAGGGCTTCGTACGCCAGACGCAAGCACGGAAAACGTCGGAGATCAGGCTCTTCAAAGGTGAGGGGAGAGGCTGAAACCAGATCCAGGCGTGGGAGATCAAGGGGCAACCTTTCAGGATAAGCCAGGGCGTAGGCAATGGGAATGCGCATGTCAGGGATACCCAACTGGGCTATCACCGAACCATCCACAAATTCGACCAGGGAATGGACGATACTCTGGGGGTGGATCTTGACCTTGATCTTCTCGGCAGGGACCTCAAAGAGGAAATGGGCTTCGATCACTTCAAGTCCTTTGTTCATCAGGGTGGCGGAGTCTATAGTGATCTTAGCCCCCATCTCCCAGTTGGGGTGTTTCAGGGCCTGCTTGGGAGTTACTCGCCGTAGTTCTTCGCTGGATTTGGTACGAAAAGGTCCGCCAGAGGCAGTGAGAATGAGACGATCCACCTCTTCGCGTTTGCCAGCTGAAAGACACTGAAAAATGGCAGAATGTTCACTGTCCACCGGCAGGATCTCCACCCCCCGAGCCCGGGCTTCTGCCATCACCAGAGGCCCTGCCATGACCAAAGTCTCTTTGTTGGCCAGAGCCAAGGTCTTGCCAGCTTTAATGGCTTCATAGGTGGGTAAAAGCCCCACGGCTCCTACCATGGCCGAGACCACCAATTCGGCTTCGGGATGTGTAGCCACGGCAAAAGCCCCTTCTCTGCCGGAGAGAAGCTCCACGCCTGGAGGGAGTTCTGGCTTGAGACGAGCGGCCAGGGCTTCGTTTTTACAGGAGATGAGTTTGGGCCTAAAGCGCCTGGTCTGTTCGAGAAGAAGAGAGATATTTTCCCCTGCTGCCAGGGCCACTACCTGAAAGCGATCCGGAAAACGGGAAACCACATCCAAGGTGTTGCGGCCAATGGAACCCGTTGAGCCCAGGATGGCTATCTTTCGTGGCCCTTTCATCGGGCTTAAATTACCCCTTTTCTAGAAAAAAGGCAGCCAATTTTTGAGGAAAGAAAGCCCCCAGTAAAAAAAGGGGGCCGCAAAGACCAGGGCGTCTACCCGATCAAGCAAACCACCGTGTCCCGGAAGGATCTGACCTGAGTCTTTGACACGACAGGCCCTTTTGATCATGGATTCCAAAAGGTCACCGATCTGTCCTGCCACCGAGACCAAGAAGAAAAAGGGCAAGAGCCATTTCAAAGAGGCAAGGCCGAAGAAGAAATAGGCCAGAAGCCCTCCAAGCCCGGATCCCAGAAGAGTGCCCCCGATCGTGCCCTCCCAGGTCTTCTTGGGACTAACCCTGGGGGCCAGGGATCTCCTTCCCAGGGCCCGTCCCGTGTAGTAGGCCCCGGTGTCCGTACCAAAAACCACCGCCATCAGGATCAAGAGCCAGAGACGGCCCTCTTTGAGAGTGAAGACCAGAAAAAGGTGTCCAAAAGAAATCCCCAAGTAAACCACACCCGCCAGGGCAAAACCAAAGAGGACGATGAATTCGTAACCCACGAACCTGGGAAGGAAATAAAGGGTAAGGAGAAGAAGCGAGAGCCAGAGGGCCAAGAGGAAAAGGACCGGCTGAGCGTAAAAGGCTACCAGGAAAAAAAGCAAACAGAAAACTCCGGCCATAAAGAGATCCGGGGGGAGCCTTGTCATGCGGGCGTATTCATACCAGCCTACTTCCGTGGCCAAAAGGATCGCCAGCCACACGACCAACTTCGGGGCATAAAGGATGAGTCCAACAACCAGCGGAAGAAGGAGGACAGCGGTGATGACGCGGGCGCGGTGCATTTCAGTTCAGCTGTTCACTTATTTTGCCAAAACGGCGTTCCCGACGCTGATATTCTTCTAAAGCGGCGAAAAACTCTTCCTCTCGAAAATCAGGCCAAAGAACCGGTGTGATATAAAGCTCGGTGTAAGCACATTGATAAAGGAGAAAATTTGAGAGTCTCATTTCTCCACTGGTTCGAATAAGAAGGTCCGGATCAGGGAGATCATTGGTGTAGAGGTAATGACTGAAAAGTTCTTCGTTGATCTCCTCAGGCTTGAGATCTCCTCGCAGACAGGCCTCGGCCAGGAGCTTAGCGGCCCGGGTGATCTCCGCTCGTCCACTATAGCTCAAGGCCAAGTTGAGCACCATGCCGGTGTTGGCCGCCGTCTTTTTGATGGATTCCTTGAGCAGGGCCAGAATCTTTCGTGGCAAGAGCTCGAGTTCTCCAATGGCTCGGATCTGGATGTTTTTCTCGTGGAGTTCCTGGACTTCTCGTCGGAGGTATTCCTCCAGAAGCCCCATGAGAAAGGAGACTTCTTCCCTGGGACGCTGCCAGTTTTCTTTGGAAAAGGCGTAGAGCGTAAGGACCTGGATGCCTAACTTGCGGGCGCACTCTACCACCGCCCGCACGGACTTCATTCCCTCCCGATGGCCCATGATGCGCGGCAGCCCCCGCGCTTTGGCCCATCGACCGTTGCCATCCATGATGATGGCCACGTGCCGCGGAATCTTTACCAGCCTGTTCCTATCCATCTCTTTAAATGGTCATGATGTCCTTTTCTTTATGCTCGAGAATTTCGTCGATCTTTTCGATGTGCTCGTCGGTAATCTTCTGAAGCTGGTCTTGGGCCCGGTAGAAATCGTCCTCCGAAATCTCTCCCTCTTTTTTGAGTTCTTTCAGGTCGTCGAGGACGTCACGACGGATGTTACGCACCGCCACTCGGGCCTCTTCAGCCATCTTGCGAACCATCTTTACCAGTTCCTTGCGGCGCTCCTCCGTAAGAGGAGGAACCGCTATCCGGATTACCTTTCCGTCGTTGGTGGGTGAAAGTCCCAGGTCCGAACGCTGAATAGCCTTCTCAATGGCTCCGATGGCAGAAGGATCCCAGGGTTGGATGACGATGAGTCTAGCATCTGCCACGGTGATGGTGGCCATTTGATTGAGGGGCATGGTGGTTCCATAATAATCAACCTTGATGCTATCCACCAAGGCTACTGAGGCCCGGCCGGTACGCACCTTGGCTATCTCAGCCTGAAAGGTCTTGACAGATTTGTCCATGCGTCTTTTGGCATCATCCAAAAGTTCCTTGATCATGGCTGCCCACCTCCTACGAGCGTGCCCACCTTCTCCCCAGAAACGGCCTTAAGGATGTTGCCTGGTTTGCGCATGTTGAAGACCAAAATGGGAAGATTGTGGTCTCTGGCCAGAGAAATGGCCGTAAGATCCATTACTCGGAGGTCCTTTTCCAGGACCTCGTCGTAGGTAAGATGATCAAATTTTTTGGCCGAAGGATCTTTCATCGGGTCTGCGGAGTAGACTCCATCGACTTTGGTGGCTTTGAAAAGGACATCGGCCTTGATCTCAAGGGCCCGCAAGGTCGCAGCGGTATCGGTGGTAAAAAACGGATTTCCCGTACCAGCAGCGAAGATGACGATCTTCTTGGCTGACAGGGCCTCAAGGGCCCGTTCTCTCACGTACGGCTCCACCACCCCTTGCACTTCCAGGGCCGACATGGTCTGGGCCGGAAGACCGGCTCCACGCAGGGCGTCCTCTAGGGCTAGGGCGTTGATCACCGTGGCCAGCATCCCCATATAATCCGCCCGAACCCGGTCAAACCCTTCAGCCACACGGGAAACACCCCGAAAGATATTTCCACCACCGATAACAACTGCGGTTTCTACCCCCAGACCATGGAGGGTATGGAACTCTTCCACCAACTCTTTGAGAACATCGGGTTCTATACCGTAAGAGGCCCTCCCCATGAGGGCCTCCCCGGAGAGTTTTAACAGGATGCGACGATATCGCGGGACGTCTTCGGCCATCTAAGCCTCCTCCCCAACGACGTAACGCGTAAAGCGCCGAATCTGAATGCGCTCTCCTGTTTTGGTCATGAGTTCGTTGAGGAGGTCCTGGATGGTAAGATCTGGATTTTTTACGTAGGGCTGTTCCAAAAGCACGCTTTCCTTGAAAAACTTTTCAAGCTTCCCTTGGACAATCTTTTCGATCACGTGTTCTGGTTTCCCGCTCTCTTTGGCCTGAGCCACGTAGATTTCTTTTTCGCGATTCAGTACCTCCTCGGGCATATCTTCCCGGGAGACGCACAACGGATTGGCAGCAGCGATATGCATGGCAAGCTCATAGGCGAACTGTTGGAACTCTTCCGTACGGGCCACGAAATCGGTCTCACAGTTGACCTCGACCATGGCCCCCAACTTCTTGTTGGCGTGAATATAGGCCGCCACCACGCCCTCTTTGGTCGCCTTACCAGCTCGTTTGGCCGCCACGGCCAAACCCTTCTGGCGGAGAATATCTACCGCCTTTTCCATGTCACCACCGGCTTCCTCCAGGGCCTTCTTACAATCCATCATCCCGGCCGCTGTCTTCTCCCGCAGCTTTTTGATCATCTCCATGGTGATTTCCGCCATCGTTCACTCCCTCCTTTTCGAATGATATCCAAAACCTCTGCCGAGACTCTTTTTCTAAGCCTCTGCTTTTGGGGCTTCCTCAGACTCCGCCCCGGAACTTTCTCCCGCCTCTGCCACGGCTTCTTCTACGATCTTTTCGGCGATCTCTTCGGCTGAAGCTTCTTCAGCAGCTTCCATCATTTCTTCTTCAATGGCCTTGTCTGTTTCAGCCTGGAGACGCTCTTCGTAAAGCGACAGACCCTCCAGGCAGGCGTCGGCTATCTTGCTTGTAAGAAGTTTGATAGCCCGAATGGCGTCGTCATTGCCAGGAATGATGTAGTCGATGAGATCAGGATCGCAATTTGTGTCCACGATGGCCACGATGGGGATACCCAGTTTGCGGGCCTCCAAAACGGCGATGTGTTCTTTCTTGGGATCAACAATATAGATGGCCTGGGGCAGTTCTTCCATCTCCTTTATACCACCCAGGTTGCGCTCAAGTTTCTGCTTCAAGCGTTCCAGTTTGAGCCTTTCTTTCTTGGGAAAACGTTCAATAGTGCCATCTTCAAACCAGCTCTCAAGCTTCCGGAGCTTTTCCACACTGCGCCTGATGGTCTTGAAATTCGTCAATGTGCCACCGAGCCAGCGATGGTTCACATAATACATCTGGCACCGCTCTGCCTCTTCTTTGATGGTATCCTGGGCCTGGCGCTTGGTACCAACAAAGAGAATCTTTCCACCATTGGCCACGGTATCAACGATAAAATCGTAAGCTACATCGAACAATTTAACGGTTTGTTGAAGATCGATAATGTGAATGCCGTTTCTTTCGCCAAAGATGAAGGGTTTCATTTTGGGATTCCAACGCCGGGTCTGATGCCCAAAGTGAACCCCTGCTTCTAAGAGTTGTTTCATGGTAAGTCTGGACATGAGACGACCTCCTTACATGGGTTTTTCCTCCGCCCTGGGAGTGGCCATCCGTAGACAAACGGACACCCCGCCACCCCCGAGACCGGGCGTGAGTTTTGCCCGCTATTTAACACTTAAAGCCCATTTAAGGCAACCAAGGAGAAGAGAAAATTTGGAGCTGGTAAAATAAGGCTATGGAGAAAATCCCCCTGGTTTACACTCCGGATTTCAAAAAACACGGCCTCTTCGGGAACCATCCGGAAAGCCCCTTGAGGGTCGAAGCCATCATCCGCTTCCTCTCTTCTGGCTCTTTGAGGCCAGACCTAGAAATCTTAGAACCCAGACCCGCCTCTTTCGAACACCTTCTTTTGATCCACGAGGAGGAATATCTTCTACGGCTGGAGGAGGCTTGCCTGAGGGGTCTTTCTTCCATTGATGGCCCTGATAACCAGATTTCCTTCGATTCGTTCGAGGTGGCACGTTTGGCTGCCGGGGCGGTACTCGAGGCCGTAGAACTGATTGAAAATAGAGGAAGATCCTTCGTCTTCTGCCCGGTCCGTCCACCGGGTCACCATGCCTGCCGGGGAAAGGCCATGGGTTTCTGTCTCCTCAACAACGTGGCCATCGGGGCCCGCTACTGGCAAAAAAACTATGGACGCCGCATCCTGATCTTGGACTGGGACGCCCACCATGGCAATGGCCTGCAGGAGGCCTTCTACGAGGACCCGGAGGTCTTCTACGTGAGTCTTCACGAACATCCAGCCCGGAGCTTTCCGGGCACGGGCTGGCCAGAAGAAAAGGGAAAAGGAGCCGGGCGGGGTTACAACCTTAACCTTCCCTTGCCTCTGGAAAGTGGAGACCAGCTCTTCCTCAAGCTCTTGACCGAAGTGGTTGAACCTCAGGTCAAGGCCTTTGCCCCGCAGGGCATCTTGCTGGCCTGCGGGTTCGACGCCCATCGGGAAGACGACTTTTCCTTTCTCAATCTTTCCACCGCTGGCTTTGGTCAGCTGAGCGCTGTTGTGCGGAGATGGAGCCTTGCTTTGGAAGCCCCGGTGATCTCGGTGCTCGAGGGAGGTTACCACCTACCCTCTCTCGTGGCCGCCTACGAGACCCACCTCAGGGGATTGACCGGAAAATAAGGGAGACCCTCCTGTAGAGGGCCTCCCTTCTTCCATCAATTGGCAACTAACCTTCTTCGGGCTCGATCCCGAGTTCCTTTTCTTTCTCTGCTACCAACAGTCTGGTTTTGACTACGGTGTCGGGGGTAAGGCTCATGGAATCGATGCCGCACTCCACCAGAAAGGCGGCAAAATCGGGAAAGTCACTTGGTGCCTGACCGCAGATCCCGATTTTGCGTCTGGCCTTTTTCGCCTCCTGGATGACTTCCCGGATGAGTTTCTTTACCGCTGGATTGCGTTCGTCATAGATATGGGCCACCAGCTCTGAGTCTCGGTCAAGACCTAGGGTGAGCTGAGTAAGGTCATTTGAACCAATAGAGAAGCCGTCGAAGACCTTGGCAAACTCCTCGGCTAGAACCACGTTGCTCGGGATCTCACACATGACGTATATCTCGAGCCCGTTTTCGCCCTGTTTGAGACCGTACTTTTCCATGACCTGGATAACCTTCTTGCCCTCTTCCACCGTCCGGCAGAAGGGCACCATTACCTTCACGTTGGTAAGCCCCATTTCATCTCGCACTTTCTTAAGAGCCTGACATTCCAGGGCAAAGGCCGGTTCGAAGCGCGGATCGTAATAGCGCGAAGCCCCACGCCAGCCGATCATGGGATTGTGTTCCACAGGCTCGTAAAGATAGCCACCGGTAAGACCGGCGTATTCATTGCTCTTGAAATCCGAAAGACGCACGATGACGTCTTTAGGATAGAAAGCCGCCGCGATCATGGCGATCCCCTGAGCCAGCTTGTCCACGTAAAATTCGGCCTTGTTCTCGTACATCGGGGTCTTTTCATCGATGATCTTCACCACCTCGCGAATCTTGGAATCACGACGGGCCTTCTTCTTTAGCTCCGCATAGTTCAAGAGGGCCAGAGGATGGATGGCGATGTGGGACCCAATGATGAACTCCAGTCGTGCCAGCCCCACACCGTCGTTGGGAAGCTGGCCCTGGGCAAAGGCCTGCTCCGGGATACCCACGTTCATCATGATCTTGGTCCTGGTCTTCGGAACCTTGGCCAAATCGATACGTTCTACCTCGAAGGGCACCAACCCTTCATAGACGTAGCCCTCTTCGCCTTGTGAACAATCTACCGTGACCTCCATCCCGGTCTTTATCACCTCGGTGGCGTTATCCGTCCCCACGATACAAGGGATACCGAGTTCCCGGGAAACAATGGCCGCGTGACAGGTGCGCCCGCCGCGATTGGTCACGATGGCAGCTGCAATCTTCATGATGGGTTCCCAGTCCGGATCGGTCATGTCCGTCACTAGGACCTCTCCCTCCTTGAATTCCTGAATCTTGGAGACGTCCTCGATGACACGGGCCTTGCCTTGTCCGATCTTGCTTCCCACAGCCTTGCCTGTGGTGAGCACCTTGCCCTGGCCCTTTAACTTGTAAATCTCGTAATATTGTTCTTTTTTGGCCCCGTGGACCGTTTCTGGACGGGCCTGAACGATGAAGAGCTCTCCGGTGCCCACTTCCTTCCCATCTCCGTCTTTGGCCCATTCGATGTCCATGGGACGACCGTAGTGTTCCTCGATAATGATGGCCCACTCTGCCAGCTTTAGGATCTCATCGTCGGTAAGACAGAACTGTTGTCGGAGTTTTTTGGGGGTCTTGGTGTTGCGCACTGGGCACTTGGGACTCTTGCCATAGACCATGCGGAGTTCTTTGGACCCGAGTTTCTTCGAAAGAATAGGCCGATAGCCCTGCTTGAGGGTGGGCTTAAAGACATAGAACTCGTCGGGATTGACCGCCCCCTGGACCACGTTCTCACCAAGCCCCCAGGCCCCGGTGATGTAAACGACATCACGAAAACCACTTTCGGTATCAAGAGTGAACATGACCCCTGAGGAAGCCGCATCACTTCGGACCATCTTTTGGACGGCTACCGAGAGATAGACGTTGAAGTGGTCAAAACCCTTGTCTTGCCGATAGGAGATGGCACGATCCGTAAAGAGAGAGGCAAAACAGCGCTTGACAGCCTCTATGACGTTGTCTGCCCCCTGGATGTTAAGATAGGTTTCCTGTTGCCCGGCAAAGGAAGCATCTGGAAGGTCTTCTGCGGTGGCCGAAGAGCGCACAGCTACATCCACCGCTTCTTGGTTGTAACGCTTGGAGAGTTCAGTATAGGCTTGCCGTATCTCCTCGGCCAGTTGCTCTGGCATCTCGGCCTTGAGAATGAGGTTGCGTACTTTGCGCCCGCGGGTCTGAAGATCTTTGATGTTGTGCGTATCAAGGCCTGAGAGGATTTCACGAATCTGGTCGTCGAGATGGTTCTCCCTGATGAAATATCGATAGGCAGCGGCGGTGACGGCAAAACCGTCTGGGATTTTGACCCCTTTAGGGGTCAGGTTGCGGAACATTTCCCCAAGAGACGCGTTCTTCCCACCTACCAGGGGAACATCCTTGATAGAGATTTCGTTGAACCACAAAATAAGGGGTTCGTTAGACATGGTGACACTCCTCCTCGTCCGTTTGGGTTTGAATGCCTCCGACCAATGACGGTAGGCTTGTTATTTCCTGTGGAAGGGCAAAAGGTGGGAAAAATTTGTTTACCGGAACAGGACCTTCCATTTCTCTCCGTAATATTACTGGGCACTAAAGTAAAGATAAGCTTTAATCCCCTTTTAGCAATTGGAAATTTCCACTGTCAAGGATACTCGTCAGTAATAAAGGGAAGTTTTAAATTAGAAGGTCAGACAAACAGGCGAAGACAGGTCCTGTAGCATGGAGAAACTGCCTTGGGGAGTGCTAGAAGAAGAAGATTGGCGCATCTTGAAGGATCTCTTTGCTACGGCCCCGGATTGTGCCAAGTTCCTTTCAAGGCGTCTTCGGCTCGAATTGGGTGAGACCATGAGGCGGTTGCGTGAACTTGAAAATATGGGTTTCCTTGAACGGGTGGAAGGTCGCTTTCTCAAAAAGAAAGGCCTCCGCCGCCCTAAACACATGAATCATACCTATTACGAGCTGACACGTCCGGCCCGCCTCCATCTCCGCCGTCTCCTCTTTGAGGAACGGACCTGATAGGTTTATGCTTGGAGGCCGCGCTGGATACTTCACGCACAGGAGGGAAGATGGAATTCGAAGAAAGCACTGTTACCATGGGCGACCTCTCCGAAGAGGAGACCATCGAAATTCCAGAAGTCCTGCCCTGCATGGCTATCAGGGACGTGGTCCTCTTCCCCACCATGGTCATCCCCCTTTACGTAGGGCGGGAGACCTCTCTGGCTGCCATAGATGAAGCCCTGAACAGCGAACGCCTCCTGGTCCTCCTCACCCAGAAAGACCCGGAAACCGAAGATCCCCGTCCAGAGGACCTCTACCACGTAGGTGTGGTGGCCATCATCATGCGTACCTTAAAGCTGCCTGATGGCCGCCTCAAAGTACTGGTACAGGCCCTGGCTCGTACAGTAGCTACGGAATTCCGGCAACAAAAACCCTTTTTCCTGGTACGCCACGAACCAGTGCGCGAGGAGGAGCCGGAGGGGATCGACGTTGAGACTGAGGCCTTGATGCGTTCGGTCAAAGAGATCGCAGAAAAGGTCTTTGCCCTCCGCGGCCAACTCACTCCGGAATTCACTTCCGTGCTGGAGGGAGTCGAAGAACCGGGACGTTTGGCAGACATGGTGGCCTCTCATATGCGTTTCAAGATCGCAGAAGCCCAGGAGATCCTCGAAACCTTCGATCCCGTTGAAAGACTTCGAAAACTTCACCGTTTCCTGCTGAGGGAACTTGAAGTGGCTACGGTCCAGGCCAAGATCCAGACCGAGGCCCAGGAAGAGATGAGCCGCACCCAGCGCGAGTACTTCCTGCGCGAGCAGCTGCGAGCCATCAAGCGCGAATTAGGAGAGGTGGACGAACACGCCCAGGAGATCGAGGAATTTCGCCAAAAGATTGCCAAGGCTCGCATGCCTAAAGAGGTCGAGAAGGAGGCCCTCAAACAACTCCGACGCCTGGAGATGATGCACCCTGATTCTGCTGAAGCCGCCATCATTCGTACCTATCTCGATTGGCTCATCGAGTTGCCCTGGCGCAAACAGACTCGTGACAAACTCGACCTCAGAGAGGCCCATAAGGTACTTGACGAAGACCACTACGATCTCGAAAAAGTCAAAGAGCGCATCCTCGAGTATCTGGCCGTGCGGAAGCTGAATCCCAAGGCCAAAGGGCCCATCCTGTGTTTCGTGGGACCACCAGGAGTGGGGAAGACCTCCCTCGGGCGCTCCATCGCCCGGGCGCTGGGACGCAAGTTCGTGCGCATCTCTTTAGGAGGCGTGCGAGACGAAGCCGAGATCCGGGGTCACCGGCGCACCTACATCGGGGCCATGCCAGGACGCATCATCCAGGGTCTCAAACAAGCTGGTACCAATAACCCGGTCTTCATGATTGATGAAATCGATAAGCTCTGTGCTGATTTCCAAGGAGATCCCGCAGCTGCTCTGCTTGAGGTGCTCGACCCGGAACAGAATCATTCCTTCGTGGATCACTATCTCGGAGTGCCCTTTGATCTTTCCAGGGTGATGTTTATTGCTACGGCCAATCTGACGGATCCCATCCCTCCGGCTCTCAAAGATCGCATGGAGATCATCTATCTTTCCGGCTACACCGCCGAAGAAAAACTAGTCATTGCCAAGCGCTATCTCCTTCCTCGTCAGATCAAAGAACACGGTCTTTCCCCAAAGGATCTTAAGATCTCCGACGAAACCATCCTCAAGATCATCAACGAATACACCGAAGAAGCCGGCCTGCGGGAACTTGAGCGCAAGATCGCTGCCATTTGTCGAAAGGTGGCCAAGAAGCTGGCGGAAGGAGAAAAGGGTCCCTTTCTCGTCTCTCGCAAAAATCTACACAAATACCTGGGAGTTCCCCTTTACGTACCAGAGCTTGAACAGGAAGAAGACGAGGTCGGGGTGGCCACCGGACTCGCCTGGACGGAGACCGGAGGTGAGGTGCTTTACGTGGAAGCTTTGGTGATGGAAGGCAAAGGCAACCTCATTCTCACGGGTCATCTGGGTGAGATCATGCGGGAATCAGCCCAGGCCGCTCTCTCTTACACCCGTTCCCGGGCCAAGGAGTTTGGCATCCCGTCGGATTTTTACGAAAAGTTCGATATCCACGTACACGTACCCGCTGGGGCCATCCCCAAAGACGGACCCTCGGCAGGAGTCACCATGGCCACTGCCATGATCTCTGCCCTGGCTGAGATCCCGGTCTCCAAAGACGTGGCCATGACCGGGGAGATCACCCTCCGAGGTAAAGTCCTGCCAGTGGGTGGCATCAAAGAGAAGGCCTTAGCTGCCCTGCGAAAGGGCATCACGCGCGTCATCATCCCGGAGAAAAACGTCAAGGACCTGCAGGAGATCCCCAAACCCATGCGCCGCAAGATCGAGTTCATCCCGGTGCGCCACATGGATCAAATCCTCGAGGTGGCACTCTTGCCCAAAAAGGCCAAAAAGGGCCGGCGCCGCAAGAAATGATCCCTTACGAAGAGTTGAAAGCGCTCCTTGAGGGAAGACTTTCCGTCTGGCCTTATCTGGAGGAAGCCCGGCGCTTGCGGGAGGCCCACTTTGGTCGCAGGGTTGAGACCTGTGCCATCCTGAACGCCAAGAGCGGACGCTGTCCTTCTGATTGTGCCTTTTGCGCTCAATCGGTCAAATACCGCACCAAAGCTCCGGTCTATCCTTTGCTCTCGAAAGAAAAGATCCTGGCCGCCGCGCAGGAAGCGGTTCAAAACGGAATAGATCGTTTCAGTTTGGTGACAAGCGGCATCAAGCTATCAAAATCGGAATTCAATCGTCTTCTTAATCTCCTTGCGGAGATGAAGGATCGATGGCCTCAGCTCAAACTCTGCGCCTCCCTTGGTCAATTAGGGCTGGCCGAGCTCGAAGCCCTGAAAGAGGCCGGGCTTTCCCGCTATCACCACAACCTGGAAACTGCCGAGAGCTTCTATCCCAGGATTTGCTCCACCCAGTCCTGGCGTGACCGTCTGCGCACCGCCGAAAAGGTTAAGGAAGTGGGGCTTTCCCTTTGCTGCGGTGGAATCTTTGGTCTGGGAGAGCGGGCCACTGAGATCCTCGAATTGGCCCATACCTTGGTGGCTTTGGCGCCGGATTCTGTGCCTGTGAACTTTCTGCATCCCATTCCCGGGACCCCCCTCGAAGGGGCGCGCCATTTATCACCTCTCAAGTGTCTGGCCATCCTCTGTGTGCTTCGTTTCCTTCTCCCCCACACCGAGATTCGGCTCTGCGGTGGCCGGGAATACAACCTCAGAGACCTTCAGGCCCTGGCCCTCCTGCCCGCCAACGCCTTGATGGTGGGCCATTACCTGACTACCAGGGGGCGTCTCCTGGCTCACGACCGCCAGATGATCGAAGACCTGGGATATTTCTCGAATTTAATGGTCAGTTGAACCGAGACGTGTTATAAGTTCTGCTCACGGCAACCCCTATGACTTCCACAATCAAAGAGGTCAAGCACAATTCCCCTGCCCTACCCAAGGAAAAAGTCCTGGAAGCCTTGGGTTCAAGTCTCAAGGGGCTCACGGAAGAAGAAGCCCGAAGGCGTCTTTCTCTTTTTGGCCCCAACGAACTCGAAGCAGCAAGAAAGGACTCCCCCCTCAAACTCTTTCTTAAGCAGTTTGCCAATCTCCTTATTTTGATCCTCCTCATCGCCGCTGGCATCTCCTTCTTCGTAGGAGATGCCCTGGAGGCCGTGGTCATCCTCCTGATCGTACTGGCCTGTGCGGTCTTGGGTTTCGTACAAGAATGGAAGGCAGATCAGGCGCTGGCCGCCTTGAAGGAGCTTGCCGCCCCAGAGGCCACCGTGATCAGGGAAGGAAAGAAAAGGCGCCTTGCTGCCCGGGAGGTCGTTCCAGGAGACATCCTGGTGCTGGCCGCAGGAGACAAGGTAGCCGCAGATGCACGCCTGATCGAAAGCGTGAACCTCAAGGTAGACGAGTCCCCCCTCACCGGAGAATCTGTAGCCGTTGAAAAGGACGCCCGTCAGATTCTTCCCGCAGACACCCCGGTGCCTGAAAGGGTGAACATGGTCTTTGCCGGGACCACGGTCATCTACGGACGGGGACTGGCGGTGGTCGTGGCCACGGGAAAAGAAACGGAATTCGGTCGCATCGCCCAGATGCTCGAATCTGTAGAGACCGAGGCCACGCCGCTTGAAAGACGCATCAGCACGGTTGGTCGCTGGCTGGGGGGACTTTCTCTGGCAGTGGCGGCCTTGGCCGCCCTTATCGGAGTAATGCAAGGTTACCCGTGGCTTGAAATGTTCATCTGGGGTGTTTCCCTGGCGGTGGCAGCAGTACCGGAATCCCTACCAGCAGTAGTCACCGGAGCCTTGGCCATCGGGGTCTCGCGCATGGCCCGCCGCCGGGCCATTGTAAAGAGGCTCCCAGCAGTAGAGACCCTGGGTTCAACCACCGTCATCTGTACCGATAAGACCGGTACTCTTACCAAGAACGAGATGACCGTACGCGAGATCTGGGCCGGGGGCAAAATCTTTTCCGTGACCGGAAGCGGTTATGATTTCGAAGGGGAAATTCTGCTTGAGGGGAAACCAATTAAGGTCGAACCATCAAGTGCCCTTTATTTCACCCTTCTGGCTGGTCTCCTTTGCAACGACGCTGAGATCGAAGACCGCCGCGTGGTAGGAGATCCCACGGAAGCCGCCCTTCTGGTCTCAGCCAGAAAGGCAGGGCTCTCCCCTGAGGGCTGGAGGCGGGTGGCAGAGCTGCCCTTCGATTCGGAACGCAAGCGCATGACTGTCCTGGTCAAAGGACCCAAAAAGGGCCTTATCTTGAGCAAGGGCTCGGTTGAGGGAATGCTCACCATTTCTTCGAGCATCCTGACAAACGGCAAAATAGAACCCCTTACCGAAGAAAGACGCAAACAGGTCCTAGCCGCTGCCGAGGCCATGAGCGCCAAAGCCTTGCGCGTCATGGCCTTCGCTTATCGGGAAGGAGAGCTCCTTGAGGAAAAAGACCTCATCTTCTGTGGTCTTCAGGGTATGATGGATCCCCCTAGGCCAGAGGCGCAAGAAGCCATCAGAGAATGTCACGAGGCCGGAATAAGGGTGATCATGATCACCGGAGACCACGCAACCACCGCCCTGGCCATAGCCGAGGCCCTGGCCCTGGTGCCCCGTAAGGACCCCACCTACGTCATCACTTCTCGAGAGCTTGAAGCCTTATCAGACGCGGAACTAGAAAAGCGTCTGGAGAAGACGGCCATCTTTGCCCGCGTCTCTCCTGAACACAAATTGCGCATCGTGAAGCTTCTTAAAAAACAGGGCGAAATAGTGGCCATGACCGGAGACGGAGTGAACGACGCCCCGGCTCTCAAAGCCGCTGACATCGGTATTGCCATGGGTGTGAGCGGGACGGAGGTAGCCAAGGAGGCTGCGGATCTCATCCTGGCGGACGATAACTTCGCCACTATCGTGGCTGCGGTGGAAGAAGGACGCACCATTTTTGACAACATCAAGAAGTATCTCCTTTTCCTCCTGAGCTTCAACCTTTCTGAAATCCTGGTTCTCATCGCCGGGTTCCTGGCTAAGCTGCCTCTGCCTCTGACGGCCATTCACATCCTGTGGATCAATCTGGTCACCAACGGCCCTCCGGCCCTCGCCCTGGGCGTGGATCCTCCGGCCCCAGATCTCATGAAACGTCCCCCAAGGCCCCCTCAGGAGGGCGTCTTTACCAGGCGTCTGGTGGGGCTCATAGCGGGTTTTGCCATCCTTATTGCCCTACTGCTCTTTCCTGTCTTCGAGCGCGTGGCAGGCCAGGCCCCGGTACGATACGCTCAAACTGCCCTCTTTACCGGCTTCGTCCTGATCGCCATCACCGCGGCCTATGTCTCGCGGTCTGAGAGATTGCCCCTGCTCAAACTCGGCATCTTCCGGAACCGCTGGCTGAACCTTTGTGCCCTTGGCATGATCCTCTCACAGATCCTCATTGTGCATTGGGCCCCTTTGAACCGCTATCTTCTGACCAGACCCCTGAGTCTCAGACTGTGGGGAATATTGATAGCTGTAGCCTTTTTCTTCTGGCCCCTGGCCGAAGGCCTCAAACTCTTAGGCCATTACCTCTGGAAGAACTCCTCAAGACGGCGTTCGTAAAAGGGAAAATGTCCCCCGGGAAGAAAAAGCCAGGGAATGCCCCTTTCTTCCCAGTATCTCTTTTGCGCCAGAGGGGGAAAGATGGCGTCATCCCGGCCTACGAAAGCTCGAACCTCACCCCTCACCTCAAGACAAGGGTCAAAACCCATCAGGGCCTCCAGCTCCTCGATTATCTCAGAGATCGAACGTTGAGGTCGATGGGTCAAGAAGAAACGGAGATCCTCTGAATGGCGGAACATGTTCTGATAAAACTTTGAGAGGGTCTGTTGGGGAGCCCTTTTGAGGGCCTGCCAGGTAGCCCGCCACAAACGGGGATGGATCCCCCATGTCGGATGACAGAAAGCCCCGGTTCCATTGACAAAGACCCCCTGTTGTGCCAGGCCCTCTCGCAGGGCCAGGAGTCCCGCATAGACTCCTGCAGACCATCCCAGGATCTTTATCTCGGCATAAGAAGGAATGGGCGGAAAATTCAGATCACGGTAGTCATAGATCAAGGCGAGATCCCAGCCCCGGATCTTCAGCGGAAGGAAAGGATTCTCATCCATTCCCCAGCCCAGAAAGAAAAGGAGCAAACCAGGATTTCCCCGACGGGTATGATAGACAAGCCTCATAAAAGACGGACCAATACCTCCTCTATCAGTTCTTCAACAGGTCTGGTGGTCTCAAGGATTAGCAATTTTTCTTTTGGGATCTCTTCCGGAGCCTCGAAGACTTCCTTCTGTTTGAGATAGATCTCCCAGCGACCATCGGAGGGCTCTCCCGTCTTTTGGGCCCTTTCCTGAAAGCGTTTACGAATCACGTCTTCAGGCGCCTGACATTCCACGAAGAGCAGGCGACAGGGGAGCTTTTGGATGGCCTCAAGCACGAGGGCCCTCAGGGCCCGGGACCGAAAGGTGGCGTCAAGGATCACGTCGCGTCCTTCGCTCAGATCCTGGACCGCATATTGCACCATGGCCTGATAGGTCTTCTGAGTGATCTCTTCCCGATAGATCCCTTGCCCAAAAGGCTCGTAACGGTGTTCCTCTGGTGGGATCTCAAGGAGTCTCTTGCGCACCACGTCAGAATTGTAATAGTTGGCCAGGAGCCGCCGGGAAAGGGCTCGGGCCAGGGTGCTCTTCCCTGTACCGGAAAGACCAAAGATCACAATCAGGAAGGGCTCTCCGCCCGCATAAAGATAGGCCAGATCAAAATAGCGTCGGGCCGCTTCAAGGCTTCGCTGGCGGCTCTTTTCATCGACTTCCTTCGAAGCCCAGGTAAAACAGCCGATCTTGCCCCGGACATACGCCCGATAACACTTGTAAAAATCAAGCACCTCAAGGAGCCCACGATCTTGTGAGAGTTCTACGTAGCGCTCAATGAAGTATTGAGAAAGGGTGCGCAACCGATGATAGTCAAGGTCCATGGCCATGAAGGCCAGGTCCTGGGCCACGTCTCCGCAGCGGAAACGGTCGTTGAATTCGATGCAATCAAAGACACAGACCCGATCTTCGGCGGGATAACAGACGTTGGCGGAATAAAGGTCTCCGTGTCCGTCGCGAATGAAACCTCCTTCTATCCGGGTGTCGAAGAGGGCCTTGTTTTCGTCCATGAAGCGGCGCGACCAGGTGACGATGTGTTGATAGCGGTGTTCAGCCAGGGCCTGCCCCACGAAGTCCCTGGTCTGCGTGAAGTTTTCCTCCACGTTGAAGGAGATGGCCTCAAGGGTGCCGTAGCGATTCACCTCAGGCCCGGTGGCCGCTGTCTGATAAAAGGGAACAAGTTTTTCCACCAGCAGGTCCAGATGTCTTTCCGAGAGGCGGCCTTCAGCGATGAGACGCCCCATCATCCCTTCTTCGGGCAGCCGCTTCATCTTTACGGCCCATTCACAGGCCTCTCCTGCGCCTTCAAACACATAACGGCCTCCTTTTTCCACCACCGGCACCACCCCCAGGTAGATCTCCGGGCAGAGGCGCCGGTTGAGCTCTACCTCCCGCTCACAGAAAAACTTGCGCTTCTCAAGGGTGGTGAAGTCCAGAAACCCGAAGTCAACCGGTTTCTTGATCTTGTACACCAGATCTCCGGCCAGGAAGACGTAGGAAATGTGGGTCTGGACCAGATCTATCCTGGCCGGACGATGGGGGTAGGCCTCGGGCTGCAGGAGATCCTCTACCAGTTTGGGAAGGGCCATCTCTTCCTCCTC
>CAZVXP010000024.1:0-60216 GCA_964630855.1 uncultured Thermodesulfobacteriota bacterium | reverse complement strand
CAACTCATGCCCCTGGTGAGCGACGAACGCTACATTTATGCCTTCTTCGGTTTTTTCGCCTTGATCCTTATCAAGGAAAAACCATCCCGTGGGATTTTTATCGCCATCGGTGCTCTGGGCCTGGTTTTAACCAGCGACTTTCTGTGTGCCCGGGTCCTTAAACCCTATTTCGGACGTTTACGGCCTTACTATACCGTCTCCGAGATCTACGTCTACAAAGGGGGGCAGTTTCGTTACCTCTCAAAACCCCTCCCCCAGAAAAAAACGGGCTATTCCTTGCCTTCTTGCCACGCTACCAATGTCTCCTGCGCGGCCATGATCTTTTCACGGGCCCTTCCTGCCCTATCTCCCCTCTTCTGGGCAGCAGCCCTCCTGGTTGGTTACTCCCGCCTCTACCTCGGAGTACACTATCCCTTTGACGTCCTGCTGGGTTTTCTGGTAGGAAGCCTCATTGGATTGATCGGAAGCTTTTTCCTCATCAGAGAAAAATAAAAATGAAGGACTTTCTCTCTTCACTTTTTTCTCCGGCTGGACTTTTTCTGGTGACTTTGTTGGCAGCCCGGCTCATGTTTGCCCAACAAATAGGCCTCGAACTCTCCCCTGATGAGGCCTATTACTGGGATTGGTCTCGCCACCTGGCTTGGGGATATTTCAGTAAACCTCCGATGGTGGCCTGGCTCATCCACTTCTTTACCAAATACCTTGGCACCAGTGAGTACAGCATACGAGTACCAGCGGCCCTGTGTGGAACTTTTTATCTCGCCTTGCTCTATTATTTGGGACAGCGCCTTTTCGACCGTAAGGTGGGACTTTGGGCCGCCTTCGCCGCCGCTGCCAGTCCCCTGGCCTCCATCTATAGCTTCGTGATGACCATCGACCCACCTCTTCTCTTCTTCTGGGCCTGGGCCCTCTGTCTGGGCTGGCAAGCGGCGGAAAACAAAAAACTCCGAGATTTTGTCTTTCTTGGTCTTGTCTGGGGATTGGGTCTTCTCACCAAACAGACCATGATGGCTTTCCTAGCCATGTACTTCCTCTGGCTTGGACTCGATCCGCAAAGGCGTCCTCTTCTGAGACATCCCGGCCCCTATCTGGCCTTGATCCTATCCCTGACACTCCTGGCTCCCAACCTCCTCTGGAACGCCAAACATCACTGGGTCACCTTTAAACACACTGCCACACACTTTGAGGAAAAGGCTTTCTCCCTCGAAGGCCCGGCACGCTTTTTTCTGGAACAGGCCGTTGTCATCACCCCCGTCCTTTTCTCTCTCATGCTTTTCGTCTTTTATACCTTTGTTCGTAGTGAAAAATTGAAGAAAAACAGCGCCCTTTTTTATCTATTTGTTCTTTCAGCCATCCCCCTGTTTCTGGTCGCTCCTCTTTCCTTCCTGCGCAAAGTCAACGCCAATTGGCCCTATCCTTTTTACGCTTCTGGATATCTCCTTCTCTCCGCCCTAATCCTCCGCGGAAACTGGCCCCAAGGGCGAGGGCCTCTGTTGAGACGGCTTTTCTTTCTCGGGGTGGTGCTTGGTATGATGATAGCGGTAGCCATTTATCATCTCCCCCGTAAACCGCAGGATTTCCCTCCAAAGGTTCAACGTCTGCTCTATAAGTTTTACGGCTGGAAAGATTTGGCCCACACCACAGCTAAGTATCTGAAGAATGGAGAATTTATAGCCACCACCAAACGTCACTACGCTGCCGAACTGGCTTTTTACCTCCCGGGAAGACCCGAAACCTACGTCTTTTGGTCCGGAACCATTGAAAGTCAATATGATTTATGGGACGGCTTATCAGAAAGAGTATGCCAAGACGGCATTTTGGTCTTAAAAAGCCAAGAAGAGGCCAGAAGACTTGCAGCCTGTTTCGAAGAGCTCGAATTTTTGGAACACTGGGAAAAAGAAATCTTCGGTAAAACCAGAAGGGTCCTGATCTACCGGGGCCATCACTTAAACCCCTGTCCCTATCTGGGCCAGTCTTCAGCTGAGCGCCTTCCTTAAATGGCGAAGTTTGTGCTTGAGGAACCAAAATTTAAGACGCTGGCTAAGGGAACGGTTCCCTTTCTTCAGGTACCCCAAGTGAGAACGATGAAGATAGAGATCCACCTGAAAGTAATAAGGTACGGGTCTTAATCCCGGGCGCCTCAGGATGAGACGTACGGCTTCCATGGCAGCCAGGGCCGTACAAAGATAACAGGTGATCACCGAAGCCGGACCCCGGCGAGCAGAAAGGTCGATAGAGGCCAGATCGAGATACCTGATGAACCAGGGCTTGGGAGCCAGCCCCAGCGTAAAGAGGAGGAGCTGATCGAAACGAGGAATTTTTGATGTGATGGCAAAATATTCTTCAAAAGTGGGGCTCCTCTGAGGATGAAAAACGAGAAGGGAGGCGTTGAATCCCAGAGGGGCCGCGGTGATTACCGGAATGCCCCTTTTACGAGCCTCTCGGTAAACGAGCCTCCTGGTATCCAGGGCAAAAAATTCGATCCCATCAACCACAACATCTACCCCTTCCAGAAAGGCCGCGATGTTTTCGGAATGAATGCCTTCAGGAAAGACCTTCAAATCGAGATGGGGATTGATGCGACTGGCTTCTTCCGCAAGGACTTCGGCTTTGAGCCGCCCAACCTCGTCTGCGCGGGCGTATTGTCGGCTCAGATTACGAATCTCGAAACGATCGAAGTCGGCAATGTGAAAAGAGCCGATCCCACTTCGCACCAAAGAGATGAGATGCGTTCCACCCACCCCTCCGAGACCAGGAATCGCTACCCGGGCACGTTTAAGACGGGCCACCTCGGCGGCAGAGTACAAACCGAGCTGTGGAGAAACCAGTTCCTGAAAAAAAGAATCTGCCCCCATTTCTTTTATGCCTGACTGGTAAAGTGCCCCCCACAGGGTTTATTTCGATTTTATTACAGATTTTCTTGACAAAAAAACCGGGCCTTTAGAGGCCCGGCCGAGGAGGTAGGACGGATGAGGGATTCTTAGGTGAGGGACGCCTAAGATCCTTTTCTCCTTTGCCTCAGACCTCCTAACCCCAGAAGACCCGCCCCCAGCAGAAGGAAGGTTGCAGGCTCTGGAATCGGATTCCCTATCTTTTGGTAGATCACATCATTGGCGCATTGTACCTGCCAAGCGATGATGAATTGCTCACCAAGGGCAATGTTAAGACCGGAAAATTTTATGTAAGTGCTGTTATCTCCCCCTGAAACTCCACTAAAATAGGCGTTTCCTATAAAATTTGAATTATTAATGACAGATTTTTTCAGAGCAATGGGATGGTTTTCGCGATAACCACCACTCCCCCAATAAGACATGATGTAACTGTCATTACTACTTTCAGCCACATCAATAGCATAGACTTTATATTCTCCCCCAGACGTTGTTCCATGTCCTTGACAATGGTCAAAAGTATAAAGTTTGACTACGTAATCCCAGTAACTGTCAGCGTCTGTATCGATAAAGAAATCAGTAAATTCATAGCTCCAACCTGATTGCCAGGTCTCAAAATTGATAGTGATCTTTTTCAGGTATCCATCTTCGATTTCAACCGTTCCGCCATACAAATCGGGATGCCCGATAACGTCTTTATCGTCATCGCTGGTTCTGTTAGGCCAACTCGGCCAGTGGACGGAATCGTCTGAAAAAGAGATGGTGTAAGACCAGGAAGAAGACACCCCCCACATCAAAAAAAACACCAATATTCCAATAAAAAAAGGCCTTTTCATGACTCCCCCTTTTTAATCTTTGTTACCAATTTGATACAAAAGTGATGCCAGCCTGCTCTCACTCTAGAAAGGCAAAAGAAAGAGAAGAAAAAGGTCTTGCCAGAGAGTCAGGGGGAGAATGCTTTTTGGGAAAATTTTTAGCCTTTTTTGGGAAAAAATTTTCCCAAGAACGGAAGGTTTTTTCTACATAAAAAAACCGGGCCTTTAGAGGCCCGGCCGAGGAGGTAAGGACGGATGAGGGATGGTGGATGGGGGATTTGGCCTTAAGATTTGATTCTTCTCCTCAAAAAGGCTCCTCCCAGCAGGAGAGCAGTGCCTACCAACAGGATGGAAGCCGGTTCTGGCACCGTGGCTTCCACGTTTCCATAGTCGTTGCCACATTCCATAGTCCAATGGACGACGATCTTCCCGGGATAGCCCAAGTAAGAAAGAGGGATGGAGGCCTCGATAAAATAGCGTGCAAAGTCGTGGTCCGGATCGTCTTGATAAACGAAATCCACTGTCCCGAGCAGGGTCCCGTCGATCATGCGATAGGGGTTCGAGACGCTATGCTCCGAGATACCGACCTCTTCCCAGGAAGAGACACGATAAAATCCTCCCAGGACTTCGTCACGAGAATCGTCGCCATCTATGTAATTTGAGATCACCAAGGCGTAATCCCAGGAACCATCAGCGCCCACGTCGATGGAGATATCACCAGCGTCCCAATCTTTGATGCCATACTGAGGAAAACCTGTGGCAATGGCCAGATAAAGAAAGTCGGGGTCGGAGGTTACCAAAATGGCTTCCACATCGTAGTTCTGATCTCCCCATCCTGGCCCTACGTAACCTCCACTTCCCACCCAATCTTCCTGAAACACGTAAACCCCGGACAAGCCAGGATCCCAATTGTTGTCGTTTTCTTCGAAAGAAGAGGTATCAAGCCCCCAGTCCAAAAGGTTTCCGTCTACTGTGATGGTTAACGCGTGTCCTGAAACCGCCATCGTCAGGACTAAAAGAATGACCGAAAAGAACTTGAATGGCTTCATAAATGCCCCTCCCGCACGTGAGATTTATTTTTCTATAGATGCAACGAGTGTGCCAGAAATACGACTTTCTCCGGAGTCCTTGTCCACCAAAGATATGGCGGGAAAATCCCCTATCGGAGGAGAGAAATTTTTATCCCTCAAAGGGAATTTTTTTGCCAGAACTGGGAAAAATTTTTCCTACCAGAAGAGCTTGAGCCGGACCTTTTTGAATTCCCGCCTGGTAACCAGGGGAAGATATTCGGAAACGCAATGACGATGGGACAGCTCTTTGACGTAATCAAGGGCCTCTTTTTCGTGGTGGGCATGGATCATGGTGTAGAGATTGTAGGGCCAATCCGGATAAGATTGACGTTCGTAACAGTGGGTAATTTTTTTCTCACCAGCAAGGGCCTGTCCCACTTCTTCCACCCTTTCAGCTGGGACCTTCCAGGCCACCATGACGTTGCCCCGAAACCCAGCCCGTGTATGACGCACCAAACCAGCAAAACGCCGGATGAAACCGTCTTTTAACCCCTGCCGAAGCCAAGCCAAGACTTCCTGTGCCCCAACTCCCAGGGCCTTTCCCCAGCATGCAAAAGGAAACGGCTCACGTGGAAGGTCTTCCTGGGTCACCTTGACCAGAGAGATGGTCTTCTGGTCAAGCTTTGGTTTGCGAATCACCTCTCCTCTAGGACCGGGGACTGTTTCCTCGTCGTTTTCTGAAAGATCAAGCACCAAAGAGATACGAAAGACCCTTCTGATGGGCAGGAGGAGATAACGTCTGGCTCCAGCCTCCTGCATTAGAGCTGCCACGCGGGACTCCAGCTCTTCGTCCGGCGGAACTGCAATGGTGAACCAGAGATTAAAGAAGTGTTCACGCAGGTAGTTGTGGCTTACGCCCGGATAGGCGTTGATGAGAGAAGCAGCCTCCTCCACTTGCTCTTCGGAAAAGGAAGCGGCCACCAACGTGGTCTGGTATCCCAACGCCTGAGGATGGAAGATGGCGCTTATTTGTCGCAGGAGCCCCCGAACCTTGAGGTCTTCAAGACGCCGGATGACCTCTTCTTCACTGAGCCCAAGCCTTTGAGCCAGGACAGCATAAGGTCTTTCTTCCAATGGGAAACGCCTTTGAACTTCCTCGAGGAGGCGCTTTTCGACCTCTTCCACCTGGTTTACACTCCTTAAATTGGTCCTTTCATAGTGCCTGGAGTTTGAGACTTCGTAAAGCATCCGGAGCAGGTTTTTTGGCAAGATGAAATCCTACGATTTTGAATTCGTAACCTTCGACTGTTACGGAACCCTGATCGACTGGGAAACTGGTATTTTAAAGGCCCTCGAGCCTTTTCTCAAAGGTCTCGAACCCAGGCCTGGTGCATCGGAGATCCTCAGTCTTTATGCGGAATTGGAAAGCCAGGCCGAGCTTACCTGGAAACCTTATCGAATGGTCTTGCAGGAAGTAATGCAGGGCCTTTCCAGAAGGCTTCGTTTTCCGCTGAAACCCGGTGAAGAAAAGGCTCTGGTCCTTTCGCTCCCTTATTGGATGCCCTTTCCCGAAACCAATCCGACCCTGAAAAGACTCCAGACCCGTGGAATCCCCTGGGCCATCATCTCAAACATCGACCGCGACCTCCTTGAGGCCACCCTCAAACACTTAAACGTGCGCCCCAACCTGATCGTTACCGCGGAAGAGGCCCGGGCTTATAAACCCCAGCTCTCCATTTTCAAACAAGCCCTGCAAAAGATCGGTCTGCCGAGAGAAAAGATCCTCCACGTAGGCCAGAGTCTCTTTCACGACATCGCTCCGGCCAGGTCCCTGGGATTGGCCACTTGCTGGGTGAGACGACCCGAGCGCGATCCCTATGGAGCCACCCCACCGGCCTCGGCTGAACCGGACTTCGTGGTAAGTCGTCTGGATGAAATCTGTTCTATCCTTTAAAGACAGAGTGGAAGTTGCTTTAAGAGACAGATTTCTCGACCGTCGTAAACGAACTGGTGGATCAGGACCTCCACCCCCGCGGCCAGGGCCTGAGAGAAGGCCCGGGCAAAGTGCGGATCGATGTTGGCCTCCGGGGCGAAACACTCGGTCTCAGGCCGAAAGACCAGAAACCATATCAGGGTCCGAAACCCCTTTTCTTTCAATGCTACGAGATTTTGAAGATGCTTCGTCCCCCGCAAGGTGGGAGCGTCGGGAAAAAGGGCCCTCTTTCCATCGGCCAGCGTGCAACCTTTAATCTCCACGTAAAGCGGAGGCCCCTCTTTCATTTCGAAAAAATAGTCCAGCCGCCCCTCCAAAACCCTCGGTTCAGGCTGAAAAGAAACAAGCCCTGGAAAGAGCTCCTTTCCTCTTTCTTCGAGAAGTCTCTGAGTAAGGAGACGATGGGTGCCGGAGTGAACGAGCACCCAGTATCCTCTGGCCCGCCCGGCTAGGAGATCCCAGGCTGTGCGGCGTCTTTTATTGTGGGCCCGTCTGAGAAGGACCTCGCGTCCTGGAACCAGCACCTGCGGAAGACGTCCCGGATCGTGAACGTGGGCTTCCACCACCTGGCCGGAGACCTCGACCAGAGCCAGAAAGCGGTTGGGTCTTGCCAACAGACACCCTAGAGCTTCGGAGGGGAGGCTAAATTTCCATTCTCTCAGCGATGAAGCGAACAAAGTCCTCTCCTGGAGCCGGATCCAAGGGGAAAACGTAGCATGGTGGTAGCTGACGGGCAAAAGCAAGAAGTTTGACCGCGTCTTTTTCCGTGGTAGCCAAAGGGGCTCCGGTCTTTTGTGCCAGAGCCTTGAGTCTTTTCAGGTCGCGGAGACGATAACGATGATGATCTGGGAAGGAAATACGGGCCTTGAGATGAAGACCTTGGGCTTCAAGACCCCGAAAGAAACTCTCTCCCTGAGCCAGACCACAAAAGGCCACAACCTCCGACGGGGGAAACATCTGTTCAAAAGTCTCCAAAAGGTAAGGTTTCCCCAGGAGATAGGGCACCCGGAAGACCGGCCGTTTATAGCCTTTCAAAAAGCCCAACAGAGCCAGATTCTCCACCAGGAGGTTGGTCTTGGTAATCACAAAGGCTGAGGCTTGTTGGAGCACCGAGACCGGCTCGCGCAGTCGTCCCGCAGGAAAGAGTCTTTCTCTAGCGGGGTCGCTGGCAGCAGAAAAGAGGACCAGATCTAGATCCCTTTCCAGACGCCGATGCTGGAAACCGTCGTCCAGAACGAGGATTTCGGCCTCGAATTCCTTCTGGGCCCAAAACGCCCCGGCTACCCTGTCGCGGGCTACCATGAGGGGAACTTTTGTGCGCCGGGCCAGAAGATAGGCTTCATCCCCCATTTCTTCGGGAGAAAAAAGAGGGCCCTCTCCCCGACTGGCCACCACCGGACCCTTGAGGGTTCCCCGGTAACCCCTTGTCAGGATGACCACCCGACGATAGCGCGCCAGATAGCGAGCCAGCCAGGCTACCAGAGGGGTCTTACCTTCCCCCCCAAGAGTGAGATTACCCACGCTGATAACCCTGGCCCTTGGTCGATAGGAGGGCAGAATGCCCCATCGATAGGCAGCCCTGCGGGCGAGCATCGCCTGTCCCCACAGCCAGCCCAGGGGCCAGAGGATGGGGGAAAGACCTCGCCAAAGGCTAGGAAGGATCATGCCGCACGCAAAAGTTCAAAGGGAGCTTCGACTCGGAAACCATCCCCCTCCGGGATCACCAGGACAGGGATGGCATTTGGCACAGGAACACGTCGGTAGGCCGAAAGATCCAGGCCCAAAAAGTGACAGAGCAGGACACGGACCACAACCATGTGAGTCACAATCAGGGCTGTTTGATGCTGATCCAGGATCTCTAGGGCCGCTTTTAGGGCCCTCTCCTGGACCTCAACCAGGGTCTCACACCCCGGAAGACAGAAGAGATGAGGAGTTCTGGCCCATATTTCGTAATGAAGTTCGGGATATTTTCGGATCTCGGTCTTCCTTTTTCCTTCCCACGGAGGGATGTTGATCTCCAAAAAGGCTTCATGAGGCACGATTTCTATTTCTCGGCCCAGGCCTCGCCGCACCAGCTCCGCTGTTTCCATGGTCCGTTTGAGAGGACTGGCATAGATACGCTCTATGGGTTCCCCGGCCAAACGTCTCCCGGCTTCTATCGCCTGACAGCGACCCTCGGCGGTGAGAGGTTCATCTGTCCGTCCGGCAAAACGACCTTCCAGATTGGCAGCAGTCTGTCCGTGACGTAAAAGCCAGAGTTTCTTCATGGCGACCTCTTCCGCAAAGGAATGACCTTGGCCCCTTCCCGGGAAAAAGTCCGATAAAGCTCCCGGTAGAGAGGACACCGGGCCAGCATCTCCTCGTGTGAACCTTTATCGACGATTCGACCATGATCCATAACTACCAAGAAATCAGCGTGACGCACGGTAGAGAGACGGTGAGCGATTACAATGGTAGTTCGTCCGGCCATGAGACGTTCCAGGGCCTCCTGAACTTTCTTCTCTGAAAGGGAATCAAGATGACTGGTGGCCTCATCGAGGATGAGGATGGGCGGGTCTTTGAGGATAGCCCGGGCCAGGGCCAGGCGCTGCCTCTGCCCCCCGGAGAGATTGATCTCCTCACCGAGGACCGTGTCATAGCCCCTGGGCAGAGAAACGATAAATTCGTGGGCGTAGGCCATCTTGGCGGCCTGAATGATCTCTTCCCGACTGGCCCCAGGCCTTCCAAAGGCGATGTTTTCGGCGATAGAGGCGTTGAAGAGGACCACCTCCTGGGAGACCAGACCAATAAGGGCACGCCACGAAGCCAGGTCGAATTCGCGGAGATCCACCCCATCAACGGCAACCCGCCCCCTGGTAGGATCAAAGAACCGCGGAATGAGAGAGACCAGGGTGGTCTTGCCCGCCCCAGAAGGCCCTACCAAGGCCACCACTTTGCCCGCTGGTATTTCAAGATCAATCTCCCGGAGCACCCAATCGGCTGTACCAGGATAGCGAAAACTTACGCCCTCAAAGCTCAGAGCCCGTCTGGGAGGAGCCGCCTGAAGGGACCCACTTTCTTCTATCGGAGAAGCAAGCACCTTCTCCAGGCGCTCCAGGGCCGCGGCTGCGTCCTGAACTCCGGTGTAGGCTTTTGATATCTTCCGCACTGGAGTGAAAACCATGAGGATCGCCGTGAGGATGGAAAAGAAATCACCCGTGGTAATGACACCCTGGACAATGAGATAGCCTCCATAGGTGAGCACCAGGGCTCCACCAAAACCCGTCAGCAGGTCCACCACCAGTTTGGAGCCTTCCCGATACTTGGTGACCTTCATGATGAAACGTTGATAGGCCCCAAGTTCCCCTTTGAAGAGAGAAAGAAACCTCTCTTCCTGACGATAGACCTTGATCTCACGGAGACCCCCCAGGCTTTCGGTTAGCCGGTGGGTGAGATTAGCGATTTCCTGTTGGGCGCGATGGCGTGTCTTTCGGGCCTTTCCTCCTAACTTGCGGGCTGCCAAGGCCACCCCCGGAAAGACCGTGAGGGCCAGGAGGGCCAGATCCCAGCGCCGCGAAACTGCCACCCCCACCAGGGTCACGATGGTAAAACCTTCGAGCATCAGCGTTTGAAAGACGCTGGCGATAATGGGTTCGACGGCCTGGGTATCGTTTATGACGCGTGAGACCAGTCTACCGGAAGTCTCTTTGCCCACCTCAGAAAGGGGCAAGAAGAGGATTCGCTGGTAGAGACGATAGCGGAGATCGTTCACCAGTTTTACCGCTGTCAATCGCATGAGATAGGCCTGGAAGAAAGTCGTAAGCCCCCGCAGGGTATAGAGCCCTATGAGACCTATCGGGAGGAGTTTGAGATACTGGTAGTTCTTGGCCAGAAAGATTCGGTCAAGTACCGGCTTGACCAACCAGGCCACCGAACCCGACAGCCAGGAGGCCATCAGACTCAAAACCAGGGCCACAGCAATAAGTGGCCAGTAAGGGCGGGCCAGGCGAAAAGTTTTGCTGAGAACGTTTTGCGCCAAAGTGGTACCCCTAAGCCAACCCCTCCCGCCGGGCCATCTCCACTAAACGAGCGATGCGCTCCCTGATGGGAGGGTGAGTGGAGAAAAGGGCCATAAGACCCTCCCCTTTCAAGGGGTTAACAATGAACATCTGCGCCTGGGCAGGGTTCACCTCCATGGGTATCTTTCGGTTCCAGGCCTCAAGTTTTTCAAGGGCCCGCGCCAAAGAGAGGGGGCAGCGGCAGATCTTGGCTCCAGTAGCGTCGGCCAAATATTCCCGACTTCGACTTACCGCCAGTTGAATGAGGGTGGCAGCCAGAGGGGCCACGATGATCATTACGAGCATCCCCAAAAGCCCAAGCGGATGATTATCTTCGTCGTCTCCTCGCAGACCTCCAAAGAAGAGGGCCCACTGGGCCATGTTGGCCAGGTAGGCAATGGCTCCGGCCAGCACCGCGGCTATGGTGGAGATGAGGATGTCCCGGTTTTTGATGTGTGCAATCTCATGCGCCAGGACCCCTTCGAGTTCGTCCCAAGTGAGGAGGTCGAGGATCCCTCTGGTTACTGCTACGGCTGCGTGTTCCGGGTTGCGGCCAGTAGCAAAAGCGTTTGGAGTGGCATGTGGAATAATATAGACCCGTGGCTTGGGGATGCCCGCCTGAGCCGCCAATTTGGCCACCAGTTGATGCAACCTGGGGGCTTCACTCTCTGAGACCGGATGGGCCCCGGCCATGGCTAGAGCCATCTTGTCGGAGAACCAATAGGCAAAGAAATTCATCACTCCGGCCAGGACCAGGGCGATCATGGCTCCTCCTCGCCCGCCAATAGCCTCCCCTACGATCATGAAGAGGGCCGTCAGGGCGGCCAAGAGGAGAAACGTCTTCAAGGTGTTCATCATACCTTTCCCTTCACCTCCGACGATTTTGTTTTTTTAGAGCGTCCTCAAGATGGGTTTTGTCTGGAGGTTTTTCAAGGGCCTAATTATACCAGAAAAGCTCGTCTTTGGCGGCCCTCAAGACGAAGGAGATTTTCATGATGCGCCAGACACATCAGATAAAAGGCCGCGGTCTCCGCTCTCAAAATGGAAGGGCCAAGGGTGACGCTCTCGAACCCAGCTTCTTCGAGCAAGCGGACTTCCTCTGGAGCCAGACCACCTTCCGGGCCAGAGAAGACGAGAAGGCGCTCGGCACGTATAACCTCTCCGGGGATCTTCTCACCTCCCCCTTCGTAAGCAAAGATCTTTCGACTGGCGGGCTCTAGTACGGCCTCTGGGAGGGGAAGAGGGCCTTTAATCTCAAGGGGCCAGAGTCGCCGACACTGTTTGAGGGCCTGGTCAGCCCGACGCTTGAGCTTCTCCCTCAAACCTTCCCCTGCGCGAGGCACCGTGCGAGCGGTCTTTACCAGGACCACCCTTTTGACCCAGAGTTCCACAGCTTTTTCCACCAACATGGCCAGATGGTCCTTCTTGAGAAGCGGCAAAAGGAAGGTTATCTCCGCTCGAGGCGGTTCTTCGGTACGAAAGAGCCTCTGCACCCGAATCAGGACCTCGCGCCGGCTGACCTTTTCCACTTGACCCAGGTATTCGGCACCCCGAAGGTCGAGGAGGAGGATCTCCTGACCCGGACGAAGACGAAGGACATCACGCAGATGGTGAGCCTCTTCAGAAGGAAGCACTACCTTCCGTCCGGGAAAGGCCTCCGGGGCCAGGAAACGAGCTAGGGTCTTTTGAGATCGAGCATCACCCATTCCCCGAACTCTCGATCAATCTTCTGATGGACCGGTTTGAGACCCTGGTGCTCATAAGTCTGGCAAACTTCAACCGCCTGTTCCTTGAGGAAACCAGAAAGGAGAAGATGTCCCCCGGGGTTGAGAAGTTCGGCCAGTTTTGGGGCCAAAAGCGTCAACTCGTAAGCTGAAATGTTGGCCAGGATGAGGTCGAAGGCGTCCATTAATTCCCAGACCGGCGTGGTAGAGACGTGAACCTTGTCGTGCAAATGATTGCGAAGGACGTTTTCCCGCGCTACCTCGGCGGCTTCAGGGTCGATATCGAGGGCCACCACCTCTCGGGCTCCAAGCTTGGCCGCGGCTATGGCCAGGATACCAGTCCCCGTACCTACGTCCAGGACGTAAGGTTCCAGACCGCTGGGACCGAAAACTTCCTCAAAGAGTTCTTCCAAACGTTCAAGAATCAGAGCCGTGGAGGGATGATGACCCGTACCAAAAGCCCGCCCCGGATCTATTTCGATCACCACTTCATCAGGCTCAGGAACATAAACTTCCCAGGAAGGCTTGATAACCAGACGGCGACCAAGACGAAAAGGTTTGAAGTATTCTTGCCAGACACAGGCCCAGTCTTCTTCAGGAAGAGGCCTGGTTTCCACAGAGAACTTAAACTCCCCGGGATGGAGTTCTTCGAGTTCGGCCAAATAGGCGTAAACCTTTTTGATGAGCCCGGTTTCGGTCTGTTCCGGAGCCAGGTAACCCGTGACCCGCACCAGGGGACCTTCTTCAGGATGGGGCTCGAGATCTTCGAGTTTGACTCCGTGGCCCGTGAGTTCCGTGAAAAAATTGGCCACCGCGTCGGCCAGATAAGCTGGTACCTCCACCGACATTTCTAACCAAAGGCGATTGCGATGCGATTCCATGAATTCACATCCAAAAGCGAGGTTGATGAAACCTGTTGCATCCAGACGAAATTTTCAGGCCTTCATCAAAGCACGAAATCCTTGATTTTGAAAGCGGCCTCTGGCATGCTCTTCGCCATGAAGAAGATAAAGGGGCTCTCGACACCTGGTCTATGGCCCGTCACTCTCATCGGTCTCTTGGTCATCCTGGTTCTTTATCTCTTCTTGGAAAACTGGCAGCTCAGGTCTGAAATCGCCGATCTCAAACGACAGATCGTCTCTCTTGAGCTTCGCGAAAAAGAATTAGAAACCCAGATTGACCAACTCCAAAAGGAGCGGGAGGAACTACTCCAGAACGCTGTGGGAAGTCTGAGACAACGGACTTCCTATATGGAAAAAATCATCTCTCAGCTAGGTCTTTCGCGCTATCTACGGCAGAAGAAGAAACAACTCTCCGGAGGACTCGGTGGTCCATATCTACCCCCACAGAAAGAATACGAAGTCCTCCTGGAACGCATTGAAGAATACTTGTCTATGGTCCAGAAGGTCCCCCTTGGCAAACCCTGCCGGGGTTACATCTCTTCATATTATGGTTATCGACGGGATCCTTTCACCGGTCGGCGAGCCTTTCATTCCGGGATCGACATCGTGGGGCGATACGGGGCACCGGTGCGAGCTACAGCTGATGGAAGGGTCTATCGGGTAGGTTACGCCCGTGGTCTAGGACGTTACGTAAAGATCAAACACGCCCATGGTTTCATGACGGTTTATGGCCATCTGCGTAAAGCAGTAGTCAAACGAGGGGAGCGGGTCAAAAAAGGAGACATCATTGGTTATCTTGGCAACACAGGCCGCAGCACCGGACCCCATCTCCATTATGAGATCCGGCGCTGGGGACGATCTTTGAATCCCTTGCGTTTCATCCGGGCTGAACGCAAGTTGGCCCGGCTGGCCCATAGATGAACGACCTACCAGGTCTCTACGTAGAGTTCGAAGTAAGCCCTTGGATGAGCACAGGCGGGGCAGATCTCTGGGGCCTCCTCTCCTTCATGGACATAACCACAGTTACGGCAGCGCCACTTGACAGGAGCCTCCCGCTTAAAAACACGACCAGCTTCGATATTGGCCGCTAAGTCGCGGTAGCGCTTTTCGTGATACTTTTCGGCCACGGCGATGTTTTCAAAAACCGCCGCAATTTCATCAAACCCCTCTTCACGTGCCACCTTGGCAAACTCCGGATACATCTCGGAGTGTTCGTACTTTTCTCCCGCTGCCGCAGCCAAAAGATTCTCAAGGGTGTTACCGATCTTTCCCGCAGGGTAAGAAGCCGTGATCTCTACCTCGCCCCCTTCCAGGAACTTGAAAAGCCTCTTAGCGTGCTCTTTCTCCTGATTGGCGGTCTCTTCAAAGATGGCTGCGATCTGGACGTAACCCTCCTTTTTGGCCACCGAAGCAAAATAGGTATAGCGGTTCCTGGCCTGCGACTCCCCAGCAAAGGCCTTGAGAAGATTTTTTTCGGTTTGCGTTCCTTTGATGCTCATACGCCCTCCTTCATTCTTCTTATTTGACTCTGATTTTATAAAATTTTGATTTTAAGTCAAGAACAATTTTAATTATTGTTTCTGTGACACATTATGTTAAAAAAGGATCTTTAGGAGAAGAAAAAATGCGCATCGTAGGTCTTATCCCTGCAAGATACGCCTCGGTTCGCTTTCCTGGCAAGCCTTTGGCCCCTCTTTTGGGTAAACCCATGATCCAACACGTCTATGAGAGGGCCCAAAAGGCCTCCTTACTCGAGGAGGTGATCGTAGCCACAGATGACGAACGTATCCGGAAAACCGTGGAAGGCTTCGGCGGCCGGGTGGTTATGACAAGTCCCGAACACTCCTGCGGTACGGAACGGCTGGCCGAAGCCGCAGAATTCCTACGCCTGGCCGAAGAAGACATCGTGGTCAACGTTCAGGGCGACCAACCGCTGCTCGAACCGGCGCTCATCGAGGAATTGGTACGTCCCCTCCTCTTGCAAGCCGAGATCCCCATGGCCACGGTGGCCGTTCCCATCACCCGCGAAGAAGAACTCTTTGACCCCAACCGTGTAAAGGTTGTAGTCGACCGCGAAGGCAAAGCCCTATATTTTTCCCGTTCCCGAATACCTTTTCATCGGTCTCCGGGCCCAAGACCTACCTATCTCCGCCACCTTGGCCTGTACGCTTATCGGCGGGGATTCCTCGACCTTTTCATCCGCTTAACACCGGGAGAGCTCGAGCAAGCCGAAAAACTCGAACAACTTCGAGCCCTCGAACACGGCTACCCTATCGCGGTTTCTATTACCAAATACGATTGTCCTGAAGTGGATACGCCGGAAGATCTGCAAAGGGTGGAGGAAATGATGAGACAGGAAAGGGAGCCCTGAAGGGGCTCCCTTCTTTTTCGCTATCAGTCAATGACCGTTACGTTGGCGGCTTGCTCCCCTTTGGGGCCGCGGGTGATCTCAAACTCTACCGTCTGACCTTCCTGAAGGGTCTTGAATCCCTCCATCTGGATGGCGGAATAGTGGACAAACACGTCTCCACCATCTTCCCGCGAAATGAAACCATAACCCTTCTTTTCATCGAACCACTTAACCTTACCTCTGACCATGTTACAAAAAACCTCCTGTAAAATTATTGCTAAAGCTCAGTATAACAATCGGCCAATCCTTGTAAAGATAAAAAGAATTTCGTGGTCGCTTTTTCTAAAAAGAAAGAAATAAGACGTCTTAGGTTGGACCAATTCTCGGAAAATTTTTTCACATTTTTACTCAAAAAGCCAAAGATTTCTTGAATCTGGTAGATTTTGCGCTAATTAAGCTCCAAAACAGACCGGCTGAGCGAGCCGAAATGAGAATCCAAAACAGGGGAAAAAGATGGGATTCATCAGAGACCTGGGAGAGATTTATCTGGCAGGCAATTATCGTCGCTTTCCTGTAGCTTTCGTGCGGGGACAAGGATCACGTCTCTTTGACGAAGAAGGACGAGAATATCTCGACTTTTGTGCCGGCATAGCCGTCTGCGCCTTGGGCCATGCCCCCGAGGCTGTAGTAAAGGCTGTCCAGGAACAAGCGGCCCGTCTTTTACACGTCTCCAATCTCTACTGGACGGAACCACAAGCCCGTGTAGCGGAGCTCCTCTGCCGGCACTCCTTTGCTGACAAGGTCTTCTTCTGCAACAGCGGAGCCGAAGCCGTAGAGGCGGCTCTCAAATTGGCCCGGCGCTACGCCTGGAAACATTTCGGCCAGGGAAAACATGAATTTGTAGCACTTGAACGTTCCTTCCACGGTCGCACCTATGGTGCGCTCTCGGCCACCGGTCAGCCGGCCTATTGGGAAGGCTTCCACCCCCTGGTGCCTGGTTTTAAACACGTCCCTCCTAACGACCTCGAAGCCTTACAGCAGACCGTGAACGAGAAGACCTGCGGCGTTATCCTCGAGCCCATCCTGGGGGAAGGTGGTGTCATCCCCCTTGAGGAGGAATTCTTGCGGGAGGCTCGCCGTCTCTGTGACCATCATCAGGCCCTGCTCATCTTCGATGAGATCCAGGTTGGTCTGGGGCGCACCGGGACCCTCTTCGCCTACCAGCATTATGGGGTTGTCCCGGACATAATGACCCTGGCTAAGGGGCTCGCTGGCGGACTCCCCTTGGGGGCCATGGTGGCCCGTGAAGAAATAATGGAAGTCCTGGAACCTGGCACCCACGCTTCCACTTTCGGCGGCAACCCTGTAGCGTGTGCCGCGGCCAGGGTGGTACTCGAAACCCTGCTCGCCGAAGATTTCCTCGAGGAAGTCAAACTCAAAGGAAAGGCCTTGCGCAAAGGGCTTGAGAACCTCAGAGATGACTTTCCGGAAAAGATCAAAGAAGTCCGGGGGGTCGGACTCATTCAAGCCATAGAACTCAAAGGAGAAGGCGCGGAGCTCATGAACTTTCTCTTCGAAGAGAAACGAATCCTCGCCACCCTCATCCACGGGAACATCCTTCGTTTCACCCCTCCTCTTACCATCGCCTACCGTGAAATCGACGCCCTCCTCGAAGCCTTGAGAGAAGGCCTCAAAAAATAAAGAGGGCCGGGTTGCCGGCCCTCCTGAGTTTGTTTAAGCCACCTTGATCTCGATCTTCTTGGGTCTTTCAGCCTCTACCTTGGGGAGGTAAATGCGTAACACGCCCGCTTCCATCGAGGCCTCGATCTTGTCAAGATCAAACTCCGGCCCGATGGTAAAGGCCCGATAATATTCACTGCCTCGAAGCTCCACGTAAAGGGGCTCTACTTCCTCTCCCGGTAGATCTACGATCTCGCCCCGCATATGGAGAACGTTTTCATCGATTTTCACTTCTACACTCTCTTTGGTCACCCCGGGCATATCGGCCACGAGGATGAGAGCTTCTTCGGTCTCATAAATGTCCACCGGGGGAATCATGGGACGCTCCCGGCGCACAGCTGGAGCCTGTTCCTCTCTGGTGGCCAGTTCTTTGGTCTCCTTTTCCGCCATATCTCATCCCTCCTTCTTTAAATTTTCTTAGCTCGCCTTGACTTCGATCCGGCGGGCCTTCTTTTCTTCTTTCTTACCGATTCGCACCTTGATGATGCCGTTCTGATAGGTAGCCTCTACTTGAGAGGGATCTATAGATTCCGGCAAAGTGACCGCCCTGGTAAATCGGCCGTTGAAACGTTCCTGCCGATAATAGCGGCTGGGATCAACCTTCTCCACCTTCAGGGCTCTGGAAGCATCACGCTCTCCGCTAACGGAAAGGATATTGCCCTCAATGGAGAGATCGATCTTGTCCGGTTCGACTCCCGGTGCGAAGAGATAGACCAATACGCTATCACTGGTCTCTCCGATGTTAATCACCGGAAAGGTCCCCCGCGCTACGGCTCGAATCGGAATGAACGGACTCGTCAGCTGCAGGAGACGATCCACTTCTTCCTGCAACCTCTCAAATTCTCTAAAAGGATCAAAAAACTCTAACCCCCAGTTGATAGGCATACTTCATCCCTCCTTTTCATAAATTTTGCCTGTTTTTTCTCTCGCTTTTTCCGTTTGGGAAGATAAGCACTCCCCAAAGGAAGGCAAGTTTTTCTCGTTAAGTGATTTTTAACTTCTAAATGAAAAAGATTCTCATGAGCTTTGGGCTGAAATTCAAAGTTTCTGAATTTTGTCAAAAAGATTGGAATTTGCGTTATTTTTCGGCCAGTTTTTTTTTGCACTCTTTAGGAAGTTGCTTTATCATGGGACCTCATGAAGATCGTAGCCATCGAACCAAAGAACGTCAGAACCCATGTCTTTTCGGCTTTCAAATTGCCCCGCCTGGCGATGCCACTTCTTGGCACCATCCTCCGAGACCAGGGACACGAGGTAAAGGTCTTCCTGGAAGAGCTCTGTCCCATAGACGAAGAAGCCGTTAAAGAAGCGGATCTCATCCTTATCTCCACCATTACTTCTACCGCCCTGCGGGCCTACGAAATGGCTGACCGCTTTCGGGAACGCTACGGCAAAAAGGTCGTCATGGGTGGGGTACACGTCTCCTTTGTGCCAGACGAAGCCATTAACCACTGTGACTTTGTCCTCCGGGGAGAGGGGGACGAAACCATCGTCCAGCTGGTAGAAGCCATCGAAGCCGGTGGCCCCTTTGACACCATCGCCGGGCTTACCTGGCGCCGTAACGGGGAAGTGGTCCACAATCCTCCTTCCAAAAAAGTGACGGACTTGAACCAACTTCCCATCCCGGATTTCAGCCTCATCCCCGGGGTAGACCCGAAAAAAATGCGCATCTATCCCATGATGACCTCACGTGGCTGTCCGCACGCCTGTGTCTTTTGTTCCGTGGCCCCGATGTTCGGGCGTCGCTACCGCTTTCGGGCCAAGGAACTCCTTCTCGAAGAGCTGGCTCGTATTGAAAAGGGCCAGCACGTCTTCTTCTACGATGACAACTTCACCGCCCATCGTCCCCGCACCAAGGAACTACTTGAAGGGATGATTCGCCAAGGCTTCAAAGGGACCTGGTCAGCACAGGTACGCATCGACATCTATAAGGACAAAGAGCTTCTGGAGCTCATGAAGAGGAGCAACTGCTTCCTGGTCTATGTGGGTATCGAGTCCATCAATCCTGAAACCCTCAAAACTTACAAGAAAGGGCTGACTTACCAGGAGATCCTGGAAGGGGTAAAAGTCCTTCACAAATACGGGATCCGTATCCACGGGATGTTCGTCATCGGAGCTGATACCGACACCCCGGAAACCATTCAAGCCACCCTGGACTTTGCCAAGGAAGTGAGGCTGGACTCCGCTCAGTTTCTGGTTCTCACCCCCATCCCGGGCTCGGTTCTGTATGAGAACTGGCTCCAGGAAGGACGGGTCTTCTCCACCCAGTGGGACCTTTATGACGGACACCACGTGGTCTTCCATCCCAAAAACCTCTCCCTGACCCAGCTCCAAAAAGAAGGGTTTCGCCTCCATCGGGAGTTTTACTCTTTGCGCGAAGCCCTCAAGTTCCTCTTGCGAGGTGATCTGTGGGGAGCTTACATCCGTTACATGGGACGTAAGTACGTGCGCCATTGGATCCGAGAAAACGAAGATTATTTTGAAAAGTTGCAACAGATAGAAGCCCAATTTGCCATCTCACCTGCAGGTCAAATCGGCTGAAAGGAGGGGAGAGCGTGCTCATCGCCGTCATGAGTGACAGTCACGACGCCATTGTGCACCTGCGCCGGGCCGTAGACCTGGCCAACGAAAAAGGGGCTCGATATCTCCTGCATTGTGGAGACCTCATCTCTCCTTTCATGGTGCTCGAACTTGGCCGCTTCCAGGGAGAGGTCCATCTCATTCAAGGAAACAACCCAGGTGACATTTGGCTCCTGGCCAAACAATGCCAGCGCTTCCCTCAAATCCACCTCCACGGACAATTTGCTTTCGAAGAGCTCGATGGTCTGCGTGTGGCCCTCGTCCATTTCCCGGAACTAGCCGAAGGCTTGGCTGCTACCGGACGCTTTGATCTGGTTTGCTGCGGACACACCCATGTTTACGAAGTGAAGGAGATCAACGGGGTCCTGGTGATCAACCCCGGAGAACTTTTGGGAAAAGAAGGCCCTCCCACCTTTGCCTTCTACGACACCACGTCCCGCCAGGTAGAAAAGGTCGTGCTCGAAATTTAAAGGGCGAGAGGCGGGATGAAAGTCGCCGTTGATACCGGGGGAACTTTCACCGACTTCGTAGCCGAAAAAGAGGGAAAACTCCTGACCCACAAGGTCCCCTCCACCCCAGATGACCCTTCTCAGGCCGTGTTGAGAGGGCTTGCTGAGCTGGGGGGTCATCCTGAAACCCTCTTCCATGGGACCACGGTTGGAACCAACGCCTTTCTAACCAGAAAAGGAGCGCGCGTCCTCCTCATAACCACCGCAGGCTTTGAAGACATCATCTTCATCGGACGTCAGAATCGTCCCTGCCTTTTCGATTTCTGGGTAACCAAACCGCCTCCCTTACTCTCTCGCCGCCAAGTAGTAGGGGTGCCGGAGCGTCTCAACGCACGCGGAGAAATCTTGAAGGCCCTTTCCAGCGGTGAGCTCAGCCTTCTTAAGCAACTCGTCCAAAAGGGCCGTTTCCAGTCCATCGCCGTCAGCCTCCTACATTCTTACGCCAACCCTTTGCACGAAAGAAAGATCCGCGAAGCCCTTGAAGACCTTGGCCTCCCCATCTCGCTTTCTTCGGAAATCTTGCCCGAGTTTCGAGAATTCGAACGCACCTCTACCACTCTGGTCAACGCCTATCTCGCACCGGTCATGGCTCGTTATGTGGGAGAGTTGAGTCGTGCCCTACCCCGGAGCAGGCTCTTCCTCATGCAGTCAAGTGGAGGCCTTATGCCTGCGGAAGCTGTAGGTCGCCTGGCAGCCACCACCCTCCTTTCTGGTCCCGCGGGAGGGGTCCACGGGGCCTTCACGCTCGGCAAACTTCTGGGGCAGGATCGCCTCATCACCTTCGACATGGGAGGTACTTCCACCGATGTCTCCCTTTGTGACCAAGGGCTCACCTTCACACGCCAATACGAGATCGAAGGCTATCCCGTCCATCTCAAAATGATAGACATCCACACCATCGGGGCTGGAGGGGGTTCCATCGCCTCTTTCGACCAGGGAGGAGCCCTCAAAGTAGGTCCGGAAAGTGCCGGAGCTGATCCAGGACCTGCTTGCTACGCTCGAGGAGGCCGGGCCCCTACGGTAACAGACGCTAACCTTGTGCTGGGACGCCTCCTGCCCCATCGTTTCCTGGCCGGTCGCCTCAAGCTCCAGCCCAGGGCTTCCTTTGAAGCCTTCCAACGCTTGGCCCAACCCCACGGCTTCCGGGTGGAAGAATTGGCCCTTGGTGTCATCGAAATCGTGAACAATAACATGGAGCAGGCTATCAAAAAGGTCTCCGTAGAAAGGGGGCTCGATCCGCGGGACTTCACACTGGTCTGTTTTGGAGGGGCAGGTGGACTTCACGCCACCGCCCTGGCAGAGCGTCTCTCTATCAAACGCATCCTTGTGCCCCGTCTCTCCGGAGTCCTGTCGGCCCTCGGCCTCCTGATGGCCAGACCCTCCTTTGACTTTTCACAGGCCGTCTTCCTCACCGGTGAACAGGTAGCTTACGAATATCTCCTACCTCTGTTTGACGAACTCCTGGAAAGGGGGTTACGGGAACTCGGACGTTTTGGCTATCACCGTCAGGACCTTGAGATCAAACCCGAAATAGACCTCCGGTATCAAGGACAGTCCTACGAACTTACCATTCCCTTTGAACCACACTTCCAGGAAAATTTTCACGCCTTGCACCAGCGGCTTTACGGATACGCCATGCCTCTTGCTCCCCTAGAAGCCGTGGCCATCCGGATCAACCTTTCAGCCAGGGTCTCTCCCCTTTCGCTTCCTAAAATCGAAAGGAAACCTTTGCAGATCGCGGAACGCACCGAAGTCTTTTTGGATTCCGGCCGTAAGACGAAGGTTTCGGTTTTTCTCTGGGAGGAACTCCCGCCTGAGGCCCGCTTCCCTGGCCCAGCGTTGGTGGTGGGACCCTACGCCACGGTATGGATTGAACCTGGATGGCAAGCGGAAACCGACCATTATGGGAATTTGTGGCTCTCACCTGGCCATTGACGTCTTTTTTGGGCGCTGTTAGCCTTCTTTTCAAACCAATCCAAAGAGGTCCAAAAATGAAACGCATTCTGTTTCTTGGTCTCCTGGGTCTTCTGGCGTGGGTGACTGCCCTGAAGGCGGCTGAGCTCCGCATCGCCGTCCTGCCATTTGAAATCCATGCGGCACAAGACCTTTCCTACGTGAGGGAAGGCATCCAGGACATGCTCAGCACGAGGCTTTTCGTGCCTGGCAAGATCACTGTCATAGACGAGGCAAAGGTCAACCAAATGCTTTCAGACCTCAAAGGCCCTCTCACCGAGGCCAAGGTCCGAGAAATAGGTCAGAAACTCGGAGCAGACTACGTGCTTTATGGAAGCCTCACCACTTTCGGTCATCGCGCCAGTCTTGACGCCAAACTTATCCCGGTCAAGGGAGAGAAGCCTCCCCTGGCCCTTTATGCTGATACCAACTCCCTTGACGATCTCATCCCCAGGCTCTCGGATTTTGCTGTAAGAGCGGTCTCCTACCTTGAAGGTCGTCCGATGAAGATGGCCACTTCCAGAGTCAGTGCCCCCCCTCGGGCTGCAATTGTTCCTCCTACCACAAGCCAGACCCCTTCGCCCTCGCCCACAGCCAACATCTCCGCCCCTCAAACTCAGGCCCCAACCAATCCGAATCGCGTCCATCCGGAACGACTCTTTCGAGAACAACCTCCACCGGTGGCCCCTTCATCCTCCACTACCGTGGCAGCTGCTAGTCCCCAGCAACAACCCAAAAAGCAGGTACAGGCTTCCAAATATAAGTATTCCGACATTGATCCTTGGCCGGATTACCCTCCCGATGAGGAAGAAGATCTGGCCCCTCTGATTGAAGAGCCTGCCAAGGCCGAAAAACCCAAAAAGAAAAAGGGACACTTCTGGTCCAAGCTCCTGCCGTGGAACTGGTTCGGAGGCAAAAAGAAGGAAGAAGAAGTGGTGATCAGTCCCAAGGAAGTAGCTCCACCCCCACCACCTCCTCCCACATCTGAGGGATCGGCCACCCTTCCGGCCCCTCAGGCCTCTCCAGAGCCCCCTTCAGGTGGAGGTTCCTGGCAGTGGTATTAAAGTCTCAAGACCCTGAGGCCCGGCAGGGAAGCCCTTTCCCCTAGAAAAGCCAGACGAAGCCAGGAAAGGACCAAGGCGCAGGCCTTCTTGAGATCGATCCTTGACAAACAGGGATCTTCGCACAGGCGGGGATCCTTCCGATGGAGACATCGGCATTCTGTCACCATCACCAAGACCGAGCTCCCAAAGGGGGCCCAGGAGCGCCAATCCGTCGGACCAAAAAAGGCCAGGGTTCGACATCCTAAAGCCGCTGCCAGATGGGTGAGCCCTGAGTCGTGGCCCAAGAAGGCTTGAGCCCTGAGGATCTTTCCGATGGCTTCCCTTAACTCCAAAGTGCGATAAACCCGGGCCCCGGGAAAGGCCTTTTCAAGGTGTGTCTCCGCCGGTCCCAGGATGATTTCCGGATGATAACCGTTTTCTTCGAGATCGAGATAAAGTCTGTACCAAAAGGCCGGAGGAGCACACTTAAAGCGCCCCCCGCTACCCGGGTGAAGGAGAACTAGATCATCTTGTCTCTCCGAACAGGAGGCCAGGAGCACCCCTCTCTCCGGAAAGGAAGGGACCCTCAGGGCCTCCAGGATTTCCAAAGACAGATGTTTCCCCAGGCGAGGACGGGTAGGTAGAAGAAAGAGGCGCGGACCAAACCGTTTCCTGAAATCTTCGATAAGCCAAGGAGAAGAAGAGAAAAGAAAGACCCTTTCGGGACTCCAGGTCTCAAGGCCCCCGAGCCAGGTGGGGTAAGCCTCTCTCACGAGGCCGGCTTGTTTGAAAAGTTCCCGGGCTTCATGCCGCGCCGCAAGGACCACCTCACCCTCAAAGACCGCGGGGGCCACCCTGGCCAGGAGGAGATCGCCAAGGGCGCCCTCATGCCAGAGGAGGATCATTCCGCTGGATGACCAACCGTCGCCAAATAGACCACGCTTTCTTCTACCCCATCAAGACCAAAGAGCTCGTTCACCTCGTCATCGAAAAAGGCCCCGATGGGACAGGAACCGAGTCCTAAAGCCGCCGCCGCCAGGAGTACATTCTGGCAAATATGGGCCACATCCATAAACACGTAACGCATTCCCCGGCTCCCGTATTTGCTCATCGTACGACGCGGAATAGCGGACCAAACGAAGACCACCGATGCCCGGGCACATTGAGGCTGGCTTAATGAAGCCTCTGCAAGGGCCTCTCCAAAGTCTCCCAGGACCAACTCTTCTAACACGAAATCCTGTACCTCCAAGTGATAGAGCCCTGATGGAAGACCTTCCACGCGATTGACACAAAGATAAGTCTCAACGGGATAAAGGGCCCCGGCAGAAGGGGCCGTGCGCAAGAGATAACGCCCTACTTCACCGGTGATCCCTTGAGCTGCAAAAAGGAGAAGAGAGAGTTCTTCAAGGGACAGGGCTTCCCGGCGATAGCGCCGCACAGAACGACGCCGTACCAGGGCCTCCCAAAAGTTTTCCGCCCCAAAGCTTGCTCGGGGTAAAGAGACCCTCCGGGTTTCGGGATAGACCTTGAACCAGGGAGCGGGAGCGATATTTTCACGGGCGCGGGTCAGGAGTTCGAGCCGGTCGTGTTTGGTCTCCTGCAAAAAACGAAAACCCAGACTCTTTTGGTAATCAGGCATAGGATTTCCTCCTCCGCCGACGACGTCTTCTAGGGGCTTCAATCCCCAAGAGCTCCTTCTCTAAGTTAAGAATGACTTCCGCCACCACCAAGGCTTCCTCAAAATAGCTCTTCTTAGACAGACGCCGCGGGACACCGTTGCCTTGGAGGAGGTGATACTTGAGGGGCCAGATGGTAGCCAGGAGCTGGAGAGTATTTTCAAAGAGTTCTTTTTTGAAGTCGTAGGGATAAAAGACCTTTTTCATCTCTTGTCTCAAAAGCTCGTAAGGCCGACCAGCCCTTTCTGGCACGCGTGGGAGCCTGCCCGAAGCCACGGTAAAGGGATAAAGGAAAAGGGTTAGGGCCTGAGCCTCTGAGAGATGCCCCCTCTTGCGTCTCCGATCAAGTTCGGCCAAGAGACGGAAAAAAAATCTCCTCTCCTTCTCTCCCGCCCGATGCAATACTTTGCCGTAGGCTGGAAAGACCTCTTCGAAGAGGCCGCTCTTCCACATGAGCTGTGCCCAGGGAGCCGCCCACCCTCCGAGCACGTCCTTCAACCATTCGTCACGCACGCGCATTGGGGCACAAAAGGCGATCTTTTCATGATGGCGCAGGATGGCCTCCCAGGTACGCTCTTCGATGGTGAAACCAATACGTGCGGCGTGGCGAATGGCCCGCATCATGCGCACCGGATCACGAATGAAACGCTGATCCGGGTCTCCTATGACCCTGATGATACCAGCTCGCAGGTCTTCCATGCCGCCCACGTAGTCAATGATGGTGAAATCAGCGATGTTGTAAAAAAGGGCGTTGATGGTGATGTCGCGTCGAAAGGCGTCTTCATAAGGGGTACCAAAGACCTCCAGGCCGTCTTCCTCTGCAGTCTCCGGACCACGGAAAGTGACCACCTCGATGAACTTGCCACCGCGGAAATAGACGTGTACCAGCCGAAAACGCCGACCTATGATCCTGCTCCAACGAAAGAGGCGCCGGATCTCCTCTGGACGCGCGTCAGTGCCCACGTCGAAATCCTTAGGCTTAAGGCCGAGCAACATATCACGCACGCTCCCACCCACCAGGTAGGCCAGGTAACCGGCCTCTTTGAGGCGATAAAGGACTTTCAAGGCCTCACGCGAGATGTTCTTTCGCGAGATAGGATGCTCTGATCGGGGAATGATTCTGGGTTTGGGAGCCTCCAAAGCAAAGAGTTCTCTTTGTTCCCATTCAGATGATATATGTTTTGAATCGGCCAATTTCGATATCTTCTCCGTGATCATCTATCTTTTTGATGGCCCAAAACCGCGAGAAAAGACCAACCCGCGCCTATTTAACACCTTTTGTCGAGACCTTGAAAGCCTTGGGATTGATTCCGTATTTTTTGATCTTGTAGTTAAGGATGCGGAGGCTGGTATCGAGAAGACGCGCAGCTTCACTTTGGTTACCACGGGTCTCTTTGAGGGCCTCGATGATCAGTTCTGTCTCCAGGTTCCTGACAGCCTGAGCCAGACTCTTGCGCGCGTGCGTCCCGGAGCTCTCCGCCGTTTGGAGACTCTGGGGGAGATGATAACTGCGGATGACCTCTTCGTCACACACAATGACCGCCCGTTCGATAACGTTCTCGAGCTCGCGTACGTTGCCAGGCCAATGGTATTGCACCAGAAGATCGATGGCCGGTGAAGAAAGTCGCTTTATCTCCTTTCCGTAACGCTGGCTGTATTTCTCCAGGAAAAACTCCGCCAAGGGGATGATGTCGGTGGGGCGTTCGCGTAAAGGTGGCACATAAATGGGAAACACGTTTAGGCGATAATAAAGGTCTTCCCGAAAGAGTCCCTTCTCTAACAACTCCTCAAGGTTCCGGTTGGTGGCAGTGATGATGCGCACGTCCACCCGCACAGGTTTCGTGCCCCCAACCCGGTAAAACTCTTTCTCCTGAATGACGTGAAGGAGTTTGGCCTGGAGGTTCAACGGAAGATCACCGATTTCGTCCAGAAAGATAGTCCCCCCGGAGGCCTGTTCAAAGAGTCCGGGCTTTCGAGAAAGGGCCCCGGTAAAGGCCCCCTTTTCATAACCAAAAAGTTCGCTTTCGATGAGGTTTTCTGGAAGAGCAGTACAGGCCACCGTCACAAAGGGACCTTCGGCCCGGGGACTGTTGTAGTGAATGAGACGCGCGATGAGAGACTTGCCAGTGCCAGATTCTCCTCGCAAAAGCACCGTGGCTGGACTCGGAGCCACCCTCTCAATCATCTCTATCACTTCTCTCATCCGCGAACTGAGGGCAATGAAATTGTCCAGACTGTACTTGCCCTTGAGTTCCCTCTTGAGTCGACGATTTTCCTCAAGCAGACGCTCCCTCTCCTCTTGAATGGCCTGAATATTGGCCACGGTTTGGGCAATGAGACCCGAGATGATGGTCAGAAAACGAACGTCTTCCTCAAGGGAGACGTGATCGGCAAAGAGACGGTCCACCGAAAGAGTACCAAGGACCTTGGCTCCGCTCTTGATGGGGACACAAATGAAGGAAACCTGTTCCTTTTCGATGGCCCCTCGGCTCCGGGTCCGATTGAGGAAACGAGGATCATCTTTGATCAAAGGTACGATTATAGGTTGCCCGGTGGCCACTACCTGACCGGTAATTCCTTCACCCAGCCGGTAACGGCCTCGCCTTCGAGCCTCGGCGGTGAGACCGTGAGCCACTTCGATCTGGATCTCCTTGGTACGCGGGTTGAAGATGGTGATGGTGCCCCGACGCATATCGAGGCGCTCGGCCAGAATGGCCAGAATCTCCTCAAGGGCCTGCCTCATGTTGAGAGAGCTTGAAAGTGTACGCGCTACCTCGTAAAGGCAGGAAAGTTCTTCGATCTGTCGAGCCGAAGGCTGAACGCGTATCCCTTCCATGCCGCTCAATTATAAATGGACAAAGCTGAAAAGAAAGGGTATCCAAATTTGTAAAGTTTTGCTCAATCCCTTCCCTCTCCAGCGACGCTTGACCCCGGAGAAAGGGTTTTCTAGGATCGGTCTTTGAAAATTCTGGCGCAAGGAGGGAGCCATGAAGGTCTTGGTGGTTGGAGGCGGAGGTCGAGAGCACGCCCTATGCTGGAAGTTGGCCCAGAGCCCCATGGTAGAGAGGGTCTATTGTGCTCCGGGCAACGCCGGTATTGCCCAGGATGCCGAATGCCATCCCATCGCTGCTACGGATTTCGAAGCTCTGGCCAAATTGGTGCAAGAGAAAGGAATCGATGTGACCATCGTAGGGCCGGAAGATCCGTTGGCCCGGGGCATCGTAGACTATTTCGAGGAACGCGGGCTTAAGATCTTCGGTCCTTCGGCCAGAGCGGCCCGGATCGAAGGCAGCAAGGTCTTCGCCAAGGAACTCATGGCCAAGTACGGCATACCCACCGCAGCTTTTGAAGTCTTTGATGATCCCCGGGCTGCGCTGACTTACGTCGAAAAGAAAGGCGCCCCCATCGTAGTCAAGGCCGACGGTCTGGCAGCGGGAAAGGGTGTCATCGTCTGCCGCACCCTAGAAGAGGCTCGAGAGGCCATCAAAAAGATCATGATCGATAAGGCCTTTGGCGAAGCAGGCCGCCGGGTGGTTATCGAAGAATGTCTCTTCGGTGAAGAAGCCTCCTTCATGGTCATCACCGACGGAGAAACCCTCCTTCCGCTTCCAACCTCCCAGGACCACAAACCCCTGTTGGATGGAGATCAGGGACCAAATACCGGAGGTATGGGGGCCTATTCACCGGCTCCGGTGGTCACCGAAGCCCTTTCTGAAGAAATCATGGAGACCATTATGCGTCCTGTGATCCAGGCCCTGGCCCGGGAAGGAATTCCATATAAGGGAGTCCTCTACGGGGGCCTTATGATCAGCGAGGGGAAGCCTTACGTGCTGGAGTTCAACTGCCGTTTTGGAGACCCGGAGTGCCAACCATTGATGATGCGCCTGAAAAGCGACCTGGCCGAACTCATCCAGGCCGCTATGGAGGGACGGTTGGCGGAAAAAGAGCTCGAAATAGATCCTCGGGCAGCGGTCTGCGTGGTCATGGCCAGCAAGGGCTATCCAGGCAAGTACGAAAAGGGCAAGCTCATTCGCGGCCTGAGCCAGGTGGCCAAGATGAAGGACGTCAAGGTCTTTCATGCTGGCACCGCCCGTCGGGGCCGCGGCTACGTGACCGCCGGGGGGCGGGTCCTGGGAGTCACGGCCCTGGGCAAAGATATCCCCGAAGCCATTGAGCGGGCTTACGAAGCAGTCTCCAAGATCTACTGGGACGGGGTCTACTACCGCACGGACATCGGAGCCAAAGCCCTCAAATATCTCAGACCACCCAGGGTGGCGATCCTCATGGGAAGTCGTTCTGATCTTGACGTCATGCGCGGGGCCGAGGAGATCCTCAAAGAATTCGACGTTCCCTACGAAGTGCAGGTGGCCTCAGCGCATCGTACACCGGAAAAAGTACGTCAATTTGCCCGTCAGGCCGAAGAAAGGGGACTTAAGGTCCTCATCGCCGGAGCCGGACTGGCGGCGCATTTGGCTGGTGCCCTAGCCTCGGAGACCACGCTCCCGGTGATCGGTGTTCCCATTGCCGCCGGCACCCTGGGAGGGATAGACGCCCTCCTCTCCACCGTGCAAATGCCACCAGGCATCCCGGTAGCCACGGTGGCCATTAACGGAGCCAAAAACGCCGCTTTGTTGGCGGTCGAGATCCTGGCCCTGGAAGACGAAAAGTTGCGTCAAAAACTGAAGACCTACCGGGAAAAGCTGGCCCGGAAATAGCTCTCAGAGGGGTTCAAGCGGTCGGTCGAAAGCCCGGTAACTGAGGGCTTCAAGGAGATGTGCGGGCCTTATTTTTTCCTCTTGGGCCAAATCTGCGATGGTGCGGGCTAGTTTGAGGATGCGATGATAAGCACGGGCCGAGAGACACAGACGCCTGGCAGCGCGCTCAAATAGCGCCTTCCCTTCGGAATCCAAGGCGCAAAAGGTCTCCATTTCTCTGGGGCTGAGATGGGCATTTAACTTGGCAGGCTGGCTATATCTCTCGGCCTGGAGGGCTCGAGCCTTTTCTACCCGTTTGCGCACCGTAAGAGAACTTTCTGCCCGTTGGCCCTTCCCCAGATCCTGATAATCCACCGCTGGAACCTCCAACTGGAGGTCTATTCGGTCGAGCAAAGGTCCCGAAATCTTGCCCCGGTAACGTCTGACCTCCTGAGGACTACACTGACAGGGACGGAGGGGATCACCATAATAACCGCATCTGCAAGGATTCATACTGGCCACCAGCTGAAAGCGCGCTGGGTAACGCACGGAAACGCTAGAGCGGGCGATGGTTACCTGACCTTCTTCAAGTGGCTGCCGCAAGGCTTCCAGGACGTGGCGCTTGAATTCCGGTAACTCGTCCAGAAAAAGCACCCCGTTGTGTGCCAGGGAGATCTCCCCGGGCCTGGGATGAACCCCGCCTCCGATGAGACCGGCGTCTGAGATGGTGTGATGAGGAGCTCGAAACGGTCTCCTGGTAACCAAGGGGCGTTCCGGGGAAAGAAGACCTGCCACGCTGTAGATACGCGTGGTTTCAAGGGATTCCTCGTAAGAAAGAGCAGGCAAGAGTCCCGGGAGCCGTCTGGCGAGCATGGTCTTGCCAGCTCCCGGAGGCCCCACGAAAAGGAGATTGTGTCCTCCAGCAGCAGCGATCTCTAGGGCCCTCTTGGCAGACTCCTGCCCCAGGACTTCTGACAGGTCGTCGATGGTTTCCTCCTCTTCAAAGGGAAGTTCCTCAATCGGCGGAGGAACTTCTTCTCCACGCAGGCAAGCCACCATCTGGGCCAAGGAGCAAACCGGCCAGATTTCAAGCCCCCTTACCAAAGAGGCCTCCCGGGCGTTTTCTTCAGCCAGGATCAGACGAAAACCTAGACTCTTGGCCAGAAGAGCCACCGGAAGGATGCCCCTTACTTTCTTGAGACCGCCATCCAGAGACAGCTCGGCACAGAAGAGACTTTCAGCCAGAACACTTTCCGACAAAAGACCTGTAGCTCCCAACAAGGCCGCGGCCAACGGCAGGTCAAAACCGCTTCCCTCCTTGCGCACGTCAGCAGGGGCCAGGTTAACCGTGATCTTCTGGGTGGGAAAATCAAAGCCTGCGTTCCGGATGGCAGCTCGCAGACGTTCACGACTCTCTTTCACCGCCCCGTCAGGGAGCCCCACCAGAGTAAAACCAGGAAGCCCCCGGGAAATGTCCACTTCGACTTCCACCGGCAGGGCTTCAATCCCCAGAAGTGCCGCTCCAAAGGATCTGGCTAACAAAAAGGCCCTCCTACCAAAGAGGAGTCTGCATTCTCTTCGGCGGAGGGCCGGAAAAACTTGATTCTTCTAGAAGTTGTAGGCCTCTTCGCTGTGTTCCGACAGATCGAGACCCGCCACTTCTTCTTCAAGCGGCAGGCGCAACCCTAAAATGGCATCTACCAATTTGAGGAGCACTACGCTCACTACCAGAGTGTAAAGACCAACCACCAGCACCCCAAGGGTTTGGGTGGCCAGCAGCGAAGGATTACCCAGAAGGAGACCATTGGCACCTGCAGGGTTCACCGCCTTGGAGGCAAAGATCCCCACACAGAGGGTACCCACCAGCCCTCCCACACCGTGGATGCCAACCACGTCGAGACTGTCGTCATAGCCGAGTCTGTTCTTGAGGAGCACCGCCAGATAACAGACCAGACCTGCGATAAGCCCTATGGCTACCGCGGCGTTCGGTCCTACAAAGCCCGCTGCCGGGGTGATGGTTGCCAGACCAGCGATGGCTCCACTGGCCGCTCCCAAAGTGGTGGGCTTGCCCCGGTGGATCCATTCCACCAGGACCCACATGAGCATCCCGGAAAGTCCTCCGAGATGGGTGGCCACAAAAGCGCTAGCCGCCAGACCGCTGGCCGCCAGGGCCGAACCACCGTTGAAACCAAACCAGCCAAACCACAGCAGTCCGGTACCCAACAGGGTAAGAGGGAGGTTGTGAGGCACGAAACTCTCACGACCGAAACCTTTCCGTGGACCAACCACCAGAGCCGCAGCCAAGGCCGCCACACCACAGGTGAGGTGCACCACCAGCCCACCAGCAAAGTCCAGGACCCCTTTTTGAGCCAGAAACCCTCCACCCCAAATCCAATGACATACGGGATTGTATACCAGAACGGCCCAGAGGATACTGAAGACCAAAAAAGGCACAAACCGCATCCTCTCGGCAAAGGCCCCGGTAATCAGAGCCGGCGTGATGATAGCAAACATGCACTGGTAGATCATGAAGACCAGATGGGGAACGGTGGAAGCATAATCCGGATGGGGATCTTGCCCCACACCCTTTAAGGCCAGATATTTGAACTCCCCGATGAAACCACCCACGTCTGGCCCGAAAGACATGGTATACCCGAGATAAATCCACTCCAAACCGATTACGCCGATCAGGATGAAACTCTGCATGGCTGTTCCAAGGACGTTCTTGCGGCGCACGAGACCACTGTAAAACATGGCCAACCCCGGTGTCATAAGGAAAACCAAAGCGGCACAGATCATCAGAAACGCTGTGTCACCCGTGTTGATCATAAACCCTCCTGACAGTTTTGTAATTTTTGCTTTGCAGAAAGGTTTAATCTGCAAGCCCGAGACCAACGCTTAAGAAGCGTTTAATTCGGGACTTATCAAACAAAGAGCGGAGAGGGATGGAAATTTTTGAGCACAAATTTGTAAAAAATGTGGCGTCTTTGATTACAAATTTGTCACAAAAAAAGCCTCCCGGAAAAAGGTTGAAGCAGGAGAGCAGACTAATATAGTGGAAAGAGTGAAGCGAATTTCTCGGACCCTAGTTTATCTCCTCTTCATCGTGGTGGTGGTTTATCTCCTCTCCCTCCGAGCGGAGAGGGGAAAGACCAAGGTGCTTGGACAATGGTCCCTGGTCCCTGTGGTGCAGGAGGCTGCAGGCCAGGTCGTCTTGAAGGAACGAAGCGATGGTTCCCAGGTCCTGGTGGTGAAACTCAAGCGGGCCTTTCCCAAGACCATGGTACTGGTTGGTACCGAAGAAGGCATCCTGCGAGAGATTGGAGAGCTGGAAGGGGCCACTTTTGTGACCACCCTTCCCAAAGGTTTGAAGGCTCGGAAAATCACCATGGTAAAACTGGTCAACGCCCGGACCGGGCGTGTTCTGGCCGAAGTTTCTTTCAAAGTAAAGTGAAAGGAGCGTCTTTATCATGCCACGCAGACATAAACTCCATACCAAGTTCATCTTTGTAACCGGGGGGGTCCTCTCTTCTCTGGGCAAGGGGTTGGCGGCGGCGGCCATTGGCACCTTACTCGAGGCCCGAGGGCTTACTGTAACCCTTCAAAAACTCGATCCGTACATCAACGTCGATCCCGGGACCATGAACCCCTTCCAGCACGGAGAGGTCTACGTCACCGACGACGGAGCCGAAACCGACCTCGACTTGGGACACTACGAGCGTTTCACTTCTGCCAAGATGAGCCAGAAGAACAACTTTACCTCCGGCAAGATCTACTATTCGGTCATTATGAAAGAGCGCCGCGGAGACTACCTCGGAGGCACGGTTCAGATTATTCCCCACATCACCGATGAAATCAAAGCCTCCATCCTCCAGCTGGCTGGAAACGAAGTAGACATCGCCATCATAGAGATAGGAGGCACAGTGGGAGACATCGAGGGACTACCTTTTCTGGAGGCCATCCGTCAACTCCGGGCCGACCTTGGACGGGAGAACACCCTTTACATACATCTCACCTATGTGCCCTACATCAAGACCGCTGGTGAGCTCAAGACCAAACCCACCCAACACAGCGTCAAAGAATTGCGAGCTATTGGTATCCAGCCTGACATTCTGCTGTGCCGGACCGAGCGTTTCCTGCCACCGGAAGTAAAACGAAAGATCGCCCTCTTTTGCAATGTTGAGGAAGACGCTGTCATCACAGCCAAAGACGTGGATTGTATCTATGAGATCCCTCTCATCTTCCACAAAGAGAAACTGGACGAAAAGATTATCGACCTTCTCAACATCTGGACCAGGGAGCCGCGTCTCAAAGAATGGGAAGAGCTGGTCTGGCGGCTCAAAAACCCCAAACACGAAGTAACCATCGCCGTGGTGGGCAAATACGTCCATCTTAAAGACTCTTACAAATCTCTTCACGAGGCCCTGGTCCACGGAGGGATTCCATCTCGCACTAAAGTAAACATCCGTTATCTCGACTCCGAGGAAATCACCACCGATACCATCCCCCAAATGCTCGAGGGAGTGGATGGTGTCCTGGTACCCGGGGGTTTCGGTTCCAGAGGGATCGAGGGCAAAATTATTGCCATTCGTTACGCCCGGGAGCACGGCATCCCCTTCTTCGGTATCTGTCTCGGGATGCAACTGGCGGTAATCGAGTTCGCCCGAAACGTAGCTGGGCTTGAAAAGGCCAATTCCACCGAATTTGATCCCGAAACGCCCTATCCGGTGATCTATCTCATGCGGGAATGGTTCAACTACCGCACCCAAAAGGTAGAAGTGCGTGACGAACACACGGAAAAAGGCGGCACCATGCGCTTGGGAGCTTACCCCTGCCGCCTGGTAGAGGGGACTCTGGCTCACCAGGCCTATCAAACCGAAGAGATCTTCGAACGTCATCGCCATCGCTATGAATTCAACAATGACTACCGCGAGGTACTTACTGAAAAAGGGTTGGTTATCAGTGGTCTCTCTCCAGATGGGGAGCTGGTGGAGATTGTCGAGCTTCAGCCAGAGGAACATCCGTGGTTTTTGGGCTGTCAGTTCCATCCGGAGTTCCGTTCGCGTCCCATGGAACCCCATCCTCTCTTTGTAGCCTTTGTAGAGGCTGCTCTGGCCAGAAAAAAGGCCAGCGAAAATCACCAAATAGAGGAACAGGCGGCCTGAACTCGTGGACCAGGAGCTGATCTTGAATTTTCTTAAAGAAAACCTTCAAGGCCTGGGGCTGGAGTTGGCCCCTTACTGGGAAAATCTTTTGTCTCTGGCCGAAGCCATGGAAGCAGAGGCCGAGCGACTCCATCTCACAGCCGTCAAAGGGATAGAAGCCCGTCTTCGAGGCCCTTTCCTGGATTCCCTCTTCCTGGCCGCTCACCTTCCATCTCACTCTCCTCAGGCAGATCTAGGCACTGGGGCAGGCATTCCCGGACTGGTAGTCAAGATTGTGCGGCCAGAACTAGAAATCCATCTCTTCGAAGCCTACGCGCCGCGGGTGGAGTTTATGCGAGAGTTTATTCGCCGCCAATCCCTCGAAGGGGTCTTTGTTCACGACTGTCATATAGGACGAAGCCCCTGTGGACTCCAAGTTCCCGTGGCCTTCGCTCGTGGATACGGAGAAGTGGGAAAGTTCGTCCGTCACGCCAGTGAGATCTTCGAAGTCCAAGAGGCCTATTATCTTTGGCGTCACCGGATCGAACCCTGGCATCCCGGGAAACTGCCTCTAGAGCTCATCGGTCGCAAACCTTTCCCCGCAAGGGAGATCGAGCTCCTGGTCTGGAAACGGGCTTGAAAGCCTAGAAGTTGAGGATTACCGGTTTATCAGCCTACCGAGAGGAGGCACGAAAATGGTCACCTTTCGTCGCGAAAGGAGCAAACGCCTTTTCCACAACCCGATGAACGGATTTGCTCTGGAAGAACAGGTGGTGGAACGCCGTTTCGATCCCCTCACCGGACAGATGGCTATCTTCAACCCCGTACTTGAAGACAAGGTACGCCTCTTCTTTGGCGAGCACGATTGGAATTTGGTCGAAAAGATCGCTAAGGCCTCCCAGGAATCCTGTTTTATGTGTCCCCCCAGAGTGAGGGAAGTTACTCCGCGGTATCCGGAAGATTTCCTGCCCGAAGGACGTCTCTGTCGTGGAGAGTGCACCCTTTTCCCAAACCTCTTTCCGGTGGCGGTGCGTCACGCGGTTATTGCCGTGGGAGAGGCCCATCTGCGACGCCTCGAAGAGTTCACCCCAGAATTAATCGCTGATGGTCTAATACTGGGAGTGGAATTCCTGAAAGTCTGTCTCAACAAGGACCCTGAAGTACGTTTCGGAGCCGTGTGTGCCAACTTCCTTCCACCAGCTGGAGCCAGTCTAGTCCATCCCCATTTTCAGGTAGTAGCCAACCCCGAAGCCAGCGCTGAGGAACAACGGCTCCTTTCCAGCTCCTTTGGTTACTTTCAGAGGCACGGACGTTCCTACTGGCAAGACTGGTTAGCTGAAGAAGAAAGACTCGCTGAACGGTTCATCGCGCGTCTGGGGCGAGTAAGCTTCGTGACCAGCTTTGCCCCCCGGGGAACTAACGAAGTCCTGGGCGTGATAGAAGGAGTCTCAAGCATTGAAGCCATTACCGAGGAAGACCTCCTTTGCATGGCCCGGGGGATATCGGCCACTCTTAAGGGCTACGCTAAGATGGGTTACGCGCCCTTCAACTTCACCCTTTTCTTACCACCCCTCCGGGAAGAAACGAGCTGGTTTGTCCCTCACGTGCGTCTCATCACGCGCCAGAACTTATATGAAGCCTACCGTACCGACGACTACTTCCTCCAGCGTCAATTGGGGGAAGAACTTATCCTTACGCCACCAGAGCGTCTCAAAGAAATCATCAAACCCTTTTTTAAGGAGGTAAATCCATGAGAGATGGCTGGTCCCCTTATCTGGGAGGCTTTTTGACCGGTCTCTTACTCATAGGTTCGGTCCTGGCCACCCAGAAACTTCTTGGCAAACCCCACTATCTTGGCACCTCTACGGCCTACGTCCGGGTAGCAGGCCTGGTAGAAAAGGCCTTCTCCCCGAAGAGCGCATCCCTTTCCTATTATCAGAAATACATCCCGCGGGTGGACTGGAAGGTGATGCTCGTCTTCGTAGGCGTACCCGTGGGAGCGTTGATCGCAGCCCTCAAAAACGGCGAATTCCGGGGACACCTGGTGCCAGAGCGCTGGAGGGAAAGCTTTGGTCCCAACCCCGTCCTTCGGGCCCTGGCGGCTTTCGTGGGTGGGTTCCTCATCGTTTACGGCGCCAGATTGGCTGGAGGCTGCCCGAGTGGACATGGACTTTCCGGGATGTCACAGCTCTCGCTCTCGGGATTCATCACCGTGGCAGGCTTCTTCATCGGGGGCATCCCCTTGGCCTTAATCCTTTATCGAAGGAGGCGCTAAGATGGAACTCTTTCTCGGTCTTCTCACGGGTCTCCTCTGGGGGTACATCTTCCAGCGGGCGCGCATCCTGCGCTTCGAAAAACACATCGGTCTCCTGACTTTGAAGGATCTCACTATCCTCAAGTTCCTCCTCACCGGGGTCATCGTGGGAGCCGTGGGGATCAACCTCCTGGCTCAGCTGGGATGGATAACCTACGCCGTGAAACCCACCTACGCCCTGGCCAACCTCTTGGGAGGTATCATTTACGGCCTGGGCTGGGCCATCCTTGGATATTGTCCCGGCACAACGGGTGGTGCCCTGGCAGAAGGGGCCTTTGATGGATTCTTTGGTGTTCTTGGGGGATTGGTGGGAGCGATGGCCTTTGCCCACACCTATGATTTTTGGCAGGCCAAGGTGCTCTCTGTAGGTCATCTTGGCAAAATCACCCTTCCCACCTTGCTCCACGCCCCAGTTCTCCCGGTGGCCCTGGTCTTTGCTGGTATGCTCATCGTCTTCTGTTTGGCGCTTGAGAGGTTTGGCCTGTGAAACGGACACGCGTCAAGGAGCGTCGTTTCCTGAAACCAGGGATCTTCCTTCTTACCCTCGAAGTCGGGGACCTGCCTCGCCCGCGCGCCGGACAATTTGCCATGTTGCGAAGCTGGCCAGGGCAGGATCCCCTGCTCGCCAGACCCTTTTCCATCCACGATCAGGAAGGTTCCTTCTGGTCTTTTCTGATCCAGGTGCGCGGACAGGGCACCAAGATCCTTTCCCAATTGAGAGCCGGAGACGAAGTGGATTTGCTCGGCCCCCTAGGAAAAGCCTTCCCAGCCCCCCAAGAAAAGACCGTTTACTTGGTAGCCGGAGGAATGGGGGTGGCCCCTTTCTACCTGGCGGCCAAGGAACTCCTGGCAACAAAACATCGATGTCTTCTCCTTTATGGTGCGAGGAGCCAAAAGGATCTGGTACGCCTTTCAGCTTTCAAGAGACTTGGACTTCCGTTTAAGGTTGCCACCGAGGATGGAAGCCGGGGACACGCCGGGCTGGTGACTGACCTCTTGGAGAAGGCCCTTGAGCAGGAACCAGCTGAGGTCTGGGCCTGCGGGCCTTGGCCCATGCTTCAGGCTGTAGCTAAAACGGGCCGGAGGTTTCAGGTGCCTGTTTACCTCAGTCTTGAGGCCCGGATGGCCTGTGGCCTGGGGCTTTGCCTGGGCTGTGCAGTGAAACGGGCCGGAGAAGGTTATCTACACGTCTGTTCCGAGGGGCCGGTGGTCAGGGCTGAAGAGGTCTTCTAACGGAGTTCCTCCCGAAAGACTGGTCTGATCTCCACCCCTCTTTCCGCCAGATAGCGCTTGACCTCTTCGATGGAGACCTCCCTTCGGTGGAAGATGCCGGCAGCCAGTGCGGCCTCGACTCCGGTCTTGGTGAAGACTTCGTAGAAGTGCTCCGGACACCCCGCACCACTGGAAGCAATGACAGGGATGGAAACCGCTTCCTTTACCGCCTGAATGAGCTCCAGGTCAAAACCTTGATTCGTGCCATCTCGGTCGATGCTGTTGAGGAGGATCTCACCTGCCCCCAGCTCCTCACACACCCTGGCCAGGGTAACGGCGTCCACGTCTCGCCCTTCTCGTCCGCCTTTGATGGTGCACTGAAACCAACAATAGCGCTCTCCACGGGGCCCCGGGATTTCGGTCTCGATCACCGGGTGTGAAGTCTCAGACGGAGAGGAGACATAAACCCGACGGGGATCGATGGAAATGACCACCGCCTGAGCACCATAAACCCGAGAGATGGTCTCAATAGAACTTTTCCCGGAGGGTTTTCCGGTGCGCAGGTATTCTTCCACGATGAGCACGGCGTCACTTCCTATGGAGACCTTGTCCGCCCCGGAACGAAAGTACTCTGCCGCCACTTCTAGGGCCGAATAGTGGCGACCATCCCGATCAGTGAAATCCCTTATCCCTCCCCCTATGGTGAGAGGTACAAAGACGTTTTGGGAAGTGAGACGCAAGACCTCAAGCATAGGGAGATCTTTGAGGGGAAAGTCTCGAAAACCGGTAATGTTGAGAAAGGTTATCTCATCGGCCCCCTCGGTGTAATAGCGCCTGGCAAGTTCTACGGGTTTACCAAGGTTGCGTACCCGTCCCTTTTCACGCACGTCGTACTGATCACCTTTGGTGACCACCAGGTCTCCTTCGTCGTTGGTACGAACGTCGAGACAGGCCACGATCCTCTTGGCCAAACGCGTCTGTTTTGGTCTTCTTGGGGGCAATACGGCCTGGGCCCCCTTGAGAAAGTTTTCCAGAAGCCTGAGCCCGGCTTGACCGCTTTTTTCCGGGTGGAACTGGGTAGCAATGATGTTTCCTTTCTGCACGGCACTCACAAACTCGTAGCCGTAATCCGTGGTGGTGAGGATGATTTCCGAATCTTCTGGCACCACGTGATAGGAATGGACGAAATAAAACTTTTCCTCTCCCGTGAGCCCGTGAAAGAGTGGGGAGGGTTGATGGGCCTTGATCCCGTTCCAGCCGATGTGAGGCACCGAAAGATGGGTCCTGAAACGTCTGACTCGGCCCCTTAAAAACCCAAGCCCTGGCACTCCGGGTGCCTCCTCGCTCTCTTCAAAGAGGGCCTGCAATCCCAAACAAATTCCAAAGAAGGGGCGGTTCTCTTCTAGGTAACGCTTCAAAGGTTCAACCAAACCCCGCTGTACCAGCGTCCGCATGAGGGAACCAAAGTTACCCACCCCGGGAAAGACCAGCCTTTCAGCCTCAAGGATGTCTTCCGGACGTTCAACCCTCTTTACCTTCTCACCCAGACTTTCGATGGCGTTGACCACGCTGCGAACGTTTCCTGCCCCGTAATCAAGAAGCGTAACCATAGAAAAGGCCCTCCTCGTGAAGACGGCTTCTTTTTAGCTCGCCAGGCGGAAACTTCAAGCACATAGAAAAACGAGAGATAGATTCCCAAAAAATTTCATTAAAGCGAAAATTCGATTCAAAAAATCTAAAATCGAAGATCAGCAAGGACGACCTCCGGGTGAGGCACAAACACCGTGCTTGACAAACCCCGGGTTCTATGAGCTAACAGGGGAAAATTTTTACATCGTAGGAGGTGGGACGTATGAAAAACGCCTTTAAAAGTGCTCTATTAACGGCCTTGGTTTTTTGTTTACTCTTGGTGTTTGGCCCCATCACCGTATGGGCTGGTGGTCATGGTGGAGCCAAGATGACCCCGGCCGAGGCCGTCAAGCGGGTGATGGTCAACAACGACGTCTTCGTACGTGAACACAAGGCTGGGGATTTTGAGTCTTATATGAACGCCCAGCACCCCTTTGTGACCTTCATCACTTGTTCTGACGCCCGGGTCCAGACCGAAGGCTTCCTGCCTTACTCTTCAATTGACAAGGTCTTTGTCATCCGCAACATCGGAAACCAGATCCCAAACTCTGAAGGTTCCATTGACTATGGTGTACTCCACCTGCACACTCCGCTCCTGTTCATCGTGGGTCATACCCATTGTGGTGCGGTAAAAGCCGCCATGGGGGACTATTCCAAAGAGACCCCCGGCATCAAGAAGGAGCTCGACGCCCTTAAGATTCCCATTCGCGGAAAGGTCACAGAAAAGGCCTGGTTGAAAAACGTTGAGGCCAACGTCCATTATCAGGTCAGGTACGCCCTGAAACTCTACAAACACTTAGTGGACGAAGGCAAGCTGGTCATCATCGGTGGGGTCTATGACTTCCTCAATGTTTACGGCAAGGGCCACGGGCGCATCGTAATCATCGACGTCAATGGTGAGACCAACCCCATGGCCATCCGGAAACACCCGGCTCTCAAGCTCCTTCCGGCTGACATCCTGAAAAACTGCACGCTTTAAAGCCTGCTTCAAGCAAGGCCAAAAAGGGGGCTCAAAAGGCCCCCTTTTCCTTTTTTTTCTTCCGGGTTAAAGATACTCCTCTCAGGTCCAAAACGAATGAGGAGTTTTTATCATGAAACCGAAGAAGATCGTCCTTGCTTATTCCGGTGGGCTCGATACCTCCATCATTCTCAAGTGGCTTATCGAACGCTATCAATGTCCGGTGGTGGCCTATTGTGCGGACATAGGCCAAGAAGAGGATTGGGAAGCGGTCCGCAAGAAGGGCCTGGCTACCGGAGCCGAAGAGGTGATCATCCGCGATCTTAAGGAAGAATTCGTCAGGGACTATGTCTTTCCAGCCCTCAAAGGAAACGCCATCTATGAAGGGGGTTACCTCTTGGGGACTTCCTTGGCCCGACCTTTGATCGCCAAAGAACAGATCAAGGTGGCCCGGGAAGTGGGAGCTGATGCCGTAGCCCACGGAGCCACGGGTAAGGGCAACGACCAAGTCCGCTTTGAACTCACCTATATGGCCTTGGCACCGGAGCTCAAGATCATTGCTCCCTGGCGTCTTTGGGACTTCCGGGGCCGTGAAGATCTTATAGCCTTTGCCGAAAGGCATGGCATACCCGTACCTGTCACCAAGGAGAAGCCCTACTCCATTGATGCCAATCTCTTTCACACGAGCTACGAAGGAGGGATCCTCGAAGACCCCTGGCAAGAGCCTCCAGAGGACATGTTCCAGATGACAGTTTCCCCTGAAAGGGCTCCTGACCAGCCCGAATACGTAGAAATAGATTTTGAAGATGGCGTACCGGTGGCACTCAACGGGGAAAGACTCTCTCCAGCCATCCTTCTGGAACGACTCAATCATCTGGCAGGGCGCCACGGCGTGGGAAGGGTGGACATGGTAGAAAACCGGTTTGTGGGTATCAAAAGTCGGGGAGTGTATGAAACTCCCGGGGGCACGGTACTTCACGTGGCCCATCGGGCCCTCGAACACCTCACCATGGATCGTGAGGTCATGCACCTGAGGGATCAGCTCACCCCTCGTTTTGCCGAGCTCATCTATTATGGTTTCTGGTTTTCTCCGGAGATGGAAGCCATGCGCGCCTTCATCGATCAGACCCAGAAGGACATAACCGGAACGGTGCGCCTCAAACTTTACAAAGGAAACGTGATGGTGGTGGGTCGGAAGAGCGAAAAATCTCTCTACCTGAAGGAACTGGCCACCTTTGAAGCCGACACCCTTTATAACCAAAAAGACGCCGAAGGCTTTATCCGACTTCAGGGCCTGCGTCTCAAGGTAAGGGCCATGATTGGAAAGAAGGAGGGTTGATGGCCACCATCAAGATCTTGGGCACCGCCGGGGCCCGCTACGTAGTGGCCAAACAACTGCGTTCCTCAGCCGGGACCTGGATCGAACACCGGGGAACGCGCCTGATCCTGGACCCAGGCCCCGGGACCCTAGTGCGCATGGCCCACACCAAGCCTCGTTTGGAGGTGGAAAAACTCCACGGCCTCCTCCTTACCCACGCTCATCTGGATCATTCTAACGACATAAACATCCTGATCGATGGTCTCACCGAAGGAGGGCTCAAGAGACGCGGAGTCCTCTTCGCCCCGAAGGAATGCCTGGAAGGCGACACAGCGGTGGTCCTGCGTTATTTGCGCCCTTATCTCAAAAGGATTGAAATCTTGAAGGCCGAAAGAGAATACCAGGTGGGGGAGATACGCTTTCGTACCTCCTGTCGACATTATCACACCGCAGAGACTTACGGTCTTATCTTTGATTTCGATGGCAAACAGGTGGGTTTCATCGTGGACACCCTCTTTTTTCCGGGGCTCCTTGAGGCCTATCGGGGCTGTCATCTCCTGGTCTTGAACGTCGTTCGCTACAAACCCCATCCCTCCCCCAACGTCCAGCATCTGTGCCTTAGGGATGCCGAAGAGATCATCGACAAACTCCGCCCGGAAAAGGCCATCCTCACCCATTTCGGAATGACCATGATCCGGGCCCGTCCCAACCAGGTGGCGGAAAAACTCTCCCGCAAACTGGGAATTGAAGTCATCGCCGCCTACGACGGCCTCTCACTGGAAATTTAGTGTGACCTTTTCCCTCCGTGTTCCGTCTTTATAGATAGATGTCATCGGAAACATCCAATGAAAAGGAACTCTTTCTGTCTTTTTATCGGCGATACGCTCGTTACGTCTATCGTAGGTGTTATTTGATCACCATGAACAGAGAAGAAACTTTGGATCTTTTTCAAAACGTATGGCTAAAGTGCTATTTATCTTTCAAAAAGTTGCGAAACGAAAAGAATTTCGGCGCCTGGTTGAAAAAAATATTATTCCATACTGCTATCGATTACGTGCGGGAGAAAAAGAAAACAACAGAAATCGTGGAGCTTGACGAATGGCCAGGAAAAGAAAACATCGATACAATCTTACAAAAGATAGACATCGAAAAAATATTAAAGAAACTAGACCTCGAAGAAAGATTGCTACTTCAGCTATATTTTCTGGAAGGCTATACGGCAAAAGAAATAGCAGAATGGCAAGGATATAATTTAAGCACCGTCAAAATGAAAATACATCGCATCATAAAAAAATTAAAAAGAAAATACAAATGACAAAAGAAATCGAAAACATCAAAAAAATCATTGAAGAATATTGCTCCAAAATAGAAATAGACGATGATCTAATAGAAGATATTTCTAAAGAAATAATAGCCAAGGGAGAAATTATTCTATTTTTGGAAAACATATTAAAATTCGGCGAGGCATTTATTAGAGCAATACAAACAATTCTAACAACAAAAAAGGAGGGGAAACATGGAAAGCATCATCGAACAAACACGGCTGGCTAGAGAAGCCATTCTGAACCTCATTCAAAGCTTAGCAACTAAAATAGGAGATTTTCTACCAAACCTCATAGGCGCTCTAATAATACTAATTGTTGGTATCATAGTTGCTGCCATTGTTAGAGGAATATTTAGAAGAATTTTAAATACTTTGGGCCTAAATTATATCGCAGAAAAGTCCGGAATAAATCATTTACTAGAAAAAATTGGCACCAAAAAGAAAGCAACGGACTTGCTAGCTTCCCTTATTTATCTTGCCATAATACTCATATTTTTTGTAGCAGCCACAGAAACACTGGGCATTCGTATAGTCATAGATACTGTAAATAAATTCATTGCTTACTTACCAAAAGTTTTTGGAGCACTTTTCATCTTCATCTTTCTTTCTTACATCGCAAAAGTTATAGGCAACGTGATCAAAAATTTCTTGATCTCCGCTGAAATCGAATATGCTACCATCATCGGAACCGTAGTCGAGGTTGTCATTGACATCTTTGCCCTGGTGATGGCTCTCAGGGAATTGGGGTTTGACACCACGATTTTCACGGCAAACATCACCCTTTTCATTGGTATCTTTTTGGGCGCTATTGGATTGGCCTTGGGATTGGGAGGCAAAAGCATAGCAGAAAAGATCTTGGCCGGGTTCTATCTGAAGTCGAATCTCAAGGTAGGGGATCAAATCGATCTTGAAAAAGTCTCTGGACGAATCAAGGCCATAACCTCGGCTTACGTAAGTCTGGAAACCCCGGAAGGAGAAGAGGTTTTGCTCCCCACCGACGAAGTCCTCAAACAAGCGGTGAAAAAAAAGTAGACCGAGAGCATCTGACGGGCCTGGAGAGGGATTTTGTATTACTTTCAGTCAATCCCCGGCAGGATCAACGAAAACCTGGCCCCTTCTCCGGGCTCGCTTTCCACCTCCACTCTCCCACCGTGGGCTAAAGCAATGTGTTTGACAATGGCCAGCCCGAGACCCGTGCCCTGCTGGTCTCCACGACGGCCTCGATAAAAGCGTTCAAAGATCCTCTCCTTCTCTTCGGCCGGGATCCCTGGTCCTTCGTCCTGGATGGTGAGGCGCCAATGACCGTTGACTGGAGAGAGGCTGAGACGAATTTCACCACCCGTGGGACTGAATTTGATGGCGTTATCCAAGAGATTGACCACCGCTCGGAGGAGATGATCGAAATGACCGCGCACCCTGGCCTCTGCCAGCTCAAGGCGCAGCTTGAGGGTCTTTTCCTCTATCTTGGGACGCATGAGGTCGATGGCTGCTGAGATCGTCTCTCTGAGATCGATCTCCTCAAACTCTTCAGGTGGTATACCCTGGAACTCCAATCTGGAAAGCATCTGAAGGTCCTTGACCAACCTGGAGAGCCGGCGTGCGTTGCGCAAGATGACCATCAGCTCCTTTTTCTGCTCTTCAGGCACTTCATCCAGGAGATCTTCTGCGTAGCCCTCAATTGCGGTGAGAGGAGTCCTGATCTCGTGGGCGAGATAGGAGACGAAATCGCGCCGGATGTCAGAAAGGCGCCGAAACGGCGTCACATCCTGCAGGACGAAACCCACAAACCCTTCGCTCAACGGCACCATGGTCACTTCCAGCGTGCGTGGAAAGGGCCAAAAGAGCTCGATCTCAAGGACCGTGGCCTCCCTCTTGGCCAGGGCCTGCCAAAGGGCCTCCTGCCTCAGGATCTCCTTCAGGTTGAGCCCTGTCTGACGGCGGGAAAGAGCGAGTAATTCCGCGGCACAGGGATTGAGATGCAAGATCTGCCCCTCGTTATTGGTCAACACCACCCCTTCTTTAAGGGGTTCCAGGAGGGCCAGATAGACCTTGAACTGCCTTTCACGGGCCAAAAGATCTTCCTTTAGTCGTTTCAGACCCTGAAGGAGAGAAAAGTCGTCTTCCTCCTCGAGTTCCAGAAGACGGCCCATCTGGCGTCTGAAGTTTGCAAAACGCAGGCGTTCCCTGATCCAGAGGAACAAAAGGAGTCCCAAACCCAGACCAGAGATCAGGAGAAGGAACTCAGACGCGGAAGCGATAGCCAACCCCCCAGACCGTTTCGATAAGTTGGGCGCAAGGGCCCAACTTTTTGCGTAACCGGCGCACGTGTGTGTCTACGGTGCGGGCGTAACCCTCGAAGGTATAGCCCCAGACCTTGTCCAGCAGGACCTCACGGGTGAGCACTTTCCCGCGGGCCTGAGCCAGGGTGAGGAGGAGGTTGAACTCGGTACGAGTGAGATAGATCGGCTCCCCCCTGATCCGGGCTTCGTGGCGCGCCACGTCGATGAGCAAATCACCAAAACGCAAGACCGGCTCCTCTGCTTTCTCAGAGGCCCTGGTGCGCCGAAGGATGGCCTTGACCCTCAAAGCCAACTCTTTGGGGCTGAAAGGTTTGACGATGTAATCATCCGCCCCCATTTCGAAACCAAGGATGCGATCGATTTCTTCTCCCTTGGCCGTGAGGATGACAATGGGAAGATGACGTCCTTCCTCTCGATAACGCAACACTTTACAGAGCTCCAAACCATCACCGTCTGGAAGCATCAAATCGAGGATCAAGAGGTCCGGGAGCTCCCGGGCCAGCTTGTCCTGAGCCTCAGCCAGGGTAGCAGCCCGGCAAGCTTGAAGCCCCTCCTTTTCCAGGGCCCTGGCCACCAACCTTGCAATATCTTCTTCGTCTTCTACGATGAGAACAAGCGGAGCGGACATAGGAATGGGAGGTCAGGCAACATGTTTACCGGCATTGTAGAAGGGCTGGGAGAAGTTGTAAAGAAAAGTCCCCTATCCAAGGGACTCCGCTTTGAAATAAGGGCCCCCTTCGATCTTTCTGACACCAAGCTCGGGGATAGCATAGCGGTAAACGGGGTCTGTCTCACGGTGGTGGCCTTGAGTGGAGATTCTTTTGCCGTAGACGTCTCTCCCGAGACCCTGGCACGTACTACTCTGGGCACCCTTACCCCGGGCACCAGGGTCAATCTGGAAAGGGCCTTGCGCCTAGGAGATCGCCTGGGAGGGCATCTCGTCTCCGGCCACGTCGATGGTCTGGGAGAGATAAGCCGGAGAGAGGAAAAGGGAGAGTTCATATTTTATCGAATAAGGATTCCTCAAGAACTCCAACGCTACGTCATTGAAAAGGGCTCCATTGCCATCGATGGCATAAGCCTTACGGTCAATGCCGTCCGGGAAGCAGAGATAGAGCTGGCCATCATTCCTCACACCGCCAAGCTCACCACCATGGGCTTCCGCCGGCCAGGGGACAAAGTGAACGTGGAAGTCGATCTCATCGGCAAATACGTGGAACGTTTGCTGGCTCCCTACCAGAAGAAACGAGACCTTGAAGAAACGCTGCGCAGGGCCGGTTTCTGGGATTAAGGCTTTCGGCCAAATCCCTGAGCGTAGACCATACCCACCACCGCCACGCCCACGATGCTTCCGAACAGGAGGACCCTTTCTGCTCCGAAATGTTGGGCCAGGGTCCCGGAGAGCAGGCTGCCAATGGGGAAAAGACCAAGGAAGCTCAAGCTAAAGAGGCTAAGAACCCGACCTCGTACCTCATCGGTGGCGTTTAATTGTAGATGAGCATTGGCGGAAGTGAACATACAGACCATGTGAAAGCCTGCCAGAAGGAGGAAGAAAGCAGCGGCGTAGAGATTGATGGTGAGCACCACAGCCGCCAGCCAACCGCAAAGTAGGGCCAGATTGAAGAGAATAAAGCGGTCACGTCTGAATTCGCGTCCGAAACTAGCCATGAAAAGGGCCCCGCATAGGGCTCCTAACCCATTGGCCGCCATGATAAAACTGAATTCCTCCGCCCCTCCACCAAATCTCTGCCTGGTAAGCACCGGTAAGAGCACCGCGTAGGGGAGGAGAAAGATACTGGTCACCGCAATGAGGCAGAGCGTGGCCCTAATGGCCTCGGAACGCCAGGCAAAGGCTAGACCCTCTCGCAAACCCTCCAAAGGACGCTTGGTCCCTCCCTTTCTCTCGTTTGAAAGAGAAATAAGACAAAGGGCCAGGATCACCGGCAGATATGAAAGGGCGTTTACCAAAAAACAACTGCCCAAACCATAGTGGGCCATGAGGAAACCCGCTATGGCTGGTCCCAGGAAACGGGCCAGGTTGAAGGCCGTAGAATGCAGAGAAAGGGCGGTGACCAGAGGTTCCTTACCTACCAATTCGTAAATGAAAGAATGTCTCACCGGAAATTCGAGAGCCACCGTACAGCCAAGTACAAAGGCCAGAGTCAAAACGTGCCAGACTTTTACCTGCCCGCTAATCACTAAAGCTGCCAGAAGCCCTGCCTGGAGGGAAGCCACGGTCTGGGAAAGGAGGAGGAGATTTCGTTTGGGCAGATGGTCTGCTAGGTAACCAGCGGGTAACGAAAAAAGGAGCACTGGAAGGCTGCCCATGGCCCCGAGAAGGCCCAGGAAAAAAGCCGAATCCGTGAGCTCGTAAAGAAGCCATCTCTGAGCGGTGGTGTGAATCCAGGTGCCAATCAGAGAAATGCTCTGTCCGATAAAAAAGAGCCTGAAATTGCGAACCCTAAGGGGTAAAAGGATATTAGCAGCGATCTCTTCCAGAAGGGGCATGAGGCCTCTTTAACGCGAAAAATAAGCCCGGAAAAGAGAAAGAGCCCTTTCAATTTCGGGAAGACTGGTGTTCCTGCCCAAAGAAAGACGGATGGTCCCCTTGGCCACCTCTGGGGGGACGCCCATGGCGGAGAGCACGTGCGAGATGGTGACCGAACGGTCATGACAGGCCGCTCCAGTAGAGGCGCAGAGCCCCGGCATGGCCTCAAGGATCTGGGCCCCGAGGTGTCCGGGAAAGGAAACACTCAACGTGTTGGGCAGGGTACGTGCCGGGTCGCCATGCCGCACAAGCGCCGGGAAAATCGCCTGTAATCCCTGGTAGAGCCGCTCCCGCAGGGCTTCTTGCCTCTTGGCTTCAGCTACAAGATCCCGCTGGGCTATCTCGCAGGCCTTCCCCAGGGCCACCGCCAAAGGCACAGGCTCTGTCCCGGGCCTCAGGCCCCGCTCCTGGCCAGCCCCAAAGATCAAGCTCTCAAGTTTCCGGCCCTTTTTTACGTAAAGAGCCCCGATTCCTTTTGGCGCGTAAAGTTTGTGCCCTGCCACGGTAAGCAAGTCACAATCTATTTCCCTCACCGAGACCGGGATTTTGCCTACCGCCTGCGCAGCATCGGTGTGAAAGGTTACATGGGCTTGCCGACAGATCTTCCCGATTTCCGCTACAGGTTGTAAGGCACCAGTCTCGTTGTTGGCCAACATAATGCTCACCAAGCGCGTCTCCGGCCTCAGAGCTCGTCGTACCTCTTCTGGATCAACGTAACCCTGGGAATCTACCGGAAGGAAAGTCACGTCGTAGCCCAATTCCAGGAGGCGCACGCAGGGGTTCAGCACCGAAGGGTGCTCGATACGCGAGGTAATGACGTGCGCCCTGGGTTCGGAAAGTACCGTCCCTAAAATAGCCAGATTGTTGGCCTCGGTCCCTCCGCTTAAGAAGATGATTTCCTCTGGTTCGGCCTCGATGAGGGCTGCCACCTGATTCCGGGCCCTTTCCAGCAACTTGCGGGCCTCACGGCCCATCACATGACTGGAGGAAGGATTGCCAAAAGTCTCAAGAGAAGCCTGGCCCATCACCTCTAGGACTTCGGGCAACACGGGGGTGGTAGCATTGTAGTCGAGGTAAACCGGCTGGGGCTTCATCATTTCTCCTGCAGGATCCTCTCCAAATAAACCAGCCCTGGCAAAACATCTTCTTCCCGATGAGCCTCGTAAGTGATAACTGGTGCTAGACCTTCGGCTTCCAGGAAGGAGAAGATCTCCGGAAAGGGGATCTTCCCCTGACCAGGGACGAGATGATCATCCCAGGTGCCATCGTTATCGTGGACGTGGATCTCAAATAGCCTCCCCTTGAAGGCTTCGAGCCATGGAACCCATTCAGACTTGGCAAAGGCCAGAGCGTGACCGGCGTCGAAACAGTACCCCAGGGCCGGGGAATTCATCTCTTCTACTAATGTTGTAAGAAGAGAAGGAGAGGGTTCAAAGACGTTTTCCAGAGCCAGTTTGAGGCCCAGATTTTCGGCCAAAGCCACAAGTTCGCGAAGCCCTGGGCGAAAGAGTTCCTGCCAGGCCTCCTGCCTCTCGCGATGGTAACCAGGATGGTAACCACTGTGAAACACCACCACTTCAGGGGCAAAGAGACGGGCTATTTCAAGGGCTTCTTTTAAACGCTTGAGACTGGCCCGCCGTACTTCCCGATCAAAGGCCCCAGGAGAAAGATCACAAAACGGGGCGTGAACCGTGGGCCTGATCCCTGCTTCCTGAAGCATTCGGGCCGCTTCCTGAAAATCCTCCGGAGAAAAAAGATCAAGGGCCTGATGGTCAAGACCTATTTCTGGAACGATTCCTTCCTCAAGGACCACGGGAAGATAACGCCCCTTCAGCATGGGAAAGGGGATGGCAATCCGCACCCGTTTCTTGATTTCGGAAGAGACTCTCACCTCAGACCCCATAGAACTCCTTTATGGCGGACACAACCCTATCCTGTTCTTCTGGTTCAAGGAAGGGGTGCATGGGCAAAGAGAGAACCTCTTCTGCCAGACGTTCTGCTACCGGCAAATCGCCAGGACCGTAGCCAGCAGAGGCAAAAGCTGGCTGGAGATGGAGAGGATGCGGATAGTAGATCGCGGTAGGGATCCCCCGTTCCGCAAGATACTGCCGCAAGGCTTCCCTTTCCGGAGCCCTGACCGTGAACTGAGCGTATACCGAAAGATAACCCTCTGGGACCTCCTGGAAACGGAGTGGAGTCTCGGCCAGGAGCTCACGATAGCGTCGGGCCACTTCCTGACGTCGTTTCAGCTCTTCAGGAAAATGTCGAAATTTGACCAAGAGAGCAGCGGCTTGCACGGTATCCAGCCGGCCGTTGATACCTCCGTACTCGCACCAGTTGCGCTTGGTCTGCCCGTGAACCCTCAAGACCCGGATCCGCGAGGACAAAGTTTCATCGTTGGTAAAGACCATCCCTCCGTCTCCATAACCCCCGAGGGGCTTGGCCGGGAAGAACGAGGTAGCTGCCGCCTGTCCAAAACTTCCGGAACGCCGCTGGTTGATGGCCGCCCCAAAAGACTGACAGGCGTCTTCGATAAGAAAAAGATCCTGCTCCCGGGCCAGGACCTCAAAGGCCGGTAAATCTGCCGGAAGACCATAAAGACTGACCGGTAGCACCGCTCGCACACGGATTCCCTGAGTTTTGGCCTGGAGAACAACCTCCCTGGTCTTTTCCGGAGAAAGGTTCATGGTTTCTTCGTCCACATCCGCCAGGAGGACCCGTGCTCCAGCCCGTTTTATCACCTCGCCGGTGGCCACGAAGGTAAAAGGCGTGGTCACCACCGCGTCCCCCGGACCGATTCCCAAGGCCCGCAAAATGAGCAACAGGGCATCCGTGCCCGAGGAAACCCCCACCGCATGCCTCACACCTACGTAAGCAGCAAGCTCCCTCTCAAGCTCCGCTACTTCCGGTCCGAGAATGTAGCGACCACCACGCAAGACCTTGAGCACCGCCTCTTCGATCTCCTCCTGATAGGCGGCGTACTGCCTCCTGAGATCAATGAATTCCATCACTCCCCCAAGAAAAAAGATTTGCTTTTTGGGAAAAAGTTTCGTTAAAATGTTTATGGCTGCGCCCGTAGCTCAACCGGATAGAGCGTTGGGCTTCGAACCCAAAGGTTGGAGGTTCGAGTCCTCCCGGGCGCGCCATTAACTTTGGGCTTGAGTGTTGAGTTTCCCGCGACCCATTCCTTCGTAACGAAACCCAAGTTTCTGTAAGCGCTGTGGCTCGTAAACGTTCCGGGCGTCCACCAGTGCGGGCTCTGCCATGGCCTCTTTGATGCGATCAAGATCGAGATACCGAAATTCGTTCCATTCCGTGAGAATCAGGAGACAATGGGCCCCTTCTGTGGCCTCATAGGGGTCTTTGGCGTATTCTATCTCAAGTTCAGGCTTGGCCCGCCGGAATTCCTCCATGGCCACCGGATCATAAGCCTTGACCCTGGCTCCTCGTTTCAGGAGCTCCTCTACAATGTCAAGTGCCGGTGACTCTCGCACATCGCTAGTGTTGGGCTTGAAAGAGAGTCCCAGAACCGCCACCGTCTTCCCGGAAAGCTCACCACCACACATGCGAAGCACCTTCTCTACAGTCACCATTCTCTGACGACGATTGACCTCAAGCACGGCCTCCAGAATAAGCATGGGGTTTTCATACTGCTTCCCTAAGTAACAAAGGGCCATCACGTCTTTGGGGAAACAAGACCCGCCAAAGCCCGGACCCGGATTCAGGAAGCGGTGTCCGATACGGGGATCCAGTCCCATGGCCTTGGCCACGGTGACCACGTCCGCCCCCACCTTGTCGCAGAGATTGGCTACCTCGTTGATAAAGCTTATCTTGGTGGCCAGAAAGGCGTTGGAAGCGTATTTGATCATCTCGGCGGTTTCAAGGTCTGTAATCACAAATGGAGTTTCCGCCAGATAAAGAGGTCGATATATATCCTTGATGATAGCGATGGCCTCCGGACTCTCCCCCCCAATGACCACTCGATCTGGACGCATAAAATCCTCGATGGCACAACCCTCGCGCAGGAATTCCGGGTTGGAAATGATGTCAACCTTGACGTTTTCTTTCTTGTTTTCGTCAATAAGTTTCTTGATCCAGCGGTTGGTTCCTACGGGCACGGTGCTCTTGGTCACGATGACTTTGTAGTCGTCGATCACCTTGGCCAGAGAGAGGGCCACCTCCTCTACGAAACTGAGATCCGCTGAGCCATCCGGACGAGGCGGAGTACCAACACAGATAAAGATCACCAAGGCCTGGCGCACAGCTTCTGCCAGGTCGGTGGTAAAGGAGAGCCGCCCGGCAGCCATGTTTTTCTGGACCAGCTCCTTGAGACCAGGCTCGTAAAAAGGGATCTCTCCCCGCTTGAGGCTCTCGATCTTCTCTTCCACTTTGTCCACGCAGATGACCTTCATGCCGAAGTCTGCCATCCCAGCTCCTGAGACCAGCCCCACGTAGCCTGTACCCACCACGGCGATGTGCATCTCCTAGACCTCCTCGGAGGTTTTTTTGAGATAAGGGAATTCAGAAAGGACTTTATCTAGACCACGGGCCGCCAGCTCTCGGGCCGTAAGCCAGCGAATCTTGCCATAAAGTTTGAGGGCTAGAACGTTTTCGCTCAAAGGTTTCTGGGTCTCGTCAAACCAGCCTCGCCAGATGACTCGGGCATCCGAGACCCGGATCAAAAGGAGGGCAAAGGCCACCGAGGCCGGCTCCACCACCGAAAAACCCGTCCCCTTCCGCTCCCGATAGCGAAAGACCTTACCGTAAAGCACCGCCTCCACTCCCAGGCGGCGACCTATTTCCGCAATGAGGCGATAGGCACTGGCACCCGTGTATCTGGCCAGGACCTCGGCCCATAGACCGACCGCCTGTTCCGGTGGAACCAGGAAAAAGCGCGGATTTCCTTCCAATTTTCGATAAAGGAGCGTGGTCAAGACCTCGGCGGCTTCCGAAGCCACCTCCCCTGGAACGACCTTGCCTGCAAAGGCGCAGGTGATCTCGTCCTCCTTTTGTCCCGGACAGACAGGTTCAAAGGGAAGAACCGCTATACGGTTGATCTCCGGATAGATGGTGTAGTCCGTAGGACGGCCACAGGATATCAGGACAAAGAGGACCACCAAGCCCAAACCGATTTTTCTCATCTCTCCCTCACAGGACACCCTTAGTGGAAAGGGGAACTTGATCTCCCAAGGGGGCCATAGCCTCACGAAGGGCGTGCCCCAGGGCTTTGAAGCTGGCTTCTACCAGATGATGGGCGTTTTCTCCATAGAGAAAGCGCACGTGCAGGGTAAAACGTCCGCTCATGGCCAAGGCCTTATAGAATTCTTTTACCAACTCGGTATCGAACTGCCCTATCTTCTCAACGCCTATCTTACCTTGGACCACGATACAAGGGCGACGGGCCAAATCCACCACCACCTGAGCCAGGGCTTCTTCCATTGGAATCGTGGCTTCTCCATAACGTTTGATCCCCGCTCGATCCCCAAGGGCCTGGTCCAGGAGCTCTCCCAAGACCAGCCCCACGTCTTCCACCGTGTGGTGAAAGTCTACGTAGAGATCCCCCCGCGCCGAAATCTCGAGATCAAATCCCCCGTGTACTCCGAAAAGATGGAGCATGTGATCGAAAAAACCCACTCCGGTGTCCACCTTGACCCGGCCTTTTCCCCGGGGATCAAAATGGATTTCGATCTCGGTTTCGGCCGTCCGTCGTCGATGCTTGAGTGCTCCAGCCATTTCAAGTCCTCCCTCCGAGAGACCGATTGTCTTTTTCGATGGGTCACGACTACCAGAGCCAACTTACTCAGCTTTTGGAGACACTTCAAAAGAAGTTGCCGATCAAATTCTTTCGGCTCAGCGACATCCCTGAAGCGGTGAACTGGGCCGAACGCGGCGGCATTGCCGTGCACGAAAACTTTCACACCAAACGGCGTTATTCTTTTCACGTTATCTCAGCCCAGAAGGAAAAGCTCGAAGAATTCTGCTCCTTGGTGAAGCTCCCCCCCTCCAATATCAAGGCCTCGGAATTCTACCGTTTCTGGCACCTGACGTGGTCTCCCTTCCCTCCACCAGTCAAAAAGAAACGTCCCCGAGGCCGTCCTAGGAAGAACCCCCTTTAGAAGCCCCGCGGGCCTCCTCGGTCAGGATCCCTTCCAGAAAAAAGGAAGCTATCTGTTTGGCGGCCGTGTTAACACTGTATTTCTTCCGGGAAGAAAGGATCCAGAAGCGCGACATTTCGTCCAAGGCCCCGAAGAAGGCCCTCTTGAAGATGCCGGGCTTCACGTCTTTGCGAAATATGCCGGCGGCTTGCCCCTCTCGCACCACCGCAGAGATTATGTTCACGTATTCGGCAAATTTGCGGTGTCGATACTCCTTCATGAATTTGTAGCTCTGACGTAACTCCACTTGGAAGAGTTCCGCCAGGTCACGATATTCCTCTACCAGGCTCAAATGGAGATAAGCGTAGCGTTCGAGTTTGGCTCGCGCGTCAGGAAGGGCAGCCAGCTCCTCCTTCACCCTCTGAATGATACGCCCCATTTCGCGGTCAAAAATGGTGATCAGGAGGTCGTATTTGTTGCGGAAGTAAAGATAGATCGTCCCATCAGCCACCCCGGCTTCTTTGGCGATTTCAGAGATACGGGCGTTGAAAAAACCCTTTTGGGCGAATACCTTGATGGCGGCTTTCAGAATGCGATCTTCTTTGTCCTTGGTCTTTTTAGGCATGAAAAGGAGCTCTTTTTACTGAATGGGCTCTCACTCAGTTATATTTGGCCCTCCCCTTTGTCAAGGACGCCTAGGAGCAAAGGGGTACGTTTTTAAGGACTTAAGCTTCCTTGCAACCCCTCTTATGGCCATTAACCTTTGACAGAATCTCAATTAGCCGTTGGAAGGATGAGTGAGGACTTCATTCGCCTGGTCGGAGCGCGTCATCACAACCTGAAAGACCTAGACGTCTCTATTCCTAGACAGAAACTCACGGTAATTACCGGGGTTTCTGGCTCAGGGAAATCCACCCTGGCCTTTGATCTCATTTTTGTTGAGGGTCAGAGACGCTATATTGAAAGTCTTCCCGCCTACGTGCGTCAGTTCCTAAAACTCTATGAGCAACCAGACGTAGATCTAATCACTGGTCTCCCTCCCACGGTGGCTATTGAGCAGCGCACGAGTCAAGCTGGACCTCGGTCTACAGTAGGGACCCTTACCGAGATCCACCACTATCTGCGTCTCCTCTACGCTCGCCTTGGAGAACCCCATTGTCCACAATGTGGTCAGCCTTTGAGAGGCGTTCGGCGCAAAGAATTGAAGGCCTGGATCCAAGAGAGATTCAGAGGACAGCGTCTTTTGATTCTGGCCCCCAAGGTACGCCGGCGCAAGGGTTTCCATCGTCCCCTCCTGGAACAGGCTGTACGCCAAGGAAGGAGAATGGTTCGCGTAGACGGAAAGCTTCTGGCCATCCCGCCCCTTCCCTCGCTCTCGCGTTACAAGGAACACACCATCGAATTGGGGATAGGGGAGATCCTCTTACAGCCTGGCCAGGAAGAAAACCTCGGGCGTCTCATGGATGAGGCCTTGCACGAAGGTCGGGGAGAGGCCACCATCCTGGTGTTAGGATCCGAAGAAGGCGAAATCGTAGAAGAGATACCAGTGAGCGAACGGGCCCATTGTGGACGCTGTGGTATCTCCCTTCCCGAACCAGATCCCCTCCTCTTCTCCTTCAATACCAAGGCTGGGGCCTGCCCCAGGTGTGATGGCCTTGGCAGATCTGGAGAAGAGAGCTGTCCGGCTTGCCAAGGTACCAGATTGAGACCCGAAGCTCGGGCCTTTCGCATAGGAGGCCTTGATCTGGGACATCTTTCGACACTCCCGGCCGAAGAAGTCCTCGCCTTTCTTTCCGGTCTCCGGTTTGAAGGGAGAAAGGCCCAGATCGCCCAGCCCATTTTGAGTGAAGCCCTGGAAAAATTGCATTTCCTCTGCGAAGTGGGCTTGGGTTATCTTCCGCTTTCCCGAAGTGGTGAAACCCTTTCCGGAGGCGAGGCCCAGAGGGTAAGACTCGCCGCTCAGCTCGGCTCAAACCTCACCGGAGTGTGTTACGTGTTGGATGAGCCCACCATTGGTCTCCACCCGCGAGACAACGGCCTTTTGATCCGTGCTTTGAGACGACTCAAGGAAAAGGGCAACACCGTTATCGTGGTGGAACACGACGAAGAGACCATGCGAGCCGCGGATTGGATCATTGACCTGGGGCCAGGAGGAGGCCGCCAGGGCGGTTACCTCGTCTTCGAAGGTCCCTTCAAGGCCCTGCTTGAACATCCCCATTCCGCGACCGCCAAGGCCTTAAGAGATCCCACCCGAAGAAGGCTTCCGTCTTCCAGACGTGAGGGCAAGAACTTCCTCTATCTTGGAGGAGCCTGCGCCCGAAATCTAAAAAACATCGATGTCCGTTTGCCTCTTGGAACCCTGGTGGTAGTTACTGGTGTTTCAGGTTCTGGCAAATCGACGCTCGTGATGGAGGTCCTCTTCGAGAACCTGAAACGCCGTTTGAAAGGAGAGCGCGATCTCCTCTGGCTCAAAGAACTCCGCGGAGAGGAACACCTCCGCCGGACAGTGGTGGTAGATCATTCTCCCATTGGGCGCACGCCTCGCTCCACCCCTGCTACCTACGTGGGGCTCATGGATCGAATCCGCGAACTTTTTGCCACCCTCCCCGAAGCCCGCCAGCGAGGATGGGGACCGAGCCGTTTTTCCTTCAACCTGGAAGAAGGACAATGCCCTGCCTGTAAAGGCCAGGGAGAACTTCGAATAGAAATGAAGTTTCTCCCGGAAGTTTATGTACGATGTGAGACGTGTGGCGGAAAACGATACAACGAAGAGACTCTTTCGGTACGTTATCGGGGAAAAGACATCGCCGAGATCCTGGCCATGACCATGGCTGAAGCCCGGGAGTTTTTCAAACGGGTCCCGAGCCTCTTTGAACCACTTGATCTCCTGTGCAGGCTGGGACTGGACTATCTTACCTTGGGACAACCAAGCCCTACTCTTTCGGGAGGTGAGGCTCAACGCCTCAAACTGGCGGCCGAATTCATCAAAGGAAAACGCGGGGGAACCCTTTTCATCCTTGACGAGCCCACCACCGGACTTCACCTCACAGACGTGAACAAATTGCTTAACCTCTTACGTGCCCTGGTAGACCGCGGAGATACCGTGGTCGTCATCGAGCATCATCTCGACGTGATCAAGGAGGCCGACTGGATCATTGATCTCGGTCCAGAAGGGGGAGAGCGGGGAGGAAAAGTCCTCTTTCAGGGGCCTCCGGAAGGGCTGCTCAAAACCCAGACCTATACCGCTCAAGCCCTGAAAGATTTCCTTAAAGGTTAATCTTTCTCGAGGATCCTTTCTAAATAGGGTCTGACGGCCTCGAATTCCCTTTCCAGAGCTTCTATCAACGGAGCAAAATCCTTGGGCCTTTTGTCGGCTGCGGCAAACTCCAGCTGGCGCGCGACCTCTGCCATACGCATCGCTCCAACCATGGCACAATTTGATTTGAGGCTGTGAGCTGCCCGGTGGAGATCCTCAAGGCGGGCCTCCGAAGCGGCTTGCCGGATCTCGGCCAGGAGCTCTGGCACACGGGCCAAGTAGAGAGAGAGCATACGTTTGAGAAAGCTATTGTCCCCCGGTTTGCCCGGCACCTCGAAGTTCTTGAGTTGTTCCGGATCAAATATCGGGGTCTCTTCTGAAAGGACACGCTGTGTTTCATTATCCACCTGCCCCTTACCTTTGAGCCATTTTTCCAGCATGGCACGGAGTTGATCGATGGTAAAGGGTTTGCTCAGATAGTCATCCATCCCAGCAGCCAAACATTTCTCACGATCCCCTTTTAAGGCGTGCGCCGTAAGGGCGATAACCACCGTATGTCTCTCGTCCCCTTCCATTTCTCTCAGGCGCCTGGTTGCTTCGTAACCATCCATCTCCGGCATCTGGCAGTCCATGAGCACGAGATCAAAAGACTCCCTGGAAAGGATCTCCAGGGCCTGACGACCATTTTCAGCGGTCTTGACTTCACAGCCCAGGATCTCCAAAGCCGAAACGCAGTATTCGAGATTGATGGGATTGTCTTCCACCACCAGCACCTTGGCTTGTAAGGGCTGCTGGGACGCCATGGAGCTCTTGGAGGACTTCTTCTGTCGCCCCAAGATCTCCGCCAGAGTGTCAAAGAGGAGAGAACGACGTAAAGGCTTGTACAATACATCCCTGATGCCCAGGGTTTCTGCTGAGAGGAAACTCTCCCGCCCGGAAGCCAAGAGTACTATGGGGAGGGAGGGGTGTTCCTCATGAATGGTCCTGGCCAAAGTGAGACTGTCTTGATCTGAAAGGGAACAATCAAGAAGAACGAGGTCAAATCTCCCCTCCCGCAGGCGACGCAGGGCCTCTTCCCCTCGGGAGACCACCTCGTTTTCTATTCCCCAGCTACTCAGAGTTTCCTGCAAGAAGAGACAATTGATTGGATGATCATCTACGATGAGGACCCTGACCCCGGTGAGGAGATGTTCACCTCTGCCCTCCCAGGCTACCACTTCAAAGGGGATCTCCACGATGAAAGTGGAACCTTCTCCCGGAACACTCGAAAGGGAGATGCGTCCTTTCATCAGTTGTACGAGCCGATAGGTAATGGCCAATCCCAGCCCTGTACCCCCAAACCGGCGCGTCATTGAAGAATCGGCCTGAGAGAAAGGATCGAAGATGACCTTTTGTTTTTCTTTGGGAATTCCCACCCCAGTGTCTCTTATCTCAAAGGCCAGGACCGCCTGCTGCTCTCTTTTCTCCACCACTCTGACCAGACAGGAAACCTCCCCCTCGGAGGTAAACTTGACGGCGTTACCCAGGAGATTAATGAGGATCTGACGAAGCCTCACAGGATCGCCTTTGACTTGACGTGGTACCTGGGGCTCGATGGCATAGACCAATTCGAGCCCTTTTTCTTGAGCGGGTTCGGCAAAGATAGAGATCACCTCTTCCAAAAGGCCTGGCAAATCGAATGGCACATTTTCGAGCTCCATCTTCCCGGCTTCGATCTTGGAGAAATCAAGCACGTCGTTGATGATGGAAAGGAGAGCCTTACCGGAAGAACGAATGGTTTGGATGAGATGCTTTTGCTGATCCGTTAGTTCGGTCTGCATGAGAAGCTCTACCATACCAAGGATCCCATTAAGTGGGGTCCGGATTTCGTGGCTCATGTTGGCCAGGAATTGACTCTTGGCCCGACTGGCAGCTTCGGCCTGTTCCTTGGCTACCTGGAGCTGGGCTATGGTCCTGCGAAGCTCTTCGTTGGTCTCCTCCAATTGCTTCGTGCGTTGAGCCACCAGTTCTTCCAGGTGTTCTTTGTGACGTTGGAGATCAGAATCACGTTCCTGGATGGCGGCTAGCATTTCGTTAAAGACATCTACGAGATCCCCGAGTTCATCATCTGTTTCCTTCGGGGCACGGAGAGAATAGTCGCGCTCTTCTGAAACGCGTTTCATAACTTTGTGCAAACTGAGAATGGGATGCGAAACAACGTGATG
>CAZVXP010000023.1:0-67354 GCA_964630855.1 uncultured Thermodesulfobacteriota bacterium | reverse complement strand
GGCTTCCTATCGTATCGCGGAGATGGCCTACCGTCAGGCGCAAGCTGGCGGAGCGCAGGCAGGCGGTGCTGGTGGGGCACAAGCAGGTGGCTCTGGCGGTTCGGAGCAAAAGGGCGGCGACGACGTCATCGACGCCGACTTCGAAGAAATGAAATAAAGGTTAGGTTAATAAAGACAAGAAAGGAGTTGAAGTAGTTAGGGGGCCTGGGAACCCCAGGCCCCTATTTTATTTTCAGGAGGTGGAGGCGGTAATGGCCGTGGAGGGTTTCTTGTTCGGTAAGATAGGGGGTCTCTACCACGGCCAGGTATTTTCCTCCTGGAGACAAGGCCAGATGAAAGAAGCAGGGACCCTGAGTAGGGTAATAAGCCCAGAGAGTCTTTTCCTGGGTGTCGAAGAGGAAAACGCCGAACTGCTCCTGTCTCTCGAACCCTCGTCTTGCCGCTCCTGCTGCCACTGCAAGCCATCTGCCAGAGGCGTCAGTGGTCAGGCCCTGAAAGCGAAATCCCAGCCCGAAACGCCAGAGGATCTTTCCCGGGGGCTTGATGACAAAAAGGGTATTGGCTTGAGGATGAGGGCCGGCTGGACGGTTCACACTCAGGGGCATACCGTAAGGGAGGTTTGAGGAGCCCGTCACCACCAGGGCTTGTCCCCGGGGTGAGAAGAGTCCGTAGCTTACGTGGGCCGCTACCGGGAGTCCCCCAATGAGGACCGGTGCTCCCAGAGGGATCGTTCGGGCCACGCGTCGTTTGAAAAGATCGAAAAAGATGGCCCGACCGTCGCTTGTCCCCACCAGGGCCCATTGACCATCGGGGGAAAGGGCTACAGATTCCCAGACCGAAACCCGGTCGAAATAAGGCCTGAGAGGCGGGATCTCATAACGCCACCTTTCTTGACCGTTTTGAGCCTCAAGGAGATAAAAAGTCCCGGGACTCAAAGGATAAGACCTCGGCATCTCGTCCGAAGGAGTGGTGGAAACCACACCCACCAAACGAGATTCCTGATCGGTATCGGCATAAATGAGACTCAGGAGAGCGGGTCCTTCAGCAGGCCAAGCCCAGCGTACCTTTCCTCGAGGGCTGAGACGCCAAAGACGAGAGAGACGACGCCAGCTCTTTTTCTCCCGGTCGAACCAGGAATGGACCCCAAGGACCAAAAGATCATCGTTTATCAAGACCTTCAGTCGATAACACCCCGGTTGGCGATAGATACCGTACACGTCTCCTTTCTCTGGTGGTTCACCAGGACGAAGGTCGTCTGCCAGGCGAAAACGCCAAAGTTCACGTCCGCTGGCTCGATCAAGGGCGTAGATGAAACCGTCCGGTCCTTGTTCTCCCACGAAGATCGTTTCCCCATCTTGAGAAAAGGCCACCCTTTTGACCATGGCCTCAGGGAAGCGCTTCTCCCAGAGGAGCACCTGACTTGAGACCTCGAACAGGAGCAGCCGCCCCAAGAAAGTCCCTACGGCCAGGTATTTGCCGTCTTTAGAAAATGTCAAGAAGGCGTCGGGGAAATGACCGGCTCGAGCGTAAAACGAAACATCTTCCAGGTCGTAAACTAGAAGGACTTCAAGACCCGGCACCCTGACCGTAGCCCTGGCCAGGGTGCCCAACAGGGTCAAAACGAGTCCTACCAGCAAGAAGATCTTCAGGAGCCTAGCCGGTAATGCTTGCGGATGGGTTTTAGAACCTTCCATCGACAGCGTACCCCCTTGGCGAAGGTGACGAGATCTCCGGGTTCGATGTGGACTTTGGTGCCGTCTTCCAGAGTCACTTCTACTTCGCCTTCAAGAACGTAGAAGGTTTCTTCTTCCTCGTACGTCCAGTCGAATTCGCTTTCTTCTTTTTCCCACACCGGCCAGCTGGAGACCCCGAGCTTTTCGAGTTCTTCGGGATGGGGCTTTTTCTGGATTACCTTGGACATAAAACACCTCCTAAAGCCAGTTTCTGACAAAGGCGTAAAGCCCTCGCAGCCTTCCCCAGTAGATGATCTCCTGAAGGTAGAGCCAGAAGAGAAGTTTGGCCGCCAAGATGGAAACGCACAAACCAAGGAAGAGGCCAACTGCCACCTTTTCTTGCCAGGGCCAGGGGGTCTTTTTCGAAGGATTCCGGGAAAGGGGGTCAAAACCCCGGGTGAGAAGGCTGTCGGAGAGCTCACGGGCCCGGCGGATGGCCCCGGCCAGGACCGGCAGAGGGACCAGGAGTTCGGTTCGAAGCGTTTCGCGTACGCCACAGCGCAGGGGCTGGTATCCTTTGAGTCTCAAGGCCAGGCGAACGTTCCTGAATTCTTCGGCCACTATTGGCAGAAACCTGATGGCAGAAACCGAAAGAAAGGAAAGCCCCCGTGGAATGGGAAGCCCGGAAAGGGCTTCGTAGAGCCGTTCTACCGGGGTCGAGAGACAAAGGGCCAGACCGGCCAGCATCCCGGCATTGAAACGCAGAGACTGTACCGCTCCGTAATAAAGTCCCTGCCAATAGATGGCAAGCCCCTGACAATGCCATCCCCAGAGCTCGAAAGGGGGAATCAGGTAGAGGAGCACGGTTCGAGGGAAGTCCTGATAAAAGAGTCCCTGGCTAAAGATGACCCCCCAAGTGGTGAGGGCGGCCAGGAGGAAGGTTCCTTTCAAGTAGGAACTTTTGGGCTGGGCCCAGAGGAAGAGAAAGAGTGCCAGCCCGAAAAGAGCTAGCAAGCTAAACCACTGGTCAAGGGTCACCGCCAAAAGTGAAAGACCAAGGACCAGAAGGAGCTTGGTGCGGGGGTCGAGACGTTTCATGCCCATCAAGTTTAGCCAACCAGCTGGCCCTGGCTAGAGGGACAAGTCGTAGATCTTGGTTCGAAAGCCAGCTGGCAGATCCAGGAAAAGGGGCTTTTCTTCTTCGAGGGTCTGCTGGGTGATAAACCGGACCTTCAGTTGGCTGTGCAGAGGAGGAATCTCAAGCCAGGTTTCCTGGGGGAGATAGCGAAAACGGGCTAGTTCACGGCCGTGCTCAAGGGTCAGCTCCCGAAGTCTTTGCTTTGGCCCAAATAGCCCCCGGGCCCGAAACCCATCTTCGAGAGCGAAGTGGACCTCGATCAGATCTCCGCGACGATAGGCGGCTTCGACCTTCCAGTTTTCTGGAATTGCTCCCAGAAAAAGGGCTCCCCAGTTTTCTCTCAAACTCGGGGGAGGGGTGTGCAAATAGAAAAGGATGATCTCTCGTCGAGGCACGATCACCAGGGTCACGGTTTCTTGCTTCAACAGGGCCTGGAAGAGGGACCAACCGAAGGGAGAGATGGATTCGGCGTAGATCCCTTGCCGCCCGATGAGATAAAAGAGACGTCCCTTTTCTTTTCCTCCGGGATAACGGAGTTCGAACCCGGCCTGTCCCTGTAGCGCAGGAGGCAGACTCCGGGGTGGAGGCACAAAGGAGACCGGTACCCGCGGAGCACAGGAAACCAGAGCCAGTATCAGGAACAAGAGAGCTTTTCGCACAGCTTCTTTATTTTTTCCTCAAGACGCTGACGGTCTCGTTTTCGTTTGGCAAGCTTAAGGGCTTGGCGATAAGCCTCGAGAGCCTCTTTGGCGTGTCCCAGGGAGAGCAAGATGTCACCGTGGTGTTCGTGGATGACCGCGTCCTTGGGAGCCAGTTTGAGGGCCCGTTTGATGAGCTTCAGGGCATCTTCCAGTTTGCCCTGGCGGTAATAGACCCAGGCCAGACTATCCACGATGTAGCCACTATCTGGCCGGGCCTTCAAAGCCTTTTTGATGTACTCTTCTGCCCGGTCCAGGTCACGATTGAGATCCGCCAGAGTGTAGCCCACGAAATTCAACAACGTCGGGTTGTCAGGGTCCTTCTGAAGGAAAGGTTCCACTACTTTGAGGGCCTCTTCTTCTTTGCCGAGACAGATCAAAAGGAGCCCGGCTGAAAGAGCCAATTCTTCGTCATCGGGAAACTTCTTAAGACCTTCTTGTACGAAGGTCAGCCCCCGGGTGCAATCGTCCAGGTCTTCGAAGACCGAACCCGCCAGGAGGTAAAGATCACGATCATCGGGGTCCTTTTGGAGGGCCCGACGAAGGAGACCTTCGATTTGATCAGGGTCTTTGAGGAGAACAGCCAGCCGTCTGATGGCCAGATTGAAGACCTCGGATTCAGGTGGGATGTTCTCGTAAGCGTGAATGGCCTCTTCCTGACGCCCCTCTCGTTCGAGGGTGACTCCCAAGTAAAACCAGGCGGTGTAATTTTCAGGGTCTGTTTGGACCAGTTCACGCAGGATCTTTTCAGCCTCCTTTTCGCGGTTCAAGTCGAGCAAGATGAGGGCCTTGCGCAGAAGAAGACGAGGGTTTTCCCCCATTTTTTCTTCAAGGCTTTCCACTAATTTGAGAGCCTCTTCGAAACGATCCTGACGGAGATAGAGACGGAGCAGGGCTTCGTAAAGATGGAAGGCTTCGGGGTTTTCTTCGATACCCTTCTTGTAAAGATCTTCGGCTCTCTTGAAGGCCCCGATTTTTTCCAGGAATTCGCCGTATTCCAGGATGATCTCCTGAGAAGATGGTTTCAGGGATAGGGCCTTTTCATAAGCCTTCCTGGCTTCTTCGAAGCGACCAGCTTCCCGGTAAAGGCGGGCCAGCTCGAGCCAGAGGAAGGCGCTTTCGGGTTTTTTTACCGAAAGCCTTTCAAAGGTCCTGATGGCGCCCTCAAGATTTTTTTCACGCAAATAGACGGCAGCCAAAACCGAAAGGGCTTTATGGTCTTCGGGGGCAATCTCGAGGAGTTTTTCCAGGGTCTGGATGGCTCGGGCCGGACGCCCCTGAGCCAAATAGATCTTGGCCAGGATGAAGAGGGTCTCCTGGTCTTTTGGGTTCTTTTCAAGGATTTGGTGGGCCAGTCTGGCGGCTTTTTTGTACTGACCCTGCTCTGCGTAGAGCCGAACGAGTTCTCGTTGCGGCTCCAGGGCCTCTGGATCGCAGTTGACTACCTTCTCCAGGGCCTTGAGAGCCTCCTTGAGGGAGCCATGCTGGATGAGATACTCTGCTCGGAGAAACTGGTAATAGATCTCGGCCCGCGGACAGCGAGCAAAAGCCTGGACACAAAAACTTAAACAGGCCGTGCTCATTACTACCAAGAACAAAAGCTTAGGAACCTTCAAGGGCCAAGGGGTAGTTTTCTGCATCGGGAAGCCTCTCTTTGAGATACTTGCGGAGTTTCTTGAGGAGTCGTTCTTCGATCTGCCTTACCCTTTCGCGGGAGATACCAAACCGCTGTCCGATTTGTTGCAGGGTGAGAGGATCTTCGGCCAGCAGCCTTTCGTAGAAGATGACGCGCTCCTTGTCTTTGAGGTCTTTGCCAAACTCATCGAGAATCTTGCGTAATCTGGTGAGTACTTCGTGTTTGGCCACTTGATCTTCCACCCGCGCGCTGGGATCAGCCAGAAAGTCACGGTGTAATTCGTCGGAATCGTCTTTGATGGGGGCGTCCAGACTGATCTCTGCTGCGCTCATGCGCTGTTCCATTTCGATGACGTCTTCTTCTCGTACGTTGAGTCTCTTGGAGATGAGCTTGGGGGCAGGCTCAAATCCCATGGCATCCAGGCGTTCCTTTTCTTTGCGCAGATTGTAAAAGAGCTTTCGCTGAGCCTGGGTAGTACCGATCTTTACCAAACGCCAGTTGTCCATGATGAATTTCAAGATGTAGGCCTTGATCCAGAAGGAGGCGTAGTAGGAAAACTTGACCCCTCGATAAGGATCAAATTTCTTCACGGCCTGCATGAGGCCCACGTTACCCTCTTGAATGAGGTCAAGAAAGTTTTGCATCCAGAACTTCTGGAAATCCAGGGCAATTTTCACCACCAGCCTCAAGTTGGAGGTAACCAGCCGATAGGCGATGCGTGGATCTCGCGTTTTGTAGTATTCTTTGGTGAGCCGTTCTTCTTCTTCTCGCGTCAAGAGGGGGTATTTGCTAATTTCTTTGAGATATTGCTGCAAAGGATCGAGCAATACCGGGGTGGTCTCTTCCTCGGGGAGGGCTGGTAGCTGGATCTCTTCTTTTTTCTTTTTCCTGGCGCGAGAACGTCTGGGGCGCTTCTTCTTGGTGGATTTGCCCTCTTCTTTTTCCTGTACCTCTTCTACTTCGACGATTTCGGGTTCGATGATTTCGGCTTCGATGGGATCTTTGACCTCCATCCCCTCCGTCCTCAATTGATCTTTGCCCATTTTCTTCACTCCTTAAGCCGCGTCTTTTACGGGACGCCAGCCGCGTTTCCGCAAATAGACCTGAATGGCAGCGATGGCTGCCGGGGTTACCCCCGAGATCCTCAGGGCCTGTCCTAGGGAGCGGGGTCTTATTTGGGAGAGTTTTTCACGAATTTCTGTAGAAAGCCCGGGGATCTCCCAGTAATTAAGGTCTTCCGGAAGCAGCATGGCCTCCCAGCGCTTGAAACGTTCCACTTCTTCTTGCTGCCGCTTCACGTAACCGGCATACTTCGTTTCGATCTCGATCTGTTCCAAGACCTCAGCGGGTAGCCGGGCTAGAAAGCTAAATCTTTCGCGAAGTATGTGAAGGGGGACTTCGGGACGTTTGAGAAGGTCAAAGAGACTGACAGGTTGTTTGAGGGGGCTTGACCCGAGCTCTAATAAAAGAGGATTGATTTCCTCCGGTCTTACCCGAAAAGTTTTTAATTCTTCGATACTTTTTTCGAGCAAGGCCTTTTTCTTGAGAAACCTTTCATAACGCTCTTGATCGATCAGACCCAGCTGGTAACCCAGCTCCGTGAGACGGAGATCGGCGTTGTCTTCCCGCAAGAGGAGACGATATTCCGCGCGAGAGGTGAACATTCGATAAGGCTCCCGGGTTCCTTTGGTTACCAGGTCGTCGATAAGCACGCCGATGTAAGCCTGAGAGCGATCCAGGATGAAGGGTTCTTCCTCACGAACGTAACGAGCCGCGTTGATCCCTGCGATGATACCTTGGGCTGCAGCTTCCTCGTAACCCGAAGTCCCATTGATCTGTCCTGCCAAAAAGAGCCCGGCGACGAGCTTGGTTTCCAGAGAGGGTTTGAGCTGGATGGGATTTACGTAATCGTATTCGATGGCGTATCCCGGACGCATGATCTCGGCCCCTTCGAGCCCTTCAATGGAGCGAACCAGAGCCCACTGGACGTCGATGGGCAAACTGGTGCTAATCCCATTGGGATAAATCTCCACTGTATCGAGCCCCTCTGGTTCGAGGAAGATTTGATGCCGCTGACGATCCGGGAAGCGAAAGACTTTGTCTTCAATGGAGGGGCAATAGCGAGCTCCCACGCCCTCGATGATCCCTGTAAAAAGAGGGGAACGATCTACTGCTCCCCGGATGATTTCATGGGTCTTTTCGTTGGTGTAAGTGATATAGCACGGTACCTGGGGCAGAGGTGGGCGTTTGCCCTGGTTTTCGAAGGAGAACAGGGGAGGGGGCACATCTCCCCACTGGACCTCGAGCCGGCTGTAATCAATGGTGCGCCCATCAAGCCGGGGGCAGGTGCCGGTTTTGAGGCGTCCCATCTCAAACCCAAGTTCCTTGAAACAGAGCGAGAGCTTATTGGAAGGCGGGTCTCCCATGCGTCCGGCAGGGAAATTCTTGAGTCCGATGTGAATAAGTCCGCGCAAGAAAGTCCCGGTGGTAACCACCACGGCTTTGGAGTGGAAGACCTCCCCGATGGAGGTCTCCACACCGAAAACGAGCTGGTCCTTGACAAGCACGCGATCGACCATGGCCTGTTTGAGGGTGAGCCGGGGGGTCCTCTCCAGGATTTCTTTCATATAGGCCTGATAACGCCAACGGTCGGCCTGGGCCCTAGTGGCTCGCACCGCCGGGCCTTTACGAGTGTTGAGACGGCGGAACTGGATACCTGTTCGATCAATGGCCCGACCCATTTCTCCTCCAAGGGCGTCTATCTCTTTGACCAGGTGCCCCTTGGCCAGCCCCCCTATGGCGGGATTACAGGACATGGCCCCCACGCGATCTAGGTTGATGGTGAGCACCAGCGTTTCGCAACCGAGCCGAGCCGCTGCCAAGGCCGCCTCTATCCCCGCGTGCCCGGCACCAATTACAATGACATCGAATTTCTTCGGATAAACCGCCATGGTGTTTTCAAGATACTACGCCTTGTCCATTTTTCACTTGAGCAATCATGGCTCCTGACCGAAAATATTCTCTAAAAGGGCCTATGAGGTGGTAGGATGAAAATCTATTCGCGTATCATACCTGAAAATGGCCAGCTTGGTCAAAAGAAAACCCCTTCTCAACCGAAAGAAACTTTTGAAGACGTTTTTGGGCGCGTTTTGCGTTCAGAACGCAGCCAATCTTCGTCAGCCTTTTCCGAGAATCAGGCCTCACTTTCTCCAGAATTGGCGGCCCTCTTGGAAACGGTGCTCAATGGTCTGGAGGCCCTTCTCTCTTCCGATCCATCTCGGGAAAGCGTTTCTTACCTGCGTGAGGGGGCCCAGGAGCTTTTTGAGGAAGTTTCCCGACTTCCAGCCGGACCTTCGCGAGACCTTTTGGAGGAGTTGGCCCTTCTCGGGGTGGTGGAGGCCGAAAAGAGGCTCGCTTGAACCTTTGGCACGCTCTGCTATGGTTTAGGGCGTGCGAAAGGAAGAGATCCTTCTCCTCATTAAAGACGATCTTTCCCGCATCGAAGAAGTTCTCAAACAGAACTTCGCTTCTTATGTCCCTTTTATCAATGAAGTCAGCCAGTACATCCTCTTTGCAGGTGGCAAGAGACTCAGGCCCTTGCTCATGGTACTCTGCGCCCGCTTGTGTGGGGCCAAGCGAGATCCTTATCGTCTTTCGGTACTCTTTGAGTATTTACACGCTGCCACCTTGCTTCACGACGACGTGGTAGACAGTGCCGCTTTTCGGCGCGGGCGCCGGGCGGCCCACCATCTCTGGGGAAACCAAGCGGTCATCCTGGTGGGAGACTTCCTTTATTCCCGGGCCATTCGTATTGCAGTGGAAGAAGGGAACATGGACGTGCTGGACGTCATCTCTCGTACCACCACCCTGATGAGCGAGGGGGAGGTCTTACAGCTCCTCAATTGTGACAACGTAGAACTGACCGAGAAGGAGTACCTTGAAGTGATCTATCGCAAGACCGCGGCTCTCATCTCCGCGGCCTGTGAAGTGGGTGCTATTTTTGCCAACCAGGACTCCTGGCACCGAGAAGCCTTGCGGGAGTATGGCACCCTTTTGGGCTATGCCTTTCAGATCACCGACGATCTCCTGGATTACTTGGGAGTCTCCGGAGAAACCGGCAAAGACGTAGGCAATGATTTTAAGGAAGGCAAGGTGACCCTGCCTCTCATCGTGGCTCTGGAGCGGGCTGAAGAAAGGGATCGTCAACGCCTGCTTGCCTTGATCAAAGATGAAGAACCCTCTGCTGCCCATTTTGAGGAAGCCAGAGGGCTTATCGAAAGGTACGGTGGTTTTACCCATACCCGCCGTCGGGCGGAGGAATTCGTAGAACAGGCCCTTTCTCATCTGGCCAAGTTCCCCCCCTCAGAGACCAGGTCCCTATTGGAGGGTCTGGCTCGTTACGTGCTCACCCGGCGCCATTAAAGGTTTTGCGAAAATCCGAATTTGTTGCTACTAAGCCTTTAGTCTGGGCAAAAGGAGGTAGAAGATGCGTTTGTTATGGGCCTTGGTTGCGGTCTTGTTGTTGGCAGGTGAACTTCCGGCAACGGAGAAGCCGATCAAAATCGGCGCCCTGTTTGCCCTTTCGGGTCCTGCGGCCTTCATTGGTACGCCCACCAAACTGGTGGCGGAGATGACAGTGGCGGAGATAAACAAACAGGGTGGGATAAACGGGCGTCCCTTGAAACTGGTCATGGCGGATACCGAAGGTGATCCCACCAGGGCCGTGATGGCGGTTAAGCGTCTCATCGAGGTCGAGAAGGTGGTGGCCTTGATAGGGCCCACCCGTACCGGCACAGGGATGGCAATTAAGCCCATCGTGGAACGGGCCCGTATTCCCATCGTGATGACGGTTGGGGGAGACCCGGTCATCATGGAAGGAGGCCGTTTTGGGTCAGCGCGCTACATCTTTAAAGCCCCACAGCGTTCCTCCACGGCGGTGCGCAAGATTTACATTTACCTCCAAAAAAAGGGCCTCAAAAAGGTGGCCATTCTTACGGCTTCTGATGGTTTTGGTCAGGACGGCCGACGCTGGCTCAAAAAACTCGCTCCGGAATACGGTCTATCCATCGTGGCCGAAGAGTCCTTCCACCCTTCTGACACTGACATGACCGGTCAGTTGCGCCGTTTGATGAAACATCGGCCCCAGGTCCTCATCTGCTGGACCATTGGTCCGGCGGGGGCCATCGTGGCCAAAAATGTCCGCCAACTGGGTCTCAAAGTACCTCTTTTCCAGTGTCACGGCCTGCCGGATCCCAAATACATCGAACTGGCTGGCAAGGCAGCAGAAGGCAATCTCATGCCCTCCACCAAACTCATGGCCTGGCAAGAACTCCCTGACACCGACCCCCAGAAGCCAGTGATTGCCAGATTCGTCAAGCTTTACAACGACGTCTATGATCTGGATCGAAAGTTCCCCATCAACACCCATTCGGGCTATGCCTGGGATGCAGTGAACCTCTTGGTAATAGCCATGAAAAAGGCAGGTCCCGATCCTCAAAGGATCCGCGACGCCCTGGAACATATCAACGGTTACGTAGGGGTCTCCGGTATCTATCGTCTGAGCCCCAAGGATCATTGTGGTCTTGGGGTAGATTCCATGATCATCGTGCGCATCGAGGACGGCCAGTGGCATCTCGAAGACTATTGAAGCTCCTGGTTTTTGATTGTGACGGGGTCCTCTTCGACTCGAGAGAGGCCAACCGGGCTTATTACAACGCCATTGCCCAGGCCTTGGGGCGGCCTCCTCTTAGTGAAGAAGAGTTTCGCGTGGTGCACATGCAAACGGCGGAAAACTCTGTGCGTTACCTCTTTCGGAATCAGCCGGAAAAAATAGAAGAAGCCCTGGCCTTTCAACGGAGTCTGAATTACGAAAACTTCCTTCACCTGATGAAACCAGAACCAGGGCTGGTAGAGCTTATCGAAAGCGTCCGTCCACCTTTGAAAACCGCCATCTCCACCAATCGCACTACCACCATGGGAAGGCTCCTTGAGATTTTTGGCCTCGAGCCCTATTTCGACCTGGTGATGACGGCCCTCACCTCCCCAAAGCCCAAACCGCACCCCGAGGCCCTCACCGTGATCCTGGAACACTTCGGAGTTGAACCCCAGGAGATCCTTTACATAGGCGATTCCGAAGTAGATCTGACCCTCACGAGGGCAGTGGGGGCACCCTTGGTGGCCTTTAAGAATCCGGAACTTTCTGCCGAGTTCCACGTATCGAGCTTTGACGAACTGCGGAATTTGTTAAAAAAACTAGGTGTTCCCTGATGTTTAAGCGATTTATCTTCTATTTTTTCCTCCTTATCCTCTTTATCAGCATCTATTTTGCTTACACCTCGGTCACCTTCACCACCAAGATACTCGATTCCATTGCCACTCAGGAAACCACTCGTCTGGTGGCCATGGCCCTTGAGGAGGGAAACGTACTGGATGAACGGGTTCTGGCCCGACTACAGAAACTCCTTGGTGGGGAGGTCTTTGTTTATAGCAAAGCCGGCGTACTCCTGGCCACCACCTACTCGGGAAAAATTCCCGGGTCCTTAACCAAACTAACCTCCCAGGAGCTTGAGGCCCTGGCTCATGGGCCGGTGGTCAAAAAGGTCACGTTGGAAGGCCAGATTTACCGTCAGGTGCTCTTTGCTGCGCGTCTGAGCCCGGAGATCACTTGTTACTTCGGGCTTCTCCTACCCACCACCTTTGAGCAGCGGGTGAAGAGGGAACTCACCGTGGGGCTGGTTTACACCGCTTTTTGCGGTTTGGTCTTCATGGTGGTGGTGAGCTGGTTCCTCAGCCGTTCCGTGACCAGACCGCTGGAAGACCTGGCTCAGGTGGCTCGCAAGCTTGGCAGTGGTCAGTTCCCGGGACGGGCTCCGGTGAAAGGGCCTCCAGAGGTGCGGGCCCTAGCCCAGGCCTTCAACGAGATGACAGAAAAGCTTCAGGAATACCAGCAGCGACTGGTGGAAACCGAACGTTTGGCCACCGCCGCTCAGCTGGCAGCCAGTGTGGCCCATGAAATTAAAAACCCTCTAACCAGTCTCCGCCTGGCAGCCGAACTACTTTGTGCCCTCCTGAGCGATCAGCCGGAGATGGCCAAGAGGGCAGAGGTCATCCTGAAGGAAGCCACCCGCCTAGAGAACATCGTGCAGAACATGCTCAAACGCACCCGTAAATTGGAGCTCAAGCTGGAGGAGACGGATCTCAATTCTCTGGCCCAGGAAGTGGTGGAGAGCGCTTCCTATCAGATCAAGGCCCGAGGACAAACCGTTTCCCTAGAGTTGGCAGAGGAACCGGTGCAGGCGATGGCCGACGCGGAGAAGATCAAGCAAGTGGTCTGGAATCTCTTGAACAATGCTTCTGATGTGACGCCCAAAGGTGGTGTTATCAAGATTCGGACCGAAATCCTAGATGAGGAACGGGTAGCGGTAATCGTGGAAGACTCCGGTCCCGGGGTCCCAGAGGACCGTCTCAAAGAACTTTTCAAACCTTTTTACACCACCAAACCCGATGGTACTGGACTCGGTCTAGCCATCAGTCGTCAGATCGTACTCTTGCACCGGGGGGAATTGATCCTTGAGAACCGGGAAGAAGGTGGTGCTAGGGCCAAGGTCATTTTGCCCCGTGTCCAGCCTCAAGCACGATCTGAAGACTGAGCTTGCAGGCTTGTACCAGGTCTTTGAGGGGCAGATACTCTTCGGTGGAATGGACGCGGCGCATGCCTGTGCCCAGGATGACACAGGGCAACCCCTGGCCGTTGAAGATGTTAGCGTCCGAACCTCCACCTGTGGCGGTCAATCTGACAGAGAATCCCAGGCGGCTGGCAGCTCTCAAAGCCAGTTTCACTACTTCGTGGTCTTCCGGGACCTGCATCAGCGGGTAGTCCTGCTCTCGTGAAAAGTGGACCTCTGGACGTTCCCGTCCGGGTTTTCTCTCTTCTTGGATGACCATTTCGAAGGTGGAGCGAAGATTGGTCCAGGCTTCTTCCAGTTTTTCGTGACTGTGGCTGCGCACCTCTCCCCAAAGCTCCACTTCTTCGGGAACGATGTTGGTAGCTGTGCCTCCCCGGATGAGCCCGATGTTGGCGGTGGTTTCGTGGTCGAGGCGTCCGAGTTTTACCCGGGAAAGGGCCTTCCCGGCCAGGGTGATGGCGTTGATACCGGCCTCCGGATTGAGCCCGGCGTGAGCTGCCAGTCCTACGACCTTGATGTGGAAACGGATGGCTTCCGGAGCCCGATTGATAATTTCCCCTGGGTCTTCACTGTCTAGAGCATAACCAAAGGGGGCCTCTACGAGGCGGTAGTCAAGGTGTTTGGCACCCAGGAGTCCGATTTCCTCGCAAGTGGTGATAACAAACTCCAGAGGAACGGGCAGCTTTCTTTCCTGCAGGACATGTAAGATTTCAAGAAAGATGGCCAGGGCGCTCTTGTCGTCTGCCCCGCAAATGGTGCGCCCGTCACTACGAAAGACCCCATTTTCCAGACAGATCCGGGGATTTTTGGTGGGTTCCACGGTGTCCATGTGGGCCGCCATGAACAGCAGGGGTCTGCTGTTGGCTGGGTACTTCACGATGAGATTGCCCACTTCCGAGCCCGTACGGGGAGCGGAATCGTCGAAGACACATCGAGCTCCCAGGGCCTCGAACTTTTCTTGCAAGTAGGCTGCCACCTTGCCCTCGCGACGGGAGGGACTTTCGATATGGGCTAGTTCCAAAAAGAAACGCGAGAGGCGCTCGACGTTAATCATCAGTAACGGATTTCAAAGCGATCGAACTCTCCGCGGTAGGGTTCTTCGATGACCTCTACCTGGGTCACCTTGGCCTGGGGGGAGCCAACGTGGCACCAGCGGACCATTTCGTCCACCTGGTCTGCTTCACCTTCGAAAACGGCTTCCACCCGACCGTCAGGCAGGTTGCGCACCCAGCCCTTCACACCCAGACGGTCAGCTTCTTCTTTGGTATAGGCTCGAAACCAGACTCCTTGAACCCGCCCCGAAATGTAAACGTGCACCCTCTTCTTGGCCATCTTTCCGCCTCCCTCGGGTTTTTAAATGAAATTGAAACAAAGCTCAAGCATTTTGTCTCAAACGCGCCGCCTGTCTCAGGGCGCGAAGCTCCTTTGGTGTAAGAGGACGAATCTCACCGGGTCGAAGTCCCCTGAGCACCAACGGACCAAAGGCCAGACGCTTGAGCCTGAGGACCGGATGTCCAATGGCGGCAAAGAGTTTACGTACTTCTCGTTTGCGTCCTTCCCCTACGATTACCTCGAAGGTGGTGGTCCGGGGACCCTTGCCCCGCAATCTGATAGCTTTTGGATAGACCCGCCGTCCTTCTACCTCCACACCCTCTTCAAGGAGCTTCTGGATGGCCTTCTCCGGAGGATGTCCCCTGACCGTGGCCTCGTAGAGGCGTTTTATCCCGTAGCGTGGATGGAGCAGACGATGGGCCAGTTCGCCATCGTTGGTCAGGAGGAGAAGACCCTCGGTGTCAGCATCGAGACGTCCTACCGGAAAGACTCGTACCGGCAACTTCTTCAGGAAGATGGCAATCGTTGGGCGACCGTGGGGATCGGAGAGGGCAGTAAGATAACCCGCGGGTTTGTAAAAGAGATAATAGACTTTGGGGACCGGGCGTACGGGGTGCCCATCCACCGCAATTTCCTGTCGTTCAGGGTCCACTCTGAAGCCGACTTCCTGGACCGGAACCCCATCTACTGTTACGCGCCCGGCCCGAATGAGTTCATCGGCCTTGCGCCGGGAAGTTACCCCGCTTTCTGCCAGGTATTTATTGAGTCTTACCCTGCCCATCTCAGTTAGAAAGGTGCTTTCTGTTTTCCTCGGGATCAAGGGGGATTATATTCTCCAGCGTATCTGGTTCACAAGGAAACAAGGAGGAGAGGATGAGGCTTTCACGCTATTTTCTGCCCACCCTTAGGGAAGATCCAGCCGAGGCCGAAGTGGTCAGCCACAAGCTCATGTTGCGGGCGGGTATGATCAGACGTCTGGCCTCGGGGATCTATAGTTTTTTGCCTTTGGGACTTCGGGTCCTGCGCAAGGTAGAGAATATCGTCCGGGAAGAGATGAATCGGGCCGGGGCCCTGGAGGTGCTCCTGCCGCTGGTACAGCCGGCTGAACTGTGGCGTGAGACGGGACGATGGGATCGTTTCGGCAAGGAACTCCTGCGCTTCAAGGACAGAAAGGACCACGACTTTTGTTTGGGTCCCACTCACGAAGAGGTGATTACGGATCTCGTGCGGCGAGAGGTGCGTTCTTACCGGGATCTGCCCCTTATTCTCTATCAAATTGCCACCAAGTTCCGGGATGAAATACGGCCCCGTTTCGGTCTTATGCGAGGACGGGAATTCATCATGAAAGACGCCTACAGTTTCGACGTAGACGATCGGGCTGCTGAGGAAAGCTATCGTTTGATGTACGAGACCTACGAGCGCATCTTCACTCGTTGCGGTCTGCGCTTTCGGGCGGTACTGGCGGATACCGGTGCCATCGGGGGGAGTGAATCCCATGAGTTCATGGTGTTGGCTGAAACAGGAGAAGACCTCATAGCTACCTGTCCCAAATGTGGCTACGCTGCCAACTTGGAAATGGCAGAAGCCCTCTGTCCAGAAGGAGAAGACGAAGAGCCGGAAAAACCCCTTGAGAAGAAGGCTACCCCTGGTGTGAAGAGCGTGGAAGAGGTAGCCGGGTTCCTAGGGATTCCTCCTTCCAAGTTGGTCAAGACCCTTCTTTACCTGGTGGACGGTCAACCCGTGGCGGTACTCATTCGCGGAGACCACGAGTTGAATGAGGTCAAGTTACGCCGGGCTCTGGGGGCCGAACAGGTGGAGATGGCCGATGCGGAAACCGTGGAACGTCTAACCCGGGCTCCCGTAGGATTTGCCGGTCCGGTGGGTCTTTCGGGGGTAAAGATCGTAGCGGATCTGGCGGTGCGTCCCCTCAAAAATTTCGTTACAGGGGCCAACGAGGCGGACGCCCATTACGTAAACGTCAATCACCCCCGCGATTTCAAGATAGAGGCCTTTTACGACCTGCGAAACGTGACCCAGGGGGACCGATGCCCCCGCTGTGCCACTCCCCTTGAACTCACCCGGGGCATAGAGGTGGGGCACGTCTTCAAATTGGGTACCAAATATAGCCAGACTATGGGAGCCACCTTCCTCGACGAGAAAGGACGGGAACGACCCATGGTCATGGGATGTTATGGGATCGGGGTTTCGCGTACCGTGGCTGCAGCCATCGAACAGAATCACGACGAACACGGGATCATCTGGCCCTTGAGTCTGGCGCCCTTTCAGGTCGTTCTCCTTACTCTGGGGGCCGAGGAGGAGATGATGCGGCTCTCAGAAAATCTTTATCAGGCCTTGGAGGAGGCCGGGCTTGAAGTCCTGTGGGACGAACGCGACGAGCGTCCGGGTGTGAAGTTCAAGGACGCCGACCTCATTGGCATCCCTTACAAGCTCGTGGTGGGCAAACGTTTCAAAAAAGAGGGCATGGTCGAGGTGAAGGAGCGTCGCACCGGTGAGACCAGGGCCTTTGGTCCGGAAGAAGCCGTTAGATTTCTCATCTCACAGGTCAGAGAGATCCTTGGCCAAGGTTAAAGAAAGGCTTGACAAGCTTCTTGTAAGGCGCGGTTTAGCGGAAAGCCGTGAAAAGGCCCAGGCCTTGATCCTGGCAGGCGAAGTCTACGTAGATGGGAAGCGGGTGGATAAGGCCGGGACCAGGGTCCCTCTTGAGGCCCAGATCGAAATCCGGGCCAAGGTTTTGCCTTACGTCTCACGAGGGGGGATCAAACTCGAACACGCCCTCAAGGAGTTTGGCCTGGAGGTGAGGGAGCTTGTCTGTGCTGATCTAGGGGCTTCAACCGGGGGATTTACGGATTGTCTCCTCCAACACGGGGCCCGGAAGGTTTATGCCATCGACGTGGGACGAGGGCAGCTCCACTTCCGGTTGCGGCAGGACCCAAGAGTGGTGGTCATGGAAGGTGTAAACGCCCGTTATCTCCGGCCTCAGGACCTACCGGAGCCCGTTGACCTGGTGACCATCGATGTCTCCTTTATTTCTCTCACCAAGATCCTTCCCGCTGCCCAGGGACTCCTTAAACCAGGGGGCTTCATCCTGGCCCTTATAAAGCCCCAATTCGAAGTGGGACGAGGGCGGGTAGGTCGGGGTGGAGTGGTGCGTGACCCTGCCCTTCATCAAGAGGTAATCGAGAAAATAAAGACTTTTGCCGAGGAGAGGGGGCTTGAGGTCTTGGGTGTGACGGAGAGTCCCATCTTGGGTCCAGCAGGCAATAGAGAGTTTTTCGTCCTTATGCGCCCGAGAAGATGAGAACTTTTTCTCTTCTTCAGCTTGGCCGATTTTAAGGGATGATGTTATAAAGGGCGAGATTTAATTTTAAGATCGCTCGAAAAGGGGGAGTTTTATGCTGGTTAAAGAGTGGATGACAGAAGATCCTATCGTCCTTGATGAGAACGCCTCCATCATGAAGGCCGTCCAGATCATGAAGGAACACGGGATGCGTCGTATCCCCGTAGTGAGACATAACAAGCTTGTGGGCATCGTGACAGACCGAGACGTCAGAGAGGCCACTCCTTCCAAGGCCACGGCCCTCGATGTTCACGAGCTTTACTACCTCCTTTCTGAAATCAAGGTCAAAGACATCATGACCCCTAATCCCATTACCATCCATCCGGACGAGACCGTGGAGTACGCAGCGGTGATTATGCTTGAGAACCGCATCTCGGGTTTGCCGGTGGTGGATGACGAGGGTCACGTCATAGGGATCATTACCCAGACCGACATCTTCAAAGTGCTCATTAACATCACAGGCATCTACTACGGTCCCTATCAGATCGCCTTTGAGATGGACACTCAGCCGGGCTCCATTAGCAAACTGGTGAGTGAGATCCACGAGTGTGGAGGTCGTATCGTGAGTATCCTCACCTCTTACGAAGGAATGGAGCCCAACAAGCGTCGGGTCTATATCCGTCTGACGGACATGTCACAGGATGCCTTTGAAAAACTTTTGGAGGAACTGAAACAGAAATTTCACGTGCTTTATTGGGTAAAGGATGACCTTTCCCGTATTCCCAAGAAGGAGGCTACCAAAAAAATCGAGGCTTCAGGAGCTCTCTTATGAAACGGGGCCAACGCGATGACCGGGGCAGAGAGGTCTTGAGCTCCGGTATCTCCCCCTCGCGAAAGGGCATCCAGAGGGTCTCTTCTCCTCGCAAAGGGTCGAAGTCCCGGAGTTGAGCCCAGACAATGCCCTCCGGGGCTTCGAAGTCCTGACCGGAGAATCCCTCTGGATAGCCCTCCATGACCGCTACCCATAGAGGGCAGGCGGCACGGCCTCCGGTTTCCCCGCGACCGAGAGATCTGATCTCGTCGTAACCTATCCATACTCCACAGGTCACTTCTGGACTGAAGCCCACGAACCAGGCATCTTGATAATTGTCCGTGGTGCCGGTTTTTCCCCCTACGGGAATGCCCAGTTTCCGGGCGCAGCGCCCCGTGCCGTCGCGGACCACTTCCTCCAAGAGATAGACCATGAGAAAGGCCGTCTCTTTTGAAAGGATGGGGCGAGCCCCCTGTTCTTCCTCTGAGAGGTTTTGGCCATAGCGGTCAAAGATGCTCTCTATCACCCGCAGGGGTTTGAGTTTTCCCTGATTGGCAAAGACCGTGTAGGCCCTGGTTACCTCTAGGAGAGAGAGCCCGGCGCTTCCCAGGGCCAGTGAATAGTTGCGTTGAAGCGGAGTCTTTATGCCGAAGGCCTTTGCAGTCTCGAGGAGATCAGGAAGACCCACGGCCCGGGCCAGTTTGACGGCCACGGTGTTACGAGAGTGAACCAGGGCCGTTCTCAGACTGATGGGGCCAAGATAGCCCCGGTCGAAGTTTTTGGGTTGCCAATAAGTGCCAGGCTTGGCCCCAGGGAGTACCACGGGTTCGTCCACTACCCGACTCGAGACCGAGGCCAGTCTCTCTTCTAACACCGCCGCCCAGATGAAAGGTTTGAAGGCGGAGCCGGGTTGTCTCCGGGCCTGAACTGCCCGGTTGAACTGGCTTTTTCTATAATCACGCCCTCCCACCAATACCCGTACACTACCGTCTCGGTTGTCCAAGCAGACGATGGCCCCCTGCGGGAGATCCTTCTGACGATGACGTTTGGCAATCCTCTCAAGTTGTTGATTAAGAGCCTTTAGGGCTTCCTGCTGCCAGCCCAAATCCAGGGTGGTGTAGATGGTGTAACCCCCGGTGTAAAGATCCTGGCCAATCTGTTTCTCCAATCTTTCGCGCAGATAATCCAAGAAGTAACCGGCCTCGATCTTGGGAGAGAAGTCTTCAGGATGGAGGTGGAGAGGGGCCTTGGTGGCTTTTTCAGCCTCTTGCCAGGAGATGTAGCCTTCTTCCGCCATGCGTCGGAGCACGTAGGCCCGGCGCTTAAGGGCCAATTCCGGATTGCGCAGGGGATTGTAACGACTGGGAGCAGGGGTGAGACCAGCGATGAGGGCGGCTTCGGGGAGGGTCAACTCCCAGACGTGTTTGCCAAAGTACGTCCGCGCTGCGGCTTCCACTCCATAGGCCCCGGCTCCCAGGTAGATGTGGTTCAGATAAATGGTAAGGATTTCGTCCTTGGTGAGAGCGGAATCTATTTCCCAGGCCAGAATGGCTTCTTTTAGCTTGCGCATGAAACTCCTTTCCGGGGAGAGTAGGAGGGCGCGGGCCACCTGTTGGGTAATGGTGCTTCCTCCTTGCACGATACGTCGGGCCTTGATGTCTTTTAGGGCCGCCCTGAGGATGCCCCAGAAGTCTATTCCACGATGCTCGTAAAAACGGGCGTCTTCCGCAGCCACAAAGGCCTGAATGAGATGATGGGGCATCTGTGAGATGGGGACCGGGAAACGACGTTCTTTATACCAGTAAGCTAACGTTTCTCCACGCCAGTCCAGGATCTCGGTCACCGCGGGGGGCTCGTAATTTACCAGCTTAGAGATGCTTGGAAGTCCCAGAGAGAGATAGAAATAGATTCCCGCCAGGATGAGGGCCAGGGCCACACCTGCGGCCAGGAACAGCCCGATAGAAACGTGCAGATAATTGAGAGGTGCACGGGACGGATATCTTTTTCTCGACATCTCCGCTAAATTAGCAGAAAGCCCCTTTTCTTTCACGGGCCATGATCAAACTAAACGGTGTCTGTACCCATAATCTGAAAGACGTCGAACTCAAGATACCAACCGGTTCTCTGGTCTGTCTTACCGGGCCCTCAGGATCCGGAAAATCCAGCCTGGCCTTTGATACCCTCTGCGTGGAGGCCAGGAGACGCTATTTTGAGGCCTTGCGCTTGGAACAGGAAGGTCTGCCTTCCCTTTCACCTCCCCCTATAAGGGAGGCCGAAGGACTTCCGCCAGCCATCGGTCTGGAACAGCGTCTGCCCCGCCTCACCTCTCGTTCCACCGTGGGTACGCTGACAGGCATCCTTGATTTTTTACGGGTCCTCTATGCGGAATTGGGCCAAGTGGTGTGCCCGCGATGTCAGCAGCTCTTTCGTCCTCAAACCAGGCGTCACATCCTTGATAGGCTGTCCTCCTTGCCCTCCAGAAGCCGACTCTATGTACTGGCTCCCTTTAAGTCCCGGGAGAAAGAAGCCTTTCGCTTCTTGGTGGCAGAGGGATTTTCCCGTTTTTTGATCGACGGGCGTCTGTTCGATCTCCTTGAAGAGGAACCCCCGGCCACATTCAGGGAGGCCTTTGTTGTCGTAGATCGTCTGGTCCTCAAACCCGGGGAATCCTCTCGCCTGGAAGAAGCCTTACGTTTGGCTGCGGAGCTGGCGGGAGGAGTGGTTCGATTAAGGGTTCTGGGGTCCGATCAAGACCTCCTTTTCACCCTCTCCTGGCGTTGTCCCAACTGTGGCCAGGAAACCCAAGAGATAAAGGCCGAACTCTTTTCTTACAACCATCCCGCTGGTGCCTGTTCCGAGTGCCGGGGGTTGGGGGAGATCGAGGATAAGCCCTGTCCGGCCTGTCGGGGTGGAAGGCTTCGTCCGGAAGCCTGCAGGGTGCGGCTTGGAGGAAGGGATTTCTCCACCTTGGCCCGACTTCCCCTTTCGGATCTGGATCTTTTTTTAAAATCTTTGAGTTTTGAAGGCCTCGAAGGCCACATTTTTTCCGGCCTTTACCGTGAAATCAAAAGTCGGTTGGCCCCCCTGCTTGAGCTTGGTCTGGGACATCTTCATCTCTTCCTTTCCGCACCGAAGCTGGCCTCCGGCGAGCTTCAACGGGTGAGGTTGGCTGCCCTTTTGGGAGAAAGGCTCTCGGGTTGTCTCTACGTGCTGGACGAACCAGCTATGGCCCTCTCTCCCCAAGAAAAAGAGCGGGTCCTGGAAGTCTTGCGCTCCCTCAAGGCCCGGGGTAACACCGTGGTCATCGTGGAACACGATCCCTTTTTCATAAAAGCGGCTGATCTGGTATTGGAACTCGGTCCCGGAGCAGGCGAGGCCGGAGGGCATCTCCTTTTTTCCGGTCCGCCCGAAGACCTGGCCCGTCGTCCTGATCTCCCTACCGGGGCCTTCCTCTCTGGGGAGGTAAAACTTACGCGTCAGATGAGGACCCCCGGCGAGGAGATGGAGGTCCTTGGGATCCGTCTGCCCCGAAGAGGCCTTGTTGTGCTTTGCGGGCCTTCAGGGGCCGGGAAGAGCCGGTTCCTCAAACAGGTGGTCCAGGAGCTTCCTGAGGCCAGATTGGTTGCACCTGCGGAAGCAAGAGGACGGGACTCTTTGGTCATAAGCTACATCGGAGCTTTTAAGGCCCTGCGGGAGCTTTTGGCCAATACCAAAGGGGCACGATTGCTAGGACTAAAGCCTTCTCATTTCAGCCCCTTCACCCAGCAAGGACGCTGTCCGGTGTGTCGGGGGCAAGGGGAGAGGGAGGTCCGGGTTCCGCTTCTGCCTCCCCTGCGCGTAAAATGTGAAGAGTGTCGTGGGACTGGTCTCCGGCGAGAGGTCTTGCAGGTATCCTATCGAGGTTACCATCTCGGGGAGATTTTGGCCTTTACGGTTTCCGAGGCCCTAGGGCTTCTGGCTCGCCATCCCGGGCTCAAAGAACGTTTGAGCCTGTTAGAATCCGTGGGCCTGGGTTACCTCCGTCTCGGCCAATCTTTGAGGAGCCTTTCCGGAGGAGAAAGACAGCGGTTGGCCCTGGCCCGCTTCCTGGCCGGAGAAAAGACCCGGCTTCTCCTGATGGATCTCCCCACCCTGGGTTTGCATCTGCAGGATTTGGCCCTTCTCCTCGAACTCTTCGATCGATTGCTGGATGAAGGAAAGACTTTGATCGTAGCTGATAACCATCCGGTTCTGGTCCTCTTGGCCGATCATCTCCTGGTTTTTTCCGGGGGAAGGGTGACCTTTTCTGGCACTCCGGAAAGGTGGTTGGATGAGGACCCTTGGGCCCGGTTCTTTGAGCCATACCTTACCTTTATCAAGAGGGCCGATTGATCTTTGATCTCTCGGGGCAAAGTGGTATGTTGAAACAGAGTTTGCGGTTACGAAGGCAAAATGTCCAACGAAAAGGCCCAAAAAAAGAGAATTCTCGTGGTGGAAGACGAAGATCTCATTGCTTCCATGCTCAAGGAGTATTTTGCCATGGTGGCTCCGGAATACGAGCTTGAAATCGCCCGCACCCTTTCAGAGGCCCGCGAAAAGCTAAAAAGCACCGAAGCTAATTGGGCTCTGTGCATTTGTGATTGTCGCTTACCAGATGGTTCCGCCTGTGAGCTGTTCATGGAGAGGATCTTCCGTTGTCCGGTGATTGTCACCACTGGTTTTGTGGAAGACGAAGCCATGGCCAAGGTCAAGGAATACAAAGACCAAGAGGTTTACCTTTTCAGAAAACCTTATCTTCCCGCGGATCTCCACCGCAAGGTGCAAGAGATTCTCAAGTCCTGATCCATGTCTGTTCGTTACGTCGTTGGGATCGATTTGGGCACTACCAACTGTGCCCTGGCTTACGTGGATCTCAAGGCCACGGGTCCAGAGCTTGAGATCAAGGTCCTTGAAATCCCCCAACTGGTAGGACCGGGACGTCTCGGGAAACGGGAGGTCCTGCCATCCTTTCTCTATTTGCCAGGAGAGTTCGAATTTCTCGGGGATCTGGCCCTCCCCTGGGATAACGAACGACGCTACGCGGTGGGGGTCTTTGCCAGAGATCAGGGGGCATTGGTTCCTGGGCGTCTGGTCTCATCCGCCAAGAGCTGGCTCTGCCACGGAGGGGTAGATCGCGAGGCCCCTATCTTGCCGTGGGGAGCAGGCGAAGAAGTACCAAAACTCTCTCCGGTGGAGGCCTCAGCACGTTATCTCCAGCACTTGCGTGAGGCCTGGGATTATCTCATGGCTCGCGAAGATCCAGAGGCCGTCCTTGAGAACCAGCTGGTCGTCGTTACGGTGCCAGCCTCCTTTGACGAAGTGGCCCGTGAGCTCACTCTCAAGGCGGCTCAAATGGCGGGTTTGAAAGAAGTCATCCTCTTGGAAGAACCTGTGGCAGCCCTCTACGCCTGGCTCTCGCGGCATGAAAAGAACTGGCAGGAAGAACTGCGCGAAGGTGAACGGGTCCTAGTGTGTGACGTAGGAGGTGGTACCTCGGATTTCACGGTGGTAGAAGTGAAACGAGGACCAGAGGGTCTGTCTCTGGAGCGGGTGGCGGTGGGAGATCACATCCTTCTCGGGGGAGACAACATCGATTTGTCTTTGGCCCGGTTGGCAGAAAAAAAACTTCCGCAAGCTCGTCTGGATTTTGCCCGTTTCCAGACCCTTACTTTTCTGTGTCGGGAACTCAAGGAACGTCTTCTAGCTCCTCAAGGGCCCGAGGAGGAGGCGGTACGGTTGCCTGGTAGGGGCCGGGCTCTTATCGCCGAGACCTTAGTCGCCCGCCTCTCGCGCCAAGAAGTCCTGGATCTCATTCTCAAAGAGTTTTTACCCGAGGTGGAGTTCAGCGCGAGTCTTTCGCGGCTAGAGTCCGTTCCCCGGGTGATGAGGGAGTGGGGGCTGCCCTTTGCCCGCGACCCGGCCATTACCAAGCACCTGGCTGCTTTCCTTTACAAACACCAGGTCCAAACGGTAGATGTTATTCTCTTCAACGGAGGGGCCTTGAAACCACCGGTCCTTCGAGATCGACTACGCCAGGAGGTCTCACGCTGGTTTGGGCGAGAAGTGAGGGAGCTTGAGACCGTATCTTTGGATCTTGCGGTGGCCGTAGGGGCAGCTTACTACGGATTGGTACGCCAGGGACTTGGCATCCGGGTGGGCGGAGGGCTGCCGCGGGCCTATTATCTGGGTCTTGCTACAGAAGGAAAGCCCAGGGCCGTTTGTCTGGTGCCCAAAGGGACCAAAGAAGGAGAGGAGCTCCTTCTTCCTCGGCGTTTCAAGGTCCTTACCAATCGTCCGGTACGCTTTCCCATTTACACCACCTCTTTGCGAGAGGATCCCCTAGGAGAGGTAGTGGAGCTGGACGAAACCTTTGCTGCTCTTCCCCCTCTCACCACCGTGCTCAAGTTCGGGCGCAAGAGCGGCTTTCGGGAGATACCAGTCACGCTGGAGGCCTATCTGAGTGAAATTGGCGTGCTTGAGATCTTCTGTCGGTCTCTCGAAACCCCTCATCGCTGGCGTCTTCAGTTCGCCCTGCGAGAACTGGAATTAAAAAGACCCGAGACTCCGGAAGGGATCTTGGTGAAACCAGAGGAAGAACAGCCTCAGCTCCCTGTCGAAGAGGAGAAACTCGAGCGGGCCCGAGAGCTCTTGCGTGCGGCTTTTGAAGAGGGCCAGGGGCTTGAGCGGCTTTCTGGGGCCCTTGAATCCCTCTTTGAAATGGAACGTGACCGCTGGCCACTTCCTCTCTTGCGAACCCTTTTTGATCTCCTGCTGGCGTTTCGGGGAGCCCGTCAGAAAACAGGCCTCCACGAGGCCCGCTGGCTTAATCTCACTGGATTCTCTCTGCGCCCAGGTTATGGGACACCCACGGATCCCTTTCGGGTGCGAAAACTCTGGGGACTTTATTTCGAAGGTCCTCATCACCGCCGTGACAAGTCCGTACGACTAGAATGGTGGATCTTCTGGCGTCGTATCGCCGGTGGACTTAATCAGGGGCAGCAAGAACAAATTTTTGCGAGACTGAAATCCCATTTCTTGCCAGGCAAGGGGCAAAAGGCCCCAAAGGTTCCTCCTCAAGAAAGACGTGAGATGTGGCTCCTGGTGGCCAATTTGGAACGACTCTCTCCCAAGACCAAATTCGACTTGGCCCAACGTCTTATCGTAGAACTGAAGAAGAAATCCGATCGTAGCTTCATCTTGGCCCTTTCGCGCTTTTTGGCCCGGGAACTGGTTTACGGGCCTGCCAATCTGGTGATCCCGGCTCAGGAGACCGAGGCCCTGGTTGAGGCCTTTTTGGCCCTTCTGAACGACAAGGAGTTCAAAGGGGCCCAGGCCCGGGCCACGGTGGAGGCCTTGATAAACATGGCCCGTCTCACCGGAGACCGGGTCCGGGACTTCTCAGAAGGAATTCGAAACAGGGTGGCCCAAAAAGCCCGGGAGCTCGGAGCAGACGAAGAAACCTTGCGTCCGCTCTTTGAGGTGATTCCCCTGCAGGAAGGGGAACGAGCCCGACTTTACGGGGAAAGCCTGCCTCTGGGCCTCAAGCTTGCCGAATGAACCGTCAAGAACTTGTCCGTCAGCTGGCCAAGAGATTGAAGGTCAGTCAGCGTCTTGCACAATTTTTGCTCGAGGCCTTTTTAGAAGAATTGACCGAGGCTTTGCGCCGGGAAGAAAGGGTAGAGCTTCGAGGGTTTGGTTCCTTCGTGGTCCGGAAGCGAACCTCTCGCAGGGGACCGGAGACCAAGATAAGGGTGGTGTTCAAGGCGAGCAAAAACTGGCCTATTTCTTTCTAGGTCTTCGGGCCCGGGAGGGGCTTGATCTCTTGCGTGGCGGTTGGGGACGAGCCCGTCCAAACCGTTCTCTCACCAGCGTGGGAGAGAGGAACCATTCCTCTTCTGGTTCGGGAAAAAGGACCGGGAGACGGAACCCCAGTTCTTTTTCGATACCTTCCAGGAAAAAGGCCCCTTCTTCGTCACAGAACGAGACCAGTGAACCCCCTTCTCCTACCTTGGCGGCCCTCTGTCGAAACTCGTCGGCTGTTTCTGGAAGATCGTAGTTTACCACCAGTTTTACGTCCCTCTGCTGGATGAACCGGCAACCGGCGTCCGTGGCCACCAGGATCTTGGCCTCTCCGCGGGCAAATTGTTTCAAGAAGTGGAGTCTCAACTCCGGGCCGAGGTCGGGCTTGAGAAAGACCGCTGGAAGACCCACTTTTTTCAATTCGTCACAGAGTTTTTGGGCTTCGAGCTTATTGTTGACGAAGATGATGCTCTTGGGCCAATCTGCCCTGGCCAGTACACCGAGAAGAAGGGAGAACTTTTCTTCTTCTGAGACGTGGATGAGGGACAGTTCGAGTCCGGAGAAGTCTTGCCGGCCCAGTTCGAGATAGAGTTCGTCCGGGTTTTCAAGGAGCTGATAAGCCCATTGGAGGGCTTCGTAGTTCAACTCTTCCATGAAGATCAACCCCTGCCTTTTGCCAGGAGGTGGCAGGCGTTTGAGGAGGTTTTCAAGGAGGCCGCGGCTTTTGGCCACCATCTGTTCAAATTCATCCAGTACGAGGAGTTTAAGCCCGCCAGTGGGGAAGAGGCGCCATTTGAGAGCCCGGTTGAGCCAATAAGGCGTTGTGAGAACGAGATTGGCCCCCTTTTCTACGGCCCGGAATTGTTCTTCCGGGATCTTTTCCTCGGCTGCAAAAGGAGCAAGGGTGACAGGAAGCCCCTGGGCCAATCTTTCTGCCAAATCCGCCAACTCTTGGGCCCGTTCTTCGCTCGTGAGGAGCACCAAGGCCTTAACCCCGGGACCTGGTTCCCGCAGGAGGCGATCCAGGGCCACTAAGAGGTAGGCCAACGCCTTGCCACTCCCTCGCCGGGCCTTGACGATCACGTCATATCCTTTAAGGGCCACGGGCAAGAACAAGTCTTGAATGATGGTGGTCTTCTTAAGCCCCAGGGATTCAAGATTCTTTAAGAGATCCGGATGAAGGGGAAAAGATGAAAAGGGCCGACCATGGAGAGCCAGGGCTAGAGGCCTGATCTCACTCTTTTCTGCTACTTCCCACATGGCTTTTTATGAAAGGGAGGAGGAAATGGTGCCGAAGCGGGGACTCGAACCCCGACGGGCGTAACGCCCACTAGATCCTGAATCTAGCGCGTCTACCAATTCCGCCACTTCGGCACTCAAAATTTTAAGTAAAGCGTAAGAACAAGGTTGTCAACGGATGGAGGGCGCGGCGGGATTCGAACCCACGACCTCTGGCTCCGGAGGCCAACGCTCTATCCGACTGAGCTACGCGCCCACCTGCTCAAATTTTAAACGCCGGTCTAGGGGTGTCAACTTACGGAGAAGAGAAACAGTGTGAAATACTTAACTTTAATTTGAGAGGTTTCAAGCCCTTTGATGTTGGGACCGAATATCTTTTTTTGAACACTTCATTAAGTTTTATTTGACCATGGGCTGAGTTTGGTTTTTAATGTAGAACTCACCTTAGTTAAATTGCAATAAGGAGGCGACTTCGAGCATGGCCAAAAAGATCAGTCCCAATACCGTGGTGACCCTTACCTATCACTTGGAGATTGAAGGCAAAGAGACGCCCAGTTGGTTTGCCCGGCCCATGCGGGTGAACTTTGTCTTCGGGCGAGATCCTCTCATGCCCATTATTGAACAGGCCATCACTGGTGCGGAGGAAGGAGAGGAGCTCACGGTAACCATCCCTCCGGAGCAGGCCTATGGTCCTTACGATGAAAAACTAGTCCAGGAGATTCCGCTTGATCAGCTTAAACATCCAGAACAGGTAAAGGTGGGAGACTATTACCAGGAAGTTACCCCCACCGGGCGTCAACTCATGTTCTTCGTCAAGGACAAAAAAGACGGCAAAGTGGTAGCGGATTTCAATCACCCGGCAGCAGGGCACAACGTGATCATGAAGATCAAGGTAGACGAAGTCCGTGAGGCCACGGCCTTTGACCTGGTAGCTTGTGATATGCGCAACTGCGGCTCTGGGTGAAGCTGTTAACAAGGGGAGGGTCACTCCCCTTTGCCTCTTGAAACCCCGGCCCTGGCCGGGGTTTTTTATTTCCTATGTTGACTATCAAAGATTTGGTTCTGGGCTACGAAAAAACCCGTCTTCCCATTGTGGAAGATCTGAGCCTTTCCGTCTCCCGGGGCGAAATCGTGGCCCTGGTGGGGGAGAGCGGCTGCGGTAAAAGCCTCACGGGACTCTCTATTTTGAGATTGCTCCCTCCTGGCATCCTTCCCTTTGGCGGGCAAATCCTCTTCAAGCGTCAGGATCTCCTGCGGCTTTCCGAAGAAGAGATGCGTCGATTCCGTGGAGGGCGTCTAGCTATGATCTTTCAAGATCCCATGACGGCCTTGAATCCGGTCTTTACCGTGGGCTCGCAGGTGGTCGAGGCCCTTGAGATCCATCGTGGGCTCAAGGGAGCCCGGGCCCGTGAAGAAGCGATTCGATTGTTTACCGAAGTTGGTATCCCTGCGGCGGAAGAGAGGTTCTATTCTTACCCGCACGAACTATCTGGAGGAATGCGTCAGCGGGTGATGATCGCCATGGCCTTGGCGGGTGAACCCGAGCTCCTCATTGCCGACGAGCCCACCACGGCGCTTGACGTCACCATTCAGGCCCAAATCCTTGAGCTCCTGCGAGGGTTGCGGGAAAAAAGGGGGCTTTCCATCCTTCTCATTTCCCACGACTTGGGAGTGGTGGCGGAACTGGCAGATCGGGTGGCGGTAATGTATGCTGGACGCCTGGTGGAAGAGGCCCCGGTAGAAGACCTTTACCGCCAACCCCTCCACCCTTACACCCAGGCCCTGCTTGAGGCCCTTCCCTCACCTGAAAAGGATTCCCTGAAAGCTATTGCCGGGCGGGTTCCAGCCCCCGGACAGCGACCTTTGGGATGTAAATTCTCAGATCGTTGTCCGGAGGCTCAAAGGATCTGTTTCCAGCAAGAGCCGCTTCTTTCTCCGCGGACCCCCGGACATCTGGTAAGGTGTCACCTAAGATGAGGGTCTTGGAATTGGAACGAGTCTCGCGGCGTTATCGGGTGCGGCGGGGTTTTTTCGACTGGCGCCCCAAATGGTTTTTCGCCCTTAGGAAGGTGAACCTCTGTCTCTTCGAAAACGAAGTGCTGGGTATCCTGGGCGAAAGTGGATGTGGCAAGAGTACTCTGGCGCGGGTCGCTTTGGGCCTAGAACCCCCGGACGAGGGAGAAGTCCGTATCAAAGGTCAAAGCCTCCGGCGTCTCGAACAAAAGCGCCTTCGGAGTCTGCGTCGAGAGATTCAGATTGTTTTTCAGGACCCTTATGCCTCTCTCAATCCTCGCAAGAAGGTCTTTGACCTCCTGTCCGAACCTCTGAAAATCCACCGTTTGGTTCCTCGTTCGGAATTCAGGGAAAAGGTGGCCCAGATGCTCAAACTGGTAGGGCTCTCTCCCGAAGACATGGAACGTTATCCTCACCAGTTTAGCGGAGGTCAGAGGCAGCGTTTGGCCATCGCACGCGCCCTTATCGTCTCTCCGAGGGCCCTCATTCTGGATGAGCCAACTTCTGCCCTTGACGTCTCGGTCCAGGCTCAGATCCTCAACCTGCTCCTTTCCTTCAAAGAAGACTGGAAACTCAGCTATCTCTTCATCTCTCACGATCTGCCCTTAGTGCTCTTCTTGAGTCAGAGAGTAGCGGTGATGTATTTGGGACGGGTGGTGGAGATAGCCCCCAAAAGGGGATTTTTGGAAGTTTCTCATCATCCCTATACCGAGCTTCTTCTGGAATCTGTCCCCGAACCAGACCCCCGCCGACGTCGCCATCGGCGGGTTCAGGGGGAGCCACCAAGTCCGCTTGCTTTGCCGCCCGGGTGCCCTTTTCATCCTCGTTGTCCGGAAAAGAAAGAGCTTTGCACCCGACAAGAACCTGATCTGAGGGAGATTCGTTCCGGCCACTGGGTGGCCTGTCATCGGAGGTAGGGGATGCTGCGGCTTGACGGTTCCTACGGGGAAGGCGGGGGACAGATCCTGCGCTCGGCCCTTACCCTTTCTTTGATCACAAACCAGGCCTTCGAGCTGGTAAACATCCGGGCCAAGCGTCCCAAACCAGGTCTTCGTCCCCAACATCTCACCTGCGTGCGGGCGGCACAAAAGATAAGCGGAGCCCGGGTAACAGGGGCGGAAAAGGGTTCTCTTTACCTGCGCTTTGAGCCTGCTTCGGTGCGCAGTGGCCATTACACCTTTGACATAGGCACCGCCGGGGCCACGGGCCTGGTCTTCCAGACCGTGGCTTTGCCCTTGGCTCTGGCCGGGGGAGGAAAACTCATCCTAAAAGGAGGAACCCACGTTCCCTATGCCCCTTGTTTTCATTACCTGGCCTGGGTTTACGCCCCGGTGCTTGAGGGATTGGGTTATTCTTTTTCCATGGAGCTGGTGCGCTATGGTTTCTATCCTGTTGGTGGAGGTGAGATACGGGTCAAAATCTCGCCCAAGCGTCAGGGACGCAACTTAAAATTGCTCGGTCCCTATAAGACCAGGAAAGTTCAAGTCCTTTCTGCGGTTTCCGAAGACTTGCCCGCGCACATCCGGACGCGCCAGGCCAAACGGGCCATGGAAATTCTGGAAAAGAACGGTTTCGAACCAGAAGTCCACCTTGAAAAGGCCCGTTCCTCTTCTCCGGGGACCGTGGTCTTCGTACTAATAGCGGACAGGGCCAAGAGGGCTGGTTTTTCGGGGCTCGGGAAAAAGGGGAAACCTGCGGAAAAGGTAGCGGAAGAAGCGGTTTTTGCTTTTCTTGATTTCTGGAGTACCGGAGCGGCTCTGGATCCCTATCTGGCTGACCAGATCCTCCTTCCGTTGGCTGTGGAAGGAAAATCCTTTTGCTTCACCACCTCCCGTCTTACCCGACATTTTTATACCAACCTGTGGGTTATTCGCCAATTCCTTCCCTCTTTTACCCCCGAAGTGGAAGGCGCTGAAGGGGAGCCTGGGAAGATCAGTCTTCCCTGAGGCGGGCCACAAGCCTCGAGGGCAGGCCATCGAAAGGACCGTTTGACATGAAAAGGGCCACGTCACCTGGACGAAGGATTCGGTATAATCTCTCAAAGAGGGCTTCTGCTTCGAAGAAGGCTTGGGCTTCTGTGCCTCGGTCTTTGAGGTCTATAGTTAGACGTTCAAGGTCGAGCCGTTCTTGTGCCGGGACCTTTTCTAGGTGTGGAGGGGCCTTGAGCAAGACCACATCCGCCAAGGCCAGGGTTTCGGCGTAAGCCTTTTGGAAGAGGCGTCGACGGCTGGTGTTGGTTCGGGGTTCGAAAAGGGCGACGATCCTCTTCTCAGGCCAGGTCTCACGTACGGCCTCGATGGTCACGCGCACCGCGGTGGGATGATGGGCGAAGTCGTCTATCACCGTGATCGGCGAAGAGAGGAGGATTTCTTGACGGCGTGAGACCCCGGGAAATCTTTCAAGGGCCCTAGCTATCCGGGAAGGGTTAAAACCCAAGCTTGTCAGCAGGGCGAAAACAGAAAGGGCATTTTCAGCATTGTGTTTACCGATGAGCGGTAAGTGAAAGGACGTTTCCCCTTGGGGAAAGGCCACGGTTATTTGTTGTCCGGGAGGAGAAGAGGAGGGGTTCCTCTGTTTGAGCCGAAAGGTTCCCCCTTTTCCATAGGTAAGGATTTGGGCCCGGCTGCGGGAGGCGACCTCCTGGGCCCCTCTCTCTCTGGAGACTATCAAGAATCCCTCTTCAGGAAGGAGGGAGACAAAGTCCGAGAAAGCCCTTTTTAGAGCGTTAAAGTCTGGATAGATGTCGGCGTGATCAAATTCCACACTGGTCAGGATAGCCGCGTAAGGGGCGTAGTGGATGAACTTGGGTCTCTTATCGAAGAAGGCTGAATCATATTCGTCTCCTTCCAGTACGATGTAGCTTCCCTCTCCGTAACCGAAGTTACGTTTCCGGTCGCGCAGGAGTCCTCCGACCAAAAAGGTGGGTTGGGTGCCAAGCTCTTCAAGGGCGAAGGCCAGCAGCGAAGAAGTGGTGGTCTTGCCATGGGTGCCAGCCACCACCAGGCTCTTGCGAGAACGGATGAAAAAACCATAAAGGGCTTCAGGTAAGGAGAGATAGGGGATTTTTCGCTTCCTCACGGCCCGGGCCTCGGGATTGTCCGCCCGGATGACATTGCCAATGACGACCAGGTCAGGGCATGAACGGTCAAGGTTTTCGGGTTTGTAACCTTCATGGACGGGGATCTTGAGGTCTTCCAAAAGCAGACTCATGGGGGGATAGACCGGTCCGGCTTCAGAGCCTGTTACCTCTATGCCTATGGCATGGAAGAGTCCGGCCAGGGCCCCCATCCCCACACCGCCGATGCCCAGGAGATGTACTCGAGAAGGCCTTTTCATCACGAATTTAGGGTAACAGGAGCTCACAAGGGCGTCATCCCGATTGCTTGCCTGAAGCCTTGTTGTTACATTCAGGCCTGTTATGCCGCGTGAGAAATGGAAAAAATTAGATGAGGCCCGCAGACTCTTGGGACTCCCGTTGCAGACCAGCCGGGCGGAAATCAGGGCCCGTTACCGAAAACTGGCGGCTAAGTGGCATCCGGATCGTGAGGGAGAGACGGACAAGATGCAACGTCTCAACGAGGCTTACCGTCTTTTGATGGAGTATTGTGAACACTACCGCATCGTGATAGCCCCCAACGATCAGGGGGCGGACGCTGAAGAATGGTGGTATCTCCATTTCGGAGAAGATCCCATCTGGAGTGGCAGGAAGGGGGAAGACTAAGATGCTCGTGGTGCAGAAATACGGTGGTACTTCGGTGGGAGATCTTGAGCGTATTCGTAACGTGGCTCGCAGGATTGCCAGGTACCGGGATGAAGGCCACGACGTGGTGGTAGTGGTCTCAGCCATGGCGGGTGAGACGGATCGTCTCCTCAATCTGGCTCGGGAGCTTGTTCCAGAACCGAGCCCCAGAGAATTAGACATGCTGGTGGCCACGGGTGAACAGGTTTCTTCGGCTCTCTTAGCCATGGCGCTCAACGCCATGGGGTATCCGGCACGTTCTTTTGTGGCCTTCCAGATTCCCATCAAGACCGACGAGCTTTTTGGAAAGGCCCGTATCAAGGACATCGCCACGGATCGTCTGCGTCGGGAGCTGGCTGAGGGACGGGTGGTGATCGTGGCCGGGTTTCAGGGCATCACCGAGGAGGGAGAGATCACCACACTGGGCCGGGGTGGTTCAGATACCACTGCTGTGGCCTTGGCTGCAGCACTTAAGGCCGATGTCTGCGAGATTTTTACTGACGTGGACGGGGTCTATACCGCTGATCCGCGTATTGTACCCAAGGCCCGCAAGATCGCCCGTATTTCATATGATGAAATGCTTGAGCTTGCCAGCATGGGAGCCAAAGTGCTGGAAATTCGTTCGGTAGAGTTTGCCAAGATTTACAAGGTCCCGGTGCACGTGCGTTCTAGTTTCAGTGACGAACCCGGGACGATGGTGGTGGAGGAGGACAAGAGTATGGAGAAGGTCCTGGTCTCTGGTGTTACCTACAATCGCAACGAGGCTCGCATTTCGGTCTACGGTGTCCCTGACAAGCCGGGGATGGCGGCCAAGATCTTCGGTTCCATCGCAGAAGAGGGCATTGTGGTGGACATGATCATCCAGACTGGGCGTCCTGACGGACGGGCTGACATGACTTTCACCGTCCCAAAGCTTGATTACAAGAGGGCCCTCGAGATCGTTAATCGGGTGGCCCAAGAGATCGGGGCTGAGAAGGTGGAAGGCTCAGAGGAGATCGCCAAGGTCTCTATCGTGGGAGCTGGAATGCGAGCCCATCCAGGGGTGGCTTCCAAGATGTTTAAAGTCCTGGCAGACCACGGTATCAACATTCACATGATTTCTACCTCTGAGATCAAGATCTCGTGCGTGATCGATGAGAAATACACCGAACTGGCGGTCAGGGCCTTGCACGAAGCCTTTGGTCTCGACCGTGAACCTGAAGAGGAATAAAAGCCGTTTGAGGAGCGGATCATGGCCAAAAAAATAGAATTTTATGACACGACTCTGAGAGACGGCACCCAAGCCGAAGAATTTAATCTCTCAGTGGAAGACAAGATCCGTGTGGCCTTGAAACTTGACGAGTTTGGGATCGATTACATCGAGGGCGGTTGGCCGGGGGCCAACCCCAAAGACGCGCGTTTTTTCCGGGAGATCCGCGACTATACCCTTAAACACGCCAAGATCGCGGCTTTTGGTAGTACCCATCATCCGCGCAAGAATCCCGAAGAGGATGAAAACCTGGCGGCTCTCATCGAGGCGCGATGTCCGGTGATCACCATCTTTGGTAAGAGCTGGGACATCCACGTTAAGGAAGCCTTGCGCACCACGCTGGAGCGCAATCTCGAGATCATCGCTCAGTCTGTGGCCTATCTGAAACCCCATTGCGAAAGACTTTTTTATGACGCCGAACATTTCTTTGATGGTTTCAAGGCCAATCCCGACTATGCCATCGCCACTCTCAAACAAGCCAAAGAAGCCGGGGCAGACTGTTTGGTCCTTTGCGATACCAATGGGGGGACTTTGCCTCATGAGATCGTAGAGATCATGCGCGAAGTCAAAAAGCGCCTAGGCAAGGGGACCAGGTTTGGCATTCACGCCCACAACGATGCCGAGTGCGCGGTAGCCAATTCCCTCATGGCTGTACTCGAAGGCGCGGTGCAGGTGCAAGGTACCATTAACGGTTTCGGTGAACGTTGTGGCAACGCCAACCTCTGTTCCATCATCCCCAATCTCGTCCTCAAGATGGGGTATGAGGCCACGGCAGCCCAGAATCTCCACCGTCTTACCGAGCTCTCCCGTTACGTATGTGAGATCGCCAACCTTCCTCATCCTCGTTATTTGCCTTATGTGGGTCGGAGTGCTTTTGCCCACAAAGGAGGGGTGCACGTCTCAGCGGTTATGCGTCATCCTCGTACCTACGAACACATCGAGCCAGAACTAGTGGGTAACATCAGACGCGTCTTGGTCTCAGATCTCTCTGGCCGAAGCAACATCGTCTATAAGGCCCAGCAATTCGGGATCAACCTGACACCAGATGATCCGATGGTGGCCAAGATCGTGGAAGAGGTAAAGAAGCGCGAGGCTGAGGGTTATCAATTCGAAGCGGCGGAGGCCTCTTTGGAGCTCCTCATGTATCGTCTCATTGGGGAACCCAAGCAGTACTTTGAACTCCTGGGGTATCGGGTCTTTGATATGCAAAACCCCGAAGAAGGACGGCCTTTGGTGGAGGCCACGGTTATGGTGCGGGTGCCACCTGGAGTGGGAGAGGTGGAACACACCGCAGCTACGGGTAACGGCCCGGTCAACGCCTTGGATAACGCTATTCGAAAGGCTTTGGAGCGTTTCTACCCTCAGCTCAGGGAAATGACCCTTGAAGACTACAAGGTTCGAGTCCTGCCCGGTCGTCCGGGCACAGGGGCCATGGTGCGAGTGCTCATCTTCTCACGCGATCAGCAGGATCGTTGGGGTACGGTAGGGGTTTCACATGACATCTTGGAAGCCAGCTGTCATGCCCTGGTAGATAGTCTTACTTATAAACTCTTCAAAGATCGTCACAAGAAGAAGGAGGGAGGTTAGTGGCCAAGACTATCGCGTTGGCGGGCAAGGGGGGTACGGGCAAGACCACGGTTTCGGCCCTCTTGGTGAAATACCTTCTGGCCCGAGGTAAGACCCCGATTTTGGCGGTGGATGCCGATCCTAACGCCAATCTAAACGAACTTTTGGGATTAGAGGTGGAGACTACGCTTGGGGAGATCAAGAACGAACTGCGTACCTCTGTGCCAGAGAGCATGGCGCGAGGGGACTTCATCGAGATGCGTCTCAACGAGGCCATCATTGAGGCTCAAGGATTTGACCTCATCGTCATGGGGCAGCCCGAAGGTCCGGGGTGTTACTGTGCGGCCCACTCCTTCCTCTCCCAGGCTCTAGAGAAACTGATGCGTCATTACGCTTATACCGTGGTGGACAACGAGGCCGGCATGGAGCACCTCTCACGTTTGAACATGCGACAGATTGATCATCTCTTAGTGGTCTCGGACGCCTCCTCCCGCGGAGTGATGACAGCCGGGCGGATAGCAGATCTCGTCAAGCCTCTTCAGCTAGAAGTGGGAGTCATCTGGCTCCTTGTGAATCGTGCTCCCAAGGAGATCCCCAAAGCCCTTGATGATTACGTCAAAGAGGTGTGCCAAGAGAAAGGGATGGCGTTTCTGGGCTATCTTCCGGAGAGCGAGGAGATCTTCAAGGCCGAGATAGAAAGGCGTCCCCTCCTTGCTTTACCAGAGGAGACCGACATCATAAAGGAAACTACCAAACTTTTCGATCGGATCGTGGAGGGGGCGTGAGCCGCCCCCTAGTTTGCTTTAGCAACCTTCGACGGCTTTCTTTTTGGAGGGCTTGATCTTGACCTTGTCGCCAGCCTTGGCTTTGCACTTACCTTTGATCTCAATCACCATGGTTTTGCCATCGAATTCTTTGATCGTGCCCTTACAGGTCTTGGCCAAGGCTACACCACCAGAAGCCCCCATGAAGGAAACCGCCATCAACAAAGCCAATACTTTCTTCTTCATGTTTGCACCTCCTCACAGGTTTGGTTCGTAGTTTAATATTAGTGCAAAGTCCTGGCCAGTTTGTGGAGGGCCTTTTTGAAGGAGCTGGAGGGCAAAAATTGCTGTTTAATATCGGAAAAAAAGCAAATTTGGTGTTAATTTTCCTTTTTTCTCTGTTTTTTGGCCCAAAATGTTGGGGACAAAAACTCATCCTGGTAGAGAAGTTTTCTCGAACCCTCTATCTCTACCAGGACACGGTGCTGTTTAAGGCCTTTCCGGTGTCTTTGGGTTTTGATCCCATTTCACCAAAGAGGCGTGAGGGGGATGGGGCCACTCCCGAAGGTCTTTACTATGTTTCTGCCAAGCACCGTTCCCGACGCTACGGGCTCTTCATTGGTCTTTCTTATCCCAGTCTTAAGGACATCGCTTTGGCTCGTTGGGAAGGCCGCTTGAATCCCAAGGAATACCAGCTCTGTCTGGAAGAGATTCGAACCAATCGTCATGGACACTGTCCTCTCGGATACAACATCGGCATCCATGGTGGAGGAGTCTTCAGAAAGGGTGAAAACGGGCCAGAGAGAGATTGGACCCACGGGTGTATCGCCCTTGACGACAAAGATGTGGAAGTGGTCTACAATTTTGTCGAACCAGGCACACCGGTTCTCATCTATGACGCCCAGAAACCACTCTTTGAGATCCTGAAGCATTTGGTGCCCTTTTCTTCTTTCCGAGCCCAAGATGGGGTCTGGCATGGAGATTGGGAGCTTGTTACTCCCAGTCTGATCCTGAAGCTTTCTTTGATTGAAGATCTTGAAGGTCGACGGCAACTCACCATTATAGGCTACGAATCTCTCTCTGAACGTCTCCTTTTCTGGCTCAACGACCGCAATGGTGATGGCGTGTTGGAGCCCTGGGAGCCACGCCAGTGTTATGGTGATTGTCTGAGTTATCAGGCCATCAAGCGTTTTATTTTGGAAAATCTCCCTCTCTGGGTAGAAGAACAATATCCAAGGCGAGGAGGTTGAGACCATTAGACTGCTTAAGGGGATAAACGAGATGAAGACCTGGTCCGAGACAGTCCGGGCCAGAGGGTTGAGGATTGGTTTTGTGCCCACCATGGGTTATTTCCACGAAGGACATCTGGCCCTTATGAGGCGTGCCCGAGAGTTGGCTGACAAGGTGGTAGTGAGCCTTTTTGTTAATCCCATTCAGTTTGGCCCTCGGGAAGACTTCAAGACCTATCCTCGAGACCTCGAACGTGATGCCCGTCTGGCAGAAGAGGTGGGGGTTGACGTACTCTTTGTGCCAGAGATCGAAGAGATGTATCCTCCAGATTTCCAGACCGTAGTCGAGGTCACCGAACTCAGCAAACCTCTTTGTGGTGCCCGCCGTCCGGGGCATTTCCGCGGAGTGACCACCGTGGTTCTCAAGCTCTTCAACATTGTTAAGCCGCACCTGGCGGTCTTTGGCCTCAAGGATTATCAGCAATATCTGGTCATCAGGCAGATGGTACGGGACCTCAACCTGGAGGTAGAAATTGTCGGACATCCCACCGTGCGTGAAAAGGATGGTCTAGCCATGAGTTCTCGCAACGTCTATCTCTCCCCAGAGGAAAGGGCCTCGGCTACCTGTCTCTATCAGGCCCTCAAATTGGCCGAAGAGAAGATCAGGGCTGGAGAGCGCGAGGTTTCCAGGCTTGAGGAGGAACTTTCTCGTTTCATTCTCTCGCATCCCCACACGCGCATCGACTACATTGAATTTTGCAATCCAGAGACCCTGGCTCCGGTTCACCGTATAGAAGGGCCGGTTCTTCTGGCCCTGGCGGTGTTCGTGGGGCCGGCTCGTCTCATCGACAACGCGATTATCAAGCCTTAGAAAAGGCGGGTGAAAGGACATGTATCGCAAGTTTCTCAAAGCCAAGATCCACACGGTACGAGTGACGGACAAAAACCTGGAATACGAAGGGAGTCTGACTCTTGATCCTCGTTTTATGATTGCCGCGGGGATCGAGCCTTTTGAGGCCATTTGGGTCTATAACCTGGAGAATGGAGAGCGTTTTGAGACTTATGTCATCAAAGGAGAATGGGGAAGCCGAGAGGTATGTCTCAACGGGGCCGCGGCGCGCAAGGGGGAGGTGGGAGATCGCCTTATCTTGGTGACCTACGCCTGGCTTGCCCCAGAAGAGATCGAACGCGCGGAGGTGAAGGTGGTCTACGTGGACGGAGACAACAACATCGTGGAAGAGAAAAGTTATTTTGTGAGGGACTAGAGTGAAAAAGGTCTATCCAGTGAGTCTTGGATGTCCAAAAAACCGGGTTGATACAGAAAAACTCCTGGCTTCCCTGGTTAAGTTCGGAGCCGAGGTGGTACTTGATCCCGCAGAAGCCGAAATTTTGCTCGTAAACACCTGTGCCTTTGTCCGGGAGGCAGTTGAAGAATCCATTGATACAATCCTCGAACTGGCCGAAGAGAAGAGACCAGATCAGCGGCTGGTAGTGGTGGGTTGTTTGGTTTCGCGTTACCGGGAAGAGCTCCTGCCGGAGCTTCCAGAGGTGGATCTTTTCTTGGGGATTGAGGCCTATCGTAGCGCCAGGTGGATCTTGGAAGGCGATCAGGGAGCCTTGTGGCAGCCCACCGGTCCGGAGATCACTCAACGGATCCTTACAGAAAGCCCTTTTTTTGCCTATCTGAAGGTCACAGAAGGCTGTCGGCACGCCTGCTCCTTTTGTACCATTCCGCGAATCAGAGGGCCCTTGCGCAGCGTGCCAGAGGAATTGCTCTTGAGTGAGGCCAAAAGCCTTCTCTCCGCCGGGGTCAAGGAGCTCATTCTAGTAGGCCAAGATGTCTCGGCCTATGGACTTGATCGGGGAAAGCGAGCCCTTGTCCCCCTTGTCAAGCGCCTCCTTGAAGAACTCGAAGACCTTTCCTGGTTAAGAATCCTGTATCTCCATCCTGAAGGCCTGGAGGAGGAGCTCCTGGAACTTATGGCGCAAGAGCCGAAGATTTGTCCCTACCTTGATCTGCCTGTACAACATGCCAGCTCCCGTATCCTCAAGGCCATGAGACGACCTTATCAGCCCGAAGATATCTTGCGCCTCCTGGAAAAGCTTCGAAAAGAGATCCCGGAGATAGCGGTACGCACCAGCGTTATCGTGGGATTTCCTGGTGAGACGGAAAAGGATTTCCTGGATCTGATTTCTTTTTTGAAGCAGGCGGCCTTCGATCACCTGGGAGCTTTTATCTTTTCTCCTGAGGAGGGCACCAGGGCCGCTACTTTTCCGCAACAGCTCTCCGAAGCAGAAAAAAGGGACCGCTTTGAGGAAATAATGCTCCTGCAACAGGAAATCTCGGCCCAGCGGCTTTCTCAACGTCTTGGGCAGGAAACGATGGTTCTGGTGGAGGGCTTTGACGAGGAAGGGCGAGCTTATGGTCACGCGCGTTTTCAGGCCCCGGAGGTGGATGGTTTGACCTTGGTAAAGGGTGAAGTTGCACCAGGAGACCTGGTTCGAGTGCGCTTGATCGAAGCTTCCACTTACGACCTGGTGGCCCTGGCCCAGGAAGTTATCCGCTGAGACTCCACGCGGCCCAGAGGGCCTGTCCGTAAGAGAGCCCTCCGTCGTTTACCGGAAGTTTTTCAGGCAAAAAGACTCGAAGCCCTATCTTTTGAAGTTGAAGGACCAGTTCTTGGGTCAGGAAGTCGTTCTGGAAACATCCTCCGGCGAGTACCACTTCTTTAGAGTCGGTGAACTGGCTGGCCAAACCCAGCCACCGGGCCAGTCCGTGTGCCAGGCTCTGGTGGATGGCTGCGGCGATCTGGCTCGGGGGGACACGGGCTTCAAGATCCTTCAAAATTTCCCGGATCATAGGCCGCGGATCCAATGTTTCTAGGGTTATGCCTAGACCATAGAGACGATGGGCTTCTTCGGCGCAGGACTCTAGCCGTAAAGGCGCTTCTCCTTCGAACCGGTTTTGGAAGGCCAGGCCCAAAAGGGCGGCACAGGCGTCAAAGAGCCGGCCACAGGAGGAGGTGAGGGGGGTGTTGAACCTTTTCACGATCATCTGGCTCACCAGGGAGAGCCTGTCTTCTGGAACCCTTCCTGTCAGGAGTTTTCGTCCTTTCTTAAGTCCTTCTTCTCCCAGGCTCAAATAAAGGAAAGAAAGCAGCATGCGCCAAGGTTGACGGGCGGCTTGGTCTCCTCCGGGTTGGGGCACGGGCAAAAAACAGCCGAGCCGTTTGTAGTCCCCCTTTTCTACCCAGAGCAACTCCCCTCCCCAGAGATTTCCGTCGGGTCCCAGGCCCAGACCATCGAGGCAGAGAGCCAGGGCCTTCTCCAGACCGTGTTCTCCCATCACCGCTGCCGCGTGGGCCACATGATGGGGGACTTTAATGAGCGGTAAGTTCAGGAGACGGGACATCTCTTCGGCCATCTGGGTGCTGAGATAATCAGGATGCAGATCACAGGCTACAGCTTGTGGCTTCACGGAAAGTAGGTGACAGAAGTGTTCGTAGATCTCTTGCCAGAAGTTTTGAGTCTCAAGGTTGTCCAGGTCTCCGATGTGCTGGGAGACAAAAGCTTCATCTTCCCTGGTGAGACAGAGGGTATTTTTGAGGAGTGGCCCAACCGCTAAGATCGATGGTCCTTTGGGGAAGGGGAGTGGCTCGGGGACGAATCCCCGGGCTCGTCGAAGAGGTCGAATTTTTCCAGCGATTTCTCGTACCACCGAATCGTCGAGTCCGATTACTATCTCGCGGTCGTGGAGGAGGAAGAGATCAGCAAGTCCGGAGAGACGATCTAGGGCCTCCTGGTTTCGGAAGCACAGGGGTTCACCTGAGAGGTTGCCGCTGGTCATGACCAAGGCCTTGAAACCCCCTTCGCGCAGGAGCAGATGATGAAGAGGAGTATAAGGGAGCATGAGTCCCAAAAATTTCAAACCTGGAGCCACGGAAGGAGCCAGGGGAGAGGGTTCCCTTTTGGGGACCAGCACAATGGGTCGTTTGGGAGAAAGAAGGCTTTTTTCAGCCTCCGGGCTAAGGACAGCCAGACGGTGAGCAGTTTCAATATCCGGCACCATGATAGCCAGGGGCTTTGAAGGGCGGTTCTTGCGACGTCGAAGTTCCGCACAGACTGTTTCATTGAGAGCGTCTGCTGCCAGGTGAAAACCCCCCAGGCCTCGCAAGGCCAAGATCTTTCCTTCTTTCAGGGCCTTGATTGCCTCTTTGATGGCGTCTCCTTCTGGAGGTTCCCCTTGATGGGAAAGACCGAGCCAAACCCTGGGTCCGCATCTGGGACAGGCGTTTGGTTCGGCGTGGAAACGTCGGTTGGAGGGGTCGGAGTATTCCGACAGGCAGTCCGGACACATTTTGAAGACCCTCATGGTGGTCTTCTGGCGGTCGTAAGGCAGTTCTTCGATCACAGTGAAACGAGGACCGCAGTCGGTACAATTGATGAAAGGATAACGAAAACGTCGATTCCCGGGATCGAAGAGCTCACTCAAACAGGCCTTGCAGACGGCGACGTCAACCGGAATTCTCGCCCCTCTACCCTCCCCCGTGCTCTCCCAGACGGTAAAGAGAGGTGGAGGATTTCCATTTAGGGGGTGAGTTTCAATCTCTTCGATGAAGGCCAGGGGTGGAGCCTTTTTCTGCAAAAGGGACAGGAAGGTCCTGAGCGCCGACTCTTTGCCGTAAATCTCGATATAGACTCCGTCACCGGTGTTTTGCACCCCTCCCTTAAGCCCCAATGAGGTGGCCAGTCGAAAGACAAAGGGGCGGAACCCTACCCCTTGAACCACCCCTTTTACCCGGACACCAAGTCCCTCAAAATTTTGAGCCACGCGTCCATTCCCTCCCCGGTCTTGGCCGAGAGGGTGATGATCTTAAGGGCAGGATTCAGGGCCAGGGCCAATTTTTTGATCTCTTCCAAGTCGAAATCGAAATGGGGCAGGAGATCGATCTTGGTGATCAGAAAGACATGGGCCTTCAAGAAGGCTGCCGGATACTTGGCGGGCTTATCGGAACCTTCTGGTACCGAGACCAGGACCACCCTGAGATCCTCACCCAGGTCGAAGGCTGCAGGGCAGAGTAGGTTACCAACGTTTTCGATGAAGAGGAGTTTAAAAGAATTGTCTTCCAGTTGATGAAAAGCCCGGTGCACCAACCTGGCATCCAGATGACAGGCCCCTCCGGTAGTAACCTGGACTACAGGGACTCCTCTGGCTCGAATCCGCTCGGCGTCTCTTTCGGTCTCCGGGTCTCCTTCAATTACTGCCAGGGGGATTTCCCCTTTCAACCGGTCGATGGTGGCTTCGAGAAGGGAAGTCTTTCCGGATCCCGGAGAGCTCATGAGATTTAGGACTTTGAGACCTTTTTTCTGAAAAAGTTCCCGGTTTTTGGCTGCTAGTTCTTCGTTGGCTCTGAGGAGATGTTTTTCAACTTCTATCTCAAGGGTGCGGGACTGACATCCACAATGATCACACATCTTTTAAGATCTCCGGCCTTTTTCTAAAGGATCGCAAATCTTGAAAGAGGAGTAAAGCGGTATTCAAGAATGAAAAGGGGCCGCAAAAGCGGCCCCTTGAGCTCCTTATAGTGGACCGGTTGACATCACCGGGCTCAGCTCTTCGATCTTTCCGTGCTTCATGCGATAGTTGTAGATGTCTTCCATGTCTTTGTAGATCTGGAAGATCTGGAAGAAACCGTGCCAGTGAGCGTAGTCCGGGCCATCCATGGCGGCTCCATGACGGGCCCGGCGTCCGGTATGGTGCCAGAGATAATAGAAGAGCTCCTGGAACGGATCCTTCCACTTGTCTTCTTTGAGTAGACCTTTGGCCTTGAGATCGGCCATCATCTTTTGGGCCTTTTCAATGTAAGTGTTGTAGAGGGCCACCACGTCGTCGAGCTTCTTGAAATGGGTCTCAACGTGGAGGGAAGAATGACAATTGAGACAGACCTTTTTCATGAGTTTGCGGCCACGCTCACCATTGCCCCGTTCTCCGCTGCGCACCACGCTCTTCACGTGTACCAGATCCCATTTGAGGCGCTCGGTCACATTGTGCGTAGTGGAAAGGTCACCGATACCACTCATGTGGCAGGTGGCACAGGTTGGGGCCGTGTAATCACCGGGTTCCCAGGCGTCAGGGGCGGAATCCCAGCGCCATTCTTCTCCTTCGGTAAGATAGCGCTGACCATGGCTGCTCTCGAGATAGATCTCGATGTTCGGATGATCCGGACCGAGATGGCACTTACCACAGGCCTCGGGTTTCCTGGCTTCTACCAGGCTGAACTTGTGGCGATTATGACAGACCGTGCAGTTTCCGATACCGCCGTCAGGATAACGATGTCCGATACCACCTGGCCAGGTGCCTTTGACGGGTTTTTTGTCCGGACCAAGCTCCACTTTGGCTCCGTGACACATTTGACAACCGGAGCGACGCGTGGCAGTGGTGCGCGGATCACCTTTGGGTACCCCCATGAATTCACCGCCTTCAAGGTAATACATCAACTTCTGAAATTTTTTCTTCTCTACCACCGGGGCACTGGCCAGTTTGGCGTGAGCACTCTGTTCGAATTGTTTTACCTCCGTAGGATGACAACGGGCGCAGGTTTTGGGAGAAACCATAGGAGAAGTGTAAACGTTGGAGCCTCTTACACCCTCACACTGGCTGGCCATGGGAGAACTTTTGGGGACCACGTGACAGTCGTAACAGGAGACACCGGCGTGGGCCATACGACTCGCTTTCCAGTCTTCTACGATGCCAGGGGTCTTTTTAGCGTGGCACTCAATACATTTGAGTGCCTCGGGAGAGTACCCTCTGGTGATGACCAGTTCTTTGGTCTTGGCCAGGTTGGGATAACCTGCTTCCTTGGCCCAACCCGTCCCCGTCAGGAAGACGGCCAAGAGGCCTAACCAAAGACCAACTCTGAATACGCTGCCAAGCCTCATACGAAATCCTCCTTGATGGTTTTATTTTTCTGCCTTTTGTCTGGCCAACTCTTCTCTCATGGCGGTGATCACGTCCCCATGGCCGGCGGTCTGGTGACAGGTGATACAATTTTCGCGGGTGTGGCCGAGTTCGTATTCCCGATGGGCGGTGAAGGCCTTAAGCGGAATGCCTGGGGCTACCAGATTTTCGTGGCATTCACGACAGCCAGATTCGTAAGCTTGGTGCTTATAAGGTAATTTATGTTTCCAGTGTTCGAGCCAATGTTCCGGGGTACCCTTTCCACGGAGATGGCCAATGAAATCATTGAGGCCAAATTTGAATTTGGAGACTAAGTAGGAAATCAGATTGTCATGGGGGAGATGGCAATCCGCACATTGAGCCTTGACCACACCTTTTTCCGCTGGACCATGGAGACCCTGCTCCCAGGTCTCGTAAAAGACTTTCATTTCATGGCAAGAGCTACAAAACTCCGCCTTACCCGTGGAGATGACCTTGGAAGCGGTGACCAGAGAGAAGATCACGGTGACCACTACACCGATGATGATGCCCGCGATAATGCCGGTTTTGCTCATAAAGGTCTATCCCCTTTTGACTTTTGTTTTTTGGGCCTCATTGTCTTTTATCAAGACCGGCCATTATCCTTTTTAAAGGATTTTGGCGTAAATGTGAGGTTAAAGTTGTAACGAAAGTGTTAATGATGTTTTCCCGATTGGAACGCAAAATCACCCTCAGCCTGGTGCTTATCCTGGGTAGTTTTTGGCTCTTTTTTGTCTGGTGGTCTTCGCGGGAGCAGGAAAAATTCTACGTGGATCAGATGCGCCGCGAGGCCCAAGGTATCTACCAATACATTGTCCTGGTCAGGGAATGGATTTCCAGCCACGGTGGAATTTATCTTAAAGAAAAGGGCCGCTTCATCCTTATCACCCCCTCTCATTTCACCAAAGATTTGGCGAGCTTCGCTGCTCCACAAAAGCTTCCCTTTACCTTCAAAGTTGCGGTTATGAACACCAAAAACCCCTACCACGTTCCGGATCCTTTCGAAGAGGAGGCCATCATTCGTTTCCAGGAAGGGAAACTCGAAGAATTTTGGCGCTACTCGCCCCGGGAAGGACTTTTTCGCTACGCTGCTCCCTTGCGTTTTCAAGAGGCGTGTTTCTCTTGTCACGGAGAGATCAAAAATTATCAACCTCCAGCCTGTATCAGTGTTACCCTCTCAGCCAAGCCCTTTTTGGCAGAGTTAAAAAAGAGTTCTCGGCTTCTTATCCTGGGTTCGGTTTCCGCCACCTTGCTCATCTTTATCGTCCTTTTCTTTCTCTTACGCCACTTCGTGCTCAAGCCTTTGCACCTCTTCATCAAGGCTTCACAGGAGATCGAAAGGGGCAATTTGAACGTGCGCGTTCAGGTGGATACCGAAGACGAATGGCAGGTTTTGAGCCGCTGTTTCAATGAAATGCTGGATTCCCTGGTCAAGCATCAGGAACATCTGGAAGAAAAGATCAACGAGGCCACCAGAGAGCTTCATCTCGCCTATGAGGAACTCAAAAAGACTGAAAAGTTTCGTTCGGAGTTCTTCTCAAACATTACCCACGACTTGAAGACTCCGGTGACAGCCATCAAGGGCGCCATCGACCTTTTGGATCGGAAGGGACAGCTTGATCCACGCTATTTGGAGATCGTACGCAAAAATATCGAGAAACTTTCCAAGATGATCCGCGATCTCCTGGACTGTGCCAAGCTGGAGTCCGGTCAATTGGAACTGCTTCGTGAAGAAAACGATCTCCTGGAAGCCATCAATGACGCCATCTTCATGGTGACCCCTATGGCCCAGAAAAAAGGAGTAGAGATCGTTCTTAAAGCTCACCCTGGCCATTATCTCTTTCCCTTTGATTACGAAAAGATCGAGCAAGTGATCACCAATCTCTTGACCAACGCCATCAAATTTTCTCCGTCTGGAAAGAAGGTCTTGGTTCTGGTGGAAGATTTGGAGAAAGAAGTGCGGGTCAGGGTAGAGGACTTTGGCCCGGGCATTCCGGAGAGAGATTGGCCACGGGTCTTTGAGAAATTTTATCAGGGAGCCAAAGAAGCCCGGGAGGGTATAGGATTGGGGTTGGCCATCTGCAAGGGGATCGTCGAGGCCCATGGGGGTCGGATCTGGATCGAAAAGCCCACTCATCAGGGCATAATCTTCGCCTTTAGTCTGCCCAAAATGGAGGAAAAAAGTGGCCAAGGCCAGCATCCTTATCATTGAGGACGATCGGGACATCCTTCTCATCTTAAAAGATCAATTGGAGCTTGACGGTTTTGAGGTTTTGGAAGCCGAGACCGCCAAAGAAGGCTTGAGAATCTTGCGAGAAAAAAAGCCGGATTTGGTTGTCTTGGACCTGAACCTTCCGGACATGGATGGTCTCAAAGTATGTCAGCAGATTCGGAAAGAGAGTGATTTACCCATCCTCATGCTCACGGCAAGAGACAGTATTTCTGACAAGCTGCGCGGTTTTGAATATGGAGCCGATGACTACATCACCAAGCCCTTTGAATATCTTGAGGTGGTGGCTCGCATCCGGGCCTGTTTAAGGCGGGCCAGAGCCAGTGAGCCCCGGAAAGAAGTTCTGGACTTTGGAGCCCTTAAAATAGATGAAAAACGCAGAGAAGTTTACGTAAACGGGCGGCCGGTAAGACTCACTCGCAAGGAATTCGACCTCCTGAAAATACTGGCTTCTCATCCTGGAGAAGTCCTCTCTAGGGAGTTTTTGCGCCGAGAGCTCTGGCCTCGAAAAGAAATTTATCCTTGGAGCCGGGCCCTTGACGTCCACATTCAACGTCTGCGACAGAAAATCGAACCCGATCCCGAAAAACCACGCTTCATCATCACACATCCCGGGGTGGGCTATCGTTTTGAACCTGGCCATTGAGAGGTTTCCACCGGAAGGAGAGAGCCTTTGGTCGACAGGCGTCCAGACACTCTCCACAGTTCCAGCAATAGGCGCTGAGCCCTTCGCCCTGGGAGGGAGAAAGTCCCAGAGGGCAGGCCTGGTCGCAGAGTCCGCATCTGGCACAGGCCTCGGGGTCGCGTTCAACCACCAGACGGCGTCGGGTCCCCAAAAAGGCCAAAAGGGCTCCCAATGGACAGAGATAGCGACAATAGAAGCGTCTGGTGAAGAGATTGAGGGTGAGAACCAGCAGAACTATCACTCCTTCCAGGGCTAGGGTGTGAAAGAAAACCGCCATCATGATCTCCCGTCCCACCAGTCCTGGTGGAGAGAGAAAGACAAAGAGGGGGGCTCCCAGGACCATGGCCAGAAGCAATTCCCCAATTAGGGCAAACCAAAAAATAAGGCGCGGAAGACGCCATAGATCCTGGCCTCGAAGTTTCAGTAGACGGAGTAGGTAGTCCTCAAGCTCACATAAAAAATGGATCGGACAAATCCAGCCGCAAAAGACTCTCCCCAGAAAAAGGGCCAGACACACCGGAACGAGCATACCAATGAGGAGGGGGAGGTAGAGGCTTTTGGACACCAAGACACTTTCCAGACCTTCCAGGGGGGAGACAAACCAGAGCTTGCCGATGCCAAGGGATTGGTACCAGCCCTGTACGAATGAAAATTGCCAATAGTAGTTGAGGAAGGGGTTGATCAGGATAAGGAGGAAGGCCAGGGTTTGTACACCCAGCCTCAGTCTTCGATATCGTCTATTCTGCGACATATTGGCTCTTCCTCTCCAGCGCGTAAATGGGCTCAATGTTTATGGCTTTGGGAGTCAAGGGACAGCCGTGGACACACAGACCGCAGCCTGTGCAATGGCGTTCGTCAATTACCGGACGTAGTTGATCGAGATGGATGGCCTTTTCTTTGAAGGGGCAAACGTTGTAACAGGTCCGACAAAGAGCAATACCCCGCCAGGTAACGCATTGACGCCGGTTGATGACAGCCAACCCCATACGTACGTCTTCCTGTTTGATGCGCCTCAAGGTTCCGGTGGGGCAGACCTCCACACATTTCATGCAAAGATAGCAGGGTACCTTTTCCACCTCGATGAGCGGGGTGCCTGCAAACACTCCATAGCGGATGTCAAGGATTCGAATGGAACGGTAGGAGCAGATTTCCGCACACCGACCACAACGAATACATTTGGCCGGGAAGATTTCTTCGGGTACAGCCCCTGGAGGGCGTAATCGGTTGATCCCCACCGGACTCCGGAGCAGACTGGCTCGGGCCAGGTCGGGCAGAAGGAGGCTTGCCAGGAAACCTTTAAGAAGACTCCTCCGGTCGCAAACGGTGAAAACGGATCTTGGGTTTAAGTTCACCAGCTTCAATTCTTTCCACCTCGTCTTCTCCGTGGAGATAGGCCAAATCGAGACTGATCACACCTGGGAGGCGAGAAAGCTCCTGTACCAGGGCTTCCATTTTCTCGGAAGATTCGGTCTCGAGGACCGCGATGAGATGTCCTCTCTCGTCGTGTCCAAAGATCTCGATCTCCGGATAAGAGGCCAGTTCCTTTAAAAGTATTTCCTTCCTTTCGGGTTTGATGTTGATCACAAAACCACCGATGGGCATATTGATCTCCCATGTTTGGACCGTCCCCACAAAAAACGGGGACGGTCCAGTCTTAAAGTCGGACCAGATAAGGTTTCAAAGGCTTTGGACCCGAGAGACGCTTGATGCGACAAGCACAAATCTTGAATTCTGGTTCCTTTGACCCGGGATCGAAGGCGTCTTTGGTCACTCGATTGATCATCCGGTCTTCCGCCATGTCGTACCAATAAACGAAGACCATGCCCTCCATAGGACCTTCGTAAACCTTGGCGGGCAAGATGTTTTTTCCCCGTCTGGTCTCCACCAGAACCATATCGCCGGGCTTGATCCCCAGACGTCGGGCGTCTTTGGGATTGATTTCAACGTAAGCATAGGGATTGGCCCGCATCAGCTCTTTGATGCGTCCGGTCATGCTGGAGGTATGCCAGTGATCAATGACTCGTCCGGTGGAAAGGTAGAAAGGATATTCGGCATCCGGCTCTTCAGCGGGTCCTTCATGAGGTCGGAGCCAGATCCAGAGCTTGTGGTCTTTGTGAGCCGGTCCGTAAAATTGATAGGGTTTTTCATCAACGGCGTGCTCGTCAGCTAGAGGATCAAGACCCCGGACGAACTTCTTGTAGGTGCCGCCTTTCAGGGCCCATTCTACCGTAGGTGCGGGCCATTGGACACCATCTGGCAACTTTTGCAAGACCTCGTAGGTGGCTCCCCGGAGATCATTGTCTCTTCCCGCGGTAAGTTTCTGGGTATACTCCGTCCAGATGGCCTTGGGGAGTTCGTAACCAGGCTCGAGTCCCAGGAAGGGTTCCACGCACTTTTTGATTACTGGATCCTGGAGTTCCTCAGCGAGTTTGAGGGCCCACTCCCGGACGATCCAGACCTCAGGTTTGGCCTCTCCCGGAGGATCGATGGCCTTCACGGTAAGCTGGGAGCGTCGTTCCGTGCAACCAAACACCCCTGTCTTTTCAAAATGAAAGGCCGTGGGCAGGATGAGGTTGGCCAGTTCGGTGGTCTTGGTGGGGAAGATGTCGGTGACGATGACGAAAACGTCCTCCCGGGCCAGCCCCTTACGGTATTTATCACAGTTGGGCAGGCTCTGGGCCGGACTGGTACAGTTTATCCAGATGGTCTTGATCTTTCCCTCGTTAACAGCGGAAAACATGGCGATAGTATGGTAGCCCGGTTTGGCGGGAATTCGCCCTCGAGGTACTCCCCAAAGGTCTTCCACCTGATGGCGAAGTTTGTCTATCTTGACCGGGCGGTGTCCCGGAAGGATATGACAGAGGCCTCCACCTTCTCTCACGCCACCGCAGGCGTTGGGCTGACCGGTGAGGGAAAAACTGTCAGCTCCTGGTCGACAGAGTTGACCAGTGAGGAGATGGAGGTTGTGAATGAGATTGTTAGCCCACACACCACGGATGCGCTGGTTAATACCCATCGTCCAGAAGCTCATGGTAGCCGGGGAGGTGGCAAAGATGCGAGCTACCTTGCGGATGAGAGACGGGGTGATGTTCCCTCCGCAGATGTCAGCTGCTCGCTCCGGTGTATAGGCGGAGAGAAATTTGCGGTACTCCTCAAAATCGACCTCTCTCTTGTCTTTGCCAACACGGAAGGTGCAATAGTTCTTGATGAAATCTTCGTTATAGAGTTTCTCTTCCACGATGACATAGGCCATGGCATTGAGCAGGGCCAGGTCTGTGCCGGGTTTGAACTGGAGAATGATATCGGCGATACGGGTGGTTGGGGAAACGCGAGGGTCCGCGTTGATGACGATTACCTCTTTGGGATTGTCCAGTTTGCGGCGCATTACTCGCCGAAAGAGCACGGGGTGCGCTTCGGCCATGTTGCTCCCGATGATAAAAAAGCAGAAGGCCTGCTCGATGTCTGCGTAAGAGCCAATTGGTTCGTCTGCCCCAAAGGAGGTTATGTACCCTCCTACGGCGCTGGCCATACAAAGTCTGGGATTCCCCTCTACGTTGTTGGTGCGCAACCCAGCACGCATCACCTTCTGAAAAATATAGGTCTCTTCGGTTAGGGCCTGACCTGAGCCATAGTAGGCCACCGCATCGGGGCCGTGTTTCCTAACGGCTTCAGCAAACTTCTTGGCGGCAATAGAAAGGGCCTCTTCCCAAGAGATCTCCCGAAACTTTTCCTTTTTGCTCTCACGATAAAGAGGTTTGGTGAGACGATCAGGATGGCGCATGAGCTGATAGAAGAGCATCCCCTTCATGCAGAGGTAACCCATGTTGGTACGCGACTGGGGCACACCTCTGATGGCTACCGGGCGGCCATCCTTGATACCCAGTTCTACCCGACAACCGACCCCACAGAATCGGCAAGTCCCTCTGACCCACCGGTCAGCGTCTGCCTGGGCCGAATCAACCTTGATGGGTAAGTTCATTCCCACCAAAGAAGCAGCGGTCAGGGCGGCGGTTCTTTTTAGGAATTGTCTTCTGGAAAGATTCATCTTGCCACCTCCTTATTGATGCACGCTAAATTTGTGAGCCGGATGGCAGGCCCAACAGGCCTTGTTCCGGGGGGCATGAGCTACCTCTTTGGCATGGCAGGCAGCACAACGCCCAATGGGAGGTTCAAGCGAAAAATTTTCATAGGTGCCGTGACATTGGAAACACTTGACGTTGTCTAACCCGTGCCGCGAGTTGTACCACTCATCATATATCTCCGGGGTGACTTCCTGGTGGCAGGTGGCACAAGGCGTTAACTTCTCTTGGGCACTAAGCTCGGGATGCTTGACCGCCGAGGGGGAGATCAGGGCCCTGTTTTCTTTGCCAGTCTGACAAGCCACCAGTAAAAGTCCCAAGATGATGGCTCCGAGGACAAACCTGTTTCTCACGATACACCTCCTTTGAAAATTTAAAGGGGGCCTTTGGAGGCCCCCCTTTACTTAAAAAGTGATTACGGCCTCTACGTAGAAGAAATCCATGTCTTCGTCGGTGAAGTTGTTCTCCACCACGTCGTCTCCCCAGACGTGGCTGTAATAGAGGTTCAACCCCAGCTTGAGTCCTTGGTATTCGTAAAGGTCTTTAATAAAGAGGGAGAGGTCCCACATGGTAGCCAGGTCATCATCACCACCGCTTGGCTTGCCTACGTAGCCGAACTGATCGGGACGAGTGATCCCGGAGCCGAGATACCAGTAATCGTCCTCCTCGGTGAGACTGATTACATGGAGATCGCTACGCACCGTGAGCTTAGGATGGGGTTTGGCCATTACCTGAGCAAAGTAGTAGGAGGTGTTCATGAGGTTGTAGAAAGGGGTGAAGGCGTAGATCCGAAGGGTAGGAATCATCATGAAGAAGGTCTCGTGGTCGTTGTCAGCGGGATCGTCGTCTCCAGAACCATACCAGTAACCTACGCGCACCCAAGGCTGCCAGGGAAGCTCCTTGAACTTGTAGCCAGCTTCAAGGGCCAGACCGTAAGCGTCGTGATCAAGCCCGGCGTAAGTTCCGGTCTGATAAGCTCCCCAGAAGAGGAAATCAACGGCTCCTGGTCCGAGATCCCGGGTATAGAGCAAGTGGCCGCCAAAGGTGTGGATCTCGGGGTCCTGCGTCAGCCCCCGGTCGTCATTGTAGTAGTAATAGAAGATTTGGGCGTCAAAACCTGGCAGGTATCCTTCTTTGAGGGTAGCAGCCAGCGCGACGACGTCCACGTCGTGGACGGAGTAACCGTTAAGCGTTGGATCATCGCGCCGGAGGTAAAAACCGCCCGGTGTGGGATGAACCGCGGTTACAGTGAGATTCCAGAGGGGCTGATCATAAACGAGCTGGATTCCATCAAAGGAGCGTCCGACACGGGACCATTCGAACCCACCGATGAGGCGTTGAGAGATGCGGGCCTTGGTCAACCATTTGAGTGTGGGATCTTTGGGAAGGTATTCAAGCCCCGAATTGTAGACGAAGCGTCCACCCCTAAGGGAAAGTCCCTCGACGGCAGGGCACTTGAGCCTGAGCCAGGCTTGAGAGATGGCAGCGTAACCGACGTTTTCGGGATCTCCCCAAAGCCCCGGTCCCTGGTTGTTTGCGTAGTAAAGGGCTCCGGTTCCGAAACCAGCGTCATCCGGGAGGTTGAAGAACTGTGTCCAGTGAAACTGGACGTAACCATCTACGTAATTCGAGCTAATACCCAATCCCAGACGCATCTTGCTTGAGAGGAAGGTATAGCTGTCATCAATGCCCGGTTTGTCAAAGGTCCACCAGCTTTCGGAACGAACCTCCTCACGAAAATCAATTCTGGCCTTCACTTCACCCAAGGAATAAGCCATGGAAGTGGCGGAACCCAGAAAAAGACCTAAGAGGGCCAACAGGCCCCACAACGAAAAAGACCTTTTACCCATGAGATCCCTCCTTGTGCTTAAAATTCCCTATTAAGAAGATTGCTTCTCATTTATAGCTCCAGGCAAGGTAAAAGGGGGGTTAATTTTGTAACAATCTTGTAAAAATTGGAGCTTACATCACAAACTCTACACGGCTAAGTTCCATTTCTTCTCCGGAAAGAGGGAGGGTGGAGAAGGATCCACATCGAGGGCAAGGAGGGGAGGATAAGAATTCATGGCCACAGGAGAAACAAAATCTCCTGGCCGGTACAGTTTCGATTTCGAGTCTGGCTTCGGCAAAGAACGGGTCATTTTGTTGGTAAGCTTCGAAAGCCAAGCGGAAGGCCTCTATTTCTACTCCAGATAGTTCTCCAAGACGAATAAAGATCCTGTTTACTTTGGCTGCTCCCTCCCGATGGGCTAGGTTTTTGATCTCGGCACACATGGCGGCCACCAGCGAGGCTTCATGCATTCAGGGCTTCCTCCAAGAGACGCCAAGTCTCTCGGGCTTCTTCCTGCGAGAGTTTCTGGATGGCAAAACCCACATGGACAATGACATAGTCTCCAAGATTGATCTCCTTTTCTGGCAACAGCTGGAGAGAAATCTTTCGGCGCACCCCCTTGGCCTCGGCCACAGCCATGGGATAGTTGATCTCAACTAATTTCATAGGAATTCCTAGGCACATGATCTCAAACTTTGTATTCCCATCGGGAGAGTTCTTCAAGAAGGATCTTTTCGGCTCGCCTCAAGGCCTTCTTTAGAGGAGGGCTCAAGTAGAGTCCCGGTTTGAGGGAAGCCGGTACCACAGCCAGGGTTTTGAACCGGCGCGGTTTGAGGTCCATCAGTCGGGCTAAGGCTAGAGCCTCTTTCACCCCGTATTGATGTCCGGAGACCAGAACGTTTGAGGGTAGAGCTTCGATCTCTTCCCAAGAAAAAAGTTTGATGGTTCCAGGTGGGTCATCTGCCAGAAAGACATCCACCAAGAAGACCGCCTCTCTTTCCCGAAAGAAGTGGAGGAGATTAATGCCAGTACAGCCTCCGTCAATGAGTTCTATCTCGAAAGGGAAAGAAGTTTTGGCAAGATGCCGGACAAAATGTACTCCAAAACCTTCGTCCCCGAGCAGAATGTTCCCCAGACCAACAACGGTGACCTTCACATGATCTATGTTAGGAAAAAATGAAGATTCGCACAAGATAAAATTCGATAAAAAAAGCTTTACTCTGCCAAAAGTCAGACCTATAAAATTGGTATAAACAGCTTTTAAAAAGTCCTATCAGCCCTCAAAGGAGGTCGTTATGTCACGACTTTTGGCCAATGGTTTGATGAGACTGAAGAGGCGAGATTTTTTGAAGGCTGCTACCATTGCCACAGCGGCCATGGGGCTTCCGGCCACCATGGTGGACAGGGTAGCGGCCGCCATCAAGTCTCCGGAGCGACCTCCGGTCATCTGGCTTCATTTCATGGAATGTACTGGGTGTACGGAAAGTCTTTTACGGTATGCCCATCCCGATGTGGCCACGCTCATCCTTGATCTTATATCTCTCGAGTACCACGAAACACTCATGGCGGCGGCTGGGAAGCAGGCCGAAGAGAACTTGAAGAAAGCGGTAGAAAAATATCGTGGACGCTACGTGTGTGTGGTAGAGGGAGCAGTTTCTACTAAAGATGGGGGCGTGTATTGCAAGATTGGCGGTCGAACATCTCTGGAAATTCTGAAGGAAGTAGCCTCACAAGCCTCTACCATCATTGCCGTGGGCACCTGCGCGGCCTTTGGAGGGGTGCAGGCAGCTCATCCCAATCCCACCGGGGCGGTGGGGGTGAGAGAGGTCATCCATCGTCCGGTGATAAATGTCCCCGGTTGTCCTCCCAATCCGTATAACATTTTGGGCACTATCGTCTATCTACTCACCTTCAATCGCCCTCCAGATCTCGATGAACGAGGGCGACCAAAGTTTGCCTACGGTCGAAAGATTCATGACCATTGTGAGAGGCGTCCTCATTTCGACGAAGGACGTTTTGCTGAACGCTTTGGAGACCCTGGTCATCGCAAAGGATATTGTCTTTATAAGCTTGGTTGCAAAGGGCCGGTGACTTATTCCAATTGCCCGGTGGTGCGTTTCTGTGAGGTGGGTACCTGGCCGGTGGGCTCTGGTCACGGATGCATCGGGTGTACGGAACCTAATTTCTGGGACACTATGAGCCCCTTCTACGAGCACCTTCCCGAAATCTATATTCCGGCCGGAGGCGGTATCCGTAAGGAAGCCGAAAAAATCGGCAAACTGGCGGTAGAAGGTGCGATAGCCGTGGTGGCGATCCACGCGGCTGCAGGAGTGACCAAAAAACTGATTAAAAGCGCTACCAAAAAGGAAGAAGAGTCCTAAGGAGGGTCATTCATGGGTAAGAAAATAACCGTTGATCCCATTACCCGGATCGAAGGACACTTAAGAATCGACGTGGAGGTAGAAGGGGGCCGGGTCAAGGAGGCCTGGGCTTCAGCCCAGATGTGGCGGGGAATCGAGGTCATCTTAAAAGGAAGGGATCCCCGGGATGCCTGGGCTTTTACCCAGAGGATCTGCGGGGTTTGCACCACCGTGCACGCCATCGCCTCGGTGCGGGCGGTAGAAAACGCCCTCGGTTTGGCTATCCCTTTGAATGCCCAGTACGTAAGGAACATTATACTAGCGGCCCAAGGGATACAAGATCATATTGTGCATTTTTATCATCTCTCAGCTCTCGATTGGGTTGACGTTGTCTCAGCCCTTAAGGCCGATCCAAAGAAGACCGCTACTCTAGCCCAAAGTCTCTCTCCCTGGCCAGGAAATAGTGTCACTTATTTCCGTGAGATCAAAGATCGCTTAAAGGCCTTTGTGGAAAGTGGCCAATTGGGCCCCTTTGAGAACGGCTACTGGGGGCACCCGGCTATGAAACTTTCTCCCGAGGTGAACCTCTTGGGCGTGGCCCATTATCTCGAGGCCCTCGAATATCAATACAAAGTTAACCAAGTGGTCAGCCTTTTTGGTGGAAAAAATCCCCATATCCAGACAGTAGTGGTGGGTGGAGTGGCGCTAGCTATTAACCTCGATAACGAAGCAGCGCTCAATATCGGGCAGCTCACCAAGGCTAGGGTGCTCCTTGAAGAGGTGCGAGACTTTGTGCAGCAGGTCTACCTCGTAGACGTGGCGGCCATTGGGGCCCTGTATGCAGAATGGTTCAAATACGGTCGGGGAGTGGACAATTATCTCGCTGTACCAGATATGCCCCTTGATACCCGCGGAGAAACTTTTGATCTCCCCGGAGGGACTATTTTTTCTGGTGAACTTGACAAAGTAACTCCTATCAAAAGCTTCCATGATTCTTATTTCCGGGACAATGTGGCCGAAACTATTGTCCATTCTTGGTACGAAGGAAGTTGGATTCGCCATCCCTGGGAAGAGGAGACCGTTCCCTCTTATACAGATTTCGACCCTGATGGAAAATATTCTTGGGCTAAGGCGCCGCGCTTTAAAGGAGAGCCAATGCAAGTGGGCCCTCTAGCCCAGGTGCTGGTAGGATATGGGCTGGGCCACAAGCTGATTCGCAAATGGACAGATTTTGCTTTGGCCAAGGCCTCGGCGGTGGCTGGAAGGAAGCTCAACGTGAGAGATCTTTGTTCCACCCCCGGTCGGCACCTGGCGCGGGCGATTCGGGCGGCTGTCCTGGCAGATCTAGCCTTGAAACACCTGGATCTCTTGACACAAAATATATCCCGAGGAGACCAGGAAATATATCCTTATAAGAATCCCCCTGCTTTTCCCAAAGGGGAGATTAAGGGTTTTGGTTTTTATGAAGCTCCACGCGGTGCACTTTCTCATTGGGTAGTGATTAAAGATGGTGTTATAAAAAACTATCAGTGTGTAGTTCCTTCCACTTGGAACGCGAGTCCTCGCGACGGTGAGGGGAAGAGGGGGCCCTACGAAGCCTCTCTTCTCGGGAACCCAGTGGCAGATCCCGAGCGCCCCCTTGAGGTCTTGCGGACGGTGCACTCATTTGATCCGTGTATTGCCTGCGCCGTCCATGTCCTTAATTCCAAACGCGAGGAGATCGTGAGGGTGAAAGCCCTTTAAGGAGGGAGAGATGTCAGCCAGGATAGAACCACGTCTTTACAAGAGGGTCTTTGTCTGGAGCTGGGCCCTGAGGCTCTTTCACTGGACTTTTGCCATTTCTTGTGTGGTGCTCATCCTTACCGGGATCTATATCCATTATCCTCCCATCACCACCAAGTGGGCGGAGTTTAAACCCCAGTATCTCATGGCCACCCTGCGTTACTATCACTTTGTGGCGGCCTATTTCTTCATGGCAGCGGTGGGGATCCGGTTCTATCTCCTCTTCTTTGGTAACAAGTATGAACGCTTTACCGATTTTCTGCCTATTACCCGACGTAACATTAAAAGTTTTTGGCAGACTTTGAGGTTTTATCTCTATCTCACCGATGAACACGAGTGGCGTGTGGGTCATACGGTCCTGGCCGGTACGATCTACTTTGTCATCTTTGTCTGTGCGGTGGTGATGAGTCTCTCAGGCCTCTATCTCCTCTATCCCGAAACCCCGTGGATCGAACGCATGGGAGTCACGCTCTTCGGGACCCCTCAGTCGGCGAGATTCATCCATTATCTGCTTAACTGGGTCTTTATCTTTTTTGCCATCGTGCACCTCTACATCGCCATCTGGAACGACTTCAAGGCCCCTGAGGCTATTATCTCTGGTGCCTTTTCTGGTTCCAAGTTTTTGCCGGCAGATCAGCTGGAAGAATAAGCTCTGCAGCCTGTAAATCTTCTTGAAAGTTGATGTTGAAAAAACTCCATCCTTCGGGGTCAAAGGATCTCCATTCTTCTGGTCTGAGAAAGAGAATTCGTTCCTTCGGGCCAAGGTCTCGGAGGGATCTTCCCAGGCAGATGCCCGCCCGGTAGATACCCGGTAAGGGAAGCCACTGTCCATCTTCTTTCAGGCAGATCGTCGCCAGGGCCCCTTCGCAAAGGGTCCTTTCTATGAGATATCGCAGCAGAGAGGGGTTGAGAAACGGCTGGTCACAGGCCGCTACCAGGAACAATTCGTCCTTTCTGGAGGAAAGGAGACGGGCCAGGGCCCTGGCCGGACCCTGAAAAGGGGTTTCATCTTCTATGACCCGATCGAATAGGAGGGATTTGAAAACGTATCCCTTTTTGGTCGAAAGCCAGATTTCATCCACCAATGGTCGCAGGGTCCGATAGACCCACTCTATGAGGGGCAAATTTTTTAAGAGAGCGTGACATTTTCCCCCACCAAAACGTTTGGCCTGACCTCCGGCCAAAATGAGACCAATTTTTTTGATTTGTTGTTTTTTCATGGCTCTGTTAAGAGAACATGCATGTCCGTTTTGTCCCTTATTATTAGTCGAAATCCGGGCTTGAGAGAAAATGTAATTTTCAAAAAAGAAGCGGAAATGAAAAAATTGTCCGGCTTAACTGAGTTCAATTCTCAAAGGTCCCGGAAATTTTCCTTGACATTGGATGGTGCGACTCGTATAAGAAGGACGGCTAAGTGAGTGAGGATTCACTCAAAGTTCTTTAAAAGTCGTTAACCTGCCCTCAGGAGTACATATTTCTTGGCGGATAAAAGTGCTTGTACGGGCGGATGAGGGCAGTTCTTAAAAAACCAAATAAGGAGGTAGGAGTATGCCGAGCTATGTAAACCCTGAAAAGTGTGACGGTTGCAAGGGCGGTGAGAAGACGGCGTGCATGTACATCTGCCCGAATGACCTCATGATCCTCGACACTGAGGCGATGAAGGCCTACAACCAAGAGCCTGATCAGTGCTGGGAATGTTATTCTTGCGTTAAGATTTGCCCGCAGGGTGCCATTTCGGTGCGTCACTATGCGGACTTTTCTCCGCTGGGTGGTACTTGTCAGCCCATGCGGGGTACCACCGACATTATGTGGACCATTAAGTTCCGTAATGGTGTGGTAAAGCGCTTTAAGTTCCCCATCCGGACTACGCCCGAAGGTGAGGCCGATCCTACGCTCGGCAAGCCTGATCCGGATCTTTCTGCTATTGGTGACAACCGTCTCTTTACTCAGGTGGCCGATGGGGTGACTCCGGCGGTACCTGAAGCGGTGGCTTGGAAGTAATCCTCTTAGAAAATGACAAATTTAAAGATAAAAGGAGGGAGAAACTATGGGAAAGATTTGGTCTTATAATCCTGGCCTTCCCTGTGCCGAGCCTGAAATCGTAGAGAAGGAGACTGACATCCTCTTGGTTGGTGGTGGTATGGCCTGTTGCGGTGCGGCGGTGGAGGCCGTACGCTGGGCCAAGCCTGCTGGTCTCAAGATCATCCTTTGTGATAAAGCGGCTCTTGAGCGTTCCGGCGCCGTGGCCATGGGTCTTTCGGCCATCAACACCTACATCGGTGAGAACAAGCCTGATGACTATGTCCGGATGGTCCGCTGCGACCTGATGGGTATCATTCGTGAGGACCTCTCCTTCGATGTGGGTCGTCACGTTGACGATACCGTAATGGCTTTCGAGGATTGGGGGCTCCCCATCTGGAAGACCACCGATGATGGCAAGACCATCGACGGAGCGGAGGCCAAGGCTAAGGGGCTTACCCTTCGGTCTGGGGCCAAGCCGGTTCGTTCCGGTCGCTGGCAGATCATGATCAACGGTGAGTCTTATAAGTGCATCGTGGCCGAGGCGGCCAAGAACGCCATGGAGCAGATGGGTGAGAACGGCGAGATCATCGAGCGTTGCTTCATCGTGCGTCCGCTCATGGATGCTAATGAGCCCAACCGTTGCTGCGGTGGTGTGGGCTTCTCTGTTCGTGAGAACAAGCTCTACATCATCAAGGCCAAGGCTACCCTGATCGCCACTGGTGGTGCGGTTAATATCTTCCGTCCGCGTTCCATCTCCGAAGGTCAGGGTCGTGCCTGGTATCCGGTGTGGAACCCTGGTTCTGGTTACGCCATGGTGCTCATGAGCGGTGGTAAGCTGGTTCTCATGGAGAACCGTTTCGTTCCCGCTCGTTTTAAGGATGGTTATGGTCCGGTTGGTGCCTGGTTCTTGCTCTTTAAGGCCCGTGCTTCCAACGCTTTTGGTGAAGACTACATCGCCAAGCACAAGGGCGAGCTTGAGAAGTTTAAGCCTTACAGCGAGGCTTCCGTCATCGGTACCTGTCTCCGTAACCATGCCATGCTGATCGAGATGAAAGAGGGCCGTGGTCCGATTTACATCCACACCGAGTGGGCCCTCCAGGAAGCCATGAAGACCATGGACAAGAAAGAGTTCAAGAAGCTCGAGGCTGAGGCCTGGGAAGACTTCCTTGACATGTGCGTTACCCAGGCTGGTCTCTGGGCTTGTTTGAACATTGAGCCCGAGAAGGTTCCTTCTGAGATCATGCCTACCGAGCCTTACTTCCTTGGCTCCCACGCTGGTTGTGCTGGTGCCTGGTGCTGCGGTCCGGATGAGGACTGGGTGCCTGATCAGTACAAGGAGCCCTGGAAGGAAATTGGTCTTTACAACCGTATGACCACCGTCAAGGGTATGTTCTGCGCTGGTGACACCGTGGGGGCTTGCGGTCACAAGTTCTCCTCTGGTTCCCACGTCGAGGGTCGTATTGCGGCCAAGGCCATGGTGAAGTTCTGCCTCGACAACAAGGACTATACTCCTACTCCTAAGGAGAGCCCGGAGGAGCTCAAGAAGGAGATCTATGCTCCTTGGTATCGGTTCGAGCAGTACAAAGAGGCCACCACGGTCTACGAGATCAACCCGAACTACCTGCTGCCCAAGCAGATCCAGCACCGTCTCATGAAGCTCATGGACGAGTACGTGGCTGGTATTGCCACCTACTATCAGACCAACAAGATCATGCTTGAGCGTGGTCTCGAGCTCCTCACCATGCTCAAGGAAGATATGCAGATGGCGGCGGCTCGTGACCTCCACGAGCTCATGAGGGCCTGGGAGAACATCCACCGTGTCTGGACGGCTGAGGCTCACCTCCGCCATGTGCTCTTCAGAGAGGAAACCCGTTATCCTGGTTACTACTACCGGGCCGACTTCCCGAACATCGACGACGAGAACTGGAAGTGCTTCACCCTCTCCCGGGTCAACCCCGAGACCGGCGAGTGGGAGATGGAGAAGTTCCCCTACGTCCAGATCATCCCCGATCCGCTGGGCCCGTAAGGATTATGTGATGGGCTAGTCTAAAACTCCAGGCGTTCGCCCTGAGGGGCGGCGCCTGGAGTTTTTTTAAGTGCCTAAGACTGAGGCTTTGGCCAAGGCCTGAGTCTTGGGCATCGGAAATCTTGAGACAGGAGGCCAGCTTATGGGCAACGGTAAGATCCTCGTGGTAGGCGGGGGTATTAGTGGCGTGACCGCTGCCGTGGAGGCAGCCGAGATGGAATATGACGTGGTCCTGATTGAAAAAGAACCTTTTCTGGGCGGTCGGGTGAATCAGCTTCGATATTATTTCCCCAAGCTTTGCCCTCCAACCTGTGGGCTTGAGATCAACTACCGACGTATCAAAGAGAATCCCCGAATCGAGTTTTATACGATGGCTACCATCAAGGATATCCAGGGGGGACCCGGGGATTATACCGTTACGGTAGAAATCGCTCCCCGTTACGTGAACGAAAATTGCACCTGTTGCGGCGAATGTGTCAAAGTTTGTGAGGGGGAGAGGGAAGATACTTTCAATTTTGGTCTGGGAAAGACGAAAGCCATTTATTTCCCTCACGAACATTGCTTTCCGGCCCGCTACGTGCTCGACAAAGAGGCCCTGAAGCCGGGAGATCTTGAGAAGATTATGGAAGTTTGTAAGGCCGGGGCCATTGATCCCAACATGCAACCCCAAACTCTTCAGTTTAAGGTAGGGGCCATTATTTGGGCTACTGGCTGGAAACCTTATGATGCTACTAAGCTTACCAATCTCAAATATGGTCAGCCGGGTTTTGAGAACGTAATCACTAATATGCAGATGGAGCGCTTGGCAGCGCCAAACGGGCCGACCAAGGGCAAGATTCTGCGTCCTTCGGATCAGACGGTGCCTCAAACTATCGCTTTTGTGCAGTGTGCCGGGTCACGGGATGAAAACCATTTGCCCTATTGTTCGTATATCTGTTGTTTGGCCTCTCTGAAGCAGAGTCTTTATTTTGCGGAGCAGAATCCCGAGGGTAAGGCCTATATCTTTTATATTGATATCCGGACTCCCGGACGCTATGAGAAGTTTCTCAATCGGGCCCGGGAGGAGGCCAACATTGAATTCATCAAGGGCAAGGTGGCAGATATTCAGCAGGCTGACAACGGCGATTTGATTGTAATCGCCGAAGATACCATTTCTGGCAAGAGAGTCCAGCAGCAGGTAAACATGGTCGTTCTGGCTACCGGGATGCAGCCAAGTCTGGCTGGCTCGGAGATGCCAGAGATCCTTGAGATGGACGAAAACGGGTTCGTTATCCCGAGCGAGGCCAAGGGCATGTACGCTTGCGGATGTGCCCGGATGCCTCTTGATGTGATGAGTTCGAATGAAACAGCGACTGCCGCGGCCCTGAAGGCCATTCAAACTTTGGTAAGGGGGTAAATATCCATGGAAAAGATCGGGGTCTTTATCTGCACCTCCTGTAATATTGGTGACCGGCTTGAGGTTTCGGATTTGGAAGCCGCAGCCAATGAGCAAGGCTGTGCCTATTGTGCTTCCATGCCTTTCCTGTGCGGGAAGGAAGGGGTTGAGGCCATTAAGAAGGCTATAGATGAAAATGGTCTCGATTCGGTGGTGATTTGTGCCTGTTCCCCGCGGGTCAACTATGATGTTTTCAAGTTTGAGAACGCCCCGGTGGAGCGGGTGAACCTGAGAGAAGGCGTGGTCTGGAGCCGCTGGCCTAAGGTAGAGGAGGGCCAGGAGCTGCCGGAAGACGAGAGCCAGATCGAAGTGGCTGAAGGGGTTTCCTTTAAAGATGAGCTGATGGCGTTGGCCAAAGATTACGTGCGTATGGGCGTGGTGAAAATGCAAAAATATGCTCCTCCTGAGCCCTACAAGCCCGAAGAAGAGATTACTTGGAAAGTTATGGTCCTGGGGGGTGGCGTGGCCGGTCTTACAGCGGCACTTGAAGTGGCTAAGGCGGGTTATGAGGCGGTGATTATCGAGAAGGAAAACGAGCTTGGCGGTTTTGTGGCCAAGATGAAAAAGCAGCTTCAGGTGGGGCATCCCTATCGCAACTTGGAGGAGCCGGTTGTCAAGCGCCTCATTGAAGAAGTACAGGCCAACGACAAGATCCAGGTTATTACCGGGGCCAAGGTGGAGAAGATCGCCGGAGCTCCTGGTTTCTTTGACGTGACCTATAACAAGGGTGGTTCTGAGGAAACAATCCGAATCGGGACCATTGTGGTGGCTACGGGCTGGAAGCCTTATGATGCTAGCAAACTTGAGGAGCCTTACGGCTACGGTAAGTATCCTGACGTGGTGACCAACGTTCAGTTTGAAGAGATGCTCGCCAAGGGTGAGCTTAAGCGCCCCTCGGATGGTTCACCCATCAAGAGTGTAGCCTTTATCCAGTGTGCTGGTCAGCGTGATCCCGATCATCTCCCCTATTGTTCGGGAGTTTGTTGTCTGGCTTCACTTAAACAGGCTAAGCTCTTGCGCGAGCTAGACGACGAGGCCAAGGCGTATATCTTCTACAAAGATATGCGCACCATGGGGATCTACGAGAATTTTTATCAGAGTCTTCAGGACGATCCCGGGGTCTTCTTGACCAAGGCAGAGTTTAAGTCCCTCAGTCAAGGAGATGACGGGAAGCTGGTAGTAGAGGTTGATCAGACCTTGCTTGGTGAGGATCTGGCGGTGCCGGTAGATCTGGTAGTCCTGGCAACCGGGATGGTACCGACCACCGCTGACGATCCCGTTATTCCTCTTGAGTATCGTCAGGGACCGGGGTTCCCGGAGCTTGAGCTTTTCTACGGTTATGCGGATTCTAACTACATTTGTTTCCCTTACGAGACCAGACGAACGGGCATTTACACTGCAGGCTGTGTGCATCAGCCGATGACTATTGGGCAGGCGATGGAAGACGCGGCTGGTGCGGCCTTAAAGGCTATCCAGTGCCTGAAGGCCATTGAAGCCGGCCATGCGGTTCATCCACGGACGTGGGATTATGCCTATCCCGAGTTCAACTTCAAGCGGTGTACCCAGTGTAAGCGTTGTACCGAGGAATGTCCGTTCGGAGCTCTGGATGACGATCCGAAGGGTACGCCCATGCCCAATCCGACCCGGTGCCGCCGTTGTGGGACTTGTTTTGGCGCCTGTCCAGAGCGCGTGATTGGTTTCAAGGATTACAATATCGACATGGTCAGCTCCATGATTAAGGCCTGTGAAATGCCAGAGCCGGATTACGGTCTCTTTCGGGTGGTGGCCTTCGTTTGCGAAAATGACGCCTATCCGGCCCTTGACATGGCGGCTTATCATCGGGCCAGTCTTCCGCTTTCGGTCCGTTTTATCCCGGTTCGATGCTTGGGTGCGGTGAATGTAGCCTGGGTGCGTGACGCGATGAGCGGTGGTTGGGACGGAGTTCTGATGCTCGGTTGTAAGTATGGCGAGAACTATCAGTGTCACTTTGTTAAAGGTAGTGAATTGGCCAACAGGAGAATGGAAAACGTCGCCGAAACCCTGCAGCAACTGGCACTTGAGTCTGAACGAGTGGTGCTTCACGTGGTAGCGATTGACGAATATGACAAGGTACCCAAGCTGTTACAGGAGTTCCAGGAGACGTTAGAAGGTATCGGAGAAAGCCCCTTCAAAGGCTGGTAAGGAGGGAACGGATATGCCTACCTATGTCGAACCGGATTTGAAGTTTGTCAAAGGTGTTATTGCGTCTGGGGGAGATACCCTCAAGCGGTGTTATCAATGTGCCACTTGTGCGGTAATCTGCCCCCTTTCTACAGACGAGCGGCCCTTTCCGCGGAAACAGATGATTCTTGCCCAATGGGGGATGGCAGACCGGATTGCCAAGGATCCGGCTATCTGGCTCTGCCATCAGTGTAGTGATTGTACGGCTTATTGTCCGCGAGGGGCCCGGCCCGGTGATGTTCTGGCCGCCATTCGGGCCATGGCCATCAGAGAGTATGCGGAGCCTAAGATCCTCTGGAGCCTCTTCAACAACCTGGGTGGGCTCATCGTACTTTTTGGTTTGGCTATCACTGTGATTGTGGCTGCCATTCTTATTGCCAATAAGGGAATCCCACACCTTGAGACCCCGGTGCGTTTCTCACATGGTCTTTTTGAAGGCTTCCTGCCCGTGGCCTTCGTAGACGCCATCTTTCTACCGCTGGTGGGCTTTGTGGCCCTGGTGTCCTTACGAGGGATCTCCAAGATGTGGAACCAGCTCATGGCAGGGGTGGAGATCCCCGAGGCTTACAAGGCGACCACCGGGGAAATGATCTCTAATTACATAATTCCCACGGTGAAGGAGATTCTAGCTCACGAGCGGTTCAAGAAGTGTGGGGTCAATTTCAATCGTTTTACTGGACACCGTTTTGTCCTCTGGGCCTTTATCATCCTCTTTATCGTGACCAATATCGTCTTCATCGGGGCGGACTTTTTGGGTTTTCATACGCCATGGCCGCTCTGGAACCCGGTGAAGATATTTGCCAACCTGGGAGCTATCATTCTCATCTATGGTTCAATCCTTCTCATCCAGAACCGCAAGGCCCGTGAGGCAGAAGGGACCATGCGAGGGGCTTATGCCGATTGGTTCCTTCTTTATATCATCCTATTTATTGGCCTTACGGGGCTGGGTGCTGAAATACTGCGTCTTCTTAACCTCAAGATCGCTTATCCTATGTACATTGCTCACTTGGCCTGCGTCTTCGTGCTCTTTCTGGGGCTTCCCTATTCCAAGTTTGCTCACCTTCTTTACCGGACGACGGTGATGGTTTATGAGCGTTACGTGGACGACGTTCGTCAGAAACTTGAAGCTTCTCCTCCGGTAAGTGGGCCGGTAGAGGCCGAAGAAGAGGCCCAGGAGGAGGCCGAAGCTTCTTCGGAGGCTGAAGAGGCTCCTTCGGAAGAGACGGAAGAGGCCAAGTCGGCTTAGTTGTTGCTTGACAGTACAGTTCCCCTTGTTATATTTCTTCGCGGCAGGTCTGGCTAACAGGCCTGCCGTTTTTGTGGAGAGGTTCCCGAGTGGTCAAAGGGGTCGGGCTGTAAACCCGATGGCTCAGCCTTCGGAGGTTCGAATCCTCCCCTCTCCACCATGTTTGAGTAAATAAAGCTTGGGGGCGGGAATAGCTCAATTGGTAGAGCATCAGCCTTCCAAGCTGAGGGTTGCGGGTTCGAGTCCCGTTTCCCGCTCCAAGTTTTTGAGAATAGGGAGCCCACGTAGCTCAGTCGGTAGAGCACTTCCTTGGTAAGGAAGAGGTCACCGGTTCGATTCCGGTCGTGGGCTCCATTTTCGCCTTTTTATTTTTTCAAGGTTTAGGAGGGAGGCTGAGATGAGTAAGCAGAAGTTTGAGAGGCGGAAGCCGCACTTAAACATTGGGACGATAGGTCACATTGACCATGGGAAGTCGACGTTGACGAGTGCGATCACGAAGGTTTTGTCGACGAAGGGATTGGCGGAGTACATACCGTTTGAGAACATAGACAAGGCGCCGGAGGAGAGGCAGAGG
>CAZVXP010000022.1:0-43203 GCA_964630855.1 uncultured Thermodesulfobacteriota bacterium | reverse complement strand
TTCAAGATTGAGCTCCACGCACCAGGCCCCGGCCCGACGAGCTATTTCCACGAAACCCGCTGCAGGATAGACCGTACCAGAGGTGCCAATGGCCAAAAAGAGATCACACCGTCCAAGGGCCTGGTAGATCTCCTCCAGATGAAAGGGCATTTCACCGAACCAGACCACGTGGGGGCGGAGCCGACCCACCACTCCGCAACCAGGACAAGGGGTCTTGGTAGAGACGGCCCCCTTCTCCGGAAAGACGCCCTGGCAGGCCTCACAACGGATCTTTAACAGTTCTCCGTGCATGTGTAGCAGGCGCCTGCTGCCAGCTCGCTCGTGCAGATCGTCCACGTTCTGGGTCACCAGGAGGACCTCTCCGGGATATTCACGTTCCAGCCGGGCTAGCGCGTAGTGAGCCGCGTTGGGTTTTACCCGGAGTAGATCCTTCCTCCGGGCGTTGTAAAACTCGTGTACGAGATCCGGCTGCCGGGAAAACCCTTCTGGGGTGGCCACCTCCTCGAGATCGTATTTACTCCAGAGGCCACCCTTGTCCCTAAAGGTTGGGATACCAGATTCCGCAGAAATACCTGCCCCTGTGAGGATGACTATCCTTTCGTACGGCATCCTGAAAAAGATGATAATCACCTCCAGGGCCCCTCGTGAAGGGGAGAGATTTGGACTATCCTTGAGACATGTACTGCAGCCTAAGAGAGGATATCCAGCAGAAGACCAGGTTTCCAACCCCTTTGCCCCTTTTACAACTCCAAAAGGTTGGCAAATATTTCGAAGGTCTCAGGGCATTGAGAGGAGTCTCCTTTGAACTCTATCCCGGGGAGATCCTGGGCCTTATAGGCCCCAACGGCGCTGGAAAGACCACCCTCATCAATCTCATCACCGGCTTTCTCGAACCAGACGAAGGGGAGATCTATTTCGCCGGAGAACCCATCACTGGTGAACCACCAGAGAAGCTTGCTCGCCTGGGAATAGCGCGCACCTTTCAACATCTCCAAATCTTTCCGGAACTAAGCGTCTTAGAGAACATTCTCCTTGGTCTTACCAGACGTGTTAGGCGTCGCTTCTGGCATGACCTTTTTGGGTTACGACGGGCCAAAGAAGAGGAGGCTTACTTCCGAGACGAAGCCCAAAGAATACTAGAAGAGTTCGGTCTCTCTTCCTTAGCTGAGACGCAGGCTGGCATCCTCCCCTATGGCGAGCAAAGACGCGTGGTACTGGCCCGGGCGCTGGTGTCCCGTCCCAGGCTCCTCCTGCTTGACGAACCCGCTGCCGGTCTTTCACCGGCTGAAGGGCGAGAGTTGCTCTCCCTTCTCAAACGCGTAAGAGAACAGGGCCTTTCCGTTCTCCTGGTGGATCACGACGTAGAACTGGTGCTTGGTATCTGTAATCGGGTAGTGGTGTTGGCCTCAGGGGAGGTCATCGCTTGCGGAGCCCCGGAAGAGGTGCGGCACGATCCACAGGTCATCGAAGCCTATCTTGGGGGTGTAGATGCTTGAAGTTCAGGACATCTGGGTACATTACGGCGCTGTAGCCGCCCTCCAGGGCGTCTCTTTTAGACTTTCTCCCGGAGAGTTCCTCCTGGTACTTGGACGAAACGGGGCGGGAAAGAGCACCCTGCTGAGGGCTTTGGCCGGTCAGGTCCCCCTCAAGGCCGGTGAAATACGCTTTGAAGGTAAGCGGCTCAACCAACTGCCTGCTTGGAAGAGGAACCGCTTGGGTCTTTCTTTGGTACCTGAAGGCCGCCGGGTTTTTGCTCCCCTTTCCGTGCGCGAAAACCTGGAACTCGGAGCCTTCTCTCACCCTCAGGCCCTGAAGAGCCGTCTGGATGAAGTCTTGACCCTTTTCCCAGAGCTTAAGCCCAAAGTCGATCTTCCAGCAGGGGCCCTCTCCGGAGGAGAACAGCAGATGCTTGCCGTGGCCCGGGCCCTGATGAGTCGCCCCAGAGTCCTCTTCTTGGACGAACCTTCCATGGGGCTGGCTCCGAAGGTAGTTTCCCGTATCTATCATACCCTGGCCAAACTTAAGGGCCAGATAGCTCTGCTCGTGGTGGAACAGAATCTCTCTCAGGGACTCTGGCTGGCGGATCGCCTGCTCTTTCTGGACAGTGGCCGTTTGGTGCGGGAGTTTGCCAGTCATGAACTTTCTGTAACCGAAGTGGAGGAACTTTATCTGGGTGCCCGGTAGCAAGGGAACAAACGTCGTGGTAATAAACGCCAAAATTCAGAGAGGAAGGTCATGAAAGCGCTCATCGTGCTCGAAGATGGTACTCACTTCTGGGGGCGTTCCTTCACCGGACCCGGGGAGGCCTTTGGAGAGATCGTCTTTAACACCGCCATGACTGGCTATCAAGAAATCCTCACTGACCCGTCCTACCGGGGACAGATCGTCACCATGACCTATCCCCTGATTGGCAATTATGGTGTGAATGACGAAGACAATGAAAGTCTTGGCATCCACGTAGAGGCCTTTGTAGTACGCGAATATCAGCCTTTCTATAGCAACTGGCGCGCCACCAAGTCTCTTGGAGATTGGCTCAAAGAACACGGTGTTTTAGGTATCGAACAGGTCGATACCCGGGCCCTTACCAGACACATTCGAGTACAAGGGGCCATGAAGGCTGGCATTTCCACCCTTGATCTCGACCCCCGCTCCCTTCTCGAAAGGGTCAAAGCCTCACCGGGGCTGGTAGGACGTGATCTCGTGAAAGAAGTCACTTGTCAAGGTCCGTACCGCTGGGTGAAAGGGGAGATTCGGGAATTTTTCCCGTTTGATCCGGATCAGGGGCCCAGAGTGGTGGTGGTTGATTGCGGTCTCAAGTTCAACCAGCTTCGTCTCATGGAGGAACGGGGCTGTCAACTCTTAGTGGTTCCAGCGGAGACCCGGGCCGAAGAGATCTTGGCCTACGATCCAGATGGGATTTTCTTCTCCAATGGTCCAGGAGATCCGGCAGCGGTGACCTATGTGGTAGAGACAGCCCGCCAACTCCTCGGGAAGAGACCCATCTTCGGAATCTGTTTAGGGCACCAGATGCTGGGCCAGGCCTTGGGGGCCAGCACCTTCAAACTCAAGTTTGGTCACCGGGGAGCCAATCAGCCTGTCAAAGACTTGACCACCGGTCGTATTGAAATCACTTCCCAGAACCACGGTTTTTGCGTACGTCAGGAAGAATTGCCCAAGGAAGTGGAGATCACCCACATCAATCTTAACGATGGGACGCTGGAAGGTCTGCGTCACAAAGAGATCCCTCTCTTTTGCGTCCAGTACCATCCAGAAAACGCCCCGGGGCCACACGATTCAGTTTATCTTTTTGACCGTTTTCTGGACCTGATGGAAGACTATCGCGCTGGACGGATCAAACCATGAAAGGTGAACGTTTAACGATCCTTTTGATAAGCTTTATCGTAGCTGCAACCCTTGGGGGGTTGGCTTACTATTTTCGGGAAAGCCTTCCACCCTGGGCCATAGGAGTGATGATAGGAGCTCCTCTCTTGGGGGGCCTTATCTTATTGCCTCTGGTAGGCCGAAAGAGGATCGCGGAAGAGGTCCCGGCCCCGCATGCCCCTTGCCCAGCCCCCCCTCAAAGGGAAGAGCCTCGGGAAGAACCTCCATCAGAACTTCCATCCGGGCCCGAGCCAGAAGCCTATGTAAAGGCCTTTCTTGCCGCTCTCCAGCGAGAAGGGCGTTTCCTCGACTTTCTGAATGAAAACCTCGACGCTTACGACGACGCCCAGATTGGTGCCGCGGTACGCACCATCCATCGCGGCCTTAAGGCGGTGGTCTTTGAAATGATAGAACTTCGGCCTGTAGTGGAGGCCCAGGAGGGGGCCGAAATCCTGGTCGAAGAAGGCTTTGATCCGCGAGAGATACGTCTTATCGGCAACGTCAAGGGTCGTCCTCCCTTCAAAGGTGTACTCCGTCACCCGGGGTGGCGGGCCAAACGCCTGAACCTGCCCAAACCTCGTGAAGACGACGTCCTAGCTCCCGCCGAGGTAGAAATTCCGTAAAAAAGGAGAAATCCATGGAGATCCTAAAGAGGGAAGATCTTCCGGTTCGTTTGCCCTACGTGGTGGCTACCATTGGAAATTTCGACGGGGTGCACTTAGGACACCAGGCCCTTTTCCGCGAAACCGTAAAAAGGGCTCGGGCCAAGGGAGGTCAGGCCGTAGCCATCACCTTTGATCCTCATCCACTCCAGGTGTTACGGCCCGAGATCCCACTTAAGCTCATCTGTTCCTTCGAGCAAAAAGTCAGACTTATCCAAGCCGCGGGCCTCGACTATCTATTGGTTCTCGATTTCACCCCGGAATTGGCACGTCTTGAGGCTGAAGATTTCGTGGAAGACATTCTGGTTCGAGGACTCGGGATCAAGGAGCTGGTTGTAGGATATGACTATCGTTTCGGTCGCGGACGACGGGGAGATACCGAGCTCCTCCGCATTCTAGGAAGGCGCTTTGGTTTTGAAGTCGTGGTCGTTCCGCCCCAAAAGGTAAACGGATTGACAGTGTCAAGTACCCTGGTAAGGGAGATGGTCACCGAAGGTGAGATGAAACTGGTGGCCAAGCTCTTGGGGCGCCCCTATCAAATCTGTGGACGGGTGATTCCAGGGCATGGCCGTGGCAGACGACTACTCGGTTTTCCCACGGCTAATCTCAAATTAAACCGCGAAAAACTCGTCCCAAAGCCTGGAGTTTACGCGGTAGAGGTTACCTTTAACGGAAAACGGTATCAGGGGGTGATGAACCTTGGTTTCAACCCCACTTTTGGAGACAACTATCTTTCAGCCGAGGTGCATATCTTCGATTTTGAAGGTGACCTTTACGGCCAGGAAATCTGTATCGCCCTCATCGAACGTTTAAGAGATGAAATGAAGTTTTCATCTGCCGAGGAGCTAGCCGCCCAGATCGCCAAAGATTGCGAAAAGGCTCGAAAAATCTTATCGGAGAGAGAAAAAGGCCAGGAGGTAGGCCATGGAATGCCAGAAGGAAAAAAATCTCAAGCGCTGTAACTGTACCTACGAACCATGTCCTAAAAAAGGTATCTGCTGTGAATGCCTTAGGTATCACCTTTCCCGGCGTGAATTGCCAGGGTGTTGTTTTCCAGCTGAAGCTGAGCGTACTTGGGATCGTTCCTTTGAACACTTTGCCCGTTTAGTACAGGCTGGAGAGGTCTAGTTTTTCCGAGAAGCGGCCTCTTTGTCAAAAACGAGGCCGCTTCTATTGAAGTTCTCTTCGCAAAGTCTCGTTTTCCATGCGGTTCAGGCTGGCCCTCGGAGGGCTTATCCTCTCTGGCACGGTAATCTTTTTTCTGGCCCTGTCATACGGGGCTACCCACTTCGACTTCCGACATCTCTCTCCCTTGGAGCGAGAGATCCTCTTCCAAGTCCGGTTACCCAGGGTGCTCATGGCAGCCCTATGTGGGGCAGCCCTTTCACTTTCGGGGCTCCTTTTCCAATATGTCATGAAAAATCCCCTGGCAGACTCTTTTACCACCGGGGTCTCAGCTTCAGCCGCCCTGGGCGGGGTACTGGCCATTTTGTTTGGCTGGGGAAGGGCTCTGCCCATTATGGCCTTGATAACCGGCGTCTTCGGACTCCTGATAGTCTATCGGATCGCCTCCCTGAAGGGTCGCATCCAACCCATCACCATGCTCCTGGCAGGGATTGTCATCAATACCTTTGCCTCTGCCCTTATCAGCCTGGCGAAATATTTGAGTGACGATTCAGTGAGTTCCATTGTTTTCTGGCTCATGGGAGGTTTTCAATGGGCTTCGCTAGAGCGAGTTGCCGTCCTGGCTCTGGCCCTCGGTCTTTCTGTCTTGGCCCTGATTCCTAGGGTCCTGGCCCTGGATCTCCTTGGTTTTGACGATCACACCGCTTCCACTTCTGGCGTTGACCTCTCCCAAGTGCGCCGGCTCCTGTTCTTCCTGGCCACCCTGCTCACGGCCCTGGCAGTCTCTTACGCCGGAATCATCGGCTTCGTAGGACTCATCGTTCCCCACCTTTTACGACTCTTGGGTTTCTTGAAGGCCCGGGAACTCCTGCCATTGAGCCTGGTCTTCGGCGCAGTCTTCATGATGGGAAACGATCTTTTGGCTCGCACCGCCTTGCCCGAAGGACAGGAACTGCCCGTGGGTATCATCACCTCCGCCGTAGGGGGACTCTTCTTCCTGCATCTTTTGGTACAAAAGAAAAGGGAACTTTATGGCCTCGATTGAACTGCAAGAATTTTTTGTGCAACAGGGTTCCTTCCGACTCGAGGTCCCGCAACTCCGTTTGAGGGCTGGAGAGCTGGTGGCGGTTTGCGGCAACAATGGCAGTGGCAAATCCACTTTTCTTTCCGCCTTGGCTGGTTTGCAGGACTATCGTGGACTCTATCGTCTCTGTGGTCGGGACTTCTCTCGTCTTAGCCTGAAAGAAAGGGCCTGCCTGCTGAGTTTTCTTCCTCAAGGGAGTACTGTTACTTTACCTTTTGAAGTATCTTATCTCGTGCTAACAGGTCGTTTTCCCTTGGTACAAGGTCTTCGTTACAGGGCCGAAGACCTGGCCCAAATGGAAGAGGCCCTTCGAAACTTTGACCTGATGCCTCTCAAGAAAAGAAGCTTCCTTGAACTCTCCGGCGGGGAGAAACAGCGAGTACTCTTGGCCCGTACTTTTGTGCGTCAGAGTCCGGTCTTCCTCTTGGATGAACCTTTTACCGCCATCGATTTACGTCATCAGCACCGATTCCTTCATCTCTTTCGGGGATTGGCCCAGAGACATCTTCTGATCGCGGTGATGCACGACCTGGCCCTGGCCATCGAAAACTTCGACCGCTTTCTTCTCTTTCGTCGAGGACAGCTCCTTTACGACCTCAGGCGGAATGAATTGAATGATCAAGTCCTGAGCGAAGTCTTTGAGTGCCCGATGCGTCTCTTTGAATGTCAGGGACACTATCTGGTAGAGGTGGGAACCGAAACATTTGGAGGAAGGGAATCATGAAGAGATTTATCTTTTGCCTCTTCATCCTCTGGTGGCTCTTGCCCCCGCAAGCCTTGGCCTTGCGCCTGGTGGTGCTTTACGCCGCAGCCAGTCCGGTACTGAAAAGTCTCGGAATTAAAGAGGAAGTGGTTGGTGTCACCAGGAGGGATCAAGTCTTTCCAAAGGCCATCAAAGTGGGCACTCACTTGCGTCCAAACGTGGAACTCATCAAGGCCCTTCAGCCGGATCTCGTCATCGCAGGCTCCCAAAAGGCCTTTCCCGAAGGTCTCAAGGAAAAGGTTCAAGCCGAAGTTTTCTACTATGATCCCCGCACCCTTGAAGAAATATTGGAGACCATCAAACGATTGGGACGAAGGTTGAAAAGGGAAGAGGCTGCCAATCAACTCGTCGCCCGTCTTCGCCTTGAACTCGGCAAGATTCGCCCCCTTTCCTGTCATCCAAAGGTGATTTACGAAATCATGGAGCGTCCCTTACGGGTGGCTGGGGAACGCAACATCGTTGCCGACATTATCCGGGTAGCCGGGGGAAGGAATCTGATTCGAGTCCCCAAGAAACACGTCCTGATTTCTCCGGAACAGATTCTCCTTCTGGCCCCAGATCTCTATCTCTACCAGATAGGACCCATGAACAAAAATCCCACTCCTCCGCTCAGAAGGGCCTATTTCAAGGGTCTCAAGGCCGAAGTAAAAAAAGTAGATGAATTTCGCTTCTCACGTCCGGGACCAAACGCCTTTCAAGCGGCAATAGAGCTGAATCGCATCTTTGAAGACTTCTGCCTCCAAAAGGCTTCAACTCAGGGGCACTAATTCCACAGCCGGTCCCAAAGCCAGGAGTTTGTCTGCCACGATACAGACCAAGCCCAATATCTCCCCATAACGACGGGCTGCTTTCTTGAGACGTTTGAAATCTTCAGGACCTCGAACCAAGTTGCCAAGGGCTGTGGCCAGGGCATCGGCTAAAGCGGCTTCTTTGGCGATCACGCAGAGGGCATCGGCCTTTCCTAGACTGAGACTGTGTCCCACTGTACCAGAAGAGGTACAGACGGCACATGGCATGAGCTCAGCGGGAATCTTCAGCCCTAAACGTCCTGAAAGGGGAGATTCACCCGCCCAAAGACCTACCGTGGCCTCTCGTTTCAGGGCCAAGAAAATGTCACCCCCGTTTTCCACCAGTACTTCCTTGGTCAGACCCTCCGAAAGAAGCGCGCGCCCCACCCTTTCAGCAATGGCTCCAGCCACCGCTGCCATGGGACCCACCCCAGCTTTCCTCGCGGCACGTAACATGGTCTGCACCAAAGTCGGAGCCCTAGGATCAAGAGGCAAAGGAGAGAGAGCCCCCAGGAAAGACGGATGCCGATAGATGTAGTCTTCCAATTGTTGACGCTGCCGTTTGAGAACAAGCAGGGTCTCGCGGGAAAGATCCCTCTCTGCCAAGACTTGGAGATCGGATTCTTTGAGCACCACGCGGAAGGGGACCAGTCCGCGACCAGAAACACGACAGCGATAGTCTCTTATCTCGAAATTCATCTTTAGATTCTGGGCTTCCGGGGCTTTTCGCGCTAAGCTAAGCTTAGCTTGAAAGGAGCTGGTAGTGAAAGAGGTAAAGATTGGCAAGATAATCGTTGGCAGAGAGCGTCCCCTTCTTATTGCCGGGCCTTGCGTGCTTGAGAGTCTGGAAGTGGCCTTCGAGGTGGCCAGGAACATGAAGGCCGCTGCCGAGGAAACGGGATTCTCTTATGTGTTCAAGTCTTCCTTTGACAAAGCCAACCGCACTTCTCTCCGTTCCTTTCGGGGTCCGGGCTTGGAGAAGGGACTCTCCATGCTTGAAGAGATAAAGAAGAAACTACAAATACCCGTCACTTCCGACATTCACGAGGCTTGGCAGGCCGAGCCTGCGGCGGAGGTGCTTGATCTATTGCAGATTCCAGCCTTTTTGTGTCGTCAGACGGATCTCATCGTGGCAGCAGCTAGGACCAGACGCCCCTTAAATATCAAGAAAGGACAGTTTATGGCCCCTTGGGACATGAAATTTGCTCTGGAAAAAGCCAGAGCCGCCGGGGCTGAGGGGGTAATGCTTACTGAGCGGGGCAGCTGCTTCGGTTATTATAACCTGGTAGTTGACATGCGATCCCTTCCCGTGATGAGAGCCCTGGGGGTACCGGTGATCTTTGATGCCACCCACAGCGTTCAACTCCCGGGGGGAGCAGGCGGGGCTTCGGGGGGGCAGAGAGAGTTCGTGGCCCCTTTGGCCCGAGCTGCCATGGCCGTTGGAGTAGATGGGATATTTATGGAGGTACACCCCGAACCAGAAAAAGCCCTTTGTGACGGGCCCAATTCCCTACCTCTCCAGGAAGCTCCTAATCTCCTTCGAACCTTGAGAGAAATCTTCGATTTGGTGAGGAAACATGGTGTCATTTCCTGAAGAAATCCTTCGCAGAGCGGCTCAGGTTAAGCTCCTTCTCCTAGACGTCGACGGTGTCCTCACAGATGCCCGGATCATCGTGGACGCCGAAGGCCGAGAGATAAAACACTTCTGTGTACGAGACGGTCTCGGAATTAAACTCCTGCAACGGGCCGGGGTAGAGGTGGGTATTCTTTCAAGCCGAAACTCCCTTCCCGTTACCCATCGAGCCCGAGAACTGGGCATAGAACTCCTCATCCAAGGGGAATTAAACAAACTTGAACTTTACGAAAAGATCAAACACGCCAAGGGACTGCGAGACGAAGAAATTGCTTACGTAGGTGACGATTGGGTAGATATCCCGGTATTGGCCAAGGTAGGGCTGGCGATCACGGTACCGGAATGCTGGGAACCAGTGCGACACTATGCACATTATGTCACCCATCATCCCGGAGGACATGGGGCTGTACGGGAAGTTTGTGACCTCATTCTCAAGGCCATTGGAAAATGGGAGGAGATGCTAAAATGTTTCGAACCCTCGGGACATTTCTGTTTTGCTTGATATTACTGGTAGGATGCCATCAGGAGCCAAAGGTCCTCAAACCAACCGAACCAAAAGCTCCCATACCAAAAAGCGCTCCTGAGAACCCTTCAAAGCCCTTGCAAGAAAAAAACAAGCCGGAGAAGGAACCCTCTCAAAACCCACCGGAAGAAGAACCTAACACGGAGTTCAAAAGACTCCATTACGTCATTTACGAAAAGGGGCATCTCAAGTGGGATATTTTTGCTGAAACCGCACGAATATATAAAGGACAAGTCATCCATCTTACGGGTCTCAAGGTGTGCTCAGCCCCAAAAAAAGGTTTTTGTATCACCTCCCGCCAGGGAAGGTATGACCCCCGAAGGGGTACCTTCTTTTTTCGCGGAAACGTGACACTTCGCTCACTTAAACAGGGCTCTCTTAAGACTTCCGAGCTCTCCTATCTACCGAAAGAGGATAAACTTGAAACTTCTGCCCCGGTTATCATCGACAAGGAGGGACTCATCATCCGAGGTGAAGGGTTTGTGTATGATCTGGACTCAGGCGTAATGAAAGTGCTCAAGAAAACCGAGGTGAGAGTGGATGGTTAAGCGGGGTTTATTTCTCCTCTTTCTACTTTGGGCCACCCCTGTTTGGGCCAAAGGTCCAATCACCATTAAATCGGATCGCATGGAAGTTCTGCAAAACCAGCAAGTAGTCATCTTTAGCGGCCACGTGGTGGCAGAAAGAGAAGGACTCACCATTTATGCGGATCGGTTGGTGGTCTACTACACCAAAAGGGAAGGCCGCCGGGAAGTGACCAAACTGGTGGCCATTGGTCACGTAAAGATTCACAAGGGCGAGTGGATTGCCAGGGCTGGAAAAGCTGTTTATTTCAAGGAACAGGAGAAGATCGTGCTCGAAGACCATCCTCAGGTATGGCAGGGAGAAAACACTGTTCGGGGAGATCGAATCACCCTCTATCTCAATGAAGACCGAAGCGTGGTGGAATCCGCCCCGGGCCACAAGGCCGAAGCTGTTATTTTCCCGGAATAATGCGAGTTCTGAAGGCCGAAAACCTCAACAAGAGATTCGGAAGACGTCACGTGGTGCGAGGGGTCTCGGTAAAGGTAGAGACGGGGAAGATTGTTGGTCTTCTGGGGCCCAACGGAGCAGGCAAGACCACCACCTTTTATATGATCGCAGGGCTCGTTCCAGCGGATGAAGGGCGTATTCTGCTAGATGAAGAAGATCTTACCCGTAAACCCATGTTCAAACGGGCGTGGGCGGGGATCGTCTATCTCCCCCAGGAGCCTTCGGTCTTCAGACGTCTGACCGTGGCAGAAAACGTCCTGCTGGTACTCGAGATCCTAAAGCTCTCCCGGCGGGAGAGAAAAAGACGTCTCGAAACCCTATTGGAAGCTTTTGGAATGGTCGAATTACGTAATCAGAAAGCCTATGCCCTTTCCGGGGGAGAGAGAAGGCGGGTTGAGATCATGCGTGCTCTGGCCCGGGCACCGGAGTTTCTCCTGCTTGATGAACCCTTTGCCGGAATTGATCCGCTTGCCGTGGCGGATTTGAAAGAAATTTTAAAAAATCTTAAAGAAAGAGGTTTAGGATTATTAATTTCCGATCATAACGTGCGGGAAACCTTGACGGTCTGTGATTACGCATATATCGTAGCTAAAGGAGAGGTCATTGCCCAGGGTTCGCCAGAAGAGATCGCAGCCGATCCTTTGGCGCGTGAAATCTACCTGGGGCAAGATTTCAGGTTGCACTGATGGCTTTAGAACTTAGACAGAACCTTAAACTCACCCAACAGCTAGTACTGACTCCTCAGCTCCAGCAGGCTATCAAGCTTCTTCAGTTAAACCGGATCGAGCTAGAGCAAGTCATCCGGCAGGAAGCAGAGATCAATCCGGTATTAGAGCAGGAGTTTGCCGACCATCAAACCATTTCTCTGGAGGAGCTCTCAGAAAGGCCCACCGAGAGTGGGCTTGATCTAGCAGCCGAAAGTCCGCTTGGACCGCAGGCGGTTTCGGAGTTTGACTGGGAACGCTATTTTCAAGACTCTGGTAGTGCTTATCCCAGTTTCTCTTTTGAGGCCAAGGAACCCCTTGAATACGAAAAGAGACTTTCCAGGTCGGAAAACCTCACTTCTCACCTCCTGTGGCAGCTCTATCTTTCGGAGTTTGATGAGACCGCCAGGCGCATTGGAGAATATATCATCGGAAACCTCAATGAGCGCGGCTATCTTTCCCTTTCGGTGGAAGAGATCGCCAGAGATCTTGGGGTCAGCGAAGAAGCGGTGGAAAACGTGTTACGTAAGATCCAGTTTTTCGATCCGGTGGGAGTAGCCGCGCGCAGTCTGGAGGAATGTCTCCTCATTCAACTCGAACACCTGGGGCTCAAGGACTCTCTGGCTGCCAAGCTTGTAACCCATCATCTCAAAGACCTCGAACGGGGACAGCTGGAAACCATTGCCAAGAAATATGGGGTCTCACTAGAAGAGGTAGAAGCGGCTTTTGAGGTCATTCGCGGTCTTGATCCCATCCCGGCGCGTAATTACTCGGACGAGGAACCTCAATACATCGAACCCGATGTGCTGGTATTCAAAGAGGGTTCCGAATGGGTAGTCCGCCTAAATGACGACGGCCTTCCCCGTTTGCGTGTAAGTCCTTATTACCGTCGCCTCCTCTCGGACCCCAATCTTCCGCCTCAGGCCAAGCAATATATTCAGAAGAAACTCCGTTCGGCGGTCTGGCTCATCAGGAGTATCGAGCAGCGCAATCGCACTTTGTTGCGGGTCTCCGAGAGCATCATGCGTTTTCAACGGGAATTTTTAGAAAAGGGTATCTCTGGTCTCAAGCCCCTCATCCTGCGTGACGTGGCCCAGGATGTGGATCTCCACGAGTCCACGGTGAGTCGAGTCACTACCGGGAAATACATTGATACGCCCCATGGCATCTTCGAACTCAAGTTCTTTTTTTCAAGCGGCTACACCAGTAGCACCGGAGACCAGATCTCCACGGAAACCGTCAAGCAATACATCAAGGAGATCATCGCCGGGGAGGATCCCCATCGTCCTTACAGCGACCAGAAGATCGCCGATATTTTACAGAAAAAATACAACATCAAGGTCGCCAGGCGCACGGTGGCCAAGTACCGGGATCTTCTGGGGATTTTGCCGGCCAGTCGCCGCAAAAGAAAAACCAAATAGGAGGCCTTTATGCAGATCAACATCACCTTTCGCCATCTTGATTCTTCCCCCGGCCTTAAGGAATACGCCCAAAAACGCATTGGCAAGCTGGCCAAATATTTTCAGGGGCCAGCGGAGGCCCATGTTATCCTGCGAGCGGAAAAGTTCCGTCAGCAGGCAGAGGTAGTGATCAACGGCGATGGTCTTTCAGTAAGTGGCAAAGAGGAAACGGCTGATATGTACGAAGCGATAGATTTGGTGGCAGCCAAACTGGAGACCCAGGTCAAAAAATTACGCGAAAAACGGAAGAACCGTAAACGTGGAGGAAAAGAAGCCGTCATGCCCACCCCAATGGCTGAGGCGATAGAAGAAGAATTACCCGTTGAAGTCAAGAGGGTCTTTGTAAAACCCATGTCCCTTGAAGAGGCCCTTGAACAATTGCGTACCTCTCAGGAAGAGTTTCTGGTCTTCAACAACTCTGATACCGACTCTGTTAACGTCCTTTATCGAAAGGGAGACGGAACCTACGTCTTGATCCTTCCTGAACTTTCCTAGTAAATATAGCGCCCATGAAAATCTGCGATTGCCTTTCAGACGAATGCATTATCTGTGGGGTGAAGGCCAAGGACAAATGGTCTTTTTTTAAAGAGATCTCCAAACGTTTGTCCAAAGTCCTTGGTCTTCCCCCGGAGGAAATAGAAAAGGTCCTGGAAGAGAGAGAGCGCCTGGGGACCACGGCCATCGGATACGAAATTGCCTTGCCTCATAGCCGCTTGCCAGGCCTTGACCGTATCGTACTGGCGGTGGCCGTCAATCCGGAAGGTATAAATTTCGAGGCCCTAGACCACCAACCGGTAAAGCTGATCTTTGTGGTCCTGGCTCCGGAGAACGAATCTCAACGCTATCTCAAGGTCCTGGCCCAGCTGGCCCGGCTCCTGAAAAACGAGAACTTTCGTAAGAGGCTCCTCTCTTGCCAGAGTCCAGAAGAAGTTAAAAAAGTCCTCTCTGAGGTGGATTACGAGTTCTAAGGAAAAATCCATTCAAGTAGTAGTGATTACGGGGTTGTCGGGCTCGGGTAAAAGCACCGTGCTGCGAGCCTTCGAGGATCTGGGCTACTTTTGCGTGGACAATCTGCCCGTGGCTCTTCTGCCGGCTTTCCTGGAAATAAAAACCAAGGAAGCTCATGGTCCTCAGCGCGTGGCCCTTGTAATGGACTTGCGCGAAGAGAGCTTTCTTGAAAGCTATCGCGAGATCTTTGAACGGGTTAAAGGAGCCGGACACCACCTGGAAATCATCTTCCTTGAAGCTAGTGACGAAGTCCTGATAGCGCGCTTCTCCCAAACTAGACGACCCCATCCTTTGGCTCCCAAGGGTTCTCTGGCAGAAGCTGTTAAACTTGAAAGAGAGGCCCTTCAAGAAGTGAGAGAGATCGCCGACCTGGTGATTGACACTTCTGGTTTCAACGTGCACCAGCTCCGTCAGGAGATCAAAAATCGTTATGGAATGCGGCGCGACTTGGCCTCTCTCACCGTGCATCTCATTTCTTTTGGCTTTAAATATGGAGTTCCTGCTGAAGCGCATCTGGTTTTTGATGTTCGTTTTCTCCCCAACCCTTATTTCGTTCCAGAGCTCAAGCCCTTTGACGGACGCCAGGAGAAGATACGAGCCTACGTGCTGGAGACCGAACCCGGTCGTCGCTTCCTGAATCTTTGCGAACAATTCCTGCGTTTCCTGGTGCCCCAATATGAAAAGGAAGGAAAATCCTATCTTGTCATCTGCATCGGATGCACTGGAGGGCGTCACCGTTCGGTAGCAGTTGCCGAGGAACTGGGCCAGATGGTAAAAGAATGGGGACATGACGTGCTGGTCACCCACCGGGACATCTACAAGGAGGCCTAGATGACCGGGATCATCGTAGCGGGGCACGGCCGTTTACCAGAGGAACTGGTTACGGTTTGTGCCTTTATCTTGGGTAAGGTGGAAAACATGCAGAGCCTCTCGGTGGACCCGGCGGAACCAGCCGAAAAGATCCACCAGGATTTTGCCCGTGCTATTACCGAGGTAGACACCGGCCAGGGAGTGCTCATCCTGACGGATCTCTTTGGTGGTACGCCTTCCAACATGGCCCTTTCTTTTCTCAAGGAAGGCTACATCGAGGTGGTCTCCGGGGTAAACCTGGCCATGCTCATCAAAGCCGTCCAGAACCAGGAAAAACCTCCCAAAGAACTGGCCCCCCTAGTGGTGGAAGCTGGAAGAAGAGCTATCACTCAGGCTTCGGAATTTCTCAATGATTAAGCCGCGGCTACGCCCGGCGCGAATCAGAGACCTACGAGAAATTGTCTCCATCGAACGCCTCGCCTTTCCTACTCCTTGGAGTCCTATCTTGTTCTGGAGTGAGCTTTTCAAAAAGAAGACGCGGCTCTGGGTGGTGGAAGAAGGGGAAAAGATTGCCGGTTACCTGTGTTTCTGGGAAGTGGTTGACGAGATACATCTGGCCAACCTCGCCGTAGCTCCAGACAAACGTCGTCAAGGTCTGGCCTCTTTTATGCTCCGCACCCTCATTGGTTACGCGCGGAGACGTGGTTTCAGACGAATACTTTTGGAAGTGCGTGAAAGGAACCTCCCAGCCCAAAAACTTTATCAAAAATTTGGTTTTCAAATCGATGGACGACGCCGATCCTATTATCGAGACACCGGGGAGGACGCCATCCTCATGTCCCTCCCCCTAGATTGACTGGTTTCCGGTGGGCCTTAATGTTCGAAATAGATAGATCATTTTCTAAAAGGAGGGGAAATCATGGCGGTAAAGGTTGGTATTAACGGTTTTGGGCGTATTGGTCGGGCAGTCTTTCGGGCCCATCTCAAATATCCAGAATTCAAAGACATAGAGATCGTGGCCATTAACGACCTCACTGACACCCATACCCTGGCCCATCTTCTGAAGTACGATTCCCTCTTTGGCACTCTGCCTCAAGAGATCAAGTACACCGAAAACAGCCTGATCGTAGACGGTAAAGAAATTCGGGTCTTTTCCGAGCCAGAGCCTGGCAGGATTCCGTGGGGGGAGGTAGGAGCTGAATACGTGGTGGAATCAACGGGGCGTTTCACCGATGCTAATCTGGCGCGGGCCCATCTGGAAGCTGGAGCCAAAAAGGTTATCATCACCGCCCCGGCTAAGAATGAAGATTTCACCGTGGTCCTGGGTGTAAATGAGGATGATTACGACCCCCTCAAGCACCATGTGGTATCGAACGCCTCGTGTACTACCAACTGTCTGGCTCCGGTGGCCAAAGTACTCCTTGACAGGTTTGGCATCAAACGTGGGTTGGTGACCACGGTCCACGCTTACACCAACGACCAGCGCATCCTGGATTTTCCCCACAAAGACCTACGACGGGCCCGGGCAGCAGCCATCAACATGATCCCCACCAAGACCGGGGCAGCAGCAGCGGTAGGGAAAGTTATCCCAGAATTGCAGGGTAAATTCGACGGTCTGGCTGTCAGGGTTCCCACCCCCGACGTCTCCTTGGTCGATTTGGTGGCTGAACTTGAACGGGAAACCACGGTAACAGAAGTCAACGAAGCTCTGAAAGCCGCCCAAAACCGTTATTTAGGCTACACCGAGGAACCTCTGGTCTCGACGGACTTCCTTGGAAACCAGCACTCCTCCATTGTTGACGGTCTGTGCACGCGCGTGATCGAAGGCCGTATGGTCAAGGTCATGGCCTGGTACGACAACGAATGGGGGTATGCCAATCGGGTCCTTGATCTCATCCTCTACATGGAATCCAAAAAGGTTTAAAACGGTGCGGGGCTGCGGCCCCGCGCCAAAAGCGCCAAAAACCGTTACAATAGAACCAAATCCTTAAAAATCTTCCAAGGACGTTTCCATGAGCAATTCACCAAACCTGACATCCCGCAATCCACAAGATCTGGGGCTTGGGTCCACGGAATCCACCACAAAGAAGGGTTTTACCTCCAAGGCCCTCTTGGTGAATTTGCAGGAGACCGCTGTCAAGGAATATCCCATCGACCCGCGGCATTGGGTCCTGCTCGAGGTGGTCACTGGTTACCAGGGGCTTGAGAAACAGGCCTATGATCTCATTCTCGAACTCAACCATCCTTACCGAAATCTGCGCCTGGTAGTGGCTGATCTGCGCTCGTTTGCCCTCAAAAACTTCCGCATCATCACCGCCCACGAAAAAGGCCCGGAGGCCTTCCTGACAATCATTGATTTCTTGCTCGGGGTGCTGGAGGAGAAACTCCAAGAAGATCTCAAGAGGCAAATAGCAGAGGCCATTTTGGCCCTGCTTGACAAGGCTGTCTCTTCTTTGGATAGTCAAACTCTTGAGCGTTTCTGGCCTGCTCTCTCAGAAATCTTCGTCAGGCTCTCCACCCTACCCCCTGAAACCTTGCTGGTTTTCCTTCAGAGTTATCATTCCTTCAAACGCCTGGGGAAGGGCCTTCTCAAGAAGCTCTCTCCGAAGATGCCCCTCAAAGGCCTAGTTAAGCTGCTGGAACGCTCCTTGGAACTCACCTATGAGTACTGGCTCACCCAACCCGATCCTTCCGATTGGATCGAAGAGGAGTGTGCCTGTGAAATTAAAGGCGGTGATAAGGAGTATCTGGCTCTCATAAGGCCTGTATCTCATGAAACCCTGAAGGCCCATCTCAAGGAGCTACAGGAGATCAAAGGGCTTACACCTACGCGGGAGCTACTCGAAAAGCTTTTAGCCCTCCCGGACTATCTTGATCTGGTCCGATATTACAAAGAACTTCCAGAGAAAATTGCTTCCCTGGCCCGGGGCACGCGCCCCGAGGATCCGTTCCACAACGTGAAAATCATCTTCCTCTTTCGTATCGTAGAAACCCCGGGGCTAGCCCCCATCCACGAGGAGGCCTTGCGAGAAATCAACCGGGAGCTCGTGGCCATGATTCGCCGCGAGCCCTCGGAAAGTCTGGATGAATTCATCACTCGGGCCTTTGTTCTGCTCAAACGCCACATTCGACAGTATCCCTGGACCGCCCTCCAGTGTATCCGAAACATGGGTTTCGAGATCTTGGACCGGGGGGATCCCCGGCTGGCTGAACTCTTTTTGGAAGAAGTGGTCAAGTTCGGCTTCCAGCCCCCAGAGATCAAAGGAGTGGATCGGGAGTGGCATCTTATCTGCAATCCGGTCCATCTCTTGAACGTGCGAACCTGGCTTGAGATCATCTCTCATCATCCTAAATGGTGTACCACTTTGCTTTCAGCCCTCATCATTAACCTTAAACTGGCAGGCACCTGTATACGGGACACCGATCTCTTCCAAAAAGATGTCTCCAAGCTTCTGAACAGTGAAATCGAACCCGTTTACAATCTGGTGAAACAGTTCTGTCGCATTCTTCCGGTTTATTACAACGAAATCGGGGCCGAAGGCCTGTTGCGAGACGTTTCTACCGAGCTTGACGAGATCCACGCCCGTAAGGACGAGCTCATCCACTTTTTGCGTAAACAAAGTCACGTCGAGAGCTCCAATCTCATCATTGATTTCATCGAGGCCATCATCCATTTCTGGCTCACGAAGGACAAGAGTCGTCTCAAACCCTACGTGCCACCAGAGCTTTACGAACGAATCGTCCCACACGGGCCTTTTGTAGACCCGGTACATGAAATAATCAACACCTTGTTTGAAAAGGCCAAACTCAAGGACCTTAAAGATCTCCTCAAACTGAGGGAGGAAGAGCTAAGACATTTACTCGAGGAGATTCCAGGCCCGGAGAAGGAGAAACGTCGCGTAGCCCTTCTTATCCGTATGTATCAGCTCGAAGTCCAAAAATATAGCTTTGATATCCATCAGCTCCGGTCTTATCTGGAACAGGCCAAGAATTGGGGCTTTGAGGGAATAGATCAACTTTTGGAGGCCTTGGAGAAAGGAAGTCGAGAAGAGGCCCTCGAAGCCATTCTGGACTATCTCGAATATCTCCAGGGCATCATTTTGAGTCCGGAAAAGTTTACTCCGCGAGAAGATATCTATTTCAAGCGGCATATCGCCGCAGACATTCCGTCTATGTACGGCCGTTATCACGAAAAGAAATTCGACGCCTTGGGCCTCACTTTTCGGCTGGAGGCCTTGGCTAACACCTATTTTGAAGATCTGGTGGCCTCGGTAGAAATCCCTTTCATCACCAGAGCCACCTTTTTCCAAATCATCAAAATCCTCCACTATTTCCGTCGAGCCCTCCAGATCGAGGGAATTTCCTCCAAAAAGTTCAATACCTATCTCAATTTGCTTAAGGCTTCCATTGAGGTCAGACGTTTCACCTACACTCAGTATCTCGACATCTTTCGAGGACTCTTGGAAGGTGTGAAAGACATCACCAAGGTTTATTACATCAGTCCTCATCGAGACAATCTGGCCATCATCCTCCGCCAATTGGGACGACAAAACCTCCTGCCCAAATATTTGGTAGGACATGAAGAACTCTCAGACGAGGAATTCTTTCATCGGGTCTCGGAACGTTTCCTACGCGATCTAATTGCCAGTGCCTTCAGCCTTCAGTCCCTCGACAACTTCGTCACCAAACTCTATCGCACCCTGGTAGAACAACGGAACCGGCTTTCTCAGGAGGATCTAGATCTCCTCATGACTTACGATCCCGCAAGGGCCTTATGTCTCCTCTATCGCCCCAATTCTCTGACCCAGGACCTCATCCACCTGGGAAACAAGGGTTACAATCTCTATCTCCTAGCCACCATCGGTCTTCCTGTACCTCCGGGTTTCATTGTGACCACCGAGGTCTTTCGTTGTTGGCGTGTCATCAAGAAGTATCAGCGCACCTATGAAGACTTCTTGCGTCAGATCAGAGAAGCCTTGGCCGAAGTTGAAGCCCAAACGGGCAAAAAATTTGGCTCTCCGGAAAACCCCCTCCTGCTGTCAGTAAGGAGCGGAGCTGCCATCTCCATGCCAGGAATGATGGCCACGGTACTCAATGTGGGCAGCAATCCCAAGATCATTGAGGGCTTGGCGGCTCGGACCGGAAGGGTCTGGTTCGCCTGGGATACTTATCGCCGTTTCGTCCAGAGTTGGGGTATGGCCCACGGATTGGAACGCGAAATCTTCAACCGTCTCATGCGAGAACACAAGTCCCGCTACGGAGTCAAGAAAAAGCGTGAGTTTACCGGAGAACAGATGCGAGAGCTGGCCCTCAAGTATCGCCAGACCATTGTGGAAAAAGGGGTTCCTATTACAGATGACCCTTGGGAGCAGCTCCTTATCTCCATTGAGCTGGTGCTTTCTTCCTGGAATTCTGCCAAAGCTCGGGCCTATCGGGAGATCATGGGGGTTTCGGACTATTGGGGAACCGCGGTTTGCGTCCAAGCCATGACTTTCGGCAACCTCTCTCTGGAAGCAGGCACAGGGGTCCTCTTCACGGCTCCACCCTATGGAAAACTCTCCCGGGTAGCTCTTTGGGGCGATTATACTCCCGGAAATCAGGGAGAAGACATCGTTTCGGGTCTGGTAACGACCTATCCCATTTCCATCGAACAGAAAAAACGGGAAGGTCGGGAGAACGAACCATCTCTTGAAGAAAAATTTCCTGAGATCTACCAGGCCCTTTTCGAAATGGCCCAAGACCTTATTTACAACAAGAAATGGTCTCATCAAGAAATCGAGTTCACTTTCGAGGGACCAGAAAAGGAGAAATTGTTCATCTTGCAAAGCCGCGATATGGTAACCAAAGAAGAAAGACCCAGGATCAAGATCTTTGTACCCAGTGAGGAACTTGAAAGATCCTTCATTGGCCGAGGGATAGGTGTTTCAGGGGGTGCCCTTTCTGGAAGGGTGGTCTTTACACTTGAAGATATCGAGCATTTCCGCCAAGAGGACCCCTCAGCCCCCCTCATTTTGATACGGTTTGACACCGTGCCTGACGACATCAAAGAGATTAGTGCGGCTGATGGCATCCTCACCGCTCGCGGAGGGCAGACCTCGCACGCTGCCATTGTGGCTTCCCGTCTGGGCAAAACCTGCGTGGTGGGTTACGAAAACCTGGTCATTTACGAAGACAAAGGGTTGGCTCGCATCAACGGCCACATCATTCATCGAGGGGACTGGATTAGCATTGATGGCGTAAGTGGTCGAATCTATCTTGGCCGGCACGAAGTCCGCGAGGCTACCGGTTTCCCAGTGCCCACGGTCTTTTGAGATGTTTCCTGCCTGGAAAAGCAAGATCATCTGTACCATCGGTCCGGCTTCTCAAGGAGAAGAAATCCTGACCCGACTGCTTGAAGCCGGAATGAATGTGGCCCGACTAAATCTCTCCCATGGAGACGAAGATCATCACACCGAGCTTATAAGGCGACTGAGAAAGGTCTCCACAGACTTGGGAAGACCTCTGGCTATCATGGCCGATTTGCCAGGCCCCAAGATGCGTTTGGGCAAACTCCTCAAAGAACCCCTTCTCCTGGAACGAGGAAGAAAGATAGTTCTCACCAGCCGCAAACCCCAAAACGAAGACGAGCTGCCCCTCGATTTTCCGGATCTTCCCCGCTTGGTCCGCCCTGGAGAGATCATTTTTCTAAACGATGGACTCCTGGAATTGAAAGTAGAACGGGTTGAAGGACCCGACATCCAGGCCGTGGTTTTGGTAGGAGGGGAGATCCGTTCACGCAAGGGGATCAACGTTCCCGGGCTTCGTTACGAATTAGGAGCTCTTACACCCCGGGACATAGAGCTCTTAAGATTCGCCCTGAATCAAGGGGTGGAAGCCGTAAGCCTTTCTTTTGTGGGGAGTGCCAAGGATCTCCTGCAAGCCAGAGAAATAGCCCGAAAAGAGGGGAAAAGGGTCTTTCTGATCGCCAAGATCGAAAGAGCTGTGGCCCTCGAAAGACTTGATGAGATCATTGCAGCTGCTGACGGCTTGATGGTTGCCCGGGGTGACCTGGGCGTTGAGATCCCCATCGAACGTATTGCCTTGGTACAAAAAGAAATCGCCCGGAAGGCGAACCTCCTAGGTAAACCGGTAATCATTGCCACCCAAATGCTCCAATCCATGACGCATCGGCCGCGCCCCACCCGGGCTGAAGCCACAGACGTGGCAAACGCCATTCTGGACGGAGCAGACGCCCTCATGCTCTCGGATGAAACTGCCACTGGGAAGTATCCAGTAGAAGCCGTGGCCATGCTCGGTAAGATTGCCCGTGTTACCGAACCCCATCTGGACCATTTCCGCTTTCGCCGTCAAATAACCAAAAGCGGACCTCATCATCCTCTGGACCTCCTTTCTCTCAGCGTGGACGATGTGGTCGATCGGCTGGAGACCACCACGGTCTTCTGTTTAACCAGAAAAGGACGCACTCCCCGGGCCCTCACCCGCTTCCGGTTACCCTGTTGGATAGTGGCCCTCACCCACGAAAGATCTGTAGCGCAAGAGCTTGTTTTCTCCTTTGGGGTCTGGCCTCGGCAGATCCCTAGTCCGGATAAATTCCAAGAATGGATCAAAAGCTCTCAAGAACAAGGATTGAGAGGTCCCTTCGTGGTGGTCTCCAGTTCCTCGATCACACCGCAAGAGACAACCTACCGTCTTGAGATCGTCCCTGACAAAGAATTTCACTAAGTTGACAAATTTTGTCTCAAACGTCGTTTTCCAGCCTTCTTTTTTGAATTGGCAACCCTTTGAAACGTAAGTCTCCGGGGATTTTTAAACTGGCACGCTTGTTGCTTCGATAAGAAAACAACAACGGAAACGAGGTGGCCACCTCGAAATAATTCAAAAACAAAGGAGGTAAACAAGATGATCAGACACGAACTGGAAAAGAAAGAAAAACGTCAGAAGGACCGTCGTAAAGGTTTCACCCTCATCGAGCTCTTGATTGTAGTGGCAATCATCGGTATCCTGGCAGCGGTGGCTATTCCACAGTACGCCCAATATAAGAAAAAGTCCGCCGCTGCCGCAGCTGAAGGACAGATCAGTTCCTGTATGAGTGAGCTGGCTGCCAAGTACGCAGACAATTCAAGCATTACAAGTTTTACCTGTACCATTGATAACGATACTTGTACTTTGGATTTGGATACCGATACCGGTGCAATCAGTGTCAATGGTACCTGTACACCCACGGTTAAGGGTATCTCTCTGACCTGCACAATTAACAACAATCGTGTAACCTGTAACGCTACCTAAAGATTGTAACAACAGTTGCTGGCAGGGGTTGATAGCTGTCGTAAAGGCTGGTTAGCGGTCCTCGGAGAGTTCTCCGGGGACCGTTTCTTATTTGAAGAGGTCCGTCTTTATCCGTCTTTTCCTTCCCTTCTTCGGGCTTCTTGCCGCTTGATAGCCGTTGATCTTCCCATTGGGCTTCCCAAAGAATACGTACCAGGGGGCCGTCTCTGTGATCGTCTGGCACGCAAGATCCTAGGCCCCCGGGCGGTTTCGGTCTTCAACCCTCCACCACGCACGATTTGCGGAGCCAGAAGTTATGAGGAGGCTCGGGCTCGTCTCAAGGGACATCTTTCACGTCAAGCCTGGAATATCTGGCCTAGAATCCAAGAAGTTGATCTGGCCCTCAGACCTCAAGACCAAGATCGAGTCTTTGAAACCCATCCCGAACTCGTGTTCTGTGAACTGGCCGGCGGTCCTTTGCCTTCCAAACATCAAGTAGAAGGCCTGAAAAGGCGTCTGGCCCTGCTCCAAAGGAGTGGCCTCTTCTGCCAGCTGGAGAGGAACTTCCAGCAAATACCTAAGACTTTGCAAAAGGATCTCCTGGACGCCTACGCCGCTCTCTTGGCTGCTAAGCGTATCTTTACCGGAGAAGCCAAACGCCTACCAGCAGAGCCGGAGTATGACGAACGAGGGTTGCGAATGGAAATCTGGTATTAGAGTTCTCCGCTCAAACGAGCAATGAGACGGGCTCCGATGAGATCACCCCAAACATTCACTGCTGTACGCAGCATGTCCAGGAAACGATCCACCGCCAGGATAAGACCGATCCCTTCCAATGGGAGACCAACTGATTGGAGGACGAGGGTCATGGTCACCAGCCCGGCGCTCGGAATACCTGCCGCCCCAATGGAAGCCAAAGTGGCTGTAAGAAAGATGATTATCTGGTCCCCTAAGGAGAGAGAAACGTGGTAGAGGTTGGCAATGAACATGGCAGCCACCGCCTCGTAAAGAGCGGTACCATCCATGTTGATAGTGGCTCCGAGGGGAAGTACAAAGCCTGCAATCTTCTTGGGGATCCCGCCTTTTTCTTCGGCTATCTCAAGGGAGATAGGAAGGGTGGCTGAACTTGAAGCCGTAGAAAAGGCCACCAGGATGGCCTCGCGCACCTGTTGAAAATACCACCAAGGATTGGTGCGGCCGAGAAAATAAAGGAGCAAACTCAGCGTCATGCCAGCATGAAACCCCAGCCCCAGGACCACGGTAAAAACATATTCCGAAAGCTCAAAAAGGGGTGAGAGCCCCTTTTTGGCCACTATTCCTCCCACGATGGCCAGGACCCCCAAAGGGGTGAGTCGGATGATCCAGCGGACGAGTACGATGAGGGCGTCGTTAAAGGCCTCAAAGAATTCAAAGAGCAATTTCCGTCGGGATTCCGGCAGGACCAGAGTTGCAAAGCCGAAGAGCAAGGCAAAGAAGATGATGGGCAGCACCTCTCCTTCAGCCACACATTTGACGGGATTGCGCGGAATAAGCCCCAAGATGAGATCCGAAAAGGAAAGGCCTTTGATCGAAATCTTGGCGGGAATTTCTCCTGGAGCCGCCCCGGGTCTCAAGAGGTTGACCGCCACAAGCCCGGTAAAGACCGCCAGAGAAGTGGTAAAAAGATAATAGAGAAACGTCTTTCCTCCTACATCCTTGAGCCTCTTAAGAGAACCGAGTCCCGCCGCGCTTACGTAAACCGAAGCAAAAATGAGAGGAGCAATAGTCATCTTCAAGAGACGGAGAAAGATCTCTCCCAAAAGATGAAATTTCAAGATGAAATCCGGGAAAAATATCCCAAGGAAGATGCCAAAAAGGATGGCTAGAAGAGTTTGATTCTCGATGCTCCTGAGAAAGCGCATGCCTCCTATTAGCACGAAAAAGGGCCGGTTCCCAAGAGGGAGCCGGCCCCTAAGAAACAGTTTATGGCGGACCTTAACCCAAGATAGCCTTTTTAAACTCCTCAAAACCTACCCGCTGGATGAGACGACCTAACCGATCCCCCTTCTTAGCATTGGCCTCGTAGTACTTAACTATTTTGTCTGCGATCTCAAGGGCTTCAGCGTCTGAGAGGTTTTCGGTGAGCACCTGAGCCAACATGGGTTTGGCTCCTCCGCATCCCCCGACCGTCACCGTCCAGCCTTTGGGTTTCCCCACAAAACCGAGGTCTTTGATGCAGGTTTCTGCACATTGATTGATGCAACCGGAAACCCCAATTTTAAACTTGGCTGGAAGCTGATAGCCGTGGTAGCGCTTGTCAAGTTCAGCCCCCAGACCAATGGCATCTTGCTGGCCAAGACGGCAGAAAGTAGTGCCCGGGCAGACTTTAATACTTCGCACACAAGCCCCCACCGCGGCTCCGGGATTCACTCCGAGTTCTTCCCACACCTTGTCGATGTCTTCTTCTTTGAGACCCACCAGGGCGATACGATCGGCACTGGTGAGTTTCATAGCAGCTACACCGTATTTCTCTGCCACCTCCGCCACCTTTCGCAGAAATTCTGGAGTAACGACTCCCAAGGGCACATGGGGCACGATGGCATAGGTCTTCTTGTCTCTTTGCAACACAGCTCCCTTTTCACCATCTTTCAGCGGCATAGTCCTTCCTCCTTTGTTTTTTGATGTATTTTTGTTTATTTGATTAGGTCAGAATGTCTCGGACCATTTCGAGATTTGTTTTGCTGAAATGGTCCCTTACGGCCTGGTTAACCTTCTGTAAGAGGTCTCCCAGGATGCAGCGTTCTCCGCTACAAAGGGGTTCTTTGAAGAGACAACGCTGATCTTCCAGTGGTCCGTGGACCACCTCGAAGATCTCAAGGAGGGTAATATCTTCCGGAGGGCGAGCCAACTCATACCCCCCCTTGGGCCCCCGCACAGCCTTGAGCAGGCCAGCCCGGGCCAGGTTCTGGAGGACCTTGGCCAGATGGGCCTCAGAGGCCCGTAGCCTCTTGGCAATCTCCTTCACCCTTTTAGGACGTCCCACATTGTTAGAAAGATAAACCATGGCGTGAATCCCCAACGAAAGCGCTTCCGAAATTCTCAGAATATTGCCCGGCATGTCTCCGTCCCCTTAATTATTTCGGTATTTAAATACTGGATTGAAACAAACCTGTCAACCCACAAACGAAAAAAATTTTTAATTTGGAACCACCCTCAGATTCAGCTATAAAAAGTAATCTCCTCGGGTTTGCGAAACAAGCCCCTAAAAAATCAGTCCTTCTTCCAGCTCTTTTCTTCCCCTTGCAGGAGGCGCCTGATATTTTCGTGATGTTTGATCCAGATAAGAACAGCCATAATCAAGGAAATGATTTCATAGGGTCGATTCGGACAAAACAAATGGATAAGACCCGGCAGGAGTGCAGAAGCCAAGAGGGAGCCCACGGAAACGAAGCCTGAAAACTTCACCGCCAAGACGAAGGCCAGCAAAGCCAGAAGGAGGGCCTTGGGGCATAGAACGAGGAAGACCCCGGTGGCCGTGGCTACCCCTTTTCCTCCCCTGAATCGGAGATAAACCGGGAAAAGGTGTCCCAAAAAGGCTGAAAAGCCCGTTCCAGCCACCAGCCAATCGCGGTCAGGGTGGTCTCGAAAAAGATAAAGGGCCGCGATCATCGGAAGAATTCCCTTGCCCATGTCACCCAGGAGGGTGAGAAGCCCCCACTTTTTACCTAAAAGCCGGGCCACGTTGGTGGCACCCAGGTTCCGACTACCATGCTCTCGCGGGTCGATCCCAAAGGGTCTGGAAACCAAAAGGGCAGTCGGAATGGAACCCAGAAAATAGCCCAAGACAAGGACCAAATATTCTTTTCCCATCTCTTAACCCCTGTCTTTTCCTTTGCGAGATCTTCCTTAAACTGGAAAGATGTTCTTGCCAAGCTTTTGCAGGCTTCACCAAAAAACCAGAAAAAGGTAAGATGCCTGGCATGGCTGGGGAGGCCAGAATCAAAAAAATCCGAAACATTGGCATTATCGCCCACATCGACGCCGGGAAGACCACCCTTACCGAACGCATCCTCTATTACACTGGCAAGATCCACCGCATCGGAGAAGTCCACGAAGGACAGGCCACCATGGATTATCTGCCAGAAGAACAGGAACGCGGCATCACCATCACTTCGGCTTGTACCACCTGTTACTGGAAGGGCTGTGAAATCCATCTCATCGATACCCCGGGACACGTAGATTTCACCATCGAAGTGGAAAGGAGCTTGCGAGTGTTAGACGGGGCCATCGGCGTCTTTTGCGCTGTGGGCGGCGTGGAACCCCAGTCCGAGACGGTTTGGCACCAGGCCGAACGGTTCCGGGTACCCAAAATGGCCTTCGTCAACAAAATGGACCGTCTTGGAGCCAACTTTTGGGACACCGTCCAACAAATGCGCGAAAAGCTGGGGGCCAGACCTGTCATCATTACCATGCCTTACGGGGCAGAACAGGACTTCAGGGGCGTAATCGACGTTATCAAAGAAAAACTTATCCTCTGGGACGAAGAAAGCCTGGGAGAAAAATTCCAATATCATCCCATTCCTGCGGAAATGCAGGATGAAGTGGCCCGTGTCCGACAAGAACTCCTTGAAACCATCGTTGAGCTCGATGAAGCAGCCCTTGAAAAGTACCTAGCCGAAGAAACCCTGAGCGAAGAAGAAATACATCAGCTCATTCGCAAGGGAACCTTGGCCCTTGAGATCGTCCCGGTATTTTGCGGCTCGGCCCTGAAAAACAAAGGAGTCCAACCCCTTCTCGACGGAGTGGTACGTTATCTCCCCTCCCCCCTAGACATCCCTCCGGTGAAGGGAATAAACCCCGAAACCGGCCGAGAGGAGATCCGCCTCCCAGATGAAGCTTCACCCCTAGCGGCTCTGGCCTTCAAGGTGCAGATGTTTGAAGGTCGCAAAATGGTTTATCTCCGCCTCTATTCTGGTGTGTTACAAGTAGGCAAAACCGTGCTGAATGCCACCCAGAAGAAAAAAGAAAAGGTAGCCCGCCTCTTCCTGATGCACGCCAACAAACGCACCAGATTAGAGCGCGCCGGGGCCGGAGATATCGTGGCCGCTATGGGGCTCAAACATACCGTGACCGGAGATACCCTTTGTGACCCCGAACACCCTATCGTCCTTGAGACAATCGGTCACTACGAACCGGTAATATCTATTGCCGTCGAACCAAAGACCCGAGCCGAAGAGGAAAAGGTCGAGGAAGCCCTGGCCAAAATAGCCCAAGAAGACCCAACCTTTCAGGTCAAGGTAGACGAAGATACTGGTCAACGCATAATCTCCGGCATGGGAGAACTCCATCTAGAGGTAATCCTGGAACGCCTGCGGCGGGAATTCGGTTTGGAACTCCTGGTAGGGCGCCCTCAGGTCGTCTATCGCGAAACCATCACTCGGGAAGTGGAAGTAACGGAAACCTTCGATCAGGTCGTGGGAGAAGACCGTTTAGCTGCCACGGTGAGACTCCGGGTCCGTCCGAGAGAAAGAGGCTCCGGGAACCTTATCGGTTCGCTGATCCCAGAAGACAGATTGGACTCGGAACACAAAACCCTTTTACTAGAAACCATTGAAAAGGCCTTGGCCGCCAGTGGCCCCCTGGGCTATCCGGTGGTGGACGTAGAAGTCGTCTTGCTCGACCTGGACTTTCCCGGAGGCTCCTGGAACGGGATGGCCGCCCGAGCCGCTACGGTCAAGGCCCTGTCCAAGGCCCTCAAGCAGGCCTCCCCCATCCTCCTCGAACCTATTATGGAGGTCGAAGTGGTCACTCCTTCAGAATTCCTGGGAGAGGTCATCAGTGATCTCAACCAACGCCAGGGCCACGTGGTGGGTATAGAAGCCCGGGAACCTGTACAAATCGTGCAGGCCGAAGTGCCTCTTTCCAAAATGTTCGGTTACTCCACAGATCTACGTTCTGCCACTCAAGGACGAGCTAGTTTCACCATGCGTTTTGCCCGCTTTGATCTCCCAGAGAATCTAAAGAAGGCTTAATTCTTCAGGGCTTGGAAGGCCTCGCGAGCCGCCTCAACCGTAAAATCGATCTCCTCTTCGGTGTGGGCCAGAGAGACAAAGGCCGCTTCAAACTGCGAGGGTGCAAGATAAACACCCCGGGCCAACATTTCACGCCAGAAACGACCGTAAAGCTCGGTGTCGGATTGGGCGGCTTCGGCAAAGTTGCTCACTTCTCCGGACCGGAAGAAACAGGTCATCATAGAGCCCACTCGTTGAGCGCAGATTTCCACCCCGGCTTGAGAGGCCATCTCAACCAGACCCTGGGCCAACCTGACCGAGAGTTCTTCCAAACGCTCATAGGTGCCCGGACGCATCAGGACCTTCAAAGTGGCCAGACCCGCGGCTACGGCAATAGGATTTCCCGAGAGGGTGCCAGCCTGATAAACAGGTCCTTCTGGTGCTACGTGATCCATGATCTCGGCCTTCCCACCGTAGGCCCCCACGGGCAAGCCCCCTCCGATAATCTTCCCCAGACAGGTCAAATCTGGAAGGACCCCATAAAGTCCCTGGGCCCCGGCCAACGAGACACGAAAACCCGTAATAACTTCGTCAAAAATCAGGAGAGCACCGTATTTGAGAGTAAGTTCGCGCAGCCCTTCCAGGAAACCCGGCTTGGGAGGTACAACCCCCATGTTACCCGCCACGGGTTCCACGATCACCGCGGCTATCTCTTCGCCTATCTTTGAAAAAACCTCTTCTACCGCTGCCAGGTCGTTGAAGGGAAGAGAAAGGGTGTGGGCTACGATCTCTTCTGGTACTCCGGGACTTCCCGGGATCCCCAAGGTGGCTACCCCGGAACCTGCTTTTACCAAAAAAGAATCTGCGTGTCCGTGATAGCATCCGTCGAACTTAACGATTTTCTTCCGGCCAGTGTAGCCCCGAGCCAGTCGCACCGCGCTCATGGTGGCCTCGGTTCCAGAATTCACCAGACGCACCTTCTCGATAGAGGGAACCAAATCACAAATAAGCCTGGCCAGCTCCACTTCGGCCCAGGTAGGGGCCCCAAAACTGGTCCCCCCTTCTGCCGCTGCCTGGACCGCAGCTATCACTTCCGGGTGAGCGTGCCCTAAAATGAGTGGTCCCCAGGAGGCCACATAATCTATGTATTCCCTTCCATCTACGTCTATGAGAAAAGGGCCGGTGCCTGCGGCAAAAAAGACCGGATCAGCTCCCACCGCCTTACAAGCACGCACCGGACTGTTTACCCCACCAGGGATATGCTTCACCGCTTCGGCAAAAAATCGGCGTGAAAGAGTTCCCGACATCTCAAACCTCCTCTTCAAAATAGCGCCTGATACGGCGCAGAATTTCTTTTTCAGTAAAGAGGAGCTCATAAACCGGAAGAGCCAGCTCCTCCGAAAGTCTCTCTACTAACCGACGACAAACGTTTTCGTCACTGGCATGAATCATAGTGTAAAAATTATAGGGCCACCCGGAAGCGGTTTTTCTCACGTAGCAATGGGTCACAAAGGGCTTTTGAGCACAGACCCGGCCCACTTCTTCCAGGCGATCTTCAGGTACCTGCCAGGCCACCATTACGTTGCCTTCATAACCCGAGCGATCGTGTCGAACAGTAGCACCAAAACGACGGATATAGCCTTTCTCAAGAAGGACCCTTATCCCTTCGATGACCTCTTTTTCCGAAACACCTAACTTTTCAGCCAAAGCAAGATAGGGCCGCTCACAAAGAGGCAACCCCTCGCTGAGGAGATCTATAAGACGCTTCTCAAAGGGACTCAGGGTGCCCATCGGCCTAAATAGGAGCAAAGATAGACGGGCTTGGCAAGAAAAAAGATCACCAACGTCCAAGAAGGATAAGAAGGCCCAGAAAAATGAAGAGCCCCCCAGAAACGAGACGAATAAAACGCAAAGGGAGATGTTCCCCTAGGAGCTTTCCAGCCAAAACCCCAAGGGCGGTAGTACTCACAAGCGCCAGAGCCGCCCCCAAAAAGACCCAAAAACGCTGGGAACTCTTCGCAGCCAACAGAAGAGTGGCCAGCTGAGTTTTATCACCGAGTTCGGCCAAAAAAACCGTCAAAAAAGCGGCCCAAAAGACCTTAAACACGGTTCTTCTCTGAAAAGCGCAGCACCAAAACCGCTATCAGGGCTCCAGCTGAAACCAACATCACCCGACGCAGGAGCCTGAGAGAACGAGATCGCTTAAGACCCCTCTTCCATTTCTCTCGCCAATCCTTCATTCCGAGATCAAGATAATCCTGGTTCGGGATTCAAATCAACACTTCTAATTTCTACAGTCCTTCTTACACCTGAACTCCCCGTTTTTAACCCGAGATTTCACACTTCACCTCCTCTTGACAAGGAAATGACAGACTGTTATTGAGAAAGCGACGCAATAATAGCTGCCTAACGGCCCGGACAAGAGGTCCGGGAAGTGAAGGCGCACCGGAAAAACCCTTCTGGTGCGCCTTTTTTAATTTGGACCCCAGGAGGAGGAAAAATGAAGAGCAAAAGTTCAATTATTGGACGGAAAAAATTAAAGGAGACACAAAATGGAGAATTTTTTCGTATTTTTGATCGTTTGCTCAACAGTTCTTTATCTGGGTCGAAAATTAACATCAGCCTTTCGAAAACCCAATGGCTTCTGCGCCGCATGTTGCAACTTTTGTAAAAACTGTCCCAAAGGAGGAAAAAATGTTGTGTCTCAAAGAATGTACAGAGGGTTCAGTGGTCAAAATTCTCAAAGTTGAAGCCAAGGAAACCTTAAAAAAAAGACTAATGGAATTGGGCTTTTTACCTGGTAGGCATTTAAAAGTGATACGTAACGCACCATTAAAAGATCCAATAGAAATAGAAATAATGGGCTATCTCCTGGCTATAAGAAAAAGTGAAGCCGAATATATATTGGTAGAAAAAATCAAGGGGAGGTAAAGATATGGAAATTAAAATTGCTTTAGCTGGCAATCCAAATTCTGGAAAAAGCACAATCTTTAATGCACTTACTGGCGCTAAACAAAAAGTTGGAAATTATCCAGGAGTTACTGTAGAACGAAAAGAAGGCTTTTTTAAATTAAATGGTTTAAAAGTACGCGTTATCGATTTACCAGGAACATATTCTTTAAGTTATTACTCACCAGAAGAAATGATAGCACGTCGAGTAATTGTGGAGGAAAAACCAGAAGTAGTAATAAATATTATTGATGCTTCCAATTTAGAACGAAACTTCTATCTTACAATGCAACTATTTGAATTGGGAGTCCCAATAATTATCGTGCTAAATATGATGGATGATGCCAATAAAAAAGGAATCAAAATAAATGTTGATAAACTTTCGCAAAAATTAGGGGTTCCAGTTATTCCAATGATAGCGCATAAAGGAAAAGGTTTAGAAAATCTTAAAAAGACCATTGAAAAAGTTATCAAAGATCATCTCGACACCTTACCTAAAAATTCTTTTTATCCTGAGGAACTTTTGGCCGAAGTAAAGAAAGTAGAATCTTTTATTGTCCAAAAGGCTCAAAACCTCTCCGGATATCCTCCCAAATGGTTGGCTATCAAGGCCTTAGAAGGAGATGAAGAGGTTTTGTCTTTTTTAAAGAAGAAAGCTAAACTCAACGACGATTTTTTAACTTTTCTCTCGGAAGTCAAAAAAAGACTTTCCGAAAAGCTTGGAGACGATCCTGAACCTCTCTTAGCTGAAATACGATATCAGACTATTCAGAAAATCCTATTCGATACTGTAGAATGGAATTTCCGTAAAACACTAACAGATCGTATCGATAGTATCGTCTGCCATCGTTTCTTTGGTCTTCCTATTTTTATTCTGATTATGACTATTGTTTTTCAAGCCGTTTATAATTGGTCAACACCTTTTATGGATATTATCGACAATTTCTTTACGTGGCTTGGAGAATATATTGGAAATTTTTTAAATGAAGGCCTTTTAAAAAGTCTTATAGTAGATGGCATTATTAGTGGTGTTGGTGGAGTTCTGGTTTTTTTACCACAGATTCTTATCCTTTTCTTCTTAATTTCTCTTCTGGAAGATACAGGTTATATGCCTCGCGCTGCTTTTGTGGTAGATAGATTATTGAAACCTCTTGGTTTAAATGGAAAATCTTTTGTTCCTCTTCTTTCTTCTTTTGCCTGCAATATTCCTGGCATCATGGCAACTAGAACTATTGAAAATCATAAACAGCGTTTACTGACGATCTTGGCTATTCCCTTCATAAGTTGCTCAGCTAGACTCCCTATCTATACCCTTCTCATTGCCGCTTTCATTCCACAAAAGAAAATCTGGGGTTTTTTAAATCTTCAGGGTCTGGTGTTATTGAGTATTTATTTAACTGGTATATTAATAGCTGCACTAACTGTTTTCTTTTTTAGAACTTTTATCTTTCGAGGCAAAAGTTCTCCTTTTCTCATGGAATTGCCACCGTATAGATTCCCAACATTTAAAAACATCTTTTTACAAATGTGGAACAGATCTGTGCTCTATATTCGTAAGGCTGGCACGCTTATTTTAGCCATCTCTATCATAATGTGGACTCTTTTTACTTTTCCAACAAACCCGAAATTATCGAAAGATTATCAAACTTTGAAACTCCAAGCCAAAGACGAAAAAATTCTGAACCAAATAGAAAACGAAGAAGCAGCTGAAAGATTGGCCAAAAGTTATGCAGGTCGTTTTGGACATCTAATCGAACCCATACTCAAACCTTTAGGATTCGATTGGCGCTTGGGAATCGCTCTAACTTCTGCCTTTGCCGCCAAAGAAGTCTTGGTCGCTACTCTCGGACAGATATACGCCCTGGGAGAGGTGACAGATGACAACTCTTCTCTGGTCGAAAAGATAAGAAAAGATCCTATCTTTAATCCTGTTACCGCAACAGGCCTCATGCTTTTTTCCCTTCTCATGATGCCTTGTATGGCAACGTTGCCCGTAATCAGATTAGAAACCGGAAGTTTCCGTTGGCCGATCGTGGTAGTTGTCTGGACGCTTTCGATGGCTTGGTTGATAACATTTTTCTGGGTTCGCTTCTTGGGGCCGCTAGTTCTCGGTTAATTTCCAAAAAGTCAGGAAACTATCTGCTCATTGACAAATGAATAAAGGTGTTGACCCCTGGGGGCCTGATGAGTATTTAAAAAGGGCCTCGGGTGTACGGGAAGACCGGTGCAAGTCCGGCGCTGGCCCGCAACCGTGACCGGGGACGAAAGCCGCTACCCCGAAAAAACAGGGGGACAAGCCACTGGGGTTTTTGGAAACCCCGGGAAGGCGTGGCAAGTAGGATGATCCGGAAGCCGGGAGACCGGCCCGAGGCCCAAAAGGCGGGGCTTCGAGGCTTCCTGCCCCGTCTGGGAGACCTCTCCAGACGGTTAGCCTCAAGCCCCTCCAAAAACAAGTAAGGAGGGGTAAAATGTTGAAAGGATGGATCTTTTTTATGACACTTCTCATGGGGTTTTCTTCCTCCCTGGCGCTGGCGGGTTATTATCAGATAAAAACGCAAACCCTCAAAGAGAAACCTGCCATTGTCATTACCGCCTTTGGTACCTCTACCAAGGCCCAGGTAACCTTCGATTTTTTTGAAAAACAACTGCGCCAGGAACTCCCTGGCTTCGAGATTCGCTGGGCCTTTACCTCCGAAATCATCCGTGAAAAGATGAACCGCCTTTACCAAAAAAGGGGGCTCAATAAACGGCTTTTGAGCCTCAAAGAAGCCCTGGCTCAGCTCGAAGCTGAAGGCTATCGCAAGGTAGTGGTCCAGCCCCTTCACATCTTCCCGGGTCTGGAATACGAAAACGTGCTCGAAACCTGTGAACGGTTTCCAGGATTGCGCATCGTGGTAGGAGAACCTCTCCTTTACCGGTGGGAATATGTCCACGAGGTTCTGGAAGTCGTCTCCCGCTATTTCTACCATTCTGAAGAGGGTTACAACATCCTTATCGCTCATGGCACTGACGTCACTTCCAATGGGGCTAACATCACTTATCTCGGGCTCCAATGGCTCCTTGATGAAACCTATGGCAACGTAGGATTGGGCACCATGGAGGGGATCCCCACCGGAGAAGCCATTTTGGAGCGGGCCATCAAATATCCCCACCCGAAAGTCCGCCTCATCCCTTTCATGTACGTGGCTGGTGACCACGTCATGAACGACGTCATGGGAGAGGAGCTTGAAGAAGGCGAGAAGTCCTGGCGTCAAGTACTGGAAGAGGCTGGCAAACAAATCGACATCGTGACCACCGAGATAGACGGAAAGACTTATTACCGCGGGCTGGGACTCTATCCGGAAGTAAACAAAATATTCATCCGAGGCATCAAAAGGATGCTCAAAATCATCGAGCTCTATTAGGTTTCGGGAGGCCTTCCTTGGCGAGACTTTACGGAGTCGGGGTCGGGCCAGGAGACCCCGACCTCCTCACCATCAAAGCCTTGAAGGTTATCCGAAAGGTGGATCACCTCTTCGTGGCCTCTTCCACGAAGAATCAATATTCACTGGCCAAAGAAGTAATCACCCCTCACCTTCCTCCAGAAAAAGAAGTCCGACGGCTTTCCTTTCCCATGACCTATCAGGAGGAAGAACTGCGCAAGGCCTGGGAAGAAAACGCCCGGATAGTGGCCGAAGCTCTCAAGAGCGGAGAGGCGGCCTTCCTCACCCTAGGAGATCCGGATCTCTACTCCACTTTCGGTTATCTGGCCCGGGAGATCCTAAAATTAATCCCCAATCTTGAGTTTGAAATCGTCCCCGGCATTACGGCCATGCAAGCCGCTGCGGCCAGACTCAAGTTGATCCTGGCCGAAGGAGAAGAAACCGTTGTCCTGACCTCCGGTACTAAGGGTAAAGAAGTGATAGAAAATTGGGCGACACAAACCGACACCCTGATCCTCTATAAAGTTTATCGCCAGGCCGAAGACCTCTTGAAGGCCCTGGCCAAAAGCGGACGCCTCAAGGACACCAGAGGTGTCTCTTTCTGCGGGATGCCTCAAGAAAAGCTCTACATCAACCCCTCCCCCCAGGAAGGCCCTTTCCCCTATTTCACCCTTTTTATCGTTGGTGGAAAGACGTTGAAATAATAGCACGTTTTCAGTAGACGTAACAAAAACTAACCAAAGGAGGTGCAAGATGCGTCGTCTCTTGGTTTTTGTGTGGGTAGCCATTTTTTGTTTGATTGGAGGATCGGTCTGGGCTGATGAAATCAGCGAACTCAAAGCACTGGTACGTCAATTGATGGAAGAGAATCGTGCTCTGGCCAAACGCGTAAAGGCCCTTGAAAAACGACTCGAAACATACGAAGCCCAAACAGCTCAAGCCTCGCAAACAGCTCGCCCCGTGAAAGTAGACAGGTGGTACGATCGTTTAAACGTTGGTCTTTCGGTGGCCAGCGTGGTCCAAGATGTCGTAGATGCTGAACGGGTCGATGAAAATGGAAACGTGTTGGGACACGGAGATCGGGGTTACGCAGCAGTCTCCCTGGACCTAGAATTTACGGCGGACTTCGGCTCCCAGGACCGTGGCTTGGTCCTCCTCGAGATGGGTTCCGGACATAACCCCGAAGATGAAATCTCTTCCTTCTCTGGCATTATCGACGAAGCCCTTTCTATGGTCCCGGTGGAGACCAGTGAAGGGGACGTGCGTATCAGCGAGGCCTGGTACGAACACGACCTTCCCCTAGGGCACGCGCGTCTTCGTCTGCGTTTCGGCAAAATTGACATCACCACCGATTTCGACGCCAACGAATACGCCAATGACGAAAATACCCAGTTTATTTCTCCAGTATTCGTAAACAACATCGCGGTAGAATGGCCCGCCTACGCCCTTGGAAGCATGCTCTGGCTAGAAACAGAGAACTTCGATTTTGGACTGGGCTATGCTGACGCCGACGGCCAATGGGATGATATTCTGGATTATCCCTTCTTTATCGCTCAAGTTACAGCCCGCCCCAGGATCTTGGGATATCCTGGAAATTATCGTTTTTATATCTGGTACAACGGTGACAAACATACCGAAATCCTGGGCCAGGATACCGATGAAACCGGCTACGGTTTCGGAATCTCCTTCGACCAAAAAATGGGCGAATATTTCGGGGTCTTTCTACGCTACGGCTGGCAGGATGAGGAGATCTATCCTTACGATCAGGCGCTGAGTTTTGGCCTTTCCATTGGCGGAAATCCGTGGGGCCGACCACAAGATGTTTTTGCTCTGGGCTTCGGGATAGCCTTCCTCTCCGAGGATTATAAGGATCGCCTGGAAAAGATCGAAGGAGCGAACGCCGAAGACGAATATCATCTAGAAGCTTATTATCGCTTTGAAATAAACGACTCTTTCGCTCTGACCCCAGACTTCCAGTGGACGGACAACCCTTCGGGATATGAAGACCGGGACGACTTCTGGGTCTTCACCGTGCGCGGCACCTGGGAATTCTGAATCCAAAGGGGGCACTCGCCCCCTTTCCAAGGATTGTCTCGCTGTTTAGTCTTTGCTAAAAGGAGAAAAAATTTGAGGAGGAAACCATGGGACTCCAGCAACTGATCACCACCTATATCACGCAAGGGGTTTACGTCATCACCGTGCGCCACGGAGATAAAATCAACGGAATGACAGCCGCCTGGGTCGGACAGGTCTCCTTCAAGCCCCGTATGCTGGCCGTGGCCATCGCTCCGGAACGCTATACCTACGAACTGCTCAAGGAATCTGGTGTGTTTGCCATCAACGTCTTGGGTGAGGGGCAAGTGGAACTGGCCAAACACTTCGGATTCCAAAGCGGTCGGAAAGTCAACAAATTCGAGGGGCTTGAGTTTACCAGTGCCCTTAAAGGTTCTCCGATCTTGAAAGATGCCATCGCTTATTTCGAATGCCAGGTTTCCTGCACCTGTGAAACTGGAGATCATGTGATCTTTGCCGGAGAGGTGGTAGATCATGGAGTACTCAGGGAAGGTGTCAAACCCCTTATCTTTCGCTGGGAAGATTACTTCGGAGGCGTCTAATGGCTAAAAAGGAACCTCATCCCGAAGAGGAACTCCTGGTTCTCCACGAAAGATGGGTTAAAGCCGCCAGAGAACACCTCAAGGAAATAATCCTGGCGGCTGTGCTTCTGGTACTCGCAGCTGCCTTGTGGGCGGGATTCAGTTACTACCGCCAGAATCGGGAAAACAAAGCCTCCATCCTTTACGCCCAAGCCCTGATGAAAAACAAAAATCAAAGAGAACAGGCCCTGAGAGAAGTTATTAAACGCTATGGAGGAACTGCGGCTTCTCTACAAGCCCATCTGAGTCTCTATGAAATCTATTTGGAAGAGGAAAATCTATCGAAGGCCTTCGAAGAACTTTCTTTTCTGCGCCGCAAGGCCAAGAAACCATGGAGCGCCTTCTTGGACCTGGGACTGGGTTATCTCCAAGAGGATCAAAATCGACTAAAAGAATCTGAAAAAGACTATCTCCGCGCGGCCAAAGCCCGAGTAGGTCTCGAAACGCTGGCCTATCTCGATCTGGCCAGGGTGGCAGAGATCGCAGGCCACTACGAAGCAGCGGTCAAGTATTATCAAGAATTTTTGAGTCACAATCCCCAAGGGCCGATCTTAGATTTCGTTCAAGTACAGCTGGCCAAATTGTCAGCCAGACTCGAAACCAAAAATAAAGGGGGTTAGAGGCTTGTCTCTCCTCGTGTTTCAACGTCTGGCAGAACAACGCATCCAAGAAGCCATGAAACGAGGAGAGTTTGACAATCTTCCAGGTAAAGGCAAACCCCTTGAGTTAGAAGATCTGAGCCATGTCCCGGAAGAATTGAGGCTAGCCTACAAGATCTTGAAAAATGCTGGCTTCCTGCCTCCAGAAGTGGAACTTTTGCGAGAGATCCGCACGGTGGAAGACCTCATAGAACACATGGAAGATGAAGAACACCGCTATCGGCAGATCAGGCGTCTCAACTACCTCATCATGAAACTCAATCAGATTCGACGCCGTCCCATCGATCTTGAAAAAGAACAACGTTATTACCAAAAGATTGTTGAAAAGATAGAAGTCTTCGGTAGTCGCAAAGCCCGCGCCAAAAGGTTAGAACGCTTGGAAGCAGGTGAAACCCCAAAGGTGGATTACAAGCAACTGGAACAAAAAACTCTGCTGATGACACTGGCTCGTCTATCCGCCAGACGTTCTTGACAGAGGGTCAGCATCCTTTATTTTAGAAACGAGTCGGGACGTGGCTCAGCCTGGTAGAGCACTGGGTTCGGGACTCAGGGGTCGCAGGTTCAAATCCTGCCGTCCCGACCATTTTTCTTCGATAGAATCATCACTTACGAAAAGACCTATCCCCTCTGGGGACAGTCTGGGGACAATCCCGGGGATAGCTTACAGCCATAAGGGTTTCATATTGTCCTGTATTCTCAATAAGCTCATGTGAAAAATTTTGTTTGCGGTTTTCGGCGATTATTTCCGATTATCGGGAACGATAGAATGGGAACTTAGGAATTGTTTTCTTGCTTGCGATCCCGGAGCGCTTTCTCGAAGAGAACGACCTTGGCGAACACGGGTGTCAAGCGATGGGCCTGGAGCTTGCCGTAGCGTTTGGTGGTCTCCAAAACCCTGTGCCCCAAGCAAGCCCCTATTTGCTCGTAAGAGAAGCCAAGCTCTAGGCGTTGCATGACGAAGCTGTGCCGTACGCCGGCATATAAAGGGATATCTACACCAACCTTTTTGCAGGCTTCCCGCCAAAGGCGCCCCAACCGTACATCGCCGTAATACGGATTCTTGGCGTGTGAAAAGACAAACTCAGAGCGGCGATCCTTTGCCAGGTCCTTCAACATCTCTTTGATATGCGGGAGCATAGGGAGAACCTTCCAATCGTTTTCTTTTGGGAGCTCAGCAAGCTGGCACTTAGAGAAAGTGCGCCTGATGGTGATTGTCTCGTTTCGAAAATCGACACAATCCCATTTCAACGCCCTGGCTTCGCCAGGGCGACATCCATACGTGATAAGAAAGATAAAGATAGGCCGGTGCCTTTCAGGAATGTGCGAAAGGATGGCCAACTGCGTCTCTTCGTCTATCCACTTTATAGGCGGTGAAACTGTCTTTACCTCTGGAAAGGCTGGAACGGTTTGGATGTCCCCAAGTTTGTGCGCAAACCTGAGAAGTGCCCGGAGCTCATCAAGGATGTTTTTAACGGTCTTAGCAGAAAACTTCTTCCCTTGGAGATGGTTGTGAAAATCAAGTACGTGGCTTGATCTGATCTCCCGAATGTCCGTGGTTTTAAAAAATGGTAGAACGTATCGGGTAAAAATCCTACGGCGTTCCTTCAAGCTTCCCGGTTTCAGACGGGTCTCACAGTACGCCATCCACTTCTCAAAATAGTTCTCAATCAGAAAACGCTTGACATCGGATTTGACATATAGAGAAGGATCAAAGACGCTTTGCTTGATTTCGTACTCGATATGCCCAGCCACTTTCTTAGCCAAATCCCAGGAGCTTATAGGCGTTCCGTCCTTGAAGGAGTAAATTCGCACTCGACGACCTTTCCAACTCAGGTCGATGAAAAATCTCCGCGGGACAGTGAAACATTTAGGGCATAAAAGCCCAAGAGATGTCTCCTGAAAGGACTTTCCGCACCTTGGACATTTCTCCTTCGTCCTAATCTTCACACGTCTTCTCCCGCCCTGCTCTCCCGCCGTGAGCGAGGCCAAGGTTTCAAGTGCGGAGAGGATAGATGGAGAGAGGACGGGAGTCAAAGTCGCTACCTCCTATTCTCTACATCAGAAGGCATTTTCTGAACTAACTTCATGGGTATCTTCTTTCCCTTTTGGAAAAAAAGTCGAAATTTCGTCTTTTCGAGACGTGCTATTCTTCCTTCCTTTCTATGCTTCCTCCGCCGTATCGCTTAGCCAGCTCAAGATTTGGGATCCGGAGACTCCCGTGACGAAAGCCACTACATCCAGGGGTACCCCCTCCTCTAGTAGACGGGCCGCTGTCTCTAGACGTGTTATGGACTTCTTTCTCTTGAAGGGCTTCTCTTCCTGTTTGACTCCCCTTAGCCGATAGTAGAGCTTCTCGGACGTCATTCCCAACAAAGACGAAAGGCAGGAAATGGGAAGACCGGCGGTGACCAGTCTCTCGGCAAGGGTAAGCTTCATTTCGTCGTCGAAAACGATTATCTTCATATTAACCTCCCCCGGTTTTCTTCGATTCCGAGAGCCTTGAGGGTGACCGTGGCTACCTGGCGCAAACATCGTTTCCAGGCTGCTGGACTCATATTGGTTAGGTGCCTTACAAAGGCGGCTAAAGTAACTATTTCTTGGTATGACAATCCGAATTCCTCACAAATTTTTTGTGAGGCTTCCTCTCCGTATTCGGGCGTTATCTCATCCTGCAACTTCTCCGCGAACCTGGTCAGAGACGACACCATGTCCTCAAGCAGATGAGTCAACTCTTCCGCCTGCCGCTCCATACGGCGGTATTCTCCTTCTATTTCCCGCAAGGCCAGGACTTTGAGTATTTTTAACCTCGGATCCATACCCACCTCCTATTTTGGTTTAGAGACAATTTTCTCTAAGCGCTCCACGATTCGTTCTAAACGAGCAATTACTGTCTCTAAACGAGCCGATGCGTGTCCGTTGGATACGCATCGTTCAGCCAGCCTGGCGAGACGTCTGGCTTCAAGGGGAGACAATCTGATTCGGAACTCGACCTTGCCCCGGGGGTCCTCCGGCGTGGGCCGCGACAGGAACGAAAGAACCCTATGGACCCCCTCCCACTTGACCAGGATCTTGTAACGATAGATGGGCTCGTCGAGCGATACCTCGTGTCTGTCCGAAAGACATGTGGTGTCCGTTAGCATTCCGGCAAAATGGTCCAGATGAGCCGGAACGATGGCGAGTTTTCTGCTACGGATAGTACGTCCCAGGGCATCGAATTCTTCGCCTACCAGTTCCAAGGCCCCCACGGCGTCCCGGGCCAGTAGACGCCTTCCTCCCGGGCGGTCCTCGGATGATCTCACCAGCTCCACCGAAAATTCGTCAAGATTGAGAGAATTCCTCCTCAAAGTCGTCCACCTCCGGGTCTTCTTCGTCGTCCACATCCAAATCACTGGGTAGAGTGACCCGGGTTTGAAGCACCAGGGCCCTGAAGACTCGCGGTCCGATTCCGCGAGCCCTGAGGAGATCGGAAATTATCTCGTCGATATCTCTACACTTTCTGTCCTCTTCATCCCCTTTCACTTCCTTGCCGGCAAGTGCCAGGAGCTCAGAAATGGATGGACTACGTCTGTATGCATTTACCTCCGCTCGGAGAACTCGCGGATCATCCTCGTCTTCGAGGACTACGCAGGGAACGAATTCCACCTGCACACCTTCATCCGCGAGTTCCTCAAGAATCCAGTACCGGCGCTTGCCGTCGACGATAGTTCCGTCCTCGGCTACAAGAAGCGGTACCCTAATACCCCGGACTTTTACCGAGGCCTTAAGTCTTAGATACGTCTCGTCCACCGGCGGCCGTTCTGGCCTCCTCAATTCGGACAACTTTCGCATCAGTAGTTTCATTCTCTCCCCCCTCCTGATCTCCACCTTTTTTGAACCTCATGGCCACCCTGCAGGCCTTGGAGAAAGTTTCCGTAAGGGCTTCGAGTCCTTCGACCACCTGAGCAAAAGCGCTAAAAATTGACTCCTTGTGCGTATACGGATCCACTACCGCGTCGAAGAGTTGTTGATGCAGATCCTCGGCCTTCAGGTGGCCGGCAATTTCGTAAAGCTCTTTCACCAGTTTCTTGCGTTTCTTGACCTGCTCCTTACCGGTTAGGATCTTCGTAAGTATCCGAACGCCCTCGCGGAGTTCCTCGTATCGCTCCCTCTGCTTTTCCAGCTTCCGTTTGTATTTGTCGATTTCGCGTTTGTGCTGGGATTTAAGCTCGTCGACCCAGCTCTTTCGTTTTTTCTTTTTACGGAAGGCCTCCTTGAGACGAATTATGTATTCCTCTTGCTCCTTGACCTTGGC
>CAZVXP010000021.1:0-95077 GCA_964630855.1 uncultured Thermodesulfobacteriota bacterium | reverse complement strand
CAGGCGTTGAGATCCGGATAGGCCGAAAGCACTTTATCGTAACTGATCGTGGTCAAGCCGGCGTCTTTTTGGTCCGTGGTCAACAGATAATTTTTGAGCCAGCTCAGAACTTTACTTCGTGAACGCTCTAAGTTACGTTCCCGGAAACTTCAGTGGTAAAAGGCGGTCCGGGTGAAAAGGGGTTTGTCTTGGCTTTGTTGGTTCCTGCTGGTGGGACTACTTCTTTCCTGTGGCAAGAAGACCGAACCCAAACCCCCTCCGGCGGTGCGGCCCCGCCCCCCTCAAAAGGTGACGGTCTCCCTTCATTTCTGGGGAGCTGAACTTTCTTTCAAAATTCCTCGACGTAAGATAGACGGACGCCCCCTGGACGGATTGAAGGGCTTTGAAATTATCCGTTTGGGTGAAACTATCCAGGGACCCAAGACCCGTTATCGCCGCCGGATAGAAATTTCTCTCAGTCGAGAGGAATTCGAGCGGCTGCGCTATTTCGTCTATCACGATCGGAGTCTACGTTCCGGGGTAAGGTATCGCTATCTGATACGGGCTATCCGGGGATGGCGTTGCGTAAGTGATCCGGCATATTCTCCAAGCTTCGCCTGGCATACACCTCCTCGGGCCCCTCGCAATTTGCAGGCCAAAGCAGGAGACCATCAGATTCACCTGAAATGGTCTCCGGTGCGGACCTTCCTTGACGGTACGGAAATAACCGACGGAGATCTGCTCCGGTATAGGATCTATCGACGTCTTCGGCAAGGGGCCTTCACGGTTCTGCCCGTTTTAATCAAAGAAGCAGAGTATCTGGACCGAGAAGTCCAGAATGAAATTACTTATTGCTACCGGATCTCTGGCCTTTACCACTACTTTGGTAGCCTAATCGAAGGTCCCAAAAGCCCGGAAGTCTGTGCCACTCCTCATGACATAACGCCTCCTGCTCCACCCCAAGGATTGGTGGCTATCCCAGCCAGAGGGGGGGTTCTCCTCCGCTGGCGTCGCAACGGGGAACCAGACCTCTGGGGTTATTACGTCTATCGTAAAGTGCCAGGAAGACCTCCGGAACGTTTGACTCCCAAACCTCTTACCAGACCGGAATTCTTTGATGCCCATCTCCCGGGACCAGGGCTCTATTACTACTGGGTGACGGCGGTGGACCGCTCTCCACGCCACAACGAAAGCCAGCCTTCGGAAAGGGTCTCCGTAGAAATACTTCCCAAGGAGGGACTCTGATGCACTATTTTCAGTTCCGTCACGGAGAACTATACGCAGAAGAAGTTCCTGTACGAGAGATCGCTAGACGTGTGGGCACACCATTCTATCTCTATTCTGCCGCCACGCTAAAGCGTCATTTTCAGGTCTTTGACCAGGCCTTTTCTTCTATCCCGCATCTGGTGTGTTACTCGGTCAAGGCCAACTCCAACCTGGCCATCTTGAGACTCCTGGCCAAAGAAGGATCAGGAGCTGACATCGTTTCCGGGGGAGAGCTCTATCGGGCCCTCAAAGCCGGTATCCCTGCTGAAAAGATTGTCTTTTCCGGTGTTGGCAAAACCAGCCGTGAAATGAAGGAAGCCCTCAAGGCCGGCATCCTTATGTTCAACGTAGAAAGTTTGGGAGAACTACGTCTCCTTTCCCGGGTAGCCCGACGCCTGGGAACTCAGGCCCCGGTGGCCATTCGGGTCAATCCGGACGTCGACCCCAAGACCCATCCTTACATTTCAACGGGCCTTAAGAAAAACAAGTTCGGGCTGGACGTGGAAACCGCTTTGGAAGCTTATCAGGAGGCCCGCCAAGACCCCCATTTAAAGATCGTGGGTGTTGATTGCCACATAGGTTCTCAGCTCACCCAGGTCTCCCCTTTTGTGGAAGCCTTGAGTCGTATCAAGGCCTTCTTCAAACGGCTTGAAGGGGAAGATATCCATCCTCGCTATCTCGATTTGGGAGGCGGTCTGGGTATCGTGTATGGCGATGAAGAACCTCCTCCGCCAGCTGAATACGCCGCTGCCCTCCTAAAGGAACTCGGAGACCTCAAAGTTACCCTCATTCTGGAACCCGGACGCGTACTGGTAGGAAACGCCGGGATCCTGGTAACCAGGGTCCTTTATTTCAAGGAAACACCAGCTAAGAAGTTCATCATTGTGGACGCTGGCATGAACGACCTGCTCCGCCCGGCCTTCTATCAGGCCTATCACGAGATAGTCCCTGTTGTTCACAAAGAAAGGCCCGAAATCGTAACCGACGTGGTAGGTCCTATTTGTGAAACTGGAGACTTTCTGGCTCAGGACCGGAAATTGCCCCTGGTCAGACCTGGAGAGCTCCTGGCAGTGATGAGTGCTGGGGCTTACGGTTTCGTGATGTCTTCCAACTACAATTCCCGCCCCAGACCTCCGGAGGTCTTGGTCCATGGAGATCGCTTTTTCGTAGTGCGAAGACGTGAAAATTACGCCCGTCTGGTAGCCGGAGAACGCATCCCGGATTTTCTCCGGTAGACACAGGCCGCAAATTTGCTATTAAAGAGAACATGGACACCCACACCGAGGCCTATGAAGGACTTCCCTTTACCAAGATGAGCGCCTCGGGAAACGACTTTATTCTGATCAATAACTTCTCTCGTACCATCCCTCCGGAACATGGTTCCTGGCTGGCTAAGAAGCTGTGTCGACGTGCCATCTCCGTGGGAGCCGACGGCCTAATCTTTTTGGAACCTGCTCAAGGAGAAGCAGCCTTTGCATGGCGTTTTTTTAACGCTGATGGAAGCGAAGCCGAGATGTGCGGAAACGGCGGGCGTTGTGCCGCAAGGTTTGCCGTGGAAGAAAGGCTGGCCCCCAATCCCCTGGTTTTCGAGACCCTGGCTGGTCCCATCTGGGCGGAGGTCAGGGGTAAAAGGGTCAAGATAAGACTCTCTCCTCCCAAAGACCTGCAACTGGACTTTGATCTCTGGCTTCCCGAGGGGAAGCTTTCGGTCTCCTTCATCAATACCGGTGTGCCGCACGTGGTGTGTTTCGTAGAAGACCTGACCTCTGTGCCGGTAAAGGAAAGAGGTAGAAAAATCCGGTTTCATGAAACATTCGCTCCCCAGGGAACCAACGTGAACTTCGTCTCGGTATTAGGCCCCAAACGTCTGCAGGTTCGCACCTATGAACGAGGCGTAGAAGATGAAACCCTGGCCTGCGGGACTGGAGCTACAGCTGCAGCGCTGGTCGCCATAGAAAAGGGCCTGGTGACCTCTCCCGTGGAAGTGCTCACTCAGGGAGGCGAAGTCTTGACCATCTTCTTTGATGAGCAGAGACAAGATGTCTACCTGGAAGGTGAGGCCCGTTTCATCTATCGCGGGCGCCTCTCCAGGGAGGCTTTGGAATAATAAAGCAAGAAGGAGGAAGAAAATGGCCGCCAAATGTGCCCGAAGAAAGACCAAAAACACCAAAAACAAAAAGGCCTTAGAAGGAGCCATCGTTGCTCTCGTCACCCCTTTCAAAGATGGAAAACTGGATGAAGAATCCTATCGGGAACTCGTAGAATGGCAGATCAAAAGTGGCACCCACGGGCTCCTTACGGTGGGGACTACCGGAGAGTCTGCCACCCTTTCCCTTGAAGAAAAAAAGCGTCTTTACGAATTGACAGTAGAGATCGCCAACGGACGCGTTCCGGTCATCGCTGGCACAGGTACTAACAATACCGCTCAGTCCATCGAGCTGACTAAGCTGGCCGCAGACATTGGAGTGGACGCCGTCCTGATGGTCACGCCATACTACAACAAACCCACCCAGGAAGGGCTCTATCAACATTACAAGGCGGTGGCCGAAGCCGTGAAAAAGATTCCCATCATCCTCTACAATGTCCCGGGGCGCACCAGCGTCTCCCTCGCCCCGGAGACCGTAGCCCGTCTCTCAAAGATCAAGAACATCGTGGGTATCAAAGAGGCCACGGGAAATATGCGTCAGGTCACGGAGATCATTCGCCAGTGTAGTAATCGTTTCCTCCTTTTCTCCGGTGACGACTTCACTGCCTATCCCACCATGGCCTTGGGGGGAGTGGGGGTAATCTCTGTAGCTTCCAATGTCATGCCCAAAGAAATGGCCGACATGATGAACGCCTGTCTCAAGGGCAACTGGGATAAAGGTCGCAAGCTCCATTACAAACTTTATTCTCTATTCAAGGCCATGTTCATTGAGACCAATCCGGTCCCAGCCAAGACCGCCCTGTGGCTGATGGGCAAAATCGCAACCCCTGAAGTCCGCCTGCCCCTTTCGGCCATGAGTGAAGAAAACGTGGAAAAGCTCAAGGCGGTCCTGGCCGAATATAAATTGGTGTAGCAATCTCTTTAAAAGGGGGCTTAAAGATGAAAAAACTGGGACTTGTTTTGGGATTTGTTCTCTTCTTTGGCGTGTCTTCGGTCCTGGCTGGGATGTTGATGGAGGCTCGCACCAACAAGGGAGAACGTTTTCTCTGGGCTTGTGAAGATGGTCTTTTTCGCATGGGCACCGATGAGGTCTACACCATCATGGATGCCAAACACCAGATGACCTACACGATCTTCACCAAAGACAGGACCTATTACGCCACCTCGGCGGAAGAAAGCCGCAAACGTCTGAAGGCCATGGAAGAACAGATGGAAAAGATGAAAAAGGCCCTGGGGGCCATGGAGAAGAAGTTTGGCAAGCTCTTTGGAGGAGGGACAGCGGAGACCCCTCCCGCTGAAGAACCACACCAGCCCAAAGTGACCTACAAAAAGACCGGCCAAAAGGCCAAGATAGCCGGTTACAAGGTAGAACAGGTGATTGTTTACGAAGATGGAAAACCCGTAAGCGAGGTTTGGGTTTCCAAGAAGGTAGGACACGACCTGGGTAAATGTTGCGACCTTGAGAAGCTGGCCAAAATGACCGAAGCCTTTCTACCGGAAGAATGGAAAGGCCGCGGTGGAGGTTCTACCGTCGAAGCCGACCAGTATGAAGAACTGGGTTTTCCCTTGAAAGAGATCTCCTACGAAGACCGGTATCAAATGGAAGTGACCAAAGTGGAAAAGAAGCGCTTGTCAAAGAGCTTCTTCGCGGTACCCGAGGGTTACAAGAAGATGTCTTATCCCATGCCTCAAGGAGGACAAATGCCATGGTAAGAGCCATAGTCGCTGGCGCGGCGGGGCGTATGGGCAGCCGCATCATTCATAATATCATGGCCACCGAGGGCATCGAATTGGTCGCTGCTTTTGAGCGACCAGACAGCCCTGCGGTGGGGAAAGACGTGGGTGAAGTAGTTGGTCTGCCCCAGACCGGTATCCTGATTGAAGACAGCCTGGAAAAGGTCATCGAAAAAGGCGACGTAATCATCGACTTCACCTTTCACGAGGCCTCCCTGGCTCACGCAAGGATCAACGCCCGGTATGGAAAAGCCATGGTCATCGGTACCACCGGCTTTAAGAAAGAAGAGCTTGAAGAGATCCATCGTCTCGCCCGGGAACACTTCCCATTGGTACAAGCCTACAACATGAGCCTGGGGATCAACCTGCTCTACAAATTGGTGGAGATGGCCACCAAGGTGTTAGGGGATGATTTCGACATCGAGATCGTTGAGGCCCATCATCGGATGAAGAAAGACGCCCCGAGTGGTACAGCCATCGCTCTAGCCAACGTCATCGCCAAGACCTTGGGTTGGGACGATTCCACTTTTCGTTTCTGTCGGGAAGGGATCATCGGTGAACGTCCCAAAAAGGAAATCGGTATTCAGACCATCCGGGCGGGAGAGATTGTGGGAGAACACACGGTCCTTTTTGCCGGCACTGGGGAGCGTCTAGAACTTACTCACCGCGCTGCCAGCCGTGACACCTTCGCCCGTGGAGCCGTAAAAGCCGCCATCTGGGTCGTGGGCAAAGCTCCAGGGGTCTATGACATGCACGACGTCTTGGGACTCAAGGACTAAAAGGGGGCGAAACGCCCCCTTTTTACTTTACAGAAGATCCTTTAACTTTTAGGATTATCCTAAAAGGATAATCCCCATTTTCAGATGGAAAACCCCTTTATATACCAGCGCCCCATCCGTTACGGAGAACCCTTTTGCAATCGCTCCAAGGAGCTCGGCTATCTCGAAAGGGGCGTGTTCGGAGCCGAGCTTATCTGTCTGGTCTCCATCCGGAGGATGGGCAAGACCTCTCTCATCAATCAGCTCGAAGGACGTCTGGCCCAAAAGGTGGAAGTTTTACGCCTGGATCTAAGCGATGTCTTTCGCCTGGAAGACCTGATATCTCATCTAGAAAAGGGGCTTTCCAAGTTATCCACCAAGGAGAGGCTCCTCTTTCGTCTCAAAAAGAGCCTTTCCTGGCGACCCGAAATGGAGCTAGGCCTTGATCCTCGAACCGGAGATCTTCGCCTGATTCCCCGCCTAGTTGACGAAAAAGACGCCTACGCCTTCCTGCGGGAACTCCTCCTCAGCCTGGTGACACACGCCGAGAAAACGAAAAAGCCCTTCTGGCTGGTGATCGACGAATTCCAGAACATACGCCGCCTCTCTCCCAAGGGGGAGATCGAATGGACCATGCGCCGCGTCTTTGAAGGACGCCAGAGCTTCTTTTCCGCCCTCTTCGCTGGCTCCGAACGCTCCCTCCTCCTACAGATGATGAACGACGACCGGGCTGCTTTCTATCGCATGGTCACCGTTTACGAATGCGAACCCCTCCCTCTTCAAGAAGCCGAAAGCTTCGTGGTTTCTTGTTTCAAGGAGACCCTCAAACAAGCCCCCAAAAGGGTCCTGGTACGTAAGCTCTTGGAAATCATCGGGGGCCATCCTTATGCCATGAACTTCTTTTTTCATCGCCTGTGGCGCGAGGCCTCTTTGAAAAAGAAGATCCTCAATGATCCTCAAATCTGGGCGGAATTACTCGAAGAACTGGTGGTACTTGAGAAGAAACGTTACGAAGACTTAAACGCCTTCCTTTCTGTCAGAGCACGGGAACTTTTGCGCGCCATAGCCCTCTTTGGTCCGGTATCTGACCCTTACGGGGCTTCCTTCCTCAAGAAAACCCATCTCACCGCCTCCTCCGTCCAGAAGACCCTCCAAACTCTGCTGCGTCACAACCGAATCCGACAAACCGCTCGAGGCTACGAAGTGGCTGATCCCTTGGAGAAACTGGTCATCCGACTCCAAGACCTCTCTCCTGAGGAGATGAGGACGCTTTTCCGGCACACTTTTTCTCAATCCTGACCAGACAAAAGAGTCTTTCGTACCTATCTTTCTCGTTGAAGGAAACCGGAGGAAGGAGGTGGGAAGATGGCCTGGATCTATGGTCCGGTAAACGGCGCAGAGGACATCAGACGCATCAATTGTATCATCCGAGATGAAATGTTGGCGGTCAAGAGTCCCGAAGAACTCACAGACCTGAAAAAACGGTCGGACTACCTGTGCACCCTTACTTATAGTCCTTTCTGGCGCAAAAAATTCGGCCCCCGGGTAGACGAACTGCGCCAGGTAGCCCGTGAAGAAAACGTGGCCACGGTAAGGTTGGCCAATTACGTGGCCCGTTATCAAGGCTGGGACAAACATTATGCCGCCTGGGGAGCTGAAAGCGCCGCTGAAATTGAGAAAAAACTCGACGAGCTTGACGACGCCTTGATCAGAGAGATTGAAGAGGCCAGACCCCTTGAGATTCTTGAGGAAATTCAGCAAGAACTCGACGTCCTGCGACGTGAATTTTGCCGTCTGCGTAAAGCCATGCTCTTTGTGGATGAACCAGAAGAACTTACAGAACTCAAAAAGTACGCGGACTTCCTGGTCACCCTAACCTATTCTCGAGAACTTGAACGACGATTGGGGGAACACGTGGTCAAGCTCCGCGAGATCGCCCTCCAAGAGAACGAGCGGGCGGTAAAATTGGCCAACATCATAGCCGCGGTCAACCAGTGGGACATCGTCTATGAGCCCTGGAACGAGGATGAATTTGTCCAGGAAGAAACCATCGAGGAATATCTCCAGCGGCTTTTGGCCGAGGAGGAAAAGGCCGAAACCTATATCCCCACCGAGGCCCGTTATCGAAGTGGTAAGACCCTCTGGCTGGTCTACGAAAGTCCTCACGAATACAAAGGGGGACGTACCTATCCCCGACTGAGGGTGAAAAGGGTCTATTTCCCGGGAGACGCCTTTGACATCAAACTCGAAGGTCCCGGAGAATATACCACGCGTTTTGGACGCAAGGTCTTCGGGGTAAAGATCACCTACAAGACCCGTCTTGCCCCCACCACCATCAGACGCCGAGGGCGTCTCATTGAGCTGCCGGAAAGGGTGGTTACTAGGACAAAGATCGTCCAGCTCGACGAAGGGGCCACCAACGTGCAGCTGGTAGAACAACGGCCTGAAAAGGCCTATCCCGTGGCCTAGTTCCCTTGGGGGCACCGGTCTGGTATCAAGAAAGATATGCCGGTGCCCCGCCAGAAGAACCTCTTTGGCATCGTGGTTTCGCCTTCTCTTGAGGAACGCCTCCATCTCCTGGCAGAAGATTCACGCTATGACTTGGCTGGCTCATGTGCCAAGGATCCTTCGGGTCGGGGTCGTCGGCGCGGAAGCTTTGGACGGTGGATCTATCCGGTGGTACTTCCCAGCGGACGACAAATGACCCTCTTTCGCATCCTTCTCACAAACGTCTGCGTGAATGATTGCGCCTACTGTCCCCTGCGATCCGATCGGGATCCACGCCGAGTGAGTCTGCGTCCCGAGGAACTGGCCCGGGCCTTCATGAGCTACTGGCGCCAAAAACTGGTCCAGGGGCTCTTTCTTTCCTCCGGGGTAGTGAAGGACCCGGACACCACCATGGAGCTCCTTTTACGCACGGCCCAAATTCTACGAGAAAAAGAGGGCTTTGGTGGTTACCTCCATCTAAAGGTCATTCCAGGGGCCAGCAAAGCTGCGGTGGAAGAAGCCGCTCGCCTGGCAGACGCCCTCTCCCTCAATTTAGAGGCCCCGAAAAAACAATATTTCACCCTTCTTTCTCAAAGAAAACGCTTTGAAGACCTCATCACCCTGAGCCGCTATCTGGCACAATTGAAAGAATCCTTCAAGTTCTCCCACACCACTCAGCTGGTGGTAGGCGCAGCCGGGGAAAGTGACGAGGATCTTATTCGCATCACCGAAGCCCTCTATCATAAACTTGGTCTCAACCGGGTCTATTTCTCCGCCTATCAACCTGGTTGCGGACGCCCCGAACTGCCAGGAGAGACCCTGGCCAGACGTCTGGATCTTCGCACCCGTGAACATCGTCTCTATCAGGTAGATTTTCTACTTCGTCGCTACGGTTTCAAAGCCCAAGAGATTCCTCTGGTAAACGGCTTTCTGGATCTGGAGATAGACCCCAAGACGGCCTGGGCCCGGGCCCATCCGGAGTTCTTTCCGGTAAACGTGAACCGCGCCTCTTACGAAGAGCTTTTGAGGGTTCCGGGTATCGGACCCACTTTGGCCAAGCGCATCCTGAAACTCCGGCGCCAGAGACGGCTCCGGGATCTCTCCGGTCTTGGACCGGAGAGCTTCATCTCTCGGGCAAGGCCCTATGTCTCCTATTGATTTGTCAGGGAGAGAACAAGGGTTTAGTTTTTTCTGGGAGGTCCCTTATGAGATACTTCGTTCTCATTGGTTTGATCCTGAATCTATGGTGGTGGACACAAACAGCCCTGGCCCGGGTCACCGTGGTAGAGGTTTATCCTGGAAATGTCTTCCTGGAAGAAGAATTCTCCGTGAAAGCAGGCCTCAATCGACTACCTCTCAAGGCCCATCTCAATAATACCTCGGAAATTCAGGTGGAACCCAGAGGAACGCAAATTCTCGTCCTCTCTTTGGAAGAAGCCCTACCTGCCGGAACCCTGGCCGAAAGACTCCAAAAACGCAGAAAAGAGCTCCAGGGGCTTGAAGCACAAAAGAAGCTCCTTGAAAGAAAACTTTCCCTTCTCCAAACGACGCTCGAAAACCAAGATTCCATTCCGGATCCTTCAATTTTGAAACAATATTTTGAGCTCTACGAAAGACTGTACTCCAAGCTCAAAGATCTCGAGGAGCAAGAGAAACAGTTGAAAAAGGAGATAAAGAAGCTGGAAGAGCTGCTTCCTCGGGGCCGTATCAGTGTACTTCGGGCCGAAGTCCTTCAGCCCGGACACCTGGTCGTGCGTTACCCAGCCCCGGGACTCCTTTCCTGGCGTCGATTCTATCGGCTGGACCTTGTGACCCAAGAGAAGGTCGTCCTTTTGAGCGGGCAGGCGGTTCTCAAACAGCGCTCTGGAGAAGACTGGTCCGGAGTAGAAGTACGCTTTTACCCGCGCTTTGAACCAGGAGCCATTCTCTCCCCTCCACCTTTCAAGCCATGGATAATAGATCTCCCGCAACCTCTAGGTTTGCTCAAAGGAAAACTCGAAAAACTAGCCGCCAAACTTCCTCTCTCACCCCGTCGGGAGGAGTCTCCTGGTGCGCTGTGGGAAAGGATCGTAATCGAGGGTGTGGAGTTACCCTGCGGCCAGGAGACCCTGATCCCCTTGGCACACTATCGTCTCCCAGCCAAGAAGATTCTCCTAGAAGTGCCGGTTTACGCCGTCAATAAGGCCTATTTCCGGGCAGACGTGGTACCCAAGATTAGCGTGCCACGCACCCGAGCGGACTTTTACCTGGATGGAACCTACGTCGGACAAGGAAGTCTGGAAGCCCTGAGCCCCGGGGTGAAAAAGGCCTTTTATTTCGGAACGGCCCATCTCCTTGAAGTCAAACGAGAGATACTGAAAGACACCTCCGGGCATCCTCTTTTCTCTCGGGAACGAGAGATCATCGAAAAGGTGTTTCGTACCACCCTTGTCAACCATTACCAACGGCCCTTCGAAGTAGAGGTGATCGATCGCATACCTATTGCCAAGAAAAAAGAAATACGTATCAAAGCTTCTGCAGACCCTCCGTGGGAGGAACTCTCCCCAGAGGGCCGGGCAGTTTGGCGCTTCAGGTTGGACCCTGAAGCCCGAGCCAAAATCTTGCTTGAGATTCGCATCAATCGACCGGTGGAAAAATGAGCCAGATCCTGAAGATCGAGGCCTCAGCAGGCGCGGGCAAGACCTTCCGCTTGACCAGCCGTTTTCTGGAACTTCTGAGCCAACTTCCTCCCTCTCCAGAGGCCTTACGTCAGATCGTGGCCATCACCTTTACCAACAAAGCGGCGGCGGAAATGAAGGAACGCCTCATCCGGTCCCTGAAAGAAATCGCCCTTGCCACACCAACTGGCAAGGAACGAGCTGCTTCCACCGGCCTTTCCCCTGAGAAAGCCAGACGCTGGCTTGATATCATCTTTGAGCATTATCAAAATCTTCAGGTCCGCACCATTGATTCTTTGGTCTTTACCATTCTCAAGGGCGTGGCCCTTGAGATTGGTCTTCGCCCGGACCTTGAAGCAGAACTCAAAGAAGATCTCCTGCTCTCTCGGGCTTACGATCGCCTCCTTCTCAATTTGCGCACCCAAGAAGAACTACGATCTCTTTTCCGCGAAGTGCTACTCACCTTTTTGGAAATAGAGGCCCGCGGTGGATTTAATCCCGAACGGCGCATCCGTTATGTCTTGCTGGATCTTTTTCGCTATGAACAAAAGGGACATCTTTTGCACGAAGCACCGATCAAGACAGCCCTGGAAGAGCTGGCCCTTGAGGTAGAGGGAAAGGCCCATCTCTTCCTCGAAGCCGTAGCCCATCAAAGGGCCCGGTTCCGCTGGAAGACTTGGGAGGAGAAATTTTTAAATCCCCTCGAAGATCCCGGAGCTCCGGTTCTACACAAGGAATCCGTGCGCGAGATCCTCTCTCACGCTAAAGACTGGGAGGCACTTGAAGAGGCTTACCAAACCTTCCGCCAAGCCCTGGAAGACTTCCTCCTCACCAGGGCCATCGTGCGCCTCGTACCATACGCCAGGCTTTACCACCATCTGAAAAAAGAACTCGAGACCTTGCGAGAACAGGAAGGACTCATCCACGGGGGGGCCTGGACCGTCCTGGTCGGGAAAGTTCTGCGAGAAGAAGGAGTCCCCTTGGTATATTGCAAACTTGGAGCAAGGTTCCGTCATTTCCTCATTGATGAATTCCAGGATACCAGTCGCCAACAATGGGAGGCCCTCAAACCACTGGTAGAAAACGCCCTTGCCCAAGGTGGTAGTTTCACCTATGTCGGAGATATTAAACAGGCCATCTATGTCTGGCGGGGGGGAGATCCCAGACTCTTTGTAGAAGTACCGGGAGAGCTTCCGGCGCGTCTCACAGAAGAGCCCCTGCCGTTCAACTGGCGTTCTCTTGAAAGTCTCGTGGAATTTAACAATCGGTTCTTCGCCAAACTAGCAGATACCCCTCTGTCTTATTGGATAGCAAGTTCCCTACTCCACGGGCGTCAGGGCCGAAAAGAGACCTCGCGGTGTCCGTGGGTGACACGACTGGCGTCGCACCTGAAAGAGATCTTTTCCCGCGTCTCACAGGATCTTCCGCGAAAAAAACCTGGAGGGCGGGTCGAAATAATCCCCTGCCCTGGCAAGAGCAGCCGGGAGCGAGAAGAAAGGGCCCGGCAAATAGCTGAGCACCTCCTCCCTGGACTCTTCGAACGTTTAAATCGTGAAGGCAAGAATCTGGCCATTCTGGTACGCACCAACGAGCAGGCCGAAGAAATGGCTCGTCTCCTCTTTGAACTAAAGATCCCCGCTGTCACGGAAAACGCCCTTCGTCTTTCGAGCTCAAGGCTTATTCGAGCCCTGATCTCTCTTTTAAGCTTTTTGGATTACCCCGGAAATGACGTGGCTTTGGCAGGTTTTTTGAGAAGCGAACTGGCCCAACCCTTCTTTACCTTGGATTCCAGCTTCTTCACCGAAGCCAAGGATCGTTCTCTACTTGAGGCTTTGCGGGAGAAGACACCAGAGGCTTTCTCCCTTTACCTGGCTCCGTTGCTTGAGAAAGTCGGCTTCCTCTCTCCATATGATCTGGTCCGCGAAATCCTCCAGCGTTTCCAAGTGCTCGAACGTTTCCCCCAGGAAGAGGCCTTTATCAATCGTTTCCTCTCTCTTGTCCTTTTCTTCGAACAAGAGGGGGCGGGCTTATCGGCTTTTTTAGAACGATGGATGGAAAGAGGTCTTGAAGAACGACTGGGGCTCCCTGAGGAAATCCACGCTGTGCGAATCCTCACCATTCATGCTGCCAAGGGGCTCGAATTCGACGTCGTGGTGCTGCCTTATCTCCACTGGGAGATCCGGACCACAAACTTGGTTACCCTCCCCGAGGGATATTTGGGTTATGTTCAACGCCCCTATCCTGGCCCTATTAGGGAGAGGGTTTTGGAAGAGAAATGCCTACAAGGCTTGGAGATGCTCAATCTCCTCTACGTGGCCTTCACTCGGGCACGTGAAGAACTCTATCTTTTCGTCCCGCAAGAGACCGGGGGACGGGGTTGTCGTTTTGGGACAGGTGACATTGTCAAACGTCTCCTTGAAGAAGGAGGATTCCTTGGAGATGAGACCCAAACTACGGGTGCGCCGTTACGATCTCGAACTTCTCGGTGAAAGGGGACGGGAGATCAGTTACGGAGAGCTGGCCCATCAGGCCCTCTATCTCCTACCCGCTCTGCCCAGAGGGGCCAGCCGCCAGACAGTGGTCCGATTGGTAGAAAAAGCCGTTCGCCAGGCCTTGGCCCTTTCCGATCCCCGCTTCAGGGAAGACTTCAACGAAGTGGCTTCTTTCCTGACCAAGGTCCTTGTCAGGGCCCTCCTTCTACCGGAAGCCCGGCCTTTCTTCGAAGAAGGGATCAAAGCTTACCGGGAAGTAGAAATCCAAGATAGTTCTGGTGAGTTTCATCGTCTGGACCGTCTGGTATTCTCCCCCGAAGGCCCGGTGATCTTGGAATTCAAGCTGGGGGTGAGACGTCGCAGCCACTGGGAACAAGTCCGCCTCTATCAGAGACTCCTAGAAGAAATCCAGGGCCAAAAACCAAAGGCCTTTCTTTTTTATCTGGAAGAACCGGTTCTCTTAGAAGTAGGCAAACCTTCCCCGGGACTCCTCTTTTGAAACTCTTTACAAGCCTAAGTCAGCCTTTTAGCGTAAAGTCATGTGGCCCAAACTCAGCTCCCATCCCTCCTCTTCTCCCCGACTCCTTTTTGCAGATTCAAGAGGTCGTCTTTATGATCATCCTTCACTCCTGGCCTTAGGGCTCTCGGGTCTGGATGTCATCCTCCCTGCTCCTGAAGACTTCATCCCCTTGCCGGTAGGAAGCGCGCTTTACGTGCTGCCTCACCGACATCCTGTGGGACTCGATCCTCAAACCGAGACCCCGATCATTCTGCGCGAAAACCCCTTTTCAGCTGGAGAACCGGCCTGGGCCGTGGCAGCCTATCTGGCGCCCGCTCATACTCAACTCTACCTCTGCCCCTATCTTGAAGCAGAAAAAAATCTTTCCCCCTTGCCGTTGTTCTCCTACGCCTGTGTAGGCTGGTGGAACGGCCGCTTTTACGTCACAGCTTTTCGTTCGGATTTTGATCACCGCCAGGAAGTGCGCTTCTTCGATGAAGAGCGTCTCCAAAAAGGGGGCAAAAGTCTGCTTTCCCGGTTCCCTCGAAACCGTCTGGTAAGACACCTGATAGAAAATTGTGTGACACGCTATCGTTGTCCAGCTGCCAGGAATTTCGTCCTAAAACGCTGGGAAGCCCCGATTCCCACTTCTCCAGTCTGCAACGCCCGGTGTTTGGGTTGTCTTTCTCTTCAAGAAGAAGACGGACCCCACCTGGCTCAAGAACGACTCTCTTTCGTCCCCTCGCCAGAGGAAATCGCAGAAGCCATGGTTCCTCACCTGAAAGAAGCTCCCAGGGCCATGGTCTCCTTTGGCCAGGGCTGTGAAGGGGAACCCCTTTTACAGGAAAAGGTCCTTGAGAGAGCAATTTTCCTTATGCGACAAAGTACTCCTCGGGGAACCATCAACCTCAATACCAACGCCAGTCGGCCTGAAGCGGTAGCGCGTCTCAGACGAGCCGGTCTCGATTCCATGCGGGTCAGTCTCTTTAGCGCTCGCAAAAGGTACTATCAAGCCTATTTCCGCCCGAGAGGCTTTGGGCTTTCGGAGGTCAAGGAAAGTATTCGACAGATGAAGGAAAAGGGAGGGTTTATTTCCCTCAATCTCTTCGTATTTCCGGGATTCACCGACGAACGCGAAGAATTCGAAGCCCTATGCGATCTTTTGAGATTGGGCGTGGATTATGTTCAATTACGAAATATGGCGGTGGATCCGATGTGGTTGCTCAAAAAGATTCGTTTCAAACCACAGGGGGAGACCTTGGGAATAAAGGGTCTGGTAAGGGCTCTGGCCCGGGAGTTTCCCCGATTGAGGTTTGGATATTTCAATCCACCTTTGCGATGAAGATTTTTGGTTTCTTATTCTTATGGTTGCTTGTTGCGACTCCGGGCTGGGGTCTGGAGCGCTTCATCTGGACTCCAGAGCACTCAGTGATAGGCAAACTCATCACCCACGTGGTGTCTGAGGGAGAGACCCTGCTCGATATCGCCCGCTGGTATAACTTGGGCTACAATCAAATAGTCCTGGCTAACCCCGAAATAGACCCCTGGATCCCCCCTGAGGGCACGGAGATCCTCATTCCTTCTTGTTACGTCTTGCCAGAGAAAAAGAGCGGACTGGTGGTCAACTTGGCTGAGATGAGACTTTATTTCTTCCGTCAAGAACTGGGGCAGAAGGTGGTCTATACCGCTCCAATCGGAGTGGGAGTAGAGGGAAAGCTCACAGAGCTGGGAGTCTATACCGTTATTCGGAAAAAGAAAAACCCTGCCTGGCACGTACCCAAGTCCATTCGCGAAGAAGATCCCACTTTGCCAGAAGTGGTCCCTCCGGGGCCGGACAACCCTTTAGGAGCTTATGCGCTTTATCTTTCACGTGGGGCTTACGCCATCCATGGCACCAACCGACCCTGGGGCATTGGACGACGCGTGAGTCACGGCTGCATCCGACTCTATCCCGAAGACATAGAAGCCCTCTTTCCCCTGGTCGCGATAGGAACCCCTGTTTTCATCGTGTATCAGCCCTTCAAATTGGGTGTAAAGGAAGGCAAGGTCTATTTGCAAGCTTTTCCAGACTTCGAAAGACGAATTCCCAACGCACGATTTGAGATTTTAAGGTTGGCCAACCGTCTCGAAAGAGAATTAGGGCAGAAAATAATCCTTTATTTTGATCAGGTGCAAAAAGTCCTTGAAGAGACAAATGGCGTCCCCGCCGTGGTGGGGAAAGCCAAGCGGAGACGCCGTTAGTCTTTCTATTCTCTTATTTTCGCAGGCTCTTTTCAAAGACGCGTTCGATTTTGGTGGCCGCTGCTTCGGCTTTGGCGGCAGCCTGGGCCGCCCGGTTAGCCGCAGCGTCCGCCCTTTCTGCAGCCATTGCTGCGGCCTGAGAAGCAGCTTCTGCCCGCTGCGCCGCAGCTTCTACCCGCGCAATGGATTGCTGCAACGCTTGACACTGAGCCGCTGCCGCCTTTGCTTCTTGAGAAGCCTTGATGGCCTCTTCCATTAGGGCCCGATCTTCTTTAGAAAGTCCCGAACAACCGATAGGTACGATGAGCAGAGAAGCCAAACCTATAGCCCCAATCCACTTTTTGACCCTCTTCATAGTTTCCCTCCTCGGAAGTAATATGCTTAGATCTTTATACGAATAAGCCCCTTCATTTGCAACCAAATTTTGGCTTTCCCAGCCTTGGCGTTAGGATAGAAGAGGTGGCCAAGAAGCGTTTTGTCTGTCAGGAATGCGGCTATCAGAGTCCCAAATGGCTTGGGCGTTGCCCATCCTGCGGGACGTGGGAGAGTCTGGTAGAAGAGGTCTCTTCCCCCTTTTCCCCAAAGGGCAAAAAGACTCCTCCTCTTCCCCTGTCGGCTGTCTCTGTAACCGAAACTCCACGGCTTTCAACCGGACTCCAGGAGCTCGACCGGGTCCTGGGAGGTGGTATTGTTCCCGGTTCTCTGGTTCTTATCGGGGGAGATCCTGGAATCGGGAAATCCACTCTCCTTCTTCAAATAGCCCGTCACCTCGCGGAGGAACATCCCGTCCTCTACCTTTCCGGAGAGGAATCCCCCCAGCAAATCAAGCTGCGAGCCGAAAGACTCGGGACACAGCCCGAAAAACTGTTCGTCCTGGCGGAAACCAATCTGAACCAGGGCTTGGAAGCGGCGGAAACCCTAAAACCCTCTTTGTTTGTCGTGGATTCTATTCAAACCGTTTACTTAGAAGAGGTCACCTCCGCCCCTGGCAGCGTGGCCCAGGTGCGCGAATGTGCCGCTCGCCTCTTGAGGTTGGCCAAGAAAAAGGGGATCGCTACTTTTTTGGTGGGGCACGTGACCAAAGAGGGTCTCCTCGCCGGACCGAGGGTATTGGAACACCTGGTAGATACGGTCCTTTATTTTGAGGGGGATCGAGGGGCAAACTACCGAATCCTACGAGCCGTAAAGAATCGCTTTGGTTCCACCAACGAAATCGGGGTCTTCGAAATGCAACCCCGGGGGTTGAAGCCTGTGGAAAATCCTTCAGCCCTCTTCCTTTCACAGGCTAGCACCTCCCAGCCAGGCGCCGTAATCCTGGCCACCGTGGAAGGGACCCGTCCCATCTTGGTGGAAGTCCAAGCCCTGGTGGCAGGAACTCCCCTCGCTGTACCACGACGCACCAGCGTGGGCTACGATCCCCAAAGACTCTCTATGATGGCTGCCATTCTGGAAAAGCGTCTGGGACTTTCCTTTTACGACCGAGACATCTATCTCAATGTCGTAGGAGGGCTGAGACTCTCCGAACCAGGGGCAGACCTGGCCGTGGCCACGGCTCTGGTCTCAAGCCGCCTGGAAAAAACCCTGCCTCCCGGGCTCTTCTTGTTCGGAGAAGTTGGCCTCACAGGCGAAGTCCGTCCGGTGTCCCACGCGGAACAAAGAATAAAGGAAGCCCTGAGATTGGGTTTTGATGTTGTCTGTTTACCACAGGGAAACGTTAGCCAGATGTTTCCAATAAAATTTATCGAGATCTCGAATTTACAGGAGCTCCTTGAGGGACTTTTCCGCTAGAAAGTTTCCTTGCACCATCTTGGGCCTCGCATTATGATTCAGCAAACTCCCCCTTTAGGAGGCGCGCGATGGGTGTAGTGCACGTGACGGATCAGAACTTTGAGAAGGAAGTCCTCCAGTCTGATATCCCGGTTTTGGTTGACTTTTGGGCGGCTTGGTGTGGGCCTTGTCGGGCCATTGCTCCGGTCATTGAAGAGCTTGCCGAGGAATATGCGGGCCAGCTCAAAGTGTGCAAGATGAACGTTGACGAAAATCCTATCACTCCTGGCAAATTTGGTATCCGGGCCATCCCGACTCTTATTTTCTTTAAGAACGGGCAGGCGGTAGACATGATTACCGGAGCGGTGGCCAAATCCACCATTGAAAACGTGATCAAACGCCTGCTTTCGGCTTGAGATGGCGGAAATCTTTGACTTGATAATCATAGGGGGTGGCCCCGCGGGGCTTACGGCCTATTTGTATGCCGCGCGGGCCCGCCTCAATTGTGTCCTGGTGGAAAAACTATCACCCGGCGGTCAGGTCCTGGTTACAGACCTGGTGGAAAACTATCCGGGCTTTCCCGAACCCCTTTCCGGGTTTGAGCTCATGGATCGTTTCTTGGCCCAGGTTAAAAAACTCGGCCTTAAAATCATCAACGGTGAAGTGGCAAAGCTTGAAATAGAAGGAGAACTCAAAAGAGTAATTTTCACCGACGGTCGGAAAGTCACAGGGCGGGCGGTGATCATTGCCACCGGGGCTCGTCCCAATCGCCTCGGTGTTCCAGGAGAAGAAAAGCTTACCGGAAGGGGAGTTTCTTATTGTGCCACTTGCGATGGCCCCTTTTTCCGCGATCAGGAAGTCGCGGTTATAGGTGGTGGAAATACCGCTGTCCAGGAAGCCATCTTCCTTACACGCTTTGCTAGGCGAGTCTATCTCGTCCACCGGCGAGATCAACTTCGTGCCCAGAAGATCCTTCAAGAAAGGGCTCTGGCCAACGAAAAGATCACCATCCTCTGGAACCGCGTGGTAGAAGAAATCCTCGGAGAGGAACAGGTCGAGGGACTGCGTCTTCGTCACGTTCAGACCGGAGAAACCGAGACCCTCAAAGTACAAGGGGTCTTTGTCTTCGTGGGCATCTCTCCCCAGTCCGAGTTCGTCAAAGGGGTCCTTCCTACGGATGAAAAGGGATTCATCTTCACGGATGCCGAGATGCGCACTGAAGTCCCAGGGGTCTTTGCAGCCGGAGACGTCCGTGCCAAGGCCTGTCGCCAGATTGTTACCGCCGCCGGAGACGGAGCCACGGCTGCTTTTATGGCGGAACACTACCTGGCTCAAAAATGATTCGTCGTTTTCTCATTATTTGTTTTTGTCTGTTAGTTTTGCTCTCTGCCTGTGGTGGAGAGCATCAAGGGGGACTTCTCTCCTGGTTTAAAAAGAAACACGAAGAACCTTCCGGTCAGCTGGCTCAACTCATCGAGAAAGCCTTACGTTATTATCGTAAGGGATACTGGGAGCTGGCTGAAGAGGCCTTTCGCACCATACGGGACCGCTATCCGGATTCTCCTTACGCTCTGTGGGCAGAATTGAAACTGGCAGACTGTAAGTTCTATGCTGGACAGTATCTGGAAGCCATCGTTCTCTACGAAGAGTTTGAAAAACTCCATCCCACCAACGAAGCTATTCCGTATGTAGTGTTTCAGATTGGTACTTGCTACTACAAACTAATGCTCCCTCCTGACCGGGATCAGAGTTTTACTAAGAAGGCCATCGAGACCTACGAACGACTTATCAAACAGTTTCCGGATTCCCCTTACACCCTAGAAGCCAAAAAGCGCATCCGTGAGGGCAGGGAACGACTCGGGGAGCATGAGCTCTACGTCGCACACTTCTACTACCGTACGAAGCGATACCGGGCGGCTTACTATCGCATCCTCTATCTCCTACAAACCTATCCGGAAACCAGAGCCGCCACCAAAGCCCGCTCTCTCGTGCAAAGATACTATGCCAAAGCCTTGGAAGAGACCAAGGCCCTGGCCGAGGGAACTCTTAAAGATTACTGGGGGCGCCCGGTTAGGTAGCCTCCTTTTCGGGTTCACCAGGAAGAAGGTCTTCTATCTCCTCCAAGCCTTCCAATAACTCTTCGTGGATCTCTTCCAAGGGTTCCTCTTCAAGCTCTTCCAGGACAATCTCTCCCTCAGGGGCTTCCTCCTCTGCTTCCAAGAGAGATTCCCCCTCGGGTTCTTCGGGGAGGTCCAGGTCTGAGAGATCGAGTTCCGGGGCCTCTTCTTCAAGAGGGAGTTCCTCTTCTCCTAAGGTTTGAAGGGGCATTTCCTCTTGAGGTTCTGGTTCCTCTACGAAGAGGAAGTCCTCTTCCAGCCCCTCTTCTACCTGGAGCCCTTCTTCAAAAAGTCCTAGAAAGGCCTCGGGATGGGGCTCATAGAAGGGGCCGAACAGTTCGTTTAGGTTTCGGAGATCAGTTTGACACTCCGGACAGAGACGAAGGTATTCCGCCACTACAAGCTTACATTTTGGACAGCGCATTTTTCCTCCTGGCCAGAAGGATCAAAGATTGTTTATAATCAGGGCCGTATGAAACGGCTCTACTTTTTCTTTATCGTCTTTTTGACCCTGGGCCTCTTAAATTGTTCGGGGGCACCCGAAAGAAACCTGGCCTCTGAAGCCTGTCTCATAAGAAAAGGTCTTTCCACTAAGCAAGAAGTCTATCAACTCCTGGGCCCTCCAGACAGAGTTGTTCGCCATCCTCCTGACCGGGAGGAATGGTATTACTATCATGTCAATGAGAGCACTTTGAAGAAGGTCCCTTTGTTAGGGAAAAGTCTGGGGAAGGAAGAAATAGAGATCTTGCGCATTAGTTTTGTGGGGGACCGGGCTTCGGATTGTATCTATTTCGTGCGTCGTAAAAAGGAGTAACCATGGAGCCTGATATCTACCAGCGCGCCAGAGATCGGATGGTTCAGACCCAGATAGCCGCCCGGGGTATTCGTGACCCGAGGGTGCTGGCTGCCATGCGAAAGATCCCGCGCCATCTCTTTGTGGACGAGGCCCTGAGAGACCAGGCCTATGGTGATTATCCTTTGCCCATCGGTGAAGGACAGACCATTTCCCAGCCTTACATCGTAGCCCTCATGACCGAAGCCCTTGAACTGAAGGGCCCGGAAAAGGTCCTGGAAATAGGTACGGGTTCTGGTTATCAGACGGCCATCCTGGCGGAACTGGCTGATGAAGTCTATTCCATTGAACGCTATCCGAGTCTGGCTCACCGGGCCAAACGGCTTCTGGAAAAACTCGGATATCGAAACGTCCACATTCGCGTGGGCGATGGTACCAAGGGCTGGCCAGAAGCCGCTCCCTTTGATGCCATCATTGTGACCGCCGCTGGTCCACAGATCCCTGAACCCTTGCTCGAACAGTTGAAGGATGGTGGACGTTTAGTGATGCCTGTGGGTGACGAATGGTCGCAGTATCTCATCAAGGTGGTCAAAAAGGGACCCAGGTTGGTTAAAGAAAACCTAGGAGCCGTGCGTTTCGTCAAACTGGTGGGAGAACATGGATTTCCGGAATAAACGTCGCATCGCCGTCTTTGGAGCCGGGATCTGCGAGGGCGAAATTTATCGGTTGGCCTACGAAGTGGGCCGCCTTCTGGCCTCTAAGGCCATTGTCCTCACTGGAGGGTTGGGAGGGGTGATGGAAGCGGCTTCCCGAGGGGCACTAGAGGCCGGAGGACTCACCGTGGGTGTCCTCCCGGGAAACCGCGCCGAAGACGCCAATCCTTACGTCCAGATTCCGATTGTCACAGATCTTGGCCAAGCCCGAAACGTAGTACTGGTACGCTCGGCCGAGGCAGCCATTGCCATCTCCGGGGGTTACGGCACTCTTTCTGAAATCGCTTTGGCCCTCAAAATGTGGAAGCCCGTGGTGGGGTTGCACACCTGGCCCGGGATTGAAGGTGTCCACTATGTCGAGACTCCTGAAGAGGCGGTAACCCGCGTCTTTGAGCTTCTGGAGGTCAAAAGGGTCTCGCTTTAAGCAAGCATCTCTCGGATTTCTTCTCCAATCCGCTGGACTTGTTGCCGGGCCTCCTCCTCATCAAAGCGCACCACCTGCCCCTCCCATAAGACAAACTCTCCAGCTACCATCACGTGACTCACGTCTCCTCCCCGGGCGCTGTAAACCAGAAGAGAAAATGGGTCGTGAAGGGGGGTGAGATGGGGTTTCTTGAGATCAAGCACCACCAAATCTGCCGCCCATCCCGGAGCCAGGCGCCCGCAGCCCTTGAAGTCCAAAGCCTGCGCCCCCATCTCCGTAACCAGGCGAAACACCGTACGGGCCGGCAGTTTGGTGGGGTCAAAGGAAAGACCCTTCTGCAAGAAAGCAGCGGTTCGCATCTCTGTCAGGAGATCCAGATCGTTGTTGCTGGCAGGCCCGTCTGTGCCTATCCCCACCGTGGTTCCGGTCTCAAGGAGGGCGCTTATCGGAGCCACCCCGGAGGCCAACTTGAGATTGCTTTCCGGGCAGTGAGCCACCCGTACCCCTTTTTGGGCGAAGAGTTCAATCTCTTCGTCTGTGAGCTGCACCGCATGTGCCACCAGAAGCCGGTCATTGAGCAGTCCCAGAGAATCCAGATGAGCCGGAGGACGCTTACCGTAACGGGCCTTGATCAAAGAGACCTCTTCCCTGGTCTCGGAAAGATGAATGTGTAGCAAAGCCCCAAACCGATCGGCTATCTCTTTGGCCCTTCGAAGGGTCTCGGGGGAACAAGTATAGGTGGCGTGGGGACAGACCAGGATTTTGATCCTGGGATGTTCGGCAAATTGTTGCAAAAGTTCTTCTGTAAGGGCTAGCCCCTTCTCGAGTGGACCGTAACTCGGAGAGGGAAAATCAAAGAGGCCCTCTCCTAAAGCGGCACGCACTCCCGCTTCTTCCACGGCCCGGATGACCTCTGGTTCAAAGAGGTACATGTCAGCAAAAATCGTCACTCCAGAACGCAGCATCTCGGCTATGGCCAGTTTCGCCCCCCAGTAAACCCAGTCCTGCCGAAGGTGCTTTTCCACGGGAAAAATGTAGTTTTCAAGCCAGGTCATGAGGGGAAGATCGTCAGCCAATCCTCGAAAGATGGTCATGGAGGCGTGGGTATGTGCATTAACCAGACCAGGCAGCAGCATACCGTGAGGGAAATCCAGGACCTCAGCCTCAGGATAAAGGGCAAGGATTTCCTCTTTCTTCCCCACCGCTAAAATCTGGTCTTTCTCTACCACCACCGCTCCGTCTCTCAGGGGTTCCTCATCCCAGGCTGGTAAAACAACTTTGGCGGTCAAAACTTTGGTCTTCATCTTTCCTCCTCTTGACGCCCTGCAGGCTCTCTCTTAGATGGAAACATGCTCTGGCTTGGAATTGCGATAGCCACCGCCTTTTTTACGGCGGCTGGTGACGCCCTGGTCAAACACTATCTACGTCCCTTTGGCACGGCCAGGATGGCCCTGGCCCGGGTCTTGGGGCCAATCTTCTTCCTCTTCCCCTTGCTCCTACTCCAACCCTGGCCCCAACTGGACTGGATCTTCTGGCGCACGGTCTTCATCTTGCTCCCTTTGGAAACCACAGCCCTACTATGCTATATGGAGGCCCTACGAATCTCCCCTCTTTCCCTCACCGTTCCCTTCTTGGCCTTCACCCCAGCTTTCATGATCGTTACCGGGGCCTTGATCCTAGGTGAACATCTGAGTCTCCAAGGCATAATCGGTATTTTCTTCATCGTGGGTGGCAGTTATGCCTTGCATCTTAACACCTTGAAACAAGGGCTTTTGGCCCCCTTGCGAGCCATCATTCGAGAAAGGGGTTCCCTTCTCATGTTGCTTGTGGCTTTCTTATATGCCATTACCTCGGTGTTGGGTAAACTGGCTGTCACTCATTCCAACCCATTTTTCTTTGCTTGTTTTTACTTTATTGTCCACGGCCTGTTCGCCGTACTGGTCTTGCGCTTCTTCTTTAAGGCTCGAGCTGGAGAAATAGTACGTGCCTGTCCCAAAGGAGTCCTCCTGGTCGGACTGGCCCAGAGTGCCATGGTTATCTGTCACATGTGGGCCATCAGTTTGGCCCCAGCTGCTTACATGATCGCCGTCAAACGTTTAAGTGTCCTTTTCGGAGTCGTGATGGGCGGCCTCTTTTTCCGGGAAGAGGCTATGGCCAGCCGTCTCTTTGGAGCCGCCCTCATGTTGACCGGGGTCTTCCTCATCGCTCTCTCTTAAAAAGTCTTGGCTTCTCCGCGATAAAAGGGTTATTATTCGCTGCAGGGAGAGCTGAAGCATGTCAACCTTCACCCTCACAGACCGCGTTCGAGCCCTCAGTCAGCCATTTTTGGCCCCGATTGCCGATTTCCTGGCCAAATGGCGGGTTTCACCCAATACGGTCACCATTCTGGGTTTCCTGGGGTGCGTAGCCGTAGGGATAGTACTGGCGCTGGGTTATCCTCGTCTAGGAGGGCTGCTCTTGGTGGTTTTTGGCCCGTTGGATGCGGTAGATGGCCTTTTGGCCCGCCGTTCCGGACAGCAAACCAAATTCGGGGCCTTCTTGGACTCAACCCTCGACCGCTATTCCGAAATCGCCATCTTTGGGGGGTTGCTCTACTATCTTTTGGAAACATCTCAGTTCTGGCCGGTGATCCTTCTTTTTCTCGCGCTGGCTGGCTCTTTAATGGTCAGTTACACCCGCGCTCGAGCCGAAGCCCTGGGTTTTGAATGCAAGGTTGGCCTCCTCACGCGCTTTGAAAGATTGCTTCTTCTGACCATCGGGTTATTGACAGGCTGGTTACTTCCTGTGCTGGCGGCCCTGGCTTTCTTCGCCAATTTTACGGCCCTTCAGCGTATCATCCATGTCTGGCGTTGCTCCAAAGCCTGAAGTTGGCCTGCTTTACGTGGTTGCCACTCCCATTGGTCATCTCAAAGACATTACCCTCCGGGCCCTAGAAGTCTTAAAAGAAGTGGATCTTATCGCCTCCGAAGACACCCGTACCACGCTCAAACTTCTCAACCACTTTGGTATCAAAGGTCCCAAGTTGATACCTTTCCACAAACACAACGAAACCGAGCGGGCTCCGCAGCTCCTGGCCTGTCTTAAAGGAGGACAAAAACTTGCCTTGGTAAGTGAAGCCGGAACGCCTGGGATTTCCGATCCCGGAGCCAGACTGGTAGCCTTGGCCCACGAAGAAGGTATTCCCGTGCGTCCGATTCCGGGACCTTCGGCCTTGGCCACGGCCCTTAGTGTCTCGGGCTTTGACCTGCACCAGGGATTCCTCTTCCTGGGTTTCCTCCCGGCCAAAAGAGGAGAACGGAAAAGACTTCTGGCCGAAGTGGCGGGAGAAAGACGCCCTTTGGTTATTTTCGAAAGTCCTCACCGTTTGCGCGAGACATTGGAAGACCTTTTGAAGACTTTTGGCGAAAGACGGGTCTTTCTAGCCCGAGAGATGACCAAGGTCCACGAAGAATACATCCTGACAACCCTGAGCCAGCTCAGAGAACGTTTTCACCAAGAAGAACCGCGGGGAGAAATCAGCTTAATACTTGAAGGTGCTCCCCACCAAAAGAGGGATATCCCTCTGGATGAAGTTCGAGAGAAGCTTGGTCAACTGCTTGCCCAGGGGATACCTCTCAAGGAAGCAAGCCGCCTCCTGGCCCGCGAAACAGCTCTTTCTGCCAAAGAGCTCTACCGCCTGGGCCTCAAACTCAGGAAGGCTTGAGTTCTCGCAAGAGACGTTCCACTTCTTCGAAAAAAGCGGGCAAAATCTCTTTCTCTGGCACCTTTCGCAAGATCTTTCCCTTACGAAAGATAAGCCCCACTCCCTTTCCACCAGCCAAACCAACGTCGGCTTCCCGCGCCTCTCCCGGACCGTTGACCACGCACCCCATGACCGCCAGTTTGAGAGGATACTCGATCTTGCGGGCAAAACGTTCCACTTCTTCAGCGATCCGAAAGAGATCGATTTCGCAACGCCCGCAAGTAGGACAAGAAATGATTTCCGGCCCTCTCTGTCGGAGCCCCACGGTCCGTAAGATCTCATAAGCTACCTGAACCTCTTCTTCGGGATCCCGTGTGAGTGAGACCCGGATGGTATCACCAATACCTTCGGCCAGAAGAAGCCCTAGGGCAAAAGCACTTTTGACTGTCCCTGCGATAAGTCCTCCAGCTTCTGTGACCCCCAAGTGCAGAGGGAAATCGCTCCTTTCGGCAAAGAGCCGGTAAGCCGCTAGGGTGGTCCAAACGTCAGAAGATTTGAGAGAGACTTTGAGGTTTTCAAAACCGAGGTCACCTACGATAAAATCGAGATGACGCAAAGCGCTTTCCACCAAGGCTTCCGGCGTAGCTCCTCCGTAGCGACGACGCAAATCCCTTTCCAGAGAGCCCGCATTAACCCCTATGCGCACCGCTGCATCTCGCTCCTTGGCCGCTAAAATGACCCTTTTTACGTTGTCCAGCCCCTTTATATTCCCTGGATTGATTCTTAGACCATCTGCCCCGTGCTCAAGGGCCAATAAGGCCAGCCGCCAGTCGAAGTGAATGTCAGCGATGAGAGGGATACGAATTTCTTTCTTAATGGCACTGATGGCCCGGGCCGCCTCCTCATCCGGGACCGCTACACGGATGATCTCACACCCCACTTCTTCGAGCCGTTTGATCTGAGCCACTGTAGAGCTGACATCCCGGGTATCAGTGTTGGTCATTGATTGCACAACTACTGGATGTTCTCCCCCTATCGGGACAGAGCCCACGTAAATGACCCTCGTCTTTTTTCGCAGCCTTCCTTGCCGGTTCATCTTATTAAGAGTATAACACTTTTGACCTGCTACGATAGGTGTAAGCAATAAATCTGGAACCAGCTCAAGGAGGGGGAATCTTTGGCCATCAAAAAGTATCTCTCCTTATTACCTCATTTTTTGAAACTCCTTTTAGGACTCCTCAAAGATTCACGTGTTCCCATGGAAGACAAGGCCATATTAATAGCGGCCCTAGCTTATCTGTTGAATCCGGCTGATTTCATTCCAGACGTAATCCCGTTTTTCGGCCTGGTAGATGACCTTTATCTCGTGGCCCTGGCGGTATTGCGTCTCTTAAACCACGTAGACGAAGAGGTTTTACGGAGCCACTGGCCTGGAGACGAAGATATCATCCCTATTCTCAAGAAGATTGTCTCTTGGGGAGCCAAGCTCCTGCCAGCTCGTATCAGAGAAGCTGTTTTGGGAGAGGTGGAGAAGGGTGCAGTTTGACCTGAAGAAACTGCAGGTCTTCGTGGCGGTCATGGAACAGCGAAGTTTTTCCAAGGCAGCAGAGATCTGCCATCTCTCACAGCCCACGGTCTCCGGACACATCAAGGCTCTGGAAGAGGCTCTGGGCATCACTCTCCTTGACCGTCACACCCGGGAGGTACTCCCCACCAGAGCCGGCCTTCTTCTGTATCGTTACGCCAAAAGGATCGTACGGCTGGTCAACGACCTCGAGCAAGAGATGGCCCTTTTCAAATCTGGTGGCAAGGGCAAACTCCTCTTGGGGGGAAGTACTATCCCCGGACAATACATCCTTCCCCAAGTCTTGGGGGCCTTCAAAAAGATCCATCCAGACGTAGAAATAACCCTCAAAATTGCTGACACCAAAGAAATTTCTCGTCTAGTTTGTGAAGGAGAATTGGAACTGGGTGTAGTGGGGGCCAAAGTTTTCGAGGGAGAATTACGTTTTGAACCCCATTTTCGTGATGAGATCATCCTAGCTGTACCAGGAGATTGGGAACTGCCAAGCCCTATCTCGCCAGAAAGCTTGCGAGACCTTCCGCTTATCGTACGAGAGAAAGGATCTGGTACCTGGCTGACAGCCAAAAAAGCCCTTAAAGCCGCTGGGATTTCTGCGGAAAAATTACCCATCGTGGCGGAGCTTGGTTCCACCGAGGCCGTAAAACAAGCCATTAAAGGGGGAATTGGAGGGGCTTTTATCTCCAAGAAAGCCGTGGAAGAAGAGCTTAAGCGCGGACTCATCCGCGAAGTGGAAATCGTAGGTCTCAAGATTGAGAGAAACTTTTATCTCATCACCCAGGAGAGGCGAACGCTTTCACCTATAGCACAAATTTTTATAGATTTTTTCAAAAACTACGGTTAAAGCCTTCTTGATCGCACCGGGGGTGTGATTACATTTAGCCCTTGGCACCAAAATTAGCAGGGAGGTGAGCCATGTCGGGCAAAAAAGTTCGGGTGGCGATCGCGGGAGTAGGAAATTGTGCTAGCGCCCTGATTCAAGGCATCTTCTATTATCGCGAAAAGGGTCTGGACGTCACCCAAGGTGTGATGTTTCCAGACATTGGTGGATACAAACCCTGGGATTTGGAGATTGTGGCTGCCTGGGACATCGACGCCCGTAAGGTGGGTAAAGATGTCTCGCAGGCCATTTTCGCCCTTCCAAATTGCACGACGGTCTTCTATCGGGACGTCCCCGAACTGGGCGTTGAGGTCCGTAAGGGTAAGGTCCTCGACGGCTGTGCTCCGCACATGGCCCACTATCCCGAAGAGAAGACTTTCGTTCTCTCAGAAGCCAAAGAAGACGAACTGGAAGACGTCGTAGCCGTGCTTAAAGAGCGCCAAGCCGATGTCCTCATCAACTACGTACCAGTCGGTTCGGAAGAAGCTGCTCGTTTCTACGCTGAGGCCTGCCTCAAGGCAGGAGTAGCCTTTGTCAATGCCATGCCCACCTTCATCGTGTCTGGAGATTGGGGCAAACGTTTTGAAGAAGCGGGTATCCCAGCGGTAGGAGACGATATCAAGAGCCAAGTGGGAGCCACGATTGTCCATCGCGTGCTGACCAAGCTCATGGTAGACCGAGGGGTGCCAGTCAAACGCTCCTATCAGGTCAATTTCGGCGGCAACACCGATTTCCTGAACATGCTGGCACGTGAAAGGCTGAAGACCAAAAAAGTCTCCAAAACCGAAGCTGTAACCTCTCTTCTGCCCTATGACATTGGCGAAGACAATATCCATATCGGTCCTTCAGACTGGATTCCCTGGCTCAAAGACAACAAGATCGCTTACATTAGGCTAGAAGGGGAGCTTTTTGGCGGCGTACCAATGTACATTGAGTTGAAACTCAGCGTAGAAGACTCCCCCAACTCTGCTGGCTCGGCGGTGGATGCCATTCGTTGCGCCAAGCTGGCCATGGATCGAGGTGTTTCCGGGCCTTTGATCTCCATTTCGGCCTACACGATGAAACACCCTCCACAACAATATCCTGACAACGTCGCTCGACAGATGGTAATCGAGTTCATCGAGGGCAAACGTGAACGTTAAAGGGGGCTCAAATGTTCACCTTTTCCGAACGCTTGAAACGTCTTCCACCCTATCTCTTTGTGGAACTTGATCGTCTCAAGGCAGAAGCCAAGGCCAGAGGAGTTGATGTCATCGATCTCGGGGTGGGGGATCCGGATCTCCCCACCCCAGATCACATCGTTCAGGCCGCTATAGAAGCGGTCAAAAAGCCAGAAAATCACCATTATCCCTCAAGTATAGGAATGAGGAGCTTCCGGGAGGCAGCTGCCCAATGGTTTGAAAAACGTTTCGGGATTTCTCTTGATCCCGATACGGAGGTGGTCACTCTTATTGGCTCCAAAGAAGGCATTGCCCATTTCCCCCTGGCTTTTGTTAACCCGGGAGAAGTGGTCCTGGTTCCCACCCCCTCTTATCCGGTTTATCACATCGGAACCTTATTTGCTGGAGGGGAGACGTATTATCTTCCATTGCTCGAAGAGAATGGATTTTTGCCGGACCTTTCGACTGTTCCGTCAGAAGTCCTTTCACGAGCCAAGATTCTCTGGCTAAATTATCCTAACAATCCCACCGCCGCGATAGCGGACGTGGGCTTTTTCAATCAAGTGGTAGATTTCGCTCGGAAACACGGCTTAATCGTAGCTCACGACGCTGCCTATACGGAGCTTTATTTCGACGATTATCGTCCTCCAAGCCTTTTACAAGCTGAAGGAGCTAAAGAAGTAGGCCTTGAATTCCACAGTCTTTCCAAGACTTATTGCATGACGGGCTGGCGGATTGCCTTTGCGGTAGGCAATCCAGAATTGATTTCAGGCCTGGCCAAGGTCAAAAACAACGTGGATTCCGGTGCCTTTCAAGCCGTACAAGAGGCCGGCATCGCTGCCCTTACTGGAGACCAAAGTTGTGTGGAGGAATTTCGCCGTATCTTCAAGGAGAGACGAGACGTGGTGGTTGAAGGTCTCCAAAAACTGGGCTTTCAGGTAGAAAAACCCAAAGCCACCTTTTATGTTTGGGCGAAAGTACCTGCTGGCTATTCTTCTGCGGATTTTTGTGCCAAACTCCTCCAGGAAGCTGGTATCGTGGTTACCCCGGGCAACGGCTTCGGTGATCCAGGAGAGGGATTTTTCCGCATCGCTCTCACCGTTGACAAGGACCGTCTCAAGGAGGCCTTGGCACGAATAGCCAACCTCAAATTCTAAAGAAGGCCTACATTGGTGTAGGTTCCAACCTGGGAGATCGGCTGAACCATTGCCGTCAGGCCCTAGCTGCTTTGCGCAGCCAGCCAGGGATTCGTCTCTTGAGGTGGTCTGCTATTTATTTGACCGAACCCGTAGGTTTTTATTCCCAACATTGGTTCTTCAATTTCGTGGTGGAAATAGAGACCTCCCTTTCCCCCTGGGCCCTACTCTTTGTTTTGTGGAAGCTTGAATGTCAAGCTGGACGCAGGCGTACCAGCCCAAGAGGCCCTTCAGATCGCCCCCTTGACCTCGATCTCCTGCTCTATCAGGGGGTCACCTTGTCCTCGAAGGTACTCACCTTGCCCCATCCCCATCTTCATGAGCGCCTTTTTGTCCTTCGCCCCTTGACAGATCTTGTTGCTAGGGAGAAACATCCCCTCATAGGCCAAACTTTTCAGGAACTTTTGAATTCTCTTTCGTCCAAGGAACGGGTAGATTTCCTAGTCTTTGTGGAACCATGATTCGTCTTATAATCATTCTGTTTCTTTTATTTCTCATCATCTGGGTGGGGCGTTCCATCCTCAAAGACTTGAAACAGCTTTTCAGGCGGCGGCCATCACCTTCCCAAAAATCTTCTTCCTCAAGATCAAGATTTCCAGTGACCGATAAACTGGTAGAGGACCCAGTATGCGGGGTCTATTGCCCAAAGAGCACGGCTTACACCGCCATCTGGAAGGGCAAGGTCTATTATTTTTGTAGTGAAGAATGCCGCCAAAAATTTTTAAAAGAGCACTCCTCTGCTTCTTCTGGTTAATATTTTGGCCTGCCTTGAGCCAGGCTGAACTCTATCTCTATCGCGACGCCAACGGGGTCCTACACGTAACCAACATTCCCATGGGGCAAACCTGGAAGCGTTTCCATCCCAAAGATTATTTTGAAGAAGCCGCCCGTCTCTATGATCTTGATCCGGCTCTGCTTAGAGCCATTGCCCGGGCAGAATCCAATTTCAATCCGGGGGCGGTTTCTCCCAAAGGAGCGTTGGGACTCATGCAACTCATGCCAGAGACTGCGCAAGCCTATGGCGTAAAAGATCCCTTTGACCCAGAAGAAAACGTTCGAGGAGCTGCGGCTTATTTGCGAGACTTGCTTGCGGAATTTCAAGACGTCCGTTTGGCTTTAGCGGCTTACAATGCCGGACCAGAACGGGTAAGGCTCTATCGCGGAGTGCCACCTTTTAGTGAAACGATATCATATCTGGAACGAGTCCTGCGCTTCTGGAGGTTCTATCGAAGACAGAAAAATTTTCAAATTCTGACAAAAAATCCTTAAAAAACCCTGCGGTGCGCTTTACAATATAGAGGCCGATTGTTACTATGCAGGCCGCTTAAAAAGAGGAGGTTATCGTGAAGATTTTCTTTGATCCTGATATTCCTGCGGATATTCAGGAGGAGATCAGAAAGGTCATCGAGGAGCAGATTGAGGGGCCCTGCCCAGCTTGCGGTTGCGACGAAATTTACGTTTCTTTGTTTGATAACACTCTGGACGTAAAATGCTATGATTGTGGTGAGAGTTTCTTCGAACTCGAACTTGAAGTCGAAGAACAACAATCTGCCTGATCTTCTTTGGACCTTTCGATAAAGGCGTATGCATTGTGAGCATGAATGGATTCAAAGTTTTCCGCTTCCACCGAAAACCAGGTGATCTCCGGGTGGGCGAGGAGGCGGCGACAAACCTCGCGCACCACGTCTTCCACGAACATGGGGTGATCATAGGCCCATTCGGTAACGAATTTTTCATCCGGTCTCTTGAGCAAAGGATAGACCGGAGAAGAAGCACATTTCTCGACAATCTCGATTAACTCTTCGATCCAGATAAATTTTTTGAATCTAACCCGGACCCGTACCAAACCGCGCTGGTTATGGGCCCCCCGCTCGCTGATCTCCTGCGAGCAGGGGCAAACTGTCATCACCGGCACCCGAACCTCTACCATTAGATCCCGAAAACCTTCTCCTAAAGAACCATAGATCTTACAACCGTATTCCATCAGACCCCGCGCTCCAGAAACCGGGGCCTCTTTTTCCATGAAAAAGGGGAACTCTATCTCCAGATGGGCCATCTTGGCAGAAAGTCTCCGGCGCATTTCTTCCAAGATCCGGGGAATCTTCTTCATGTGGATTTCATGGCGGTACTCGTTGAGGATCTCCACAAAACGGCTCATGTGGGTCCCCTTAAAATGGTGCGGAAGATCCACGTACATATTGATGGTAGCAACGGTGTGCTGGACCCCTTTGCGCCGGTCCAACACTGAAATGGGATAATGAATGCCTTTTATGCCAACTTTATCTATTTCTATCTGTCGAAAGTCCGGCTGGTTTTGTACGTCTTTAAGCTCCATGAGAAAGCTCTTTCTCCAGCTTGCGCGCCAATTCTTGAGCCGCTTTCCAGGCGGGCCCCCTCACCTCCCGAAGAGGTTTTCCCATTCGTTCGGCCCGTGATAACTCCTCATCCCGGGGAAGATAGCCTAAAAGTTTTTCAGCAAGGGCCTCTTCCACGAACAAACGGTCTTCTTCCTGAGAGAAGAGATTCCCCACCAAAAAGACACGCTTCACCCCGAGATCCTGGGCCATTTTTCGGATTTGCCTGGCGGTCTCCAGGCTACCCCGATAAGGCTGAACCACGATCAAAACTGCCTCCAGGGCTGAAACCGTAGCCCGGCCAAAGGGTTCCACACCGGCCTCCAGATCGACGATTACCGCCTCCTGGCTCTGAAGGAGCAAAAGTGAGAGCAGACGCCTTAAGACGGTTTGTTCCGGGCAGGCGCAACCGCCTCCCGCTTCGCGCACCGCCCCAAGGACCATGAGTTTGAGTCCGTTTCTTTCTTTCATGAACCTGGCCGGAAGATCATCCACCTTGGGGTTCAGGACGTAAAAGGGACCGTCTTTTTGAGCGCGCTCAAGAAGGAGCTCCTTCATCTCGGCAATAGGCACGATCTCTTCGGCCCCTGGCACCCCCAGAAGGCGTGCCAAATGAGGGCTAGGATCAGCATCGATGGCCAGGACCCGATACCCCGAAGCGAGTAGGGCCTCAACAAGGAGGGCCGCCACCGTTGATTTTCCCACGCCTCCCTTACCGCAAATGGCCAGCTTCATGAGCCCTTCTTAACAGGAGAAACTCGGGAAGGGAAGATCAATGAAACCACGGAAAAGGACGCCGGAAACTCACCCAAACGGGTTCTTGCAAGAGGAGCTGGGGCTCTTCAAGATCCGGGATCTCCACCAATACTTGAAGGGAAAGCGCGCGTTTCTCGAAGGTGCGCAGAAGATAAGGAGGCTTGTAGGCGGTTTCCTTCAAGATATCACGAACCACACCCTTGAAAACCACGCCCCGGTCCAGACGGACTTTGACGGTCAGGCCCGGATAAATATACGGAACATCTTTTAGGGAAAAATAGACCAAAAGATACCGAGGAGGACCACAAGAAATACGAAGGAGATAGTCTCCCGGGAAGACCAGACTTCCAGGGCTAACCAATCTCTCCAAAACGAAGCCCCTTTCGGGAGCCCGAAATACATAGGACTCTTGTCTCTTCTTGGCTTCGGCCAATCTTTTCTCTACCTCCAGAAGCTCAAGATCTATCCTTTTTAATCCCTGCTCAAAACTCAAAATTTGGGCGTTTAAGGACCGAAGGGCGGAGAGCAGACTCAGCTTTTCCGGAAGAGTGACCAAACGTCGCCGATACAGGGCATTGAGTTCGGAGAGTTGTTTCTGGAGGGTCTCTTTCTCCCGCAAGAGATTCCATCTTTCGGCGTTCAAGACTTCGTAACTGGCCTCAAGCGTCTCTCTCTTTTCTTCAAGGTAAGGAATTTCATCGAAGAGGGCATAAGGTTTGAGTGAAAGGAGAGGATCTCCCATCTGAAAGGCGCTTCCCAGTTCGGGTACTGAAACCACCTGTCCTTTTAGGGGAGAACGGATAGCCAATACCTCCCCGACTACCAGCCCCGAGCCCTTTACCAAGAGATGGTAGTAATAGAAATAAAGGGCCAAACCTATCAGTAAAAAGAACAGGACCAGAAGATAGTATCCGCGGCGGCTTTTGGGCTTAGGGCCTTCTCGTAATGATTCCGGGACCCCCAGAGGAATTCGCCTACGGAGTCTGCGAAGGTGCAGCATATTTCTCTAACTCCTTGAAATTTTGCACCGCCAAACCTCGGAAAAAATAAGAAGGAGAAATCTGTGAGAGTTCTTCTCTCAAAAACTGCCGAAATACTTCAACCGAAAGGTCTTTGAGACTCTCTTCAGAGGGGATGTCCTTTTCCAGAGAAAGGCCTATCCAGTAAGGGAGGCTTCGTGCCTCTAGCATTTGAGCTACTTTTTTGGCCCAGCGCTCAAAAAGATCAGGATCACCAAAATAGTTCATCACTACCACTCCGTTGACCAAAGGCACCAGATGATCAATCAAAAGGGCTTCCTTTCCCTGCCAAGAAATTTTTTCCCTGAAGAAATAAAGAGGAACATCTACGATCAGATCCATAGGGGTTTCTTTTCGAAGTTCTGCCAAGGTATCCAAATAGAGACGAAGATATCTTTCTTTGTTACGGGAAAAATCCGAAAGGGCGTGGGGTTCCAAATCGAGATGAACCACCTGAACCAAAGGATAAAGGCGTTTTTCCAGCCAAGAGACAATTTGAAAGAGTTTCTTTCGAGCCTGAGGGAAGATCCAAGTGGGTTCTCCGAGGAGGATTTCAGTCACTGTTCCCTGTTGATACAGATCGACAATAAAGCGTGAAAGTTCCGGATTCCCTTTTTGAAGGTACTCTTCGATCTGTTTAGCGTTTAGAGAAAAATAAAGCCGGGTAAGCCCTAAAGAATCTGAAACCTGGCGAACGTGAGAAACCGAAGGCTCACTGGCCCACCACCAAGCTGCCAAGTCGCGAGGAGGTAAAGCGACCCATAGACCTCTGTCATGCGAGACCGGGAAATCCTTAAGTTGTAAAGCACCTCCCAAGGAAGCCCACAAGGCAAAGATCCGGATCTGAACGTCGTAATAATCTTTCAGGATCTCCAACGCTTTGATCCTGGACCTGGCCCAGGAACGATCAAAGACCGGGGGAGGCTTCTCCAAAAGAGCGGAGGAAAAGCGGCGAGCCAGGAAACGAAGATCGCTTTGATAAGAGATCAAACCCATGAGGTGTTCAAAGGCCTGGTTCTTCAGGCGCGTCTCTCGCAGCTCCTCTTCGGCTTTAAGGCGTTGCCACAGGGCAAAGATCTCCTCCTGGCGAGCCCTTTCCGAGGCCTGAAAGTGCAAAGGGACGGAGACCGAGAAACCTGTCCAGAGACTGCCAGAATTGTCGTCCCAGGTTCGATCTACACCAAGAGAAAATTTGAAACGAGGATAAAATCGTCTTTTCGAAAGCTCAGCCAGTTGTTCGGAGACTTTCTCCAGAAAATCTGTCTTTTCCGGAGAGGGAAGGTTTAAGGGCAAGGTCAAATAAAGATTTTCCTTTTCCGGACGACAATCTTCGCAATTTAATATAAGAGAAAATAGTTCTTCTATCTTTTTCTGTTGTTGGCGACAAAGGTTCTCCTCCAGACGATAACGAAAAAGACGATCAACATAGAAGTCCACGTCTTCTCTTTTCTCAAGACCATGGATCATCCTCTCTCTCAAAGGAGAGAGGATGGTTTCAATTTCTTGTTCGAGATTTTTCAAAATCTGAATCTTTTGTTCAAGGAGAAGATATTCTATGAAAAGAAAACGAAGACGCCAAAGGAGCAAAACCTTTCTCTCATCTTTAGCAAGACCAACTTTCAAAAAGTCAAGTCGGGCCAAAAAACGCTGAAATAAATTATTGGAGTTATATCCTCCAAAATCTTTATTAAGCTTGAGTGATAAACCAAAAGTATAGCCAATAACATCTTTAGCATAACTATTATTGAAATAATATGTGCCACTCAAAGAAAGCCACCAGCCATTCTCTAAAGAGAGGCGCTTAATACGGGATTCAATCTGTTTCAGATGGTAACTATAGGAAGAGAAGAGAGGTGATCCGTCTACAAGAAGGGGCAATTCTTTATATCTTAGAGCCCAAGAGCTATGATCCCAGATGACAAAAATTAAAACTAAAAAGGCAATCTTCTTGACACCCATCGTGGCACGTATGATGAATACTTATGCAAATCTCCACACCAATCGTCAAAATAAGCCTTCAAAGCATGTAACCGCAAAATCCAGTTATACAAAGGATAAATCAGGAGATATCCAAAGAATGAGAGATCATAAGCACGTTCTCGGGAAATAGTCAAGAGATAAGAAAAATACATAACTAAAGTCCACAAGGCATAAACGGCAAGGATAAAGAGATCAACCACCAAAAGGCCCACCAGACCGTAATTCAACCAGAGATAAACGTTATATACGAACATGGCCACGGGCATAACAAATTGAAGGAGAAGATTAAGGTCAAGAAATAGGAAAAAGTCTCTCCAATTAGGAAAAGCCGGCACCAAAAATCGTCGGTATTTTTTAAAAAAGAGCCACACCAAATCACCATCCCACCGCTGTCTCTGTTTGATGAGTCCGGCAAAAGTCTCGGGCACAGAGGTGCGTGCCACGGATTCTGGCACAAAAGCAAAGCGAGCCTCTGGATAAAAAGAAGCTGCTATCTTAAGTCTTGCCGTGAGGTCCAGATCTTCCGCCGTTCCCGAATCCCAACCATAAACCAACTCCAAAAAACCTCGCCTAAAAGCTCCATAAGCTCCAGAGATATTGTTCACCGTACCAAAAAGACGAGAAAGGGTTAAACGAGCCAGGGCTATGGAAATTACGTATTCGATATGCTGAAATCTTGTCCAGATGCTATCCTTGGCATTGCGCACTTTGATGTTTCCCGAGACCGCTATTACGCGTGGATTGCTAAAAGGACGTAGAAGAAGACGCAAAGCGTCATAGTCAAGAGAAGTATCAGCATCAACAGCTAACACAATTTCTATCTCTGGAGAAAGAAGCTTTAGACCTAAATTCAGAGATGATGCCCTGCCACCACGATAATATTTACTTATAACCTTTAAAAATCTTCGTGCAGGAAGTTCAAGATTTTTAAAAAAAGTAACATCCCTTGGAGAATCAAAAATTAAAACAATCTCTATCTTTCCAGGATAATCCTGATAAAGAATGGTTCGCAAATTGCGCAAAATATCACTCGATGGTTCACGATAAGCTGTCACAATGATACCAACAGGAGGAGAATAATCCTGCAAATAAGAAGGGAAAACGCGATGAAAAAAGGGAAGTATTGTCATAAGGAAATACCAGGGATATTCAATCCAGAAAGCAGGAGTTAAAATAAGAATTTGTAATAAAGGTTCACTTAAGACAAAATGGCGAAAATAATGACTTAATTGCTGAAGAAAATAATAAAAATCAAACATTAGGCTTGAAGATCACGCAAAATGGCTTCAAGATCCATACTTTCCAATCTTCCAGGGCAGGATTCAAGATGAAAATCAACTTTAGGGACGGGAAGATCTGTTTTGATATGTTTGATTTTTTCGCTTAGACGTTGACGAACAATTTCAGCTTTATCTCCGGGAGTTTCTGGCAACAAAAAGAGATAACGTCCAAGTTCGTAACGAGTTCCGATATCCACAGAGCGCAAACTCTCGCGCAAATAACCTATTACTTCTTCGAAATAAGATCTTATAGCTGAAATACCATACGTCTCTGCCAACTCTTCAATGCGTTTCCAATCCCAACTTACAATAAGCAAACTAAAAGGGTGTTGATAACGTTCGTATTTCTTCTTCTCCCAGTCCACTACAAACTGAAAGATATTCCATCTCACCAGATTAAGACGATCAAAAATCTCTTCCACAGCCCGAACTGGAAGCTGGCCTTCTTCTGCCGACTGAAAACCCAAAGCTGTAATTTGATAAATTTGAGCTTCAAAGAAATGCAGGGATTCCAGAGAAAAACTCCTTTCACAATGAAGACAAAAGACCTCCACTTTTGGCTCTTCTGCTAGATAATGACAATCCAGACACCGAAAGACTCGATTGGGTATCTCGTAATCCACGCCCAGATGTCGCAAGGCCTGGTGACATTTAGGACAACGCAAAATCTCCTCTCTCACGAAATCTTCTCGCGGTCCAACATAACCACAATCAAAATGGTAGTAGAGTTCCGTTTCTTCCAAATTGAGGGATCCACACTGAGGACAGATCTCACGAAAGACAAGCTGATAGTGTCCATCGTGCGGACAGATGGGCACTCGATTGATGAGTCGAAAAGGTCGTATCACCCCCAGGGCGAACATCTGTTCCAGATGATCTATTTCTTCACCAGGCTGAAAACCGAGAAACCCCTGAAGCAGGGGATAGTGATAACCCACCCGCGAGTTCACCTCGGGAAAGGGATGAAATTCCTCTCTTCTGCGACTCCACAAAAATCTCAAAAAAAGTATTAAACGCCTCTCCGTATCTGAGAGACGGACCGAAGGGGCAGGCAAGGAAGACAGACGTTTCTTTATCTTGGCCACTTCTGCCAAAGTCTCTTCCCCACGCCAGAGGCCATCTGCCACTTCCAGAAGTCGCCGATCTTCGGTGAATTCCGTCAGATAAACGGGAGATAAGGCCTTTTCTGGATCGGAACGCAGGGTGAGGAGTTTCGGAAGATTCATCTCTTCTGGACCAATGAGATAAAGATCAGCTAAAGTTCCTTCTTTCGAAGGAACGATTTCAACCTCCGGGCCAAAAGAAACCGACGGTCGACCAAAAACCATAATCTTCATCTGGGCTACCTACCAATTTAAGGGTTTTTGCCAGGCGGCTTTGAGGTCAAAGATGTTCTCTTCTATGAGGGTCTCTCCGCGACCGTTTCGAACTATAAGGACCGGCTCCGCCACCACCTCTCCGATGAGCGCGTAAACCGAACCCGAAAAGAGCTTTTCAAACTCCCGCTGTTTCTCTCGCGGCACCGTGACCACAATACGGCTTGCGGATTCAGAAAAAAGCACGAAATCGGGCCGTGCTTCCCCTTCGTAAGGCACAGCAGAAAGATCAACCAGCACCCCCAGACCCCCGGCAAAGGCCATTTCTGCCAAAGCTACACCAAGACCGCCATCTGAGCAATCGTGAGCTGCGGAAACTAGATCGTAATAAATGGCTTCCCTCAGGCGAAGATAGCGATCTCGAGCCGCCTCGGGTTGCACCTGCGGGACCTTCTGCCCTACGAAACCACGAGCTCGAAAATACTCTGATCCTCCGAGCTCGTCCCTGGTCATTCCCAAAAGGTAGATGAGATCTCCGGGACGCTTGACGTCCATGGTCATCGCGCGCCTGACATCAGGGATTCGGGCGATAACGGAAAAGAGGAGGGTGGGGGGAACGGAGATCTTGAGACTTCCGTCAGGAAGCACCACCCCCGTCCCATAAGGGTTGTTTTCCGGGCTCAAACCAAGACCTACAGCCAGATAATCATTCTTCATGGAGTCTTTCCCCGAAATACAGGGGACCCCGTAAGCCGTGGTGATCTCATAAAGGGCCTGGTTGGCTCGCACCAGCTGGGCCAATTTGTAGTGCCCATCCGGGGTCTTTTCGCTCTGAATAGGGTCACACCAGCAGAAATTATCAAGGCCTGCCATATGCTCGAGATCTGCCCCCACACAGACTGCATTTCGAACCGCTTCATCCACCGCGTTCATTACCATCCAGTAAGTATCGAGATCGGAATATTTGGGACAAATTCCGTGGGCCACCACCAGGCCGTCCAGACGCTCAAGATCAGGCCGCAGCACGGCCGCGTCACTTGGGCCATCATCTCTTACCCCCACCAGCGGCTTGATGACGCTTCCCCCTTGCACTTCGTGGTCATACTGGCGCACCACGTATTCCTTGGAACAGACGTTGTAGCGAGAAAGGAGCTCCTTGAGCACGGCACCGCAATCTTCCGGCACTGGAAGAGCCGGTTCTTCGTGTTCCGGGGGGCTCCAGATGGCCCGCAGCTCAAGCTGAGGCACCCCTTCGTGCAGAAAGTCAAGCGGAAGTAAGGCCACTGTTTTCCCCTCGTAGCGCACGTGGAAAAAGCCCGAATCCGTAAACTTTCCAAGTACCGTGGCTTCCACGTCCATCTTTCTGGCAAGCTCAAGAAAACGGTCGATATGTTCCGGCGGCACCGCTAGCGTCATTCGCTCCTGGCTTTCCGAAACCAAGATTTCCCAAGGCTGTAAGCCGTGGTATTTGAGGGGGGCCTTCTCAAGGTCGAGTTCCGCCCCACCCGACTCTCGGGCCATCTCACCCACGGAAGAAGAAAGTCCCCCCGCGCCGTTGTCCGTGATGGAGGTGTAGAGGCACTCGTCCCTGGCCACAAGCAAGAAGTCGAACATCTTCTTCTGGGTGATGGGGTCTCCGATCTGGACCGCCGTGGCAGGGCTTCCTTCGTGAAGCTCCTCCGAAGAAAAGGTAGCTCCGTGAATGCCGTCCTTTCCGATCCTTCCCCCCACCATAACCACCAGATCCCCGGGGCGGGCCCCTTTTTTCCAGCTGGGTTCCCCGCAGACTTCGGCCGGCATGATCCCACCCGTGCCACAAAAAACTAAAGGTTTACCAAGATAACGTGAGTCAAAGACGATGGAGCCATTGACCGTAGGGATACCGCTCTTGTTGCCACCGTGCTCCACCCCCTCACGTACCCCTTCGAAGATACGCTTGGGATGAAGGAGCCTGGGAGGCAGGGGTCTGTCCCAATCGGGGGGAGCGAAACAGAAAACGTCGGTGTTAAAGACCAGGAGGCAGCCCTTGCCTGTGCCGAAAGGATCCCGATTCACTCCCACGATGCCGGTGAGCGCACCACCGTAGGGATCAAGGGCTGAGGGGCTGTTGTGAGTCTCCACCTTCATGGCCACGTTCCATTTCTCGTTCAGACGAATGACACCGGCGTTGTCCACGAAGACCGAAAGACAAAAATCCCTTTCTCCCTTGGCCTGCCGGATCTCATCCGTGGCCCTCCGAATATAGGTCCTGAAGAGACTGTCTATGACCTCGGTCTTACCGGTGGTTTCGTCGGTGTAAGTAATTTTGGCGTTGAAGATCTTGTGTTTGCAGTGTTCGGACCAGGTCTGGGCCAGACATTCGAGCTCTACGTCTGTGATCCGATGGTCGAGGCCGTGTTGGCGCCGGAGATCCAGAAATTCCGGCCGCTTGAAATAGTCTCGAATGGTTTGCATTTCTCGAAGATTCAGGGCCAGCACCCTTTCTCGCGAAAGCTTGAGCAACTCTTCATCTGAGAGGGTCGAAAGATCGAAAAGCTCCACCCGAATCTCGGGTTCCTCGGTCACTTTGGGAGGAGGGATTTCAAGACCACGCTCTTCATCAAACTCTGAAGGTGAAATGATCCAAAAACGCTCGATAAGCTCGTTGGCCAGAAGCTCCCGGGCGGCTCGTTCTGCATCTTCTCTGGAAAGTTCCCCCTTCACCAAATATTGCATGAGAGAATAAACGTTTTCTTCTTCTGAGAGTTTTCGACCAAGCAGGAGTTCAAGCGCTTCTCTGGCCACCTTGCCCTCGTTGTCGGTGACCCCGGGCCGGAACCCGACCTGGATAAGCCAATCAAAACCGAAAAGCGGGGCCAGTGGCTTTCTTACAGCGTAAAGCTGGGTCACCGGATCACAAAGGGGGCCGGAGGCAAAGGCCTCAAGCTCTCCTTCGTTTATCTCAGCCTCTACCAGGTAGACGCGGATGGTTCGGCAGGAAGAGACAGAAAGTCCCAGGTCCTCACGCATCCGCCGGGCTGTTTTTTCACCCAGGGCATCGCGGAGTTCAGGCTTGAGGGCCACTTCGATCCTGGCGAGCATTTTGGCCTCCTTTGGGGAACTATGGTTTTAGACCTTTTCACAACCCACCGGGAGCGTCAACTCTCGGGATAGCCTTTTAACACTTCCACATCTTCCAGAGTGAGAAGACCTTTTAGCAGGCGTTTTTGCAATTCCGGCAGGATAGCGGCCACCTTCTCTTCTGTTTCTATGACTTCGATCTTTAGGGGAAGGTTACCGCTGGCGCGTAAGAGACGCACGGTGTGCACCACTCCATCCGGTCCCCAGCCCAAGACGCCTTTAAAGACTGTTGCCCCGCGGATACCATTTTGACGCAAAAAGTGGAGAATTTCTTCGTAAAGGGGACGCTTCCCAAAATGATCGTCCTCATCGACGTAGATGGTAAGCCTTTTGTAGGCCATTTCGGCCTCCTAAAAGAATGATCTGGCCAGCCATGCTCCCAGGCGCACACCACAAAGACCAGCCAGGAGACTAAAGACTACATTTAGCAAAGCTGGAACAAGGGCGCCATCATCCAGAAGAGCGCTTGTTTCGTAAGCAAAAGTGGAAAACGTGGTAAAGGATCCCAGAAATCCTATAGCCAAGAAGACCCTGAGGGCTGGAGAAATGAGAAGCGTCTCTGTGGCCAGCGTCATCAGGAAGCCCAGGGCCATAGTTCCCAGAACGTTCACCGTAAAGGTCCCCCAGGGAAAAAGAGGCGAAAGCCGCCAAAAGAGCCCGGCCAGAAGATAACGCGCCATGGCTCCGCAAAAACCACCAAGACCCACCAAAAGCAGCTCGGGCATAGCTAGAGGAACAGCAAACGGATCTCGCTAAAATTCCCAACCCCAACGGCGGGGAAAGTTTAAACCTCCAAGGGGCACATAAACCCGTTCGTAACCCGCTCCATATAGTACCCGAGCCGCTTCGTAGGAACGCATGGAAGAGTTGCAAATGAGGATCACGTCTTTGTCCCTGGGAATCTTGTCCAGATTGTGACGCACCTGATCGTAAACTACATTGATCCAGCGCCCCGGATATTTCTTGACAAAAGGTTCGGCTTCCTTAGGATGGCGCACGTCAACAAAGATCGTATCCGGGTCATTCTTCTCAAGCCTCTCACGCACTTCATCCCAGGTCGTGGGCTTGAATAGACCATCAGCCAGGTTGCTGGCCACCATGGAGACCACGTTTATGGGATCAAGGGCGGTGTTGAAGGGAGGAGCGTAGGCAAGCTCCATGTAGGCTGTGTCTTCCAGGCGAGGCTTGAACTCCAGAAGCTTGGCTAGGGCGTTCACCCGGGCCATGGCCCCGTCGGTCATGGGGCCTACGGCCTGGAAACCTAATACTCGGCGGTCACGCCGATCTGCCACAATCTCGACGAAGATGAACTCCGCTCCAGGGTAATAATGAGCCCGTTCGGTCTGGTTGTGGAGGGCGAAGAAGGCGTCGAAACCTTCAGCCCTGGCCACCGTGTATGAAACACCACAGGCGGCGATAGCCAGATCAAAACACTTCATGACAAAGGCCCCTACGGCCCCGCGAAAGGTTTCCGTTCCCCCGGCCAGGTTGGTTCCAATGATGCGGCCATGACGGTTGGCCAGGGAGCCCAGAGGTAAAACCACCTTTTTGCCGGTGATAAGGTGGGTGACTTCAATACAATCTCCTCCAGCATAGATGTTTGGATCGGAGGTTTGAAGACGCTCGTTGACCACGATTCCCCCGGTGAGGGGAGAAACTAGAAGACCCGCCTCCCGGGCCAGCTGACTGTTTGGCCGCACACCGGTGGCCATGAGCACCAGGTCACACTCATAACGGCCGTCTTCGGTGACCACCGCCACCACTTTGCCATCTTTTCCCTCTATTTCTTTAGTCCGGGCGTTTACAACGAGCCTGACTCCTTTTTCTTGCAGGTGATGGGCCACGATGCGGGCCATGGGTTTGTCCACAATGCGAGGAAGGGGTTGATCAAAGTATTCGAGCACCGTGACTTCAAGTCCCCAAAGATCGCGGAAGGCTTCGGCCATCTCGAGTCCGATGGGCCCGGCACCGATAATAACTACTTTCTCGACCTGTCCCCTGGCCACACGCTCCTTGATCTCAATGGCGGAGTGAAGGTTAGAAATGGCAAAAACGCCATCGAGATCGCGCCCCGGCAAAGGCAAAATGAAAGGGGAAGCCCCGGTAGTGAGAACAAGTTTGTCGTAGGGCAGGGTATCTTCCTGGCCACTGTCTAAGTTTTTTACGTGGACAACCTTCTTTTCGCGATCTATCTTGGTGGCAAGGGTTTTGGTGAGAACGTGAAGCCCCTTGGCGTTTTCGAAGAAGGCCTCGTTGCGCAGCATGTGAAAGGCCGTCTTCCGGAGCTCGTTCTCGTCAGGGATGTCCCCGGAGACGTAATAGGGTATCCCGCACCCCCCGTAGGAAATGAGATCGTCTTTGTCGACAAGGTAGATCTCGGCTTCGGGACGAAGTCTTTTGAGTCGACAAGCGGCTCGGGGTCCCGCGGCCACAGCTCCGATCACCACTACTCTTTCAGCCATGATGGACCTCCTTCGGGGGATTTCTTTCATGGGTTTACAGCTTGGTCCAGGAGGTGGCAAGCATCTTTTAGCTCCTCCATTCACGTTTTTAGCGGGAAAAGGGCAGAAAGCCTCAAGTGGCAGACTTATCTTTTAGTGCAGAGAAGTTTTTGCTGCAAATTCATTCTAAGGAGGGGACCATGAAGAAGGAGCGCATTCTCAAAAAGGACTGGCCTACGTTTCTCAAAAACTTCAACGCCGAACACCAGTTTCGTCCGGTTCGTATTTCCGTAGGAGGGCAGGAAATTTGTCACGACCTTCCCTTTATGGGGTTGGTTTACGAGGCCAAGAAAAAGGACGTTGAGGTTTTTGTGGGTGGTGTGGATGTAGAACGGCCTTCTCATCTTATCCATACCCTGGTTTCTCCGCGGGCCATATACGTGTTGAGGGAAAACGGCGACGTAAAGGGAATCGAGGTTCAAAGCGCCAAAGACCCAAACGTGACCGTGGAATTCATAGGGCCACCAGAAGAAGCTCAGCGCCTGAAGAAAGAACTCATCGAAAAAATCGCTTACGAATTCTATCTCCGCCGAGGGAAGGAACCTGGCAAGGCCCTGGAAGACTGGCTTGAGGCTGAACGTCTGGTAGATAAGGTGGCCAAGCTTTACGTTTAGGGCTAAAGTAGCCCTCAAAAAAACGGGGGCCGTATGTCTGAAGCCTTGAAGCCCATTCTGGCCAAGGCCGTAGAAGGAAAAGAATTGTCCCGTCCTGAAATACGCCAGGCCTTTGAAGAGATGATTTCTGGACGGGCGAGTGCCGCCCAAATAGGGGCTTTGTTGGCGGCTTTACGACTGCGAGGAGAAACCTGGGAAGAAATTGCCGAAGCCGCACGTGTCATGCGCCAACACGCCCTCTCCGTACCCCATCAGCTTCCGGCAGGCGAACCTCTAGTTGATACTTGTGGCACCGGCGGCGACCAGAAGGGCACCTTCAATGTCTCTACCGCCGCGGCCTTTGTGGCCGCCGCCGGAGGGGTACGGGTAGCCAAACATGGTAACCGTTCTGTTTCCAGTCGGTGCGGTAGTGCAGACGTATTGGAGGCCATGGGTGTCAAAATTGATATGCCCCCTGAAATGGCAGCAGAATGCTTGCGGGAACTCGGTCTCTGCTTCCTCTTCGCCCCGCTTTACCATCCTGCCATGAAAAACGTAGCTGGTCCGCGGCGGGAGCTTGGTTTCCGAAGCATTTTCAACCTCCTGGGGCCTCTTTGTAACCCAGCGGGGGTTAACATTCAGGTATTGGGGGTCTATGATTTCCGTCTTACAGAAAAGATGGCCTTCGCTCTGGATGCCCTGGGTTGCATGCGGGCACTGGTGGTCTTTGGTGAAGGAGGATATGACGAATTCGTAGTAACGGGTTCTACCAAGGTTTCGGAATTGCGGGAAGGTCGTATTACCACCTATTATGTTGACCCAGAGGACGTGGGCCTTGAACGATGTGAGGACCCGGCTGAACTCAAAGGAGGAGATGCCTTCGAGAACGCGCGCCTTATCCGAAAAATCCTGGCCGGGCAGGAAGAAGGTCCTAAACGAGACATGGTAGCCCTGAACGCTGGGGCCGTTTTTTATGCCACAGGGCAAAGCATAGACCTCAAGGCCGGAGTAAAGAAGGCCCTTGAAATTTTGGCCTCCGGCAAGGCCCTCGACAAGCTCGAAGAACTAGTAGCTTTCAGTCAGCGCCACACCCTGTAATGCGGTTCAAACTCTCAGGGCACCGTCTCCGTAACCATCCAGCCTCCCTGGTGATTGTTTCCTTCGCCCTGGCCGATCTGGTGGGAGCCCTTTTCTTGCTCTTGCCTTTCATGCACCGGGGTCCTCTCTCGGTCCTGGACGCGTTTTTTACCGCTACTTCAGCGATCTGCGTCACAGGGCTTACCGTGGTCAACACCGCTGAAGCCTTCACCAGACTGGGACAACTGGTTATCCTCCTCCTTATCCAGCTGGGTGGCCTGGGAGTGATGAGTTTCTCCATCTTGATCGCCCTGGGCTTCAAAAAGGGTCTCGGGCTGAAAAGTCGCCTGGTAATCACCGAGGCCTTTTTACCTTACGGTCCTGCCGACCTAAAAGATCTCTTGCGTACTATTTTTCTCTACACCCTTTTGGTGGAAAGTTCGGTGGCTGTCTTGCTCTTTGCTTGTTTCCTCTTGCGTTTCCCTCCAGGCGAAGCCCTCTTTCACGCCGTCTTTCATTCTATCTCTGCTTTCTGCAACGCCGGTTTCTCTACCTTTCGAGAAGGTCTCGTTCTTTACCAACATCACTTCCTGGTCCCCTGTCTCATCATGATCGCCGTCTTCCTGGGCAACACGGGTTTCCCTGTGGCATATGAATTGCTGAATCGCATTCGGCGACACCGCGGTCATTTTTCTCTCCATTTCAAGCTCACGCTCTTCACCCATTTCTTTTTGTTGTTCCTGGGGACCCTTGTCCTCCTGGCCTCAGAGTGGAAGGCTGCTTTTGCGCCCCTGCCAACAGGGCTCAAGTTTCTGGCAGCTCTTTTTCACAGCGTGAGCGCCCGCACCGCAGGCTTCAACACCGTAGAGATGGCCCGGTTTTCCGAACATGGCCTATATTTCATCACCCTTCTCATGTTTATCGGAGCGTGTCCGGGATCAACCGGGGGAGGAATCAAAACCACCACCGCCGCCGTGATCTGGGCCACGGCCTTGAGTCGTCTAAAAGGATATTTTCGCACCATCGCTTTCAAGCGTACTATTCCGGATCTTTTGGTAAGCAAGGCCATGACTCTCCTGGTCGCTGCTGTGACCACCGTGGTCGTCCTCCATTTCTTGCTCACTTACGCCGTACCAAGCTTTCCCTTTTATCAGGCCCAGGGGGAGTTCCTGGCCACCCTCTTCGAAGTGGTCTCGGCCCTTGGCACCGTCGGTCTTTCGACAGGCATCACCCCGGCCTTGCATCCTCTTGGAAAGCTCCTGATTATCTTGGCCATGTTTTTAGGACGAGTGGGGCTGCTTTCTCTCCTTTCGGTCCTGGCCCAGGTACAACGTCCCAAACCCTATTCCTACGCCCCAGAAGAGGTTATGGTGGGATAATGGCTCGTTTCGTAGTGATTGGTCTGGGCAAGTTTGGCTATTACCTGGCCAAGACCCTGGCCGAAGAAAAACAAAGTGTCCTCTGTATCGACCGCGACGAAAATCTGGTGGAGGAGATTAGCGAATTCGTTTCAGAAGCTGTGGTGGGAGACGCCTCACGCAAAGACGTATTGCGAGGCCTGGGGATTTCAGAGGCCGAAAAAGTGGTTGTAGCCATCGGTGATCTTTCGGCCAGTGTCCTCATTACCCTTTACCTGAAGGAATTAGGAGCCAAATTCATCCTTGCCAAGGCCCTTGATGAAGACCACGCCCGCATTTTATCTCTGGTGGGAGCAGATCAGGTAGTTATTCCAGAAAGAGACTCTGCCATTCGTGAAGCCCGAGCCCTTACCACCCCAAACATCGTCGACTTTTTGCCCTTGCTACCAGAGTTCGCCGTCGCTCGGGTCGATCCTCCTGCCGAATTCATTGGCAAAAGTTTCAAGGAGCTCGATCTTCGCCGCAAGCACCATGTCTACGTCGTTGCCATCCGCAACAAGCTGACCAACCGCATTCTGATCCTCCCTCCGGCAGAACATATCATTGAAAAGGACGAAGAATTATTCCTTCTTGGACGCAAGGAATACCTGGCCCGCTTCACCAGGGTTTAAAAGGGATTGAACCAATTTTTCAATCAAATTGCCCTTTTCTTCAAGCCTGGAAGGCTTAGGAGGCCAAAAGACCTCTTTGTTCGGAAATTCGGTATCTAAGAGAGTAGAACGGTATCTGGTGGGCCTTAAAGGGCTTTGACAAACTCCCCTGGCCAGCAGTATGGACCTTGAAGGTCCGCTGTAGTGTTTTTACGGCTTTCTAAAATTCTTTGGGGAAGGAGGTTTCCTGAAATGTTATCTCAACGAAGATGGCTTTTGTTCATGAGTCTTTTGGTCTTTCTGTTCCTCTTGGGAACTTACTTATGGGCACAGGAACCTCATTCGGTCACGGAAGCGGCCAAAGAAGCCGTTCAAGAGGTTGAAGCCCGCCCTTCAAGCATCGCGTGGTGGCTCTGGCCCATCATTCTCTTTGGTTTCACCTTTGTCATCGGAATCATAGCTCCTCTTTCTGGAGTGGGCGGTGGGGTCCTCTTTGTACCCCTTTCCACGGCTTTCTTTCCCTTTAGCGTGGACTTCATTCGTGGTGCCGGTCTCATCATGGCCCTAACCAGTGCCCTTTCGGCCTCACCCCAGTTCATCCGCAAAGGATTGGCCAACATCCGGATCATGACACCCCTCGTCTGCGTCTCGATGGTGACCTCGATCTTGGGCGGAATCGTTGGTCTCTGGATCACCAACGCCTTTCCTGCTGGTAAACACTACATCACCATCGCCCTTGGTCTGGTGCTCCTTCTCATCTTCTTCGTGATGCTAACCTCCAAAAGGGTCGAATTCCCAGAGGTCAAGGAACAGGACGGCCTCTCCAAAGCCTTGGCCCTTTCAGGGAGCTGGTTTGAGCCGACTCTTAACAAAGTTGTTGAATATAAGTTGACCCGGCTTCCTATAGGACTCATTTGCTTTGCCGCAGTGGGGTTCATCGCGGGAATGTTTGGTCTGGGTGCTGGCTGGGCCAACGTTCCGGTGCTTAACCTCATCATGGGAGCTCCCATCAAAGTAGCAGTAGCCACGAGCATGACCATCATCGCCATCAATGACGCCGCAGCGGCCTGGATTTATCTGGCCAAGGGTGCGGTGTTGCCCCTTATCGTAGTCCCTTCGGTTCTGGGAATCTCTATCGGAGCCCGCATCGGAGCCAAACTGGCCGTGAAAGCCAAACCGGCTTTTGTTAAGATTTTAGTGATGGGTATCATGCTTCTGGCAGCCGCCCTTAACATCATCAAAGGTTTGAAGGGACTTCATATCATTTAAAATTTGAATCGAAACCTTATTAAGGAGGGTTCAACAAATGGCAGACAAAAACCAGGTCTACGTTGATCCGGCCAATTTGGTGTTTGCCCGAGCTATGGAGATAGTGACCTATATTGGTATTGCCGTAATGATTATCTTTGGTCTCCTTTATCTTTTCGGGCTTCCGGCTTACGTAGAGATGAAACACGCCATCGCCCAGTGGCATCATCCAGTAGGCCACTTTTGGCACAACGTGGTGGGGATCCATATCTCTGGCTATAGCTGGTTCCTTAAAAACCTTACCTGTATGGACTGTCTTTCCATGATCGGTATCTGCATTTTGGCTCTTGCTCCTCTCGCTGCAATTTTGGCGGCCTGGCCCAAGGTAGGGGCCACGCACCGCGTGCTTACCTTACTCTTCCTGATCCTGGTGGTGGAATACCTCTTCGCTATCCTCAAACCCATCATCCTGCCCGGCGTGGGTGGTCATTAAAATCCCGCCAACTCAGAAGCCCGGCCTGCGTGGGCCGGGCTTTTTTATTTGGCCCAGCGGTCGATAAGTTAAAAGAACCCTTTCTCAAGGAGGTATAAGGATGAGGTACCGGTGGTGGGGGATCGTCTTGGTCATGATCTGGCTCCTGACGCAAGGGGCCTGGGCCATGGAAAAGAGCTCCTCTCAAGAGGAACTAGCCCGCCTTAATCTTTTTGGCCGCATCCTCAATCCCCACAAAAAAGGGGTACCAGATGCAGAAATTTCCATCTACGTCAACGGTCAAGAATTTCATCCTCCAGCGAAAGGACATGGACCTGTCGGAGAAGGACTCACCACCGAGTTTGACGGAAGCTTTCAGGTGGAGCTTGATCTCCCGAAGGAAACCATCGAAAAGGGAGAGATCAAACTGGTTATCTTCAAACCCAGTTATAAGAAAACGGTTTTGACCCTCAAACCACAAGACTTTGCCATCAAAAACGGAGAATACTACGCCAAAGTGGAAATAATTATCCCTCGTACCAAAGGACCCGCTTTCTGGATCGCTACGGTGGTCTTCATCCTGGCTTACATCCTCATCTCATTCGAACTCCTCCATCGAACTCTGGCTGCCATGCTCGGAGCTTCAGTTATGTTGCTCATCAGCTATACTATTGGAACCTTCAACCCTGAATATCATATCCTCTCCTACGAAAGTGCCATCCATTCCATTGATATGAACGTGGTCTTCCTCCTCATGGGTATGATGATCATTGTAGGTATCTTGAAAAACACCGGGGTGTTCCAGTGGTGTGCCTACAAATGCTATCAGTTGGCCCGGGGAAACGTGATCGTGCTCTCTCTCATCTTGATGATCTTCACCGCGGTTTCTTCGGCCTTTCTCGACAACGTGACCACCATGCTCCTCCTCACCCCGGTCACCATTGAGATCGCCCTTTCTTTGGGCATCTCTCCCATGTCGCTTCTCATTCCCGAAATCTTGGCCTCCAATATCGGTGGTACCGCCACCCTCATCGGGGACCCTCCCAACATTATGATTGGTTCTTACGCCGGACTAACTTTTATGGACTTCGTTAAAAACCTGGCACCGGTATGCGTCGTTTCCATGATAGTCCTTTTTCTTTATACTAGTTTTGTCTATAAGCGTGAATACAGCCGGGCCAAAATCGAAGATATCCAAGCCTTCATCGAACAACTCCGCCAGGAATACCGCATCACCGACTCCACTCTCCTGGGCTTTGGTCTGGCGGTGATGGCCGTAGTAATTGTGATGTTCCTCCTTCACGGAGTGCTTCACATGGAAGTATCCATTGCCGCCCTTTTCGGGGCGAGCGTGCTTTTCACATACGCCCTAGTAACCAAAAAGATCGATCTCTTACATCTCATAGAGAAAGACATCGAATGGCCCACTTTGCTCTTCTTTATCTTCCTTTTCATTTTAGTGGGTGCCGTGGAAGATGTGGGCCTGCTGGACATGATCGCGGATTGGGTCTTTCATCTTTCTCATGGCAGCCTGGTAGCGGCTATCTGTCTTATTTTGTGGGTCTCCGCCATCATGAGTGCCTTTGTGGACAATATCCCCTTTACCGCCACCATGCTCCCCATCACGGCTTATCTCACCAAGGTCATTCCAGGAGCGGAATCCGGCGTTCTCTGGTGGGCTCTGGCCCTTGGTGCTTGTTTCGGCGGTAACGGAACCATGATTGGAGCGAGTGCCAACGTGGTCACTCTGGGTATCGCCGAAAGCGCTGGCCATCGCGTCACCTTCTTCGGATTTATGAAGGTGGCGTTTCTCTACATGATCATTAGTGTTGGCCTGGCCAACGCTTGGCTTCTAATTTTCTATTAATAAGGAGGCCTCTATGACGGAGATCAAAAAACTGCTTCCCAATATGGATCGCGTTCTCATCCCGGTGGACCAGAGTGACGCCTCAGACCGAGCGGTGCGTTTTGCCGCCTGCCTTCTGGCTCCTCTGACCAATGGCGTAGTACAAGAAATTGTTCTCCTCCACGTCTTAGGAGTCAGTTTCCTAGAAAAGATGGCTGCCAACATTGATCTTCGCATCGCGGCCCTAAAGGAAACCCCGCTTTTCAAAAAACTGGCTCGCGAGTACGTGGAAAAAGAGATCCAGCCTTTCATGGAGGAGGTGGAAGGGCTCCTCAGAGAAGCTGGTGTAAAGTGCAAGATTACTCGTCAGGTCATCGAAGGGGACCCCACCAAGGAAATCATCAATTTCGCCCTCAAAGGAAAGATCCATACCATCGTCATGGGACGGCGACGGCGATCGGCTCTAGCAGAAAGAGTCCTTGGAAGTTGCAGCTATGCGGTCTCCCACCGTCCGGGACGACACACGGATTACATTGTTGGGCTGGAAGAAATTGACATCCATGCCTGCCCAGTCCCCCGCATTCTGGTACCGGTAGACGGGTCCCGTTTTGCAACGAACGCGCTGAAAGAAGCCGCCGCTTTAGCCCTGGCCTTTCCGGACGAAGTTATCGAAATCTCCACTCTCTATGTAGTCGAAGCAGCTTACGAGCAGACGGACGGAGAGGGTCAAAAGATCTTGAAAGAGGCCAAAGAACTCCTTCTTTCCCTTGGAATATCAGAAAAAAAACTTCAGACCATCTTGGTCTTTGGGGATCCAGCCGAAGAAATTGTCCGCGTAGCAGAAGAAGGTTCATACAATATCATCATGATGGGCCGGACGGGAAAATCCGGACTACGTGAGATCATCTTGGGCAGCGTTTCGTCCCGGGTCTTGCACCTGGCCACCAGACCGACGGTAGCCCTCATCTCCCCAGCGGATTAAAATCACCATCATGCGGCTGGGCATATTGGGGCTACCGCAATCGGGCAAGACCACCATCTTTCGAGCAGCAGCAGGGAGTTTTGCTTCGGCGGAGGAAAAGACCGGCTCCCTGCGACGAGCCGTGGTCAAAGTGCCGGATGAAAGGCTTGCGGTGCTCCAAAAAATCTTCGCTTCCCCCAAGATTACTCCGGCCCAGGTAGAATATCTGGATCTGGCTTTTGATCTACGCGAAAGAGAAGGGCGCCAGAGCGATCTGGAGCGTCTTCTCAACGAGCTCAAAACCGCCGCCGCCCTCCTCTTGGTGGTAAGGAACTTCGAACTGGCCGGACTCCCTGCTGAACCGCAAAAAGAATTAGATACCCTCCACGAAGAGATGATTCTCTCGGATCTGGCCATGGTAGAACGCCGCCTTGAGCGACTGGAAAAAGAGGTCAAAAAGGGCAAGCTCCCCAAAGAAGGAGAGCTTGAAACCTTGTACCGAGCCCGCGAATTACTCGAAGCTGGCCAGCCTCTTCGAGTGGACCAGGGCCTCCGTACCAATCCCCTTTTACGGGGATATACCTTTTTGTCCATCAAACCCCTTTTAGTCGTGATAAATACTGGAGAAGAAGACGAAATACCAACTCTGGAGCTTCCTCCAGGTGCAGAGGCCGTAGCCATTAAAGGGCGACTGGAGGCCGATTTGATAGAGATGACACCGGAAGAAGCCGATCTCTTTCGAGAAGAATACGGTCTTTCTGAGCCGGCCCTTCCCCTGCTCATTCGTAAAAGTTTTGAGATTCTGGATCTCATTTGTTTCTTTACCGGCGGTGAAAAAGAAACCCGTGCCTGGCCCGTTCCAAGAGGCACGAAGGCCGTCAAAGCCGCGGGGACCATTCACTCCGACATGGAGAGGGGTTTCATTCGGGCTGAGGTCATCGGATACGAAGAATTAGTGGCCTTGGGTTCCTACCAAGCAGCTCAAAAAGCCGGTAAGATCCGTTTAGAAGGCAAAGATTACGAAGTTAAAGACGGAGATGTAATCCTCTTCCGGTTCAGCATATGAAAGGACTTCGGTTAGCAGCCGCTACCCTCGGCTGTAAGATAAACCAGGTAGAAACGGCCTCCCTCCTTGAAAAGCTGGAGGAAAAGGGAAGCCGTTTGGTTTCATTTAAAGAGCCGGCTGAGATTTACCTGATCAATACCTGCGCCGTTACTGCTCGTGCCGCCTATGAAAGTCGTCAGCTCATTCGACGGGCCCTGAAGAGAAAACCCCTCCTGGTGATAGCCACTGGATGCTACGTCCAGGTTGGAGCCCAAGAGATCCTGGAACGTATAGATGGCCCGGTCCTCCTCGTGGGACAAGATCGCAAAGCTCGCATTCCAGAAATTATGAACCAGATTTCTCTACCCTTGGAAGAATCCCTTCTCCTAGTAGGAGACGTTCAACGCCTGCGTCGGTGTGAACCATTTCGCTACAGGCGTTTTCCGGGACACCATCGCGCCTTTCTCAGGGTCCAGGACGGCTGTGACGCTTTCTGTTCGTATTGCATCGTGCCTCTGGCTCGAGGACCGGCAAGGAGTCTCTCCCTTGAAGAGGTGCTGGAACAAGCTTGCCTGCTCAAAGAAGCCGGCTTTGCTGAAATCGTCCTCACAGGGGTCCACCTGGGCCTGTGGGGAAAGGATCTCTCACCTCCGCGAGAGCTGCTCGAGCTTCTTCAGGCCCTAGAAGCCATAAAACCACCCCGCTTGCGCCTTAGTTCACTCCACCCTTCGGAGATAAGTCCTGGGTTGCTGGACTGGGCGGAAAAGAGCGGGCTCCTATGCCCTCATTTTCATCTTTCCCTCCAAAGTGGAGATGATAACGTCTTGAAACAGATGGGGCGTCCTTATCAGGCTGCGCTCTTTGAAGAAGTGGTCTCAAAAATAAAGAGACGTTTCCCGGAAGCGGCTATCGGAGCTGACGTCATCGTGGGTTTCCCTGGTGAAAGCGAAGAAGCTTTCAAAAGAACGTACGAGCTCCTGAGAAGACTCCCTGTCTCTTACCTTCATGTCTTTCCTTTCTCTCCCCGTCCTGGGACCAAAGCTGCCCAGTGGGCCCAGCTACCTCCACACCAGATAGCTCGCCGGGCAAAGGCTCTCCAAGAACTGGGACGCGCCAAAAAGAAGGCCTTCTATTCCGAACAGATCGGTCGGACTTTACACGTCCTGGTAGAACGACGATACGACCCAGAAAGGGGACTTTATCAAGGACTTACGGAAAACTATGTGACAGTACATTTTACAGGGCCGCCAGGGTTGGAAGGTAGCATTCGCCCGGTCAGGGTGGAACGATTGGTCAATGAAACTCTATATGGAACTCTATTAAAATCACATAAAATTTCGTCTCTTCTCGATGAAACTCCAAGAATGGACCAGAGTCTTTTTTAAGGCTTATTTGGGCGCAAAATGATTTTAAACGTCCCTTGACCATTGAACAAAAAAAGACGGATGTTAATGGTAGCAACAGGGCCCTAATTAAGGAGGATTTCGGTGATTAATCCTATTGCGGCATTGGGGCGCGGGAGCATCCTTTTGGTTGGTGAAATGGGGGGCATGGCCCTCATGCTTTTAAAAACTCTTTTTTTTACCTTTCGTCCTCCTTTTCGCTTCCGGCTCTTTTTCAAACAAATGGAATTTATTGGTGTCAAATCTACTTTGGTGGTCCTTTTGACAGGCCTTTTTTCAGGCATGGTTTTGGCCTTGCAAGGTTATTACGGTTTCCGCAAGTTTGGAGGAGAATCTCTTCTCGGAGCCACGGTAGCTCTTTCTCTGGTGCGGGAACTTGGTCCGGTACTCACCGGGCTGATGGTCACGGCCCGCGCAGGCTCAGCCATTGCAGCAGAGCTTGGCACTATGCGTGTCACCGAACAAATTGACGCCTTAACCGTGATGGCGGTCAACCCTATTCATTATTTGGTAGTTCCTCGTTTTTGGGCGGGGGTGCTCATGGTGCCCCTTCTCACCGTACTGGCTGATGTCATTGGAATAGCCGGTGGTTATTTCGTAGGTGTAATCCTTCTTCATATCGATCAGGGAATCTTTGTGGCCAAAATGCGGGAATTAGTAGAACTTTCTGACATTTTAAACGGTCTTTATAAAGCCTTTGTCTTTGGAGGACTCTTAACGCTTATTGGTTGTTACAAGGGTTACCATGCTCGGGGCGGAGCTGAGGGAGTAGGACGTGCCACCACCGAAGCAGTAGTAATCTCTTCTATTAGTATTTTGGCTGGGGACTACATTTTGACTTCGCTCCTCTTTCGATAGGACAAAGCAATGATCAAAATCGTTGACCTCTACAAAAGCTTTGGAGATCAGCAGGTTCTGCGAGGGGTTAACTTGGAGATCCCCAAGGGACAGATCACCTTCATCATGGGAAGAAGCGGCACGGGAAAAAGCGTTCTTCTCAAGCATATTATCGGTCTCTTAGAACCCGATTCTGGCCAGATCCTCATCGATGGACAGGATATCACCTCCATGAGCGAACGGGAACTAGCTCGAATCCGAAAGCGTTTCGGTATGCTCTTCCAGGAAGGAGCTCTTTTCGATTCCATGACCGTGGGAGAAAACGTGGCGTTTCCCCTGCGTGAACACACCCGCCTTTCCGAAAAAGAGATATGGGCTCGAGTGGAAGCCAAACTGGCCCAGGTAGGACTCCTGAAGGACATAGATAAAATGCCCTCGGAGCTCTCAGGAGGAATGAAGAAACGTGCTGCCTTGGCCCGGGCTCTGGCCTTAGAGCCAGAAGTAGTCCTTTTTGACGAACCTACTACCGGACTCGATCCAATCATGCAGATGAGCATTGCCAAACTCATAAAGGAAACCAAAGAGAGTCATCATCTTACCTGTGTCGTCATCAGCCATGATATCCCCGTGGCCTTTGCCATTGCTGACAAGATCGCCTTTCTCCACGAAGGTATTATCTTGGAAGAAGGAACTCCGGAAGAAATCCGGCTCTCTCAGAAGCCCTTTGTCAGAGAGTTTTTACGGGCCCTCAAATGCCCGGTCCTTGAAGGAGGCGAGTCATGAAAAGGACAGATACCGGGATCGAAATAAAAGTTGGTCTTTTCGTCCTTATTGCCCTGGCTTTTTTGACTTATCTGAGTCTCAAATTGGGCGAGGAAACCATTAGCACCAAAAAGACCTATCCGATAGAAGCCCTATTTGACGACGTTTCAGGTCTGGTAGTGGGGGCACGAGTTGAAATGGCAGGCGTGGAGATCGGACGAGTGGCAGATATTTCCTTAGCTGATGGCAAAGCCCGTGTGAAGATGAATATCTACCAAGGTGTAAAAATAGCTAAAGATGCTGTAGCTATGGTCAGAACCAAAGGAGTGCTTGGAGATCGATATATCGAGATTCGCCAAGGGAAAAGTCCAGAAAGTCTCCCCCCGGGTGGCATGATTGCCAAGACGGTATCCCCTGTAGATCTTGATGAAATACTGGCGGAAGTGGGACCGGCCTTAAAAGATCTGCGCGACATCACAGCTGGTCTCAAAGATCTACTTGGAACTACCGAAGGGAAGAACAATTTACAGGCTATGGTAAACAACATTAGTGAAGCAGCTAAGTCTTTTCGACAGGTAGGAGAGATGTTAACAAAAGGTGAAGGAACATTGGGCAAATTATTGGTGGATGATTCTCTTTATGCTCAGTTAGAAAAGCTCAGCATAAATCTTAATCAAATAGCTGAAAAGTTAAATCGCAATGAAGGCACACTTGGTCGTTTAATCAATGATGACGAATTGTATTATGATCTTAAACAAACTATCATCCATATAGACCGCGCTGCTGAAACTTTAAATCAAATTGCTTCCAAAATAGAAAAAGGCGAAGGAACGCTGGGCAAACTCATAGCTGATGAAAGCTTATACAACAATCTAAACCAAACTATTGTTACCTTGCGTCGCATTTCAGAAAAAATTGACAAAGGAGAAGGGACTCTTGGTAAGCTGATCAACGATGACAGCCTTTATTTCGAGGCCAAAAAGACCCTCCAGAGTGTGAATCAAGCGGCCTCTGGGGTCCAAGAACAAATGCCTGTAACTATTCTGGGAACCATTGGCACGATGGTCCTTCAATAGAAAATGGATTATGGGACTGGGACGGATTGTTATTTTAGTAGCAATTCTCTTTCTTTTTTCTCTTTCGATTTGTGAAGCAGAAGAAGGCTTCCGCACCAGACTCAATTTTTGGCCCTTGTTTTTCTATCAAACTTCTACGGACCATCGGGTTCGCGAGCTGGAATTTTTGGGCCCTTTCTTTTATCGCTATGAAAGTCCTGAGGAATCGGGATCTTCCATCAGACCCTTTTTATCCACTATCGAGCGTCCCCAGGGATGTCGGGATGTCTATTATTTGAGTCCATTGGGACACTATCAGGAATGTGGTGAGTACAGCCGCTCGCGTTTGGTCCCTTTTTTAGGGCAGAACTCACAACAAGAAACCAGAAAAGATCATCATAGTTTTATATTAGTGTTTTGGGGGCGTTCAGAAGAGGGAGAAAAATATTGGGGAATCTTCCCATTTTTTGGCCGCCTCCTTGACTGGAACGGAAAAGAAGAAACCCGCTTCACCCTCTGGCCTCTTCGAGTGACCTCATATTGGGAAGGAAACCATTCGAGTACCTGGCTCTGGCCTATCTACAACCGCACAGATGGCCCTACTTTTTATGAACGCAAATTCTGGCCTATCTATGGACACAAGGTCAAAAAAGGAGTCTTTGACCGACGCTTTTTTCTTTGGCCCTTTTTCTGGCACGAAGAATTCAATCTGGCCACCAACCCCACTACGCGGGACATGTTTTTCCCCTTCTGGATAAACGAACGCAGTCCGGTTCACGAACACAGGACCTTTCTGTGGCCTTTTTTTCGTTATTACCGGAACTTTAGAGAGGAAACCTTAGCCCTTGATTTGCCTTGGCCCTTTTTTCGATACGCCGAAAGTCAGAAAACCCCTCACCGAGAACGAAAACTTTGGCCTCTCATAGGATATGAAAGACGCAAAAATACTTATTCTCATTTCTTTTTATGGCCGCTTTACAAATATCAGCTCGAAGAAGTCAAACACAACGGACGTCTTTTCCGGCGTGAAGTACGACGATTTTATCTTCTCACCAAATTTGAAAAGGTCTGGGACGAAAATGGAAAACTCACTTATGAGGCTCATCGGGTCTGGCCTCTGGGAGAAAAGATCAGACGAGCAGATGGCTTCGAGTGTTTCTTTTTTCCGGCCTTGATCCCCTTCCATTCTGAAGGAATTGATCGCAACTATGCCCCCTTACTAAGACTGTACGAATACATCCAGGATCCACGGGGTTTTTCTCGCTCGCGATGGTTTTGGGGTCTTTACCGACACGATCATACAGATGAAGAAGATTTCGTAGATATCGGTTTTTTGTTACAGATCCATCGCAAGAAAGAAAACTGGCAAATCAATTTTTTACGCGGGCTTCTCGGGTGTGGAAAAGACGAAAAAGGTTTCTTTCTCAAGGTCTTCTATTTAAAACTCTAGGCTTCTCTTCCAACAAAAACGTCCGATCGAAACGAACGCATTGGTTACGACCTTGCCGCTTAGCCCTGTAAAGGGCTAGATCTGCAAAACTGATGACATTCCAAAGATTGCGGTCGTCAAGGGGAAATTCTGCTACACCAATAGAGACTGTTACCGCTGCTAACTGACCTTCAAAGACAAAAGAATTTGTTTCTATTTTCTCTCGAATTCTTTCAGCTATAGCAAAGCTTATACCTTCTTCAACATCGACTAGAAGACAAAGAAACTCTTCTCCACCAAAACGGATAGCTAAATCACTAGATCTTAGCTCATCTTGCACCATGCTAGCAACAGATTTAAGAATACGATCTCCAAAAGAATGACCATATGTATCATTAATTATCTTAAAATGATCGATATCTATCATCAAGACGCCCATAATACTATCTCTACGAACAACACCAGCTGCAATTTGTGGAACCAAATCATCCAAAATACGTCTATTATAAAGACCAGTAAGAGTGTCTCGCAATGAAATTTCTCTCAAACTTTGAGCAAAACGTTTAGCTTCCAGCACAGGAGCTGCCTCCTGAAGATATGCCTCTATTCGGTTAAGAATTGTACGATATTTTTCTTCCAAACGGAAAGTTATAGGAAGAAGAAAATGAATAATACCTATAACATGACCGCCAGTATAAAGAGGTAAACATAAATAATTAAGATCAGGGTCACGAAAGTATTCACATGTTTCTGTAAAATGAAGAGAAGAAGCTTTAATGGCCCTCCGAAGTACTCGACAAAGAGCCGGACGGCCTTCTATTTCTTGATAACAACATTCTTCTAAAAGGCAAGATGGCTCAACAATTACAGGTTCTATACGATTTTGACTATTAGAAACTTCAAAAATGACAAAATTTGAAAAATCAAATTTCTTTTTAATTACTCGAGCTAATCTACTATAGATTTCCTGAGGAGTTTCATCTGTTTCAATAGCCTGTCGAAATGAAGCTAGCTCGTCAAGTTCACGTACGAGTTCATTAATGGTTCGAGCTAAATTAGCTAATTCATCATCACCACTTACCTTTAGAACAGATTCTTCTACAGGTTGACGCAAACGCTTTCCTATAACCCGAGAAATTTCTTTTAATTGATCATTAAATTTGCGCAGTGGTTCGCAAAGATATTGACGCGTAAAAAATATGGCGACTATTAAAGCTAAACCAAAAAGAAGCGCTGTAGGAAAAATGTTGTTTTTGAGGAGATTATAAGGAGAAAAATAAAAAGAAGGAGAAAATGTACTCCTTACAAAAAAACCTATCACTTCACCTTTGGCATCGCGTAAGGGGAAAAGTAAAACAACCTGATGGCCTATTTTCAATGCTTGATTTTGACGTAAAAAATATTGAAGATTTTTCCGAAGCTTCTCTTCGACGGGAAACGGAACTTCTTTGAGAATTTTAAGCCTTTTATCAGAATCTAGAAGGAGAAGACCCGCTTGAAAATGTGCAATATGTTCTAATCTATGGATAACATCTTTTAGACGGCAAGAAACTACCAAAAAACCCAACAACTTCTCCCCAGAAATAACGGGAGCTGCTCCAGAGAGAAATAAGTCATCTCCTTGTCTTTCAAGTTGCCAAAAAGCCTCGGACGAGTTTTCTAACTGCCTAAAAGATACGAAATAAGGGAACGGAGCTTCTCGACTTAAAAGAATTGCCTGACGATTAAGAAAAGCCTCTGGTTCCTTATTAGAGATCAAAGATTCTAAAAAACGAGGGTTTTTGACTAAAGTACCTGCTAAATGCATATTATACTGAGCAATAGCTTCAAAATAGTGCACATTTTCTCGACCGAGTTGAAGTTCCTCTTTGAGTAAAACTTCCCGATAGGTATTAAGCTCTGAAAGGGTCAAATAATTGGTGATAAAAAAGGCCATCCCCAAGAAAAAGCCAAAGGGAAAGATAATCCGCAATTCCAAAGGCCAGCGGCGAGGTAAACGCATGGATACCCCTTAAAATCCCTTCCAATTTTTTTCGGTTGCTTGAGATTTCAGCTACAAATTGAAAGATTTTTTTCGATCAGGACCAAAACTCCGGACTTCACAGATCTGAAAAGATCTGCTATGCCCGAAGAAATATTGTGGACTTATCAAGAGCTAAATCTGCACAAGGAGGTGTTTTATGAAATTCTGTAGATTTTTGGTGGTCTTGTTGGTGGGTCTCTTCCTACTGGCCTCGACCGGTCTTTGTGCTGAAGATCCGGAAGCCCTTAAAGCCCAAATCGAGGCCCTCAAACGCCAAATGATGGAGATGCAAAAACAAATGCAGGCCCAGATCGAGGCCCTGCAAAAAAAACTCGAACAAGTTCAGAGTCAAGGAGTAGCGCCTAAATGGGTGACTAAAGAGGGGAACCCGGTCTTCAGTGGTAAAAACACCGAATGGTTGCTTTACGGAAAGATCAAGTTTGATGCAAATTACGATACAGCCCAGTTTGTGAGATACAATGACTTCGTAGGGGCCGTGGCCAATCGGGCTGGGCATCCTGATTACAAAAACGATTCCACCAATTTCAACCCTCGTGACACGCGTTTTGGTTTCTGGGCGGCACACAAACGCGATGACTGGCTGATCAAAGGCCGCTTTGAAATCGATTTTTACGGAGACAACAACGGCAACAACCTCATCCCCCGAATGAGGCTTTCCTACGCCAACTTGACCAACGTGCGTACCAAAACCAGCCTCCTGATTGGTCAGGACTGGATCCCTATAGCCCGGCTCAACCCCAGCACCGTGGACTTTGGTATTCTTACCGCCGCAGGGAACCTCTGGTGGCGAGTTCCTCAGATTACTCTGCGCCAGAAAGCTTTTGACAACTTTGAATTTTTGGTCTCTCTGATGAAACATCGGCGCACCAGCACCGCCCGGGAAGACCGGATGCCCTGGCTCCTAGGCCGGGTAGCTTATACCGGTGGCATCCTTGGCGATGGAAACATGGTAGCTCTGGGCGTGGGTTATCGGCACGCAAGTTATGGTGAGGCTGATTCCCGAGACATCGACCGTTACCTGGTGGTGGGTGAATGGAAGTTCCACTTTCTTGACAAGCGTATCCTCTTCAAAGGTGAAGCTTGGTATGGAAAAGGAATTGGGGAATGCTTCCTCCGCTACAAACTGGACCGGGCTCCAGATGGTTCTCCGGCCGAGGCTTATGGTGGCTGGGCTGACCTTACCTGGAAGTTCGCACCGCGCTGGTCTGCTACCATCGGTGCTGGCTTCGACAATCCCAACAATAGTGATATGCCAACGGCTAATGTCATGAGTGACCGCCAGTTTACCAAGAACACGCAGTATTTTGCCAACGTTTGGTATCAGTTCTCGAAACCCCTTAAGTTCGGTGCAGAAATCATCCATATCGAGACCGAGCGCCACTCTTATACTGATACCGGGAACCGGTTCACCATTTCCATGCAATATCTCTTCTAATCAGATTTTTTGAAGGTTTCGATAAGTTACGGGGCGGACAATCCGCCCCGTAACTGTTTATAACCTAGCCATCAGTGAGAAAATTATTTATCTTTTTCTCACACCATCCCCCGAAAAATCTATCAAGGAGGTTGGCTATGTCCGAACCCACCAAAATCGAAAGCGTTCTGAAGGAAGAGCGGATCTTCTATCCTCCTCAGGAGGGGCGTGATCAGGCCTACATCGGTTCCAAGTTTGAGTATGAACAAATCTACAAGTATTCCATGGAAGATCCCGATGGATTCTGGAGCGAACGTGCCAAGGAACTAATCACCTGGTTCAAGCTCTGGGATCGCACCTGTTACTGGGACTTTGAAAAACCGGAGATCAGGTGGTTTGAAGGAGGCAAGCTCAACGCTTGTTACAACTGCCTTGACCGCCATTTGAACGACGAAAACAAAAACAAAGCCGCTATTATCTGGCAAGGCGAACCGGACGAAGAGGTCCGGGTCTATACCTACCAGATGCTTCATCGGGAGGTCTGCCGCTTTGCCAACGTTCTCAAGAAATTGGGAATCAAAAAAGGAGATCGCGTTGCCATTTACCTTCCCATGATCCCGGAACTTCCCGTTGTCATGCTCGCTTGTGCTCGGATCGGGGCCATTCATTCCGTAGTTTTTGGTGGATTTTCTGCCGAAAGCCTCAAGACCCGCATTCAGGACTGTGAAGCCAAACTTCTCATTACGGCTGACGGCTACTGGCGTGCCGGGCGCAAGATCGAGGCCAAGAAAAACGCCGACGCCGCCCTGGAACACTGCCCCACCGTGGAGAAGTGTATAGTGGTCAGACGTCTGGGGCTTGACATCAACTGGGTCGATGGACGTGACATCTGGTATCACGAAGCCATCAACGCCGAAGACATCTCCGACTGGTGTGATTGCGAGGAGATGGACGCCGAAGACATCCTCTTTATTCTCTACACCTCCGGCTCCACGGGCAAACCCAAAGGCGTGTTCCACACCACCGGAGGATACCTGGTCTACGTGGCTCACACCTTGCAATGGGTCTTCGATCTCAAACCCGATGACATCTTCTGGTGCACCGCTGACATTGGCTGGATCACGGGTCATTCCTACATTGTCTACGGACCTTTGAGCTTGGGAGCCACGGAGATCATGTATGAAGGGGTGCCCACCTATCCACATCCTGGTCGCTTCTGGGAGCTCTGCCAAAAGTTCAAGGTCACCCTCTTCTATACGGCCCCCACGGTCATCCGGGCCCTCATGCGGGAGGGTGACGAATGGCCTCACAAGTTTGACCTCTCCTCACTACGGATTTTGGGCTCAGTTGGTGAGCCCATCAATCCCGAAGCCTGGCTTTGGTATCACAAACACGTAGGTCGCAGCCGTTGCCCCATCGTGGACACCTGGTGGCAGACCGAAACCGGAGGCTTTCTCATCTCTCCTCTACCTTACGCCATTCCGCAAAAGCCGGGTTCTGCCACCGTTCCGCTTCCCGGAGTAGAACCGGTCATCCTCAAAGACGATGGTACCCCGGCGGGAGTTAACGAAGGTGGCCATCTCTGCATGAAACGGGCCTGGCCTGGCATGCTCCGCGGAGTCTGGGGAGATCCCAAGCGTTTCAAAGAAGTCTATTTCAGCCGCTTCCCTGGCTACTACTACACCGGAGATGGAGCACGGCGAGATGAAGACGGCTATTTCTGGATCATGGGGCGTCTTGACGACGTTATCAACGTCTCCGGACACCGCCTGGGGACCATGGAACTTGAAAGTGCCCTGGTAGCTCACCCAGCTGTAGCAGAAGCCGCGGTCATTGGAGTTCCACACGAAGTAAAAGGTGAGACCATCTACGCCTTTGTCATCTTAAAGGAAGGATATGAACCCTCTGAAGAGCTTCGCAAGGAACTCAAGCAGCATATGCGCCAAGTCATCGGCCCCATTGCTACTCCGGAATTCCTGCAATTTGTTTCAGGGTTGCCCAAGACCCGCAGCGGGAAGATCATGCGCCGCATCCTGCGGAAGATTGCCACCGGCCAATACGAAGACTTAGGAGACACTTCCACCCTGGCGGATCCTTCGGTCATCGACGAGCTCATCAAAGGACGCGAGGAACTGATGAAGAAATAACCAAAAGAGGCGGGCGTTTGCCCGCCTCTTTCACCATCTCAAGGCCCACCAGATAAGAGCTCCCAAGAGCCAAATTCCATAAAACCAAGGACGACCTTTACTTTTTTGCCATCTTCTGCGTCTTTCTTCTGGTAAAAAAGCCACTATCAGAAGCCAAAAAAAGAGAAGATAAACGTTAGGATTTAACCGGGCCGCCTCCACAAGATGGCCTTCAAGCAAGGCTCGTGAGGCATCTGTGAGTCCACATCCCGGACAGGGATGTCCTGTAAGGGACTTTATCGGACAAAGCCAGGGAAGTCTAAGATCTTTTAAATTTAACCAGCCAGCCCAAGAAAGCACAGAAAGGGCCAGGGCCAGTAAAACCAGGATTCGTGCGAGAAAACGCTCAAAAGCGGCCTCTCCTTTGTCGTAGTTCCTGTAATATGAGATTGATCTCTTTTTGTTGGATGGCATCGGTAATAATCCCCAAAGAAATAAGGGCCATAACAATAGAGATCGCCGGCAGACTCTCGCTAGGAGGTAGTCCATAAAGATGCTGTACTCTCACGATGGCCCGTCCCATCAGGTATTCGTGATAAAGGTGATAGAGACCGCAAGTGAGAATGGTAAACACGAGCCACTTTCCAAAGGAAAATTCCTCTTCACCCAAAAGGAGATTGACCACTTTCATTTGTTTGTATTGCCAGATGATATCCCAAAGGCCACAAGTAACGAGAGAAAGGACCACTTCCCTGGCCACACTGCTCGGTTCAGGAAGATCCGGAGGAAGAGGTCGAGTTGACATAACACCTCCCGTTTTTGTCCCTTATCGGGCCTCGAATCCTATTTGGTGAGCTCCAATTCCAAGGCAAGAGAGAACCGGTCACCGGGATGAAAATCCAGGGCCCAAAAAGGCATGAGAGCCAAACCCTGGATAGTAAGATCATAGCCTTTTTCAGACTGACTCACCGTCCTCACAGGGAATCCATAAAGACGCGCTGGTTCGGGTAATTTGATGATCAATTTCTCGCCATGTTTGGCATCTTCCAGGGTAATTCGCGTACCCTGCGATTCAAAAGGTTTGGCAGGATCGATAGTCCGTCCACTCACCAGCAAGCGTCCCTGTCCATGAGCCATAAAGGGCGGATAAAAATTAAATTCCACTCCAAAATGACAGCGCGTCTCCACTTGAGCCCGATATTCGAGTTCGTAGCGCACCGAAAGGGCTCGTCCCCTCCGGCGAATACGAACAAACTTCCTCAACAGCAACGGACGTCTCTGAGATCCTGGAGGATAAAGACCACCATCACGGAAAAAAAGAAGCTCCCCTTTCGAACGATGGAAGTGGTAAGGTTGGTTGGCAAAATCTCCCCATTCACCAAAGTCACAAGCCACAAAGTCCGTCAAGGTCCGAGAAGGATCAAAGAAATGTTCGATCAAGCTATGTCGCTGGTACCAATCGTAGACCAGAGCTTGCAACACCTCTCTGGAAGGACGTTTTTGAAGAAGATGAATGCTTGAAACCCCTTCTTCCCGAACATTTTCGTCTTTGTCCAGATGAACGATGCCTTCATGATAAGCCTCAAATCTCCTCGTGATCACGTTGCTGTAATTGTGATAGGAAGAAAAACTCGACCACTCTATGAGTTGTCCGCCATAATGGGGCTTGAAGACCAGGACGGCTTCAGGAGAAACACAGGTTATTTCTTCCTGCCCATCAAAATCCAAATCCGAGATCTCACATTCCTCCTTACTTCTGGCACGCAGTCTGGCTTCCGCCTCCAAGAGTTTTTCCCAGACCGCCTGTCGGAGATGTGGCAGATAAAGACCTCCAAAAATCCCGTGCCAATAAGCGTCGTTACATTGAGCAGCCAATAAAGATAGACGAGCTTCTTGATCGAAATAGCGAGGGTCTCGAGACAAGAGGCTCACCTGATACATCCGTTTGTGAAGGTAGTTGGATTCCGGATATTTGATGAAAAAGTTTCGCCAGTGACCACCACGAACAAAGGCCTTAAATCTCGAACTCTCGGTGTGAAGTCGTTCGTGAAGTTCTTCAAGCTCAAGGATACGTTTGGCTGGCAGAGCCCATTCTTCCATCTCCTTGTAAGAAGCCGTGGGAAGATAGGCTAACCCCTGGGGCTTGACCTTTGAGATAGCTTCACCGAAGGTCATGACCTCAAGGAGTCCTTCATCTTGCCAGCGACGGGTGGCTTCCAAAAAGGTTTTAAGCCAACCCTCCTCGTAGACCCACTTTTTCGTACCTGGCCAGGCCCCAAATTTCTCACCGTCGTCGAAATAAATCGCTAGCTTCCCTCCACGAAAGGCCACTTCCCTCAAATAACGTTCCAATCGATCTATTGGCCAAAAAGGAATAGCGTAACGGAGGGTCTCGTCGATGGGAAAAACTGCCAGCTTCTTGCCCTCGGTTTCCGTAAGATAATAGCCATACAGGGCCTCTTTCTCGAATCCCGAGACCAGGAAATGGCGGTCATCTACCACTACGTATTTGATCCCGAGGTCCACCAGATCTTCCACCAGACTCTGTTCCCAGACCCGCTCGGTGAGCCATAGGCCAATTGGTGTTACCCCGAAGGATCGCCTGAGATAATCTTTGTGGCGTAGAACCTGTTCTTTACGATCCTCCCGCGGGATCACGGCCAGAATGGGTTCGAAAAAACCTCCGGCTACCGGTTCCACCTGACCCGCGTTGATCAACTCCCCAAGGAGGGAAAAGGCTTCTGGAAACTTGTCCTCCCACCACTTGAGCAAAATCCCACTTACATGGAGACTGAAACGGAAAGACGGAGTCTTTCGGACTTCTTTCAAAAAGGGCAGGTAGCATTCCCTGGTCAGCTTTTCAATGACGTAATCAAAGTTTCCTAGGGGTTGGTGATTATGGACACCAAAAACAAAAGGCAATGCCATGAGTCTCTCCTAATTACGGGGAATTTCTAGCATTCTGGCCACCGCTCGATAGGCCCTCTGACGGATGTCTTCCGGAACCGTAACTACCGGGGAAAGTTCCTCAAGAGATCGTTTGAGGTCTTCCAGAGAGATGATTTTCATCGCCTTGCAAAGCATCTTTTCCGAGGCTGGATAAAATGTCTTGTCAGGGTTCTGTTTTTTGAGTGGATATAAAAGGCCTACCTCTGTACCCACGATGAATTCCCTGGCAGATGATTCCTTGGCAAAACGCAACATTCCACTAGTGGAGCGCACGGCATCCGCCAGATCAATCACCTCTGGTCGACACTCGGGATGGGCCATGAATACCGCCTCCGGATGGGCCTCTTTGGCGCGCTTTACGTCTTCCACCGTAAGGATGTCGTGAAAAGGACAAAAGCCTTCGTGATAATAAATCTTCTTGTCTTTAAAAAAACGTTGGGTGTAACGGGCTAAATTCATATCTGGCAAGAAGATGATTTCCGAGGCCTCCAAAGACTTGACCACATTTACAGAATTGGCAGAGGTACAACAGATGTCAGAAACCGCTTTGATCTCCGCGTACGAATTGACGTAGGTCACCACCGGAGCCCGGGGATACTTCGCCTTTAAGGCCTCAACATCTTCCACCGCTATCATGTCTGCCATCTCACAACCCGCTTCTGGTCTGGGGAAAACCACGAGTTTGTCCGGACAAACGATGGCCGCTGTTTCAGCCATGAAGCGGACCCCGCAGAATACCACCACTTCGGCCTCGGTTTGAGAAGCCTTCAGAGAAAGTTCCAGGGAATCCGCCACCAGATCTGCCACCTCCTGGATTTCAGGTGGCTGATAATTGTGAGCCAAGATTATGGCCTTCTTTTCCCTGGCCAGCTCCCGAATTTCAGCTTGGAGTTCCTTGACGTCCATCTCCTCACCTCTCACGAATAATTTCTACCCCTCTGGGTGGCTGAAAAACAAAAAGTTCTCGGGCCAAAGAGAGATTTCTCTGCAAATGCTGAAAGCGGATCTTGGTCAGGTTACCCAGATAGTCCCAAAACCATATCTCTTTGATGGCCCCACTTTCCGAATCCACGATCAAACGCAGCTTCTCCACCTGAGGGGCAGGGGTCCTGGGAACGATGTCAAGGGCCACGGTCCCTTTTAGATCCTCAAAACCTTTGATGACAAAATCTCGCAAAAGGTCCCCCTTTCCAGACATAAAACCCAACGTTACCTTGGGAGAAAGGGCTTTCCCTGTAGGGAAGACCATTACCTGGCGATCTATCTGACTGTAGACAAAGATTTCCCGACCATCGCAGACCACCAACAGGGGCTCAGGCCAATCGTACTCCCAACGCATGAGACCTGGCTTTTTGAACCAGACTTTGCCACGTGAAAGCCGGACTTCGTTCCCGCGTTTCCAGTGCACTTCCTGCTCGAAATCCGCCGAAAAGCTCTCCGTAGCCTCATAATAGGCCTGCACCCTCCGGGCTATTTCTTCTGCCTTCCCAGCAAAGGCAGAAGAAAGGCTAGTGATCAGGACGCACCAGCACAGGACGAGGACGGACACCATCTGAAGGACCAACGATTCCCTCCCTTTCCATACGTTCGATCATGCGGGCCGCACGATTGTAGCCCACGCGTAAACGCCTCTGAAGCATAGAAATCGAGGCTTGTCCGGTCTTAATCACCAATTCCACAGCCTGTTCGTATAGCTCGTCTACTTCGTCCTCTTCCAGAGGACCTTCGGTCTCGCTGGTGGGCGTCAAAATGCTGGTTTCGTATTCAGGCTCTCCCTGGGCCTTCCAAAACTCTACCACCCGTCGTACTTCTTTCTCTGAGACATAGGCCCCGTGAATACGTTGGAGTTTCGAAGTCCCAGGAGGCAAAAAGAGCATGTCTCCAGCTCCAAGAAGTCTTTCTGCCCCTCCGGTATCCAGAATGGTACGTGAATCCGTGCGCGAAGAGACCTGAAAAGAGATACGAGCCGGGAAATTGGCCTTAATAATACCTGTGAGAACGTCCACGGAAGGTCTCTGGGTCGCCAAGAGGAGATGGATACCTGCTGCCCGCGCCATCTGCGCCAAGCGTGTGAGACTCGTCTCCACTTCTTTACTTGAAACCACCATCAGATCTGCCAGCTCGTCTACCACGATGACGATGTAAGGCAGCTTCTCTTCGGCCTGCTGGTTATAGGATTCCAAGTTCCGAGCCCGGGCTTCTTCCAAGAGTTGATAACGCCTTTCCATCTCGGAAACCGCCCATTTCAAGGCCTGAGTAGCCATCTTGGGTTCTAAAACCACGGGATGAAGGAGATGAGGTATCCCCTCGTAAACCGAAAGCTCTATACGCTTGGGATCCACTAGAAGAAACCGCACCTCATCGGGCAGAGCCTTGTAAAGAAGACTGACCAACATGGCATGCAAACACACGCTCTTTCCCGTACCTGTGGCTCCGGCGATGAGAAGATGGGGCATACGAGCCAGGTCCGTAACCACAGGTTTACCGGAGATATCTTTCCCTAGGGCCAGGGTGAGTTTGGAACGGGCCTGACGAAAGGCTTCACTGGCCAGGATCTCTTTAAGGTAAACAATCTCTCTTTCCTGATTGGCTACCTCGATTCCTACCGCGGATTTTCCAGGAATGGGCGCTACGATGCGTACGCTGGCCGCTTTGAGCCCTAGGGCCAGATCATCTGCCAGAGCGGTGATCTTGTTAATCTTCACCCCGGGAGCGGGCTCATATTCGTAAACCGTGATCACCGGCCCCGGGCAGATCTCGGTCACTTTCCCCTTAACCCCGAAATCCGCCAGCTTCTCCTCTAATAACTTGGCCCGTGCCAGTAATTCTTCCCGACTCTCTCGCTGAACCCCGGGTGGTGGATCATCAAGGAGGGAAAGGGACGGAGGCTCGAAAAGACCTTTCTTGGCGGGGACAATCTTAATCTCCTCTTCATCTCCTTCTTCCTCTTCCTCCTCGTGAAAAACCTCCTGATAGGAGGGCCTGTCACTTATGCGAGGGGCTCCGGGGAGCTCTCTTGCCTCTTGGACCAGATCTCCTTCAGGATGCAGGGATTCGCGTTGCACCGGCATACGTGGCTCAAGGACCGGTTCCAGATGTTCACCGGGTCTCACAGCACATCGTAACCAATGGAGCAATGACCTGGTCCCGGAAACAAAACGATGCAAAAGACCCCGGGGAGAAAGTTCGGAAATGAGACAAAGGGCAAAGATCTCCATGGTTATCACGAGAAGGGCCAGACCCGGTCTTCCAAGATAGCGCAGAAGAAAACCCCCTATACCACCCAGAAGACCCCCTCCAAAGGGATAGGGTCCAATCTCTGTGTCTAGCCCAAAGAGAGGTGCCAGCCAGGCGGTAGAGATCAGGAACAACAGACCAGCCACTGGCAAACGCCAACAGGGGCTGCGTCCTATGAGGAAGGCTACCCCTGCCAGGATGAAAAAAACCGGAATCACCCAGGCGGCCAGACCAAAAAGATCAAAAAGAAGGGCCGAAAGATAAGCTCCTAAGAGACCCGTAAAATTCTTGACTTCCCCGGCTCCTGTACGACCGAAACCCGGATCCTCAAAGTGGTGTCCAAGCAGAGAGAGGAAGACAAAAATTCCCAAAACTATGAGACAAACGCCCAAAAATTCCCACCGGTAACGTTTAAACATCTAACGGGTCACCTCTCCTTGGAGCAAAGAGATTCCTTTCTCTTTGAGGACCTCCCAATCGAGGGTCTTAAGCCACGAAAGGGCCCTGTCATCCGTCAAACCCTGGTAACGGGCTATCAACACCAACACCGGATCCTCGGAAAGAAAGATTGCATACACCCCCTTTTCTTCCGATCGACTGTAAGTAGCAAAGACACGATACGGACCCTCCTTCCGATAGCGCAAATAATAGTCTTTTGTTTCGACCTCGAAACGTCCTTCAAACGCCCTCTCCAACCTTTTGCCCTCAAGGCCTCCTGCTAAGAGGATTTCCATTTGTGCCCCGTTTTGATGATATACGCGACGCAAATAAAAGGCCCTGGTCAACCCGCTCTTGTAAGTCAGAAAATCAGGACTTGAGGCCTGCCAGCCTGGAATATCTGGCAGCTCCAAGGAATCAGCCCAAAGGGGGCTACTCCAAAGAAAAAAACAGACAAAAAAGACGCTTTTCATAAGAAAGTATCCTCGTCTAAAAGACAAAATAACATAAAAGCACCATATCCTTCAAAGCGGACAACGAAAGAGTCTTTTGAGCACAACAGTGGCGTAACTCCCTTTTGGGAGGAAGAAGCTCAATCGAATCTCTCTTTCGGAGAGTACCTCGTAGGAAAGATCTTCGGGTATCACAACTACTTCTCGAGGGTAGGTCTTAAACATGGCCCCTTTCACTAGGGTCCGAAATCTAGCCAAAGAAGGGATGCCTTCTTCTTGTAAGACTTCTTCCATCAATCTCTGGATTTTTTCCTCCAGTTTGAGCCGGGGGCTTGGTAAAGGGATTTTCCGAACAGAAAGCTCCGGCCAGATCTCTTCCGGAACCTCCCGATAAAAGAGATGTTCCCCCAGAAGGTACGGAACGGCAAAGAGGTCAAGACCCATGGATTTCAGATATTTCTTTACCGTCTCATTCCAGATATAAGCCTGATAAGCGTGACAAAGCATCAGGAGATACTCCTTGTCCACCAGGCTCAACGCCCTCTTGAAAGTCCGTTTTGAAGGACGGTGCGTACTCAAGAACTCCAGAAGTCTTTTCTCCCAAGGGCTGGGAGCTAGATCAAGACATATCCTAAAACGCGGCCAGTTCTTTCGAAGGCATTCCCGAAACTTTCGGGTACGTTTCATTTCATATTGGCTCCCTTCTACCAAGAGGAGATAGAGTGCTCTTTCATAATTTCCCAGGATGATCTCTCGCAAAGCGAAACCCTGTCCGTGTCTCACCGAACCGAAACGTTGATCGTCGAAGTAGTTGACCACTCCAAAACGAGACACGAGTTCGATTTCCTCTTCCAGCCCTTCCGCATCCACTCCCCGCACCACGATGTGGAACCGATTACCCTTCAAGCGGGCCTTGCTCATGGGCGAGCTGCTCTGTCCTAGATACTCCAGTCGATAATTCTGTCCTGTGAGATCCCGCTTGGGGCCGTGTTTGATTGTCAAAAACTGATAAGAGACAGCGTGACGGTCTTTGAGACCACCATATTGGATGGCATCTGCTCTCAGACGGAGTTTCTTGGCCAGATCACCGATAACATCCCAAGTAGTGGCCCCTTTCTTAACCAGCCGATAGAGGGCGAATGGTCCCTTACCTTCAGGCCCTATCTCTGCCACTTCGTAAACTACGAAATCTTCCGGTCTCTCCTTGATACGCATGTACTGACTCGCTCCAGAAAAGTTCTTAGCTTTTAGATGGAAAAATACTCTAAGTTATCTTTAAAAGATGGCCAGAGTTTACGTACGGCAGGAATTAACCAACAAAGTTCACGTTTTTCGAGATCGGGTAGATGCCGGGCTGGTTTTGGCGGAAATGATGCGGCCCTTTTACGAAAGGGCTCCGGAGACGCTGATCTTAGCCATTCCAGCAGGCGGTGTGCCGGTTGGTCTGGTGTTGGCTCGGGAACTCGTTCTGCCTTTTGATCTGATCCTTGTGCGAAAGATCCATTTCCCAGACAATCCCGAAGCTGGTTTCGGAGCCATAACTTCTGAGGGTGATGTCTTATTAAACGAAGAATTAGTAACTTACGCAGGTCTTACTAAAGAGGTCATCCAGGAACAGATTCTCAAAGAAAAAAGAGATCTTTCCGAAAGAGAGGCCCTTTTTCGGAGAGGAAGGCCCTTTCCCATGGTGAAAGGCAGGTGTGTCATCCTGGTGGATGACGGTCTGGCTTCGGGCTATACCATGATGGCCGCGGTGAAAAGCGTCGCCAAACGGGAAGCTAAAAAAATCGTGGTGGCCGTACCCACCGCTTCTCAAAAGGCCATTGAAAAGATTTCTCCCTTGGTTGATGAAATCTTTTGCGCCAATCTGCGCACCGGAGCTTTCTTTGCCGTGGCAGACGCCTACCGTCATTGGTACGACCTCTCTCGCGAAGAAGTGCTCTACCTCCTGCAAAGGGCTGGTTACCTACCTAGCTCCAAGGAATGAGATCTGCTAATTTGGGATAAAACTCGCAGGAGGCCTGACATGGATCAACCTGTCTTCGACCACCGAGAGCTCGGCCTGGACGACGTCTTTGAATTTGCCTGTTATCCGGGAATTGTCTGTTTCAACCTCTGTTGCTTCGACGTAAACCTGGTCCTCAGTCCTTATGACTTTTTGCGGTTGCGTCGGGCCACCAATCTTTCATCCCGCGAATTTATCGAACGTTTTGGTGAGCTTCACCTTGGCGATGTCACCCAACTACCCGTGGTCTCGGTACGGATGAACCCTCACGATTTTGCTTGTCCATTTTTGCGGGAAGAAGGTTGTTCAGTCTATGCCGATCGTCCGGCCTCTTGTCGCACTTATCCCCTGGCCCGTTTTGCCGGGCGCGACGAAGAAGGGCGTCCTTTTGAGATTTATCGCATCGTACGGGAAACCCATTGCAAAGGCCATTTCGAAAAACGCCCCATCTCTGTAAGAGAGTGGATCAAAGAACAAGGTCTTGAACCATACCATTTTTTCAACGATCTCTTCGGTGAAATAATCTTCGCCAGAAACAAACTGGATCGACCCCTTTCGGCCGACGAATTGGACCAAATTTATCTGGCCTGTTACGAACTGGAACGTTTTCGATCCCTAGCGGAAGGTGGTGGGCTAAAAGGTCTCTTTTCCGAGGAGGAGATAAAAAAAGCCCTTGGAGACGAAGAATTGCTTCTGAAATTATCTCTCAATTGGCTCAAGAAAACTGTTTTTCGAGAAATATTTTCGGGGACATAAACTTTTTAGAGATTGGAGGTGGGTCCATGGAGCTTTACCTCATGCAACATGGTCTCTGCCTTTCGGAGGCCGAAGATCCGCGAAAGCCTCTGTCACCAGAAGGTCGTAAAGGAATAGAAACCAGTGCCCGGGCCCTGGCCAAAATGGGGCTTTCTTTCGATCTCATCCTAACCAGTGACAAATTACGAGCTAAAGAAACAGCTGAAATCATAGCTAAAGGCGTTGGTTACCAGGGGAAGATCCAGGAACACCAAGCCCTAAAACCCCTCGCTCCTCCAGAGGAGGCCCTAGGCGTATTGAAGGATTATCAGGCCGAAAAGGTTCTAATTGTAGGCCATCTTCCGTCTCTGGCCAGGATCGCTTCTTATCTCTTGGGAGGCGAAAAAGGGGTTCGGATTCGGTTTAAAAACGGTGGACTGGTAGCCCTGGAAACTGATCTTTCTCCAGGAGAGGCCGAACTGATTTGCGTCTTAACCCCTGAACAGTTAGCCCTGATAGCGGGTTAAATATCTAATTCGCGATATTCCAGGGCGTGAGTCTGGATAAAATCACGCCGGGGTTCTACTTTTTCTCCCATCAACGTGGTGAAGAGCTCGTCGGCAGCTGAGGCGTCACTGATATCAACTCGCAAAAGGCGTCTGGTTTCGGGATTCATGGTAGTTTCCCAGAGCTGGTCGGGGTTCATTTCACCGAGGCCCTTGTAACGCTGAATATGAAGGCCTTTACGTCCCTCGTTACGCACAAATTCCAGTAATTCTCTCAAGTTTTCAAAGACTCTTTCCTCTCCGTGACAAAGGACCTTCACAGGACGACCTATGAGATCTGCCAGGCGCTCGTAAAATTTGAGAGCTCGCCGGTATTCACGATAGATCGGTATCTCAGGACTGACGGTAAAGAAGAGATAACTGAACTCCCGCGAGGTGACGTCGAATTCGTAGGCGTCGTCTCGATGGCGGCTGGTCCGAATACGACCCACTCGAAAACCTTTGTCCTTGAAGAAAGAAGCCAGATTCTCCACAAAAGAGAAATCAGCAAACTGATCAGCCCTTCTTACTTCCGCGGTAAGAAGTACCATCGCCGCTTCGGGCCAGACCCCCTTTCGGGCCAGATCTTGAAGGGCAGCCTCGAATTCCGAGAGATCCTGCAAGATCCTAGTGGCCTCGGAAGCCGGAAGGGGGCGTTCATTCAGCTGAAGGGCAATATTCCTCACAGCCCGACGAAAGAGATAATCGTCAAGGGCCCGGTCGTCTTTGAGATAAGTCTCTTTTTTGCCCTCCACCACTCGATAGAGCGGAGGTTGAGCGATATAGAGATAACCTCTTTCAATGAGAGGAGCCATCTGACGGTAAAAAAAAGTAAGAAGCAGGGTTCTGATGTGGGCCCCGTCCACGTCGGCGTCGGTCATGATGATGATCTTCGAATAACGACACTTATCCGGATCAAAGTCTTTGGGACCAATACCAGTACCAAGAGAGGCCACAAGCTGTCTTATTTCTTCGGAAGAAATCATTTTATCAAAACGGGCTTTTTCCACGTTGAGGATCTTTCCCCTCAAAGGGAGAATGGCCTGGAAACGACGATCCCGACCCTGCTTGGCTGAACCTCCTGCTGAATCGCCCTCCACGATGAAAAGTTCCCTTTCCTTGGGGTCCCTGGATTGACACTCTGCCAGTTTACCAGCCATCATAATGTCCAGAGCCTGTCCCTTTTTACGTACCAACTCCCTGGCCCGCCGGGCGGCTTCGCGGGCCCGAGCCGCTTCCACAATCTTGGCCAAGATCTGCCTCACCTCTTTGGGATGTTCCTCCAACCACCGAGAAAGACCTTCAAAAACAATAGATTCTACTAACGGTTTGATTTCGCTGTTTCCAAGCTTGGTCTTGGTTTGACCCTCAAACTGGGGCTCTGGCATTCGCACCGAAATAACAGAAGTGAGACCCTCTCTTACGTCGTCTCCTTCAACCTTGATCTTAAGGGCCTTTGGCAATTGATCATGAGTAGCGATATAGCGATTTATGGCCTTGGTGAGAGCGGCTCGAAAGCCGACTACGTGAGTTCCACCTTCTTTGGTATTGATGTTATTAACGTATGAGTAACAAATTTCGTTGAAACCATGGTGGTATTGAAGAGCTACTTCTACCTGCACCAGATCCTTTTCTCCGGAGACATAGATGGGTGGTTCGTGAATGACCTCCCGGCGGCGGTTGAGATATTTAACGAATTCGACGATCCCGCCTTTGAAGTGGAATTCTTCTTTCGCCCCAGCCCTTTCGTCGATAAGGACAAATTTGACTCTGGGGTTGAGAAAGGCCAGTTCTCTTAGACGATGCTGGATAACCTCGTATTGAAATTCCTGGTCACCGAAGATTTCAGGATCCGGTTTGAAAGTAACCCTGGTACCGGTCTTTTTTGTTTCTCCCACTACTTCTACCGGGGTGAGGGCCTGACCTCTTTCGTAACGTTGACGGTAGATCTTTCCGTCACGATGAACTTCAGCCACCAACCATTCCGAAAGGGCGTTCACCACCGAGACACCTACTCCATGTAAACCGCCAGAGACTTTGTAAACGCTGTGATCAAACTTTCCTCCAGCGTGAAGCTTGGTCATCACCACCTCAAGGGCTGGTATGCCCTCGGTGGGATGAATGTCGATGGGTATGCCTCGCCCATTGTCCTCTACCGTAATGGAATTATCCTGGTGAATGATGACCTTGATTTCGGTGCAATAACCCGCCAGGGCTTCGTCCACGGCGTTGTCCACCACTTCCCAAAGAAGGTGGTGGAAGCCCTCGGCTCCGGTGGAGCCGATATACATAGCCGGACGCACACGAACACCCTCAAGCCCATCCAGGACCTTGATTTGAGAAGCGTGATAATCGTTTGCCATAGCTTAGGAACTCATGGGCATTACCAGGCCAAGAAACCCCTTGTCGTTTGGCCCGGTAATGGTGCAAGGTGTGTTTTCATCCTTCATGGAGAGTTCGACTTCTTCAGAATCCATGACTTCGAGACAATCCACCAAGTATTTGGCATTAAAATTGAGACTGAACTTCTCTCCCTGATAACGAGCCGAAACCCTCTCGCGCCCTTCTCCCAGATCGGGATGTTGAGAGACTATCGTAATGCCTTCTTCGGAGACCTCAAGGGTGACGGGACGGAAGCGTTCCAGAGAAATAACTGAAACCCGTTTCAAGGCCTCGATGAAACGCTTGCGGGGTACCAGGACCAGGCGTTCTTTGGTTTTTGGAATAACCGCCCGGTAGTCGGGATAGCGCCCGTCAATGAGCCGTGCCGTGAGCATCATGTTGGGTGCAGCCAGAATGGCATGATTTTCTTTTACTCCGAATTGGATCAAGACCTGATCTTGGGCCAATTTGCGCATTTCTTGACAAGCTTTACGCGGTACAATGACACCTGGAGAAAGCTCGAGACCCTCTAGATTCTCCACCTCCCGGTCTATCATGGCCAACCGATGACCGTCGGTAGCTACAAACCTCAGTACCTTTTCCTCTTCAGGTTGTTCCATGTAAATCCCAGCCAAGATGAAACGGCTCTCCTCTGTAGCTACACAGAAAAGGGTCTTCCCTATCATCTCGGCAAAGACCCCTCCTGGAATTTCCACCAGCGTGGTCTCTTCGATCTCGGGCAGTGCTGGAAAGTCTTCAGCAGGTAAACAGGCTAAGCGAAAGAGAACCTCTTCGGCTGCTCCCGAAATCTTCAGCCAGGAATTGTCTTCCGAAAGTTCTACGGTTTCAGCAGGAAAATCTTTAATGATCTCGTAAAATTTTCGGGCCGGAATAGCCAGAGCTCCTTGTTCTTCTATTTCGGCTTCGAAAAAGGATTTGAATCCTATTTCGAGGTCGGTGGCCGAGACCTCAACTCCATCCTCTTTGGCCTCAAAAAGGACCGTTGAAAGGATAGCCATGCTCGATTTGCGATCCGCAATACTTTGAACCTTGGAAAGTACTCTGAGAAGCTTTTCCCTTTCCACACGTAGTTTCATCCCTCTCTCCTTCCTCTCAAAACCTCTCCCATCTTTAAACAGCTCTTTAGCTTAATTTCAATCATTTAATCTTTTTAAAGAATTTTATTTGGACCAGTGGAAATTGTTGAAAAAAGGCTACAATCTTAGGGCCTTGCCGAATGGCCTTTGTTGAAACACAAGTTGAAAAAATGTGTTTATTTTTATGAACAGATTATCGACACCCTTTTCCACAGTCCAAAGTTGAAAAATATTTTTAAACGAAAATAGCAAATTTTGCTTAAAAAATCAAGAAAAATCATGCCAAATAGAAAAATTTTGCTACATATTTGTTGTGGTCCATGCACTCTTTATCCTTTACGGGTTCTGAGGAAAGAGGGATTTGAGGTGACGGGTTATTTTTTCAATCCTAACATTCATCCTTATCAGGAGTTCCGGCGGAGGATCAGGGCCTTAGAGACCGTGGCGGAAACAAGGGATTTGTCCTTAATTTGGGAGAAGACTTACGGTTTGAGACCCTTTTTGCGAGCGGTAATCTTTCGTGAGAATCGCCGTTGTGAAATCTGTTATTCTTTGCGTCTTGAAGCTACTGTCAAAAAGGCGCTAGAGATAGGGGCCACGGCCTTCACCACTACCCTGCTCTATAGCCGCTATCAAGCCCATGATCTCATCAGGCAAATTGGAGAGGATCTTTCTTTTCGTTACGGTCTACCCTTCCTCTATCGAGACTTTCGTGAAGGATGGCAAGAAGGCCAAGAAGAAGCTAAAAAACTTGAAATTTATCGTCAACCTTATTGCGGTTGCATTTTTAGTGAACAGGAAAGATACGATAAAAAGTTTCGTCGATTTCTCAAGCGAGAGGGGGTAAATATATGAATCCGTTCGAAGATTTAGGTAAAATGCTTATTTTTTTTGGTCTTCTTATTATTGTTATTGGTTTGTTGTTTGTTTTTGGAAGTAAGTTACCATTTCCTCTTGGTAAACTTCCAGGAGATATTGTTATAAAGAGAGGTAACTTTACTTTTTATTTTCCTTTGGTTACTTGTATTGTTTTAAGCATTCTGCTTTCTATTATTTTATCTTTATTTTTTAGACGTTAATTTTTTTCTAATTCTTCTAAAGTAAGTAATTTATCTTCAGCTTTTAGTGCCCATTCTGATTCAGGTGCTAATTGTAAAATTGATTTCCAGACTTTTTTGGCTTTTTCTTCTTCTCCTAATCTGAAATATACCAGGCCGAGATAATATCTGGCTGCCATATCTTGACGATTAAAACGTAAAGCTCGACGGAAACTTATACGAGCTCGCTCTAATTCTCCATCATTTAATGCCATAACTCCTCTATAAAAATATGCCAAATGGTAACGAGGGTTATAAGAAAGAGCTTGATTTAGATAGTTAATAGCTTTTTCTTTTTTTCCCATCTGATAGTAAGCCCAAGCTAAATTTGTATATGCGATATATGGTTTGGTATATAATGGATTTTTGAGTGCTTTTTTAAAACAAGCAATAGCTTTATTTAAGTCACCCTGAACGAGATATACGGAACCTAGGTTGTTAATGGCTTCCGAATAATTTGGACGTAAAGAAAGCGCTTTTTTAAAGCTATCTATAGCTTTTTGATATTCACGCCGGTCAAGATAAATAAGACCGATGAGGTTGTAGACTTCCGGATCTTCTGGAAAGGCCTCCTTGGCTTTGAGGGCTTCTTCGAGGGCCTCGGCCAGACGACCTTCCTGGTAGTAAGCTGCGGCTCTCTCGAGAAAAAGAGAGGCTCTTTCCTGATAGAATTCTTTTGGTGGTTCGGTGGATTGACATCCCCACAACAGGAGGAGAAATAACGCAAAAAAGGTCTTTTTCATCTCGTCAAATGACCTTATTCAGGGCATATTCGATGATTCCCTGGGCCCCGGCCTCGAGCAATCTGGGAATCAATTCCCTTACTTTATCTTCGGAAACCACTGTTTCCACCGCAAACCAATCGGATTGGTAAAGGGGAGAGATGGTAGGAGCATTCAGGCTTGGAAGGATGGAGACCACTTTGTCCAGGTTCTCTTTTGAGACGTTCATCTTGAGGCCAACTAGCCGGTCGGCTCTTAGGGCTCCTTTTAGCATCACCGCTAGCTGTTCAATCTTTTTCTTTTTCCAAGGATCGGACCAAGCCTTTTCGTTGGCTATTAGTTGAGGATAGGTTTGCATGAGTTCGTGGATGATCTTGAGGCCATGGGCCCGGATAGTAGTTCCGGTTTCGGTAACTTCCACGATGGCATCTGCTAGACCCTGTACCACCTTAGCCTCGGTTGCGCCCCAGGAAAACTCTACTTGGACGTCGATCCCCCTTTCTGCGAAGTAGCGTTTGGTAAAATGGACCAGTTCTGTGGCGATCTTTTTGCCCTGAAGGTCTTCAAGTTTTTCGATTCCGGAGTCTGATCTTACTGCGAGGACCCACCGAGCGGGACGCTTGCTTACTTTGGAATAGATGAGATCCGTGACCACCACCACCTTGGAGTCATTTTCCAGGATCCAGTCCTTTCCGGTGATACCACAGTCCAGGATGCCCTGTTCCACATAACGACTCATCTCTTGGGCCCGGCAAATGGCGCATTCTATCTCAGGATCGTCTATCTCCGGAAAATAGCTCCGGTGATGGACGTTGATTCGCCAGCCCGATTTTTCGAACAATTCGATGGTGGCCTTTTCCAGACTGCCTTTTGGGATGCCGAGCTTAAGCCTTCTTTCCATAAACCACCTCTGGATCAAATATTTTCTCTTCAACTACTTCGAGTTTTCCATCTTTGAGGCGTCGAAAAAAGCAACTGCGATAACCCTTGTGACAAGCCGCCCCTCCGAGCTGTTCCACCTTGACCAGCACCGTGTCAAGGTCACAATCAAGCCGAATTTCCTTTACCAGCTGGACGTGACCCGAAGATTCTCCCTTGAGCCAGATCTTTTTTCGACTGCGACTGAAGTAGTGAACCTTTCCGGTTTCTAGGGTCTTTTGCCAGGCTTCTTCATTCATATAGGCCAGCATGAGGACCTCTCCGGTTTGCCAATCCTGAGCGATGACCGGGACGAGACCACTTTTTTTATCGAAAACAGGCTTTATCATGGTTCTTTCTCCAGATAGATCTGCGCCTATTTAAATTCGACCGCTGACATCGTCAATGTTAACCCATCCTTTTTTCAATATTCCCGCTTAAAAGTTAGAAGTCAGAGGGACCGCAGTTACGAAATTTGAGGTTGATCTTTTGGGCTAGTATTTGAGAGAGGTGAGGAGGGCGAAACAAGCCAGGAAGGTAAGGCCGTCTTTTGAGGCGAGGAGCTCATTGGTGAAGTTCGAGGCACCTCCTGGGTGAAGTTATTTGTTATATCCCAGGTTTGGTGCCCCTTTTTTTCTTTTTCTTATTCGGGACTTAGGAATCCTTTTCTTGAACCGCGTCTCAAAAAATAGTAGAAAGTTAACATGGAAGAAAAGCTCCTGATGAGTGAACAGGAGATAGACCGGGCCCTCACCCGCATTGCCCACCAGATCCTTGAAAGAAATCGAGGTTCCAGGGACTTGGTTTTGGTGGGCATCCGTACAGGAGGTGTTCCTCTGGCAGAAAGACTTCGTCGAAAGATCAAGAAAATCGAAGGGGTCGAGATCCCAGTGGGTATCTTGGACATTAGTCTCTATCGTGACGACTGGAGTCTAGCCTCGGCTCAACCAGAAGTGCGGAGCACCGATATTCCTTTTCCTATTGATGACAAGATTGTCATTCTGGTGGACGACGTAATCTTTACCGGACGTACGGTAAGAGCTGCCCTCGATGCCTTGATGGATTTTGGTCGTCCCAAGAAGGTGGAACTGGCGGTTCTGGTGGACAGAGGTCATCGAGAGCTTCCCATTGAGCCTACCTACACGGGTCTTACGGTCACCACCCTTCCCAACGAGCATGTGACCGTGAGACTTAAAGAGATCACCGGAAAGGACGAAGTGGTCCTTGAGAGAAGATAGAGGGCAAAAAGAGGCCTTGCCTTTTACCAGCCGCCTGGCCACCAGGTGGCTGGGGCGGCGTATTCTTTTTTTCCGGGAGCTTTCTTCTACCCAGGACGAAGCCAAGAAGTATTTTTTCACCGCTCCATCGGGCCTTGTGATCTGGGCGGATCGACAGCTGGCGGGACGGGGACGTTTAGCTCGTAACTGGTTTTCTCCCAGGGGCGTGGGACTTTATTTTTCTCTTATTTTGAAGCCTCCTTTGGCCGAGCCTCTACCTCTTTACGGTTTGGCTACAGCGGTGGCCACGGCCGAGGCTTTGGAAGCAGTGGTGAAGGTTCCATTCCAGGTCAAGTGGCCAAACGACGTGTTGCTCTCCGGACGCAAGGTAGGAGGTATCCTCCTGGAGGTGGTTTCTTCTGGTCTCATCGTAGGCATAGGTCTTAATGTTTCTCTCCAACGAAAGGATTTTCCTCCTGATATTCGGGACAAGGCCACTTCTATTTACGAAGAAACGGGTCTTTCGATAAGCCGTGCCAGGATCTTAAGGGCGATCTTGGAATCACTGGAAGTCACTTACGAGGACTTGTTACGTTATGGTTTCCAAACCCTTTCCTCCCGCTGGGAACAAAGGGATGTTACTCTAGGAACCAGGGTGGTACTTAGAAGGCCTGACAGGGTGATTACCGGACTTTCCCTTGGGCCGGCACCAGATGGGACTCTTCGTCTGAAAACCTCCACCGGTGTGATACGGATACATTCTGGAGAAATTCTCATGTGGGAGATCCCGGGTTGGGAGAGTCGAGCGGCTTGAAGTTGACACCTTACACCCCCTAAGTAAATTCAACTTACCATTTGTAACTTTAAATCTTCCTGGAAGGTGAGAACGTGACCATCAAAGAAAAGGCTCAAAAGGGTGTCCTCACTCCAGAAATTGAGTCCTGTGCCAAACAAGAAAAGATTGCTCCCGAAAAGCTCCTCAAACTGGTAGCCGAGGGAAAGGCCGTGGTTCCTGCCAACCGACGGGCCAATCTTTCCCGTCCCTGTGCCATTGGTCAGGGTTTGCGTACCAAGGTGAACGCTAACATTGGTACTTCTCGAGACCTGCCAGACGTAGAGCCAGAACTCAAAAAACTCGAGGTAGCCCTAGCTGCCGGTGCCGATACCATCATGGATCTTTCTACAGGAGGGCCTCTTGATGAAATCAGACGTCTTATCCGAGAAAGGTGTCCGGTGCCCCTGGGTACGGTGCCCATTTATCAAGCGGCGGTAGAGGCGGTAGAGATCCAGAAGAAGGCCATCGTCGAGATGACGGTGGATGAAATGTTCCGAGCGGTTGAGAAACACGCCCAGGATGGCGTGGATTTCATGACCATCCATTGTGGGGTGACGCGCACCGTGCTCGAACGCTTTGAGAGTCGAGAACGCATCCTGGGAGTGGTTTCTCGAGGGGGTTCCTTTTTGGTGGAGTGGATGGTCTACAATAACCGAGAAAATCCTTTCTTTGAAAGATTTGACGACTTGCTGGCCATTGCTAAGGAATACGAAGTAACTCTTTCTCTGGGAGACGGTATTCGTCCGGGATGCATCGCGGATGCCACCGATGGCCCTCAACTCCAAGAGCTCATCATCCTCGGGGAACTTACCCTCCGGGCTTGGGAAGCCGGTGTTCAAGTCATGATAGAGGGTCCGGGGCACGTGCCCCTTGATCAGGTGGAAGTCAACGTCAAATTACAAAAACGTCTCTGTCACGGGGCACCATTTTACGTGCTGGGACCTCTGGTTACAGACATTGCTCCAGGTTACGATCATATTGGTTGTGCCATAGGGGGGGCTATTGCTGCTGCGGCTGGGGCGGATTTTTTGTGTTACGTCACCCCAGCGGAACACCTTCGCCTTCCAACCGTTGAGGACGTGCGAGAGGGCGTAATAGCTGCGCGGATTGCAGGCCACGCCGCAGACATCGTCAAAGGTGTTCCAGGGGCCTACGAACAGGACCTTGAGATGGCCAAGGCCCGAGCCCGTCTCGACTGGGAGGCCCAGATCAAACTCTCCATCGATCCCGAAAAGGCCCGGCGTTATCGCCTGGAAGGAGGTGTTTCCAAAGGAAAGGCCTGCACCATGTGCGGAGAGTATTGCGCTATCAAAGTCTTTCAACGGGCACGAAAAAAGAAGTATTTTTCAGGTGGGGCTTAAGCGAACTTATTGAGAATCCAGGTGATTATTTCACTCTTTAATTTCATGTTGTCTTCTTCTGTCATGTTCATGAGCCAGCGCCTGACCCACTTCTGTAAGCGGTTGAAGTGCCCTTGGTTAAGCTTTTCCCCGTAGATCATCTCAAGCGCCTGGAGATACCAGATAAAGATGGCGTGCAAAGGGATACACTGGTATTCCAAGGTGATGGGATAAAGGGCTTCGTAAAAGGCCCGATTGACAAATTTTCGGTCTGGTTCACTACCAAATTTGCGAATGACCAGACGGGAGACGTTTTCCTCGTCCTCTTCTAGGGGTTCTTGGGCTTTTTCCTGAAGGAGGCGTAAGTTTTCATTCAAGAGCTCCATTCGTTCCTGGTTGAGACGAATGAGCTCTTCCTGAAGGAACGCCAGGGCCAGTGGATTTTCTCTTTCGCGGTAATATTTGGCCAGTTTTTGTCTTAGAACCGATTTACGGGACCGACCACCCATTTGTTCACCTCTTTTTAGCAGGTTAGACTAAACCTTAGCTTAAACGTCCTAGGCCCAATTTTCAACTTGAACCCGTCAAAAAGGACCCCTCTATGGTGGAGGGGTCCGAGAGACTTCAGGCCTTTACACGCACCTCTACTGGCTCGCTGATCCAGGTTCCGTGCAGGTTGCAATGTTCCACGGCTTCCAATCTGGCGTTTTGCTCAAGCCGAATCTTGAAGGTGGCCTCTGAGGCGGCTATCCCACCCAAAGGATATTCGGTTTCGGCGATCTTCTTTCCGTTGCAAAGGAGATAGATTTTGGTGATCCAATGTTTGGGCGTAGATGGATGGGGAACGAGATAACCTACCTTCACCTTTACTCCGAACCATTCTCCAATCCCTACCTCCGAAGGAACTTCAAGCGCTGGTACATGTTTCTTTTCAAGGAGGGAAGGATTTTGAGGGTTCTGGAGCCGTAAGATCCTTTCTTCACCAGAGGCAAAAGCCAGACGAGGCGCTGTTAACAAAGCCACACCTCCAACAAGACCTTTTAAGACCTGTCTTCTTTCCATGACAGCCTCCAACGGTTTATTTAATAATTCTAAAATAGAAATTCTTTTGAGAAAAGGTCATTTTTCGTCTTTTGTAATCTGGCAAGCTTTGATGTTTTTGGTAGCTTTGCAGGGATGGAATTGGTCTTCGAGGTAGAGGCCAAAAGTTCTGAGAGCAGGGCTCGCACGGGTTTCCTCTACACCCGACGAGGGGTGATAGAGACGCCAGTCTTCATGCCGGTGGGCACTCTTGGCACGGTGAAGTCTCTTACCCCCGAAGAAGTTATGGGGTTGGGTGCCAGACTCATCCTGGCCAACACCTATCATCTCTTTTTGCGCCCGGGTCACGAACTCATTGCCCGATTTGGAGGCCTCCATTCTTTTATGAAATGGCCTCGCGCTATCCTCACAGACAGTGGTGGCTATCAGGTCTTTAGTCTGGCGTCTTTTTGTCGGATTCAGGAGGAAGGGGCCCGCTTTCGTTCCCATCTCGACGGAACGGAATATCTCCTTACTCCTGAACTCTCCATGGAGATTCAGGCGGCGCTGAGCTCCGATATCCGAATGGTGCTAGACGTTTGTTTGCCATACCCATGTCCTCATGAAGAGGCCCAGCGACTCACGGCCCTGACCACTCGATGGGAAGAACGCTCCAAAGAGGCCTGGTCCAAAGATCCTGGAGGCTCCCTTCTTTTCGGAATCGTACAGGGTGGAATGTATGCCGATCTGCGTCGGCGTTCAGCTCAAGAGATCGTAGCTTTGGAGTTTCATGGTTATGCCGTGGGAGGGCTCAGTGTAGGTGAACCCCGGGAGATGATGCTGGAAATGTTAGAAGTCTCTCTGGAGGTCCTTCCAGAGGAAAGACCAGTTTATCTCATGGGTGTTGGCACGCCAGAGGATATTTTGGAGGCGGTCTGGCGGGGGGTGGATATGTTTGATTGCGTGCTTCCTACCCGCAACGCCCGGCGAGGCACCCTCTTCACTTCTCAGGGAAAGATTGCTATAAAGCAGTCACGTTTTAAGGAGGATGAAGCGCCGCTTGATCCAGAGTGTGATTGTTACACCTGCCGTCACTATTCCCGGGCCTATTTGCGTCATCTTTTTCTGGCCGGGGAACTTTTGGCCCTGCGCCTGAACACCATTCACAACCTCCATTTTTATTTACGTTTTATGGAGGAGATCAGGCGGGCCATCCGGGAAGACCGGTTTGGGATGTTTCGGCGTGAATTCTATCGACGAAAGGAGGAAAATGAATGTTTGGATTAGTTTGGGCCATGGCTGGTGGTCAAGCTCAGCAGGGAGGAGGAAACCCCCTGATCGCCTTTCTGCCTCTTATCATCATTTTCGTTATTTTCTACTTTCTTCTCATTCGCCCTCAGCAAAAAAGGGCCAAGGAGCACCAGAAGTTCCTCGATAGTCTGAAAAGAGGCGATCGGGTCTTTACCAACGGTGGTATCGTAGGTCGGGTAGTAAATGTGGACCACAACCTGGTCACCTTGGAGGTGGCTCCCAACGTACAGATCAGGGTGGTCAAGAGTTACATAGCGGGCCCCATCACGGTAGAAGAGAAGAAATAACGCGTCTCCCATGCCCCGGGCCCTAGCTCTCCTGGGCACCATGTCTTCGGTGGGCAAGAGTCTGCTTACGGCTCTTCTTGCCCGCTATTTTGCGCGCAAGGGCCTGAAGGTCTTCCCTTTTAAGGCCCAGAACATGTCTCTCAACGCCTTTGCTACGGTCGAAGGGGAAATGGCCTACGCTCAGGTGTTTCAGGCCTGGGCTGCTGGACAAAAACCATCCGTCAGGATGAACCCCCTCCTCCTCAAGCCCCTGGGAAATATGACCTCAGAGATAATCTTTCTTGGTCGTTCCCAGGGAAGACTCCCTTCGGGAGAGTTCCGGCGTTTCAAGGCTTTCTATAAGGAAAAGGTTTTTGCCATCTTCGAAGAGGTCTTAGCAGAAAACGATCTCGTCCTCATCGAAGGGGCAGGTTCACTGGCAGAGCTCAATCTTTTGGAAAACGATTTCGTGAACTATGAGATCGTCAAGCGCTACGCCCTTCCCTTCGTTCTCATTGGCGATATAGATCGCGGTGGCATATTTGCCCAGATATGGGGTACTTACGAACTCGTTCCAGAATTGAAAGGGCTTTCTTTGGGTTTTGTTATCAACAAGTTTCGAGGGGCAGAAAGCCTCTTTATCGAGGGGCGGCAAATTCTTGAAGAAAAAACTGGCAAACCTTGTCTGGGACTCCTTCCCTTTTTGCCAGAGGCTCTCTTTGAAGAAGATAGCGCTTCCTTGGGGCTTCCTCGTGGCCGTTTTGCTGTCAACTCTCAGCGTTTGCGTCTGGCGGTGATTTACTATCCGCATCTTTCCAACTATCTCGACTTCGATCCCTTTCGAGCCGAAGAGGTAGAACTGATCCTTACCGATGACCCCCAGGAGATTTCCCGGGCTCACGTGATCCTCCTTCCGGGAAGCAAAAATACCGTGGCGGACCTGGCCTATCTCCAAGAGAGGGGGATCGGTGATCTTTTGCGCACTCTGGCTTCGGAGAAGATCATCTTTGGCCTCTGCGGAGGGTTTCAGATGTTGGGCCAATTCATTCGGGATGAAGGGGTGGAAAACCGGGGAGTCTTTCCGGCCCTTGGTCTTTTGCCCCATGAAACGGTCTTTTTTTCGGAGAAAATCGCCCAGGCACGAGAGATTCTTCTGGAACTTCCTTTCTACCAGGGTCGTCTTCACGGTTTTGAGATCCGATACGGGCGCAGTTTTTGGCAAGGCGAAGAAGTGAGGGCCCTTTTTGAAGGGCTCGTTTTTGGGACCTATCTGCATGGTATCTTCTATGACGATGATTTTCGGGAGTCCTTTCTCAACTATGCCCGGCGCTTTTATGGTCTGCCGGAAAAAGACTCTCCCCGTTTTGCCGATTATCTGGCCGAAAGAATGGACGAGATCCTCTCTCTTCCAGCTTTTACCCGCTTTTGCAAAGAGGTGGAAGTCCGTCTCTAAAGAGCCCGTCGCAATTTGTTTGCGGCGTGGAGGAAATCCTCCAGGATTTCGGGATTGTTGAGACGTACGAACAGGAAACCAGCGCGGCCGTTTTTGTTCCAGCGCACCTGGGCTTGTCCTTTGAGAACCAGTTTTCGTATCCGGAGAGAGAAATTGACAATTTCTAGGGGGACAAAGGGGACTTTTGCTCCAAAATTTATACCGAATCCCCCTTCGCTTACGTTTTCCAGGATCCCGGTATAAACTATACACTCCCCATCTCGACATATAGTTACGTCACCCTTACATGGCACGCGATTCCCGCTCCTTTTTTCCATGAAAGCCCCCTCTGTGTCACAAATCTTAAGAAACTTGCGCGCTATTATCATTTTTATCTGGCTCAAAAAATTTAGACTTTAAATTTTTTTGAACTCAGCTTTGAAAACACCGGAAAAGATAGGGAAAGAGTTACGCCCCCTACCGGGCTTCCTAACCCAGGAGCTCAGCCTGTTTGAGCACCGTCTGGGTGGTCTTCTCCTGCTTGTCCGGCGGGTAGCCATATTTGCGAAGGAGGCGCTTCACGACGCGCAGTTTAGCCCGGGCGCTTTCGCGCACTGTCCAGTCTATGGTCACGTTTTGGCGGGCGGTCTCGCCTTGCCGATAGACTTACAGATTTAAGCTTTTAAAAGTTCGCGAAATTCGAAGTAACCGCGGCTTCCGAGGTAGTTTATTAGTCTCCTAGCTTCCTCTACGACTTCATCATCTGGACTTGAGAGGGCTTTACTCAGGATCGTTTTAATATTTTCCCTAGAGAAATAGATATGCCAGCCTTGCTGGTCTGCTTCAAAAATATGCTTTAAACAGAGCAAAATTTCACGAGGTCTTTTGTTTACTAATAAAGTAAATCTGTTAATAATTTCTTGGATAACGAAGTCATCTATTTCTGCTCCTGCTATTTCAAACACTTGAGGCAGATATAGAAAAGCCCAATCATCTTCAAATTTATCGGTGATAAACCACCAGCCAAAGGAAGCGATTTCTTGTTTATATTGGTTTGGATACTTTCGAAACTTTTTCCAAAGTTTCTCCCATAGTTGCTTAAATCGTTCTATAGTGCTCTTTTTATCTGTGTAATAGAAAGCTCTTCCAATAAATTCCAGAGCTTCTTTTCTTAATGGACCACCTTTTTCCCAAAATTTTTCGAGGATAGCATCATCAAAGTCTATTAGACCTAAACTGTAAAAAGTCATTAGGTGTTCGGCTAAATTTTTCTCATATTCTTCAGGAGGTTGATCTTCTGGTCTGGACTCAAGTTGGTCCACTGAATAGGCGTATTGTTCACGCAAAATATCAAAAACTTCTTTATAGGCTTTATTGAAAGTCAAATATATTTCCCAGGCTGCATTTCTTAGATCAGGGTTTTCAATAGGGAAAATTTGAGACACATTTTTCCTAGCCCACTGATGATCCAAATAGACAAGCCAGGGGAACCATTGACCATAAATAGAACGGATTGCACGAGAGGAATCGTAAGATGGGTTTAGATGTTTTTCTAAAACTGCCTTCACTTCTGGAATAGAATCAAAACCATGATATTCTTGGGATTTTTCCAAGTGTTTGCGTACCCACAGAGCATATCTTATTACGGCATGAAGGGCTTTTCCGCGAACACTATTTATGGCAATAGTTGGCCATTTTAATTTCGGTTGGCCGGCTTTTTCTCTTTCGTCCTCAGGTGTGGGTTCAGGATCTTCTGTAAGGAGTTCCAGTATTTTCCAAATTTGCTCTCTTAATTCAAAAGGAAAGGTATTCTTTTCAAAACCCGTTTCTAACATCGAAGCTGTTTCTCTTCGGGTCCAGTCCCAATCAGAATCAAGGCCAAAAAGTGGCTTTTTCTTCTTAGTAGGACCATTTCTAGGTTGACTAACTGCCCATTGACATAGCTCAAAAATAGGCTCCCAAGAAAACGCTTTTCCTTCTTTTAAGGCCTCGGTGAATCCTTGAATTAAATATCTGACATAAGTTGGATGCACATCTTTGAATTTTCCGGCTTCTCTTGCGAACCTTTCTGGCTCTTTGGCGACTGCGCTTGATAAGGCTCGGCCCAAGCCTTCAGGAGAAGGTTCTCCAAAAGGAGTTTGAGGAGGTTCCCAAGTTTTTAAAAATTTGACGAGATCATCTATGTCTTTTTTGAGAATATCTTCTACAGTTAAGGGGCTTGTGGGACCAACCCACTCTGTAAAAGTGACTGTTAAATCTGGCTGCTCGGGTTCGCCAAACTTTTCGACTAATTCTTTGTAAACCTTTTGCCACCTTTCTGGCAAATCTTCAAAATTGAACCTTGCGAGTTCTCTATATAACCAGCGCTTTTTATAACTTTCTCTTTCTTCAGGAGTTTTCTCTTTTAAGAGTTCAGGTTTAGGACCATCTTCTATCCATTTAAAAATTTGCTTTTGTTCTTTAGGCGAAAGGGTGCAGAAAGCTTTCCGTAATAGGAGTGTATATTCATGTCTGAAATGAGGATTACTAAAAAGTTCATAATTGATGAGATATTTGGGGATAAATTTTACTCCCTTTTCTGGAAATCTCCACAGCAAATAAAGAATGATGCGTTTAAATATAGGATACGGATACGATTCAAGATGCTTAATTACATCATCAAGGGATGCCAAGCTTTCTTTTACCAAAAGATCAGCCGCATCCCGAACAGCATCAACCAGGACATTCTTTACATCGTTTTTGATATTTTGAGGATGGTCTTCAATTGCCGACCGCCAAATATAAGAAAAGTCAACGTCTTTAGACTCTTTTTTTATTGAAATTTTGACAGCTTTATCTAAAAGTTTACAGAAAAAATTAAAAGCTTCTAATTTTCCTGTTTTTGTTAAAGCCGGTACATTCTTCGAAAGAATCTCTTTATAATGCCAGATATTGTCTATTTTGGTTTGTGGCTCTTGTATTTCTGTATCAGATTTTTTAAGAACATTTTCTTTTGGTTCTTGGAAGTCTAACAAATTTTCAGCTAAGAGTAGTGCCTGTTTAAATTGATTTCCTCGAATTAGATGTTCAATTAGATTTCCTAATTTCTTAGCTAAAACAACATCAAAGTATGGGGCATTGATCCATTGAATACATTTGTTGATTAGTGTAGCAGCTATATCAGGAGGCATATTTAAGACTGCATCAGCAAGTTCCCAAAGCACCTGAACATTATCTGTTTCTGGCATTTGCATTATGATATCACGCACAAGTTCCGGTCTATGCTCTGCCATTCGAGTAAGATAACGTGCTTCAGGTTGTAAAAGAGGCTTCTTTGTAGAAGTTTTCTTAATATTATTAAGCCATACGGGATTATTACATTGATTATAAAAATACATTAAGGTATATGGATGATGTGGAATTTTATTTCTAAAATTTTTAAGATCTTCATTAGTGGGATCTTTTTTGTCTAAGAATTTATCTAAGATTTCAAATATATTAGAATAACGCTCTCTAAATTTCTGAATAATTTCATAAAAAACTAATTGGGCTTTATACCATAAATCATAGATTTCTTCTTTGTTTCTAATTTTTAATCCTGCACGGTGGGATAACTTGTGCCTGGTTTCTTTGATAGTTTTCAGCCAGTATTTATGTATAGGATCCGTTTCAGATATTTCTAAAGCAGATAAAATAACTTCAATTTCTTTTTCGTGTTTATGATTTTTGTTCTGATTTTGTGTACCTTGTTCTTGTAAATCAATCTGTAAAGCAAATAACAAAACTTCTCTTATAGCGCTTTCAATTTCTCTCAATAGATGAGCTACAATATGAACAGAACTTTCGAACTGGCTTGGATCTTCCATAATTTTACAAGCATCCAAATAAAAAGCTGCCGGTCCTGGACCAATTATAAGGAGATTTTCGTAAATTTTTTGTTGTTTAGGATCTCGGAATTGAAATATTCTTTGTTTTTGCTTTAAATTTTTCAATTACAACTCTCCCCGAAAAGCTTTATCTAATATAGCCTGTTCAAGGCGGTTGAGTTCGGCGGTGGTTTCTTCCTGGCGCTTTTTGAGGGCGGTGATTTTGACTTGGACTTCGTCCAGATAGGATACAATCCACCGCTGTTCAGAGAGGGGTGGGAGGGGAATGAGATACTTTTTTAAAGCAGATTTCGTTATCTGTGGCTGTCCAGAACCACTTATAACTGAGTTAATTTGACCGGTTAAATAGCTATGATAGAGCACATAAAAAAGATAGTCCTTAGATAATTTATTTTCATCTAGAATAATCAGGGCCATAGCATTATTATTTACAAATGAGTAAGGCAAAGACATATTTACTATTCCGCAGGTTGATCCCCTGCAGGCAATCAGAACCTGTTCAGTTTCGTAATGATATTCTTTCCAAAACCCGATCAATCCATTTGCTCCAAAAATAGGATAACCATTTTTCAAGAGTTTCTTAGTAGATATTGCTCTACCTTGCTCAATATCAACTACATTTCCCAACCTCACCCACCACCAGCCTTTAGGGAGTTTGTATGGACCTTCAGGCATCTTTTAACTCCATTAAAATTTGTTCAAGTAATGTCTTAGGTGTGGAATGTCTTTTTTAACTACCAACCAAACTTTTTGGGGATCTACACCAAAATAAAAATGTATGATTTTATCGCGCATACCGGCCATAGCTTTCCAAGGAATATCAGGATACTTTTTTCTTATCTCTTCTGGAATTTTCTTAGCAGCTTTACCTATAATTTCTAACACCTTTGGACGGCATAACAGGTCTTTTCATCTTTTATAAAATCTTCATAAGAAAACTTGCCAATAAAATTTTCTGCTTTTTTCATATTTTCCAAAATATCTTGAAGATAAATCGTAATATTACGTTTTATAACGGTATCGCTTCTTGATCGATAATTTTTTTAAGCTCAGAGCGAACATCCTCTTTAGGCACTATATCTATTTTTATGCCGAGAAGATCGCTTAGATAAACTTCAAGTTTAGCAATATCTAAAAGACTTACAGGTTCAGTAAAAGAAACCAAAATGTCTAAATTGCTCCTTTCTTTCTGTTCTCCCCTGACAAATGATCCAAATAAACTGATTTCTTTGATCTTGTATTTCTTCCTCAAGGTATCTTTTTCTTTAGTTAAGATATCTTTAATTTTTGTAAATCTAACATTTTTCTTCAATCTAAGTAAATGTTGTGCAGTTAATTAATTCCAAGCTTTTGGGCATTTTCTAAACAAAGCTCAACGGCTTCTTTTGAGTTATGCAGAGCCTCTTCTGGCATATCGCCACAGGAGGAAACTCCTATCTCTGGACAATAAGAAACATGGAGTCTGGATCGTACCGGCCCTAATCTAAAAACCCGAACGGTTGATAGAGCCTTTCTCAGAAAAGAGCTCGTATCCGCAAGGTAGGGAAATTTTATCATGAAAAAGATTTCTGCGGAAATCTTTTGTGGGCATTGATGTTAGCAAAGATTCTTTTGATTTGGCCTTCTTCCCCGAGGGAAAACCACAAAACCTGCGCTCCACCGGGCAAGACCTCAAACATTTAGTCCAAATCCTTCGGGAAGTTCAGCCGCTTTTGATAGTGGTCGAGGCCTCTGGAGGATACGAAAAGGAGATTATTCAGGTTCTCAAGAAAACCGAGATTCCGGCACGTTGTATCAATCCCAAAAGATAAGAGTAAGAGATTTTGTCAGATCTATGGGGCATCTCACTCTTTTTCGAGGAGCTCTTTCTTAAGGAACCTAGCAAAAACCAAAAGTGATTACTAGTTGTTTTGTCATTCCCGGAGGGTATCTACTCAGAGAGGTGTCTCAACGAAAGGGCTTTTGGAAAATTGGCTCCCCGGGCAGGACTCGAA
>CAZVXP010000020.1:0-29079 GCA_964630855.1 uncultured Thermodesulfobacteriota bacterium | reverse complement strand
GCCTGCTGCCGCTATTCAGTTTTCAAAGATCGGCTCACCTCAACAAGGCAACCTTTAATATGACACACAAAATCCTAACTGTCAACCCTCGCGACAGTCAGCAAATTCCGCTTTAAAAGAACGAATTTTTTCGCCGCTCTTCTAAATTAACCCTTCTTGCCTTCCTGTCAAGTTCTAAAAGAACTCCTCAAAAAAACAGCCCCCTCACTCTAACCACCAACTCCCCCGTGTCAAGAGGCCTTCTTGCTTACCGATGAGCTTCGCCCCAGACACCTCTTAAGTAAAATGATGCCCGCCACAAACGAGAGGATTAGTATCACCAAAAGGGCGCTTTCGACCATATATTGCTTAAAAAGTTCCGGACTGACCTCACACCCAGAAGGGGGGTGGGCAATTTCTACCGAAATAATCAAGATACGTCGTACCGAAGCGATAATGCCTATCATGAGAAAAGGTTCGATCGCGATTTTGATAGGCCCCTCCAGGGAAATTTTAATCGTATGAAGGATCTCAAGGAGCATCAGGGCCAGAAGGGACCGATCAAGAACGAAAAAGACGAAACTCAAAAGCCCTCCTTCGGTCTTCAAATAATAAGGCCAGGAACTGAAAATCTCGTAAAAGATGAAAAGGGTGGCTAAAACCAGAGAGAGAATGAGAAGCGTATACAAACTTTTTTCTAAATAATCGTAGAACTTGAGGAGCGGCTTCCGCTTCTTGGCTTCCACCGCTCACCTCCTAGGGGCTGGTACTAAACAGAACTCTGACGTTCGAGGAGCGTTTTAAAGTTAAGATCAAAAGGACCATTTACAAGACGGACTACCGGACCTTCTGGATAATAATCCACGAGATTGACCGCGGCAAAGTCCTGATGAATCCGGAAGAAATTCTTGAGCCCCGCTCCAAGGGCCTGGGCCATCATTACTCGCAAGAGCCCCCCATGGGTAAAAACGGCTACCAGTTTCCCGGAATGTTGCGTCAAGATCTCCTCCAGAACTTCGTGGGCTCGACGGGCCAGATCCCGAAGGCTTTCCCCTCCAGGAGGAGAGATGTTTTCCGGATCTTTCAGGCGAGCCTTAAATTCCGGGGTCTCAAGGAGCTCCCGAAAATGTTTGCCACTCCAAGCTCCAAAGTCTATTTCGCGCAACTTTTTCGTCACGTAAAGAGGAAGCCCAGTAAGCCGAGCCAATCTTTCGGCTGCCAAACGAGCCCGTGAGAGATCACTGGTGTAGATGACCTCCAGAGGGAGGTTTTGTAGCCCCTGGAGCAAGACCTCTGTTTGGCGCCATCCCTCTTCGGAAAGTGGAACATCTTGCTGACTATAAAGAACACCTGGTTCTCCCTCGGTCTCCCCGTGACGGATAAGCAAAAGACGAGTAGGACGCATTATAGAGCTTCACCCAAAAAACTCAGAGCTTCCTTTACCTGTGCTCCTTCCTTTATTTCGTCAAGCAAAGTCTTGAAGCTCTTTCCCGGATATACTTCACGGCGGTAAAGCCCTGCCAGGACCTGGCGCACGTATTCTTCATGCGCCGGGGGAATGGCAAAATCTGGAGCTTCCCGATTGGAACGCAACTCCTCCGGGATCACTATCTCTTCCGGAGAGCGTCCTTCGCTTTCTAACAAAAAAGATAGGAGATCCAAAAAATTTCCATACAACCCGGCCAGATCTATCTCTTCAAGGAGCTGCATCAGCACGGTAATAAGACTGAAGAATTCCGGCGGTACTTCGGCGGTACCGAGCTCTCGACACGGTTTCAGAGAAAAAACCGACCGGCAACCAAAAGGACGCCGTTCGTAGACCTGACAAAGACGATTCTCTCCCAGGAAGGGGCATGGTATAAAAACGAAATCGTCCTCTTCTGGAGGCTCCTTACCAGCCATGTATAAAGCCGCCATTTCATTTGGAGTAACTTTGGGACGAAGTCGGGGTTGAGAACGCAGAGAAAGGAGCTTCTCTTGCAGAGTAGCCTTTTCTTCGGAGGAGAGTCCCTCCAAAAAGTAGCGGGCTTCTGCGCTGGTAGCTTGCAAATTAACCGTACAGCAATCGGCACATCCGGCCTGACATACAAAAGGATACCGCTTGGCTTCCTCTTCGAGCGCCTCGTAAACACATTTCACCAGCTGTAGCTTTTCGGTAATGGCATGGTCCAGGCGCACCGGCATGAGACCAATCATGGAGAAACCTCCTCAGCCCCTTTGCTCTGAGCCTCACACTCTTCCAGTTTTTTCTCCAGTTCCCGGATCTTTTTGTCACGATCGTAAAGCTCCTTGCGGCGTTTGAGGCGCCCGGGAATAGAAATCAAAAAGACCAAGAGCATCCCGGCAAGCATGGCCAGAATAATAAGAACCGCCAGCGAACTCTCAAACTCCCAAAAAAGGAACTTTACCGTAACGGCGGCTGCATTCTGAATGGCAAAGACCGCCACAAAAATCCCCAAAATGGCCGCTAAAATAAGGTAGAACTCCATAGACTTCTCCTTTGCTCCAGAGGACTGGAATGCCTATCCTTTAAATGAGTCCCAAAAAGCGTCCAGAGGAGATTCTAATATGAAACGCCTCTCTTATGAAGAAGTTCTCAAAAAGATCCGCCAAATGGAAGATCTTTCAGATCTCGACCTTTCGGGCTTTAAGCTCGAGAATTTTAATTTGAGTCTCCTTTCCTGCCGTGGCACAAACTTCGCCGGAGCACATCTTTACGGCGTAAACTTCCTGGGAGCCGATCTAGAAGGAGCTAACTTTGAGGGAGCGTATGTAGCGGTGGTCAATTTTCTGGGGGCCAACCTGAAGAGAGTGAACTTTACAAGGGCGGACCTGGGAAACACCTGTTTCAAAGGAGCCGATCTTTCTGAAGCTATCCTGGTTGAAGCCGATCTGGCCGCAGGAGACCTGAGCCTAGCCAGGTTTCAAAAAGCCAACCTAAAAGGGGCCCGTATAGAAGCCGTGGACGGACAAATGGTAAACTTTTTAGAAGCCGACCTGGAAGGGGCAAATCTTCGCGGAAGTAGTTTTCAACTGGCAGATTTCCGCAAGGCCTGTCTCAAAAGTTGCAACATGATCCAGGTAGATCTCACTGGCGCCAACTTACAGGAGGCTGACCTTCGCGGGGCCGACCTCATCGAGGCCTATCTCCGAGGGGCTGACTTTACCGGAGCCCGGGTTGAAGGGGTGCGTTTTCGTGGCGCTCTGTTCGAAAAAACCAAAGGACTTGAAAATCGATAGGCTGATCCTTTACGAAGACAACCACCTCCTCGTCCTCAACAAACCAGGCGGCCTTCTGGTGCAAGGAGATCGTACCGGAGACGAAACCTTACTTACCGCGGCCAAGAACTATCTCAAAGAGAAATATCAAAAACCCGGCCGGGTCTTTCTGGCCCTGGTCCACCGTCTGGATCGTGTGACTTCAGGTGTTGTGGTCTTTGCCCGCACCTCGAAAGCCGCTTCCAGGTTGGCCCTGGCCTTCAGGGAAAGAAAAGTGAAAAAGTTCTACCTGGCTGTGGTCCACGGCCATCCGCCACCAAACGAGACCCTTGAAGGAAAAATCCTCTTTGATAAAAAAAGCCGCCGGGCCTATCTCCACCGGGATGGAAAACCTGCCAGACTTTCCTATCAAATGCTCAAAAAACACGGAGGATACTCTTTGCTCCTGGTACAGCCTGAAACCGGTCGCAAACATCAAATTCGGGTCCAGCTTGCAGCCAAAGGATATCCCATCGTGGGAGACTTAAAGTACGGTTCTCATGAAAGGGTGGCCTCTGGACGAGCCATCCTGCTCCATGCCTGGCAAATCCTTTTGCCTCACCCTACACTGCGTAAAGAAATCCTGTTTTCCGCTCCTCTACCAAAATATTGGCCTTCTTACACAAGGTTAAATTTCACTTTAAACTAGACAAAAAAATTCTTTTAGCTTAAAACAAATCTAAAAACTACCAGAGGAGCCAAGACCATGAGATCGGCAACCCCAATCGTGTTGATCCTCTTTTTTCTTCTGGGGGGTTGTTTGGCCGCTATGGGCCAGGAAATATCCTTCCCGTTCGATGCCCCTCAAGAACTAAAAGACTTTTTCGCTGCCCAAACCGGCAAACGTGGGGAGCTTGCCCTTTGGAAACTTGTCTCCGACCCCTCGGCCCCATCGGGATCCAAGGCCCTCCTGGTGGTTCCCAATCCACGGACCAATCACGGGGCCTGTTTCAACGTTTTTCTCAACCGGAAAATTCAGGCCAAAGACCTAGAAATCTCCGTATGGCTCAAACCTGTTCGGGGACGAGAAGATCAAGGTGGAGGGCCCGTATGGCGTGCCAAGGACGCTGATAATTATTACGTAGTGCGCTGGAACCCCCTAGAAGACAACTTTCGCCTCTATTTCGTAAAAAGAGCCCGTCGACGGATGATCTCTTCGGCCAAACTTAAAGCCAACCCTCACCGGTGGCATGAAATCAGAGTCATCCATCAGGGAGATCTTATTCGCTGCTACTTCGACGGAAAACTTAAAATCAAGGTCCGGGATCGAACCTTTACTCAAGGTGGTAAAATAGGTCTTTGGACCAAAGCGGACGCCTCTACAGAATTCGACCAGTTGCGGATAAAAATCCTGACCGGAGATCGAAAGCCATGAAGAGATTCATCTTCCTCCTCATGATCCTCTCGGCATGGCTTCTTTCCTGTGGGCAACAAAAGCCCGAAGTGGTGGTCTATACCTCCACGGATCAGGTATTTTCCGAGCCCGTTCTCAAAGAGTTCGAAAGGCGTACCGGCATCAAGGTTCACATGGTCTTTGACACCGAAGAAACCAAGTCCACCGGATTGGTAAACCGTCTTATCGCAGAAAAAGACGCTCCTAAGTGCGATGTTTTTTGGTCAAATGATCCCCTGAGGGTAGAGATTCTCAAACAGAAGGGAATACTTGCTCCCTATCGGTCTCCTCAGGCTCAAAAGATTCCGGATCAATTCAAGGATCCCGAAGGTTACTGGACAGGATTTTCGGGTCGGATCAGGGTCATCTTGATTAACAAAGAGCTTGTTTCCCCGGAAGAGTATCCGCAGGGCATAGAAGACTTGCTTGATCCTCGCTGGAAGGGAGCCTTTGCCCTGGCTAACCCACTCTTTGGTACCACCTCCTTTCACGTGGCCTCGCTCTTCGTGATTTGGGGAGACGAAAAGGCCCGGGATTTCCTGGAAAGAATTCGCCACAACGGCCTGCAGTTGGCCTCTTCCAACGGAGAAGTGGCGCGGTGGGTGGCGCGAGGCAAGGTAAAGTTTGGTTTCGTAGACAACGACGACGCCTTCTCCATGATAGAAGAGGGCCAGCCTGTCAGCATGATCATTCCCGACCAGAATGGTTTGGGGACCCTCTTCATTCCCAATGCCGTAGCCCTCATCAAGGGGGCTCCCCATCCCGAAACGGCCAAGAAACTCATCGATTTCCTCCTCTCTCCACTGGCAGAAGAAAAACTAGCCCGGGCCACCTGTCGTCAGATTCCCTTGAATCCCGAAGTCCCTCCGCCCAAAGGGCTTCCGCCCCTCTCCTCTCTGCGACTTATGCCAGTGGACTACGCCAAAGTTGCTCGCAAAATGGAAGAAATCCTTCCTTATCTGAGGCGCTGGATCGCTGAAAAGTGAAGTTCCTTAGGGGCTTGATCCGGATCTACTATTTCTTGATTCTCTTTTTGCCAGGACTCGTGGTGGTTTGGGCTACGCTGTCCCACCTTTCACCCAAAATCCTTTTTGACAAGCTCTATCTTTCAGCCTTCAAGCAAAGTCTCCTGATCGCTAGCTCCACCATGGTCACCGCCACCTCTCTGGGAACCCTTTGCGCCATCCTGATAGCTCGCTTTCGGTTTCCTGCTCGTCGGCTCTGGATAGTTCTTCACACCTTGCCTCTTTTCTTCGTCCCCTACCAATTCGCCCTGGCCTGGTCACTTCTCCTCCCCTCAGGATGGCCCTCGCATCTCCTTTTTTCACCGGCTGGGGTGATCTTCGTATTGACGGGCAATCTCTACCCTCTGGCCTTCTGGTTCTCTCTGGTAGCCTTTGTCTCCGTCCCTCCAGAAGAAGAGGAGAGCGCCCTCCTGGTACGTCCTCCTCGCAAGGTTTTCTGGCATATCACTTTCAGGCGAAGCCTTCCATACCTCACGGGAGCGGCCCTTCTGATCTTCCTCTTAGCCTTTTCCGAAATAGGAGTGCCCACCTATCTGGGGGTGAACGTGCTCCCTGGTGAAGTACTCACGAGATTTGCGGCCTTTTACGACTTCCACGGAGCCATGACCACGGCCTTCCCCCTGGCCATCCTGTCCCTGGGACTTTTCTTTCTTGAAAAACATCTTTTTGAACGTCTCTCCTTCCCCGGCCGGATAGTGGAAAGAGGTCTTGTCTTTCGGGCAGGTCCCTGGCAGGCAGCGGCGGCCCTGTTTTTTTTGATCTCGGTGGCTATGGTCTTTTTGCTGATCCCATTTGGGGCCCTGGGGCACAAAGCCTTCAACCTGGAAAGTCTCTCCCTTGCCCTTTCTCAGGGCTGGAGAAGCCTTGGCTGGAGTCTCTTCTATGGTTTTCTGGCTGCTTCTCTGGCTGCGGTCTGGAGTTTTTTGAGCCGGTGCCTGATCGGTTCCCGGGAACAGTATCTGCTTTCGTGGCTGACACTCCTCAATTTTTTCCTGCCACCGGTGATCCTGGCCGTGGGGCTCATTTATTTCTGGGGAAAACTATCCCCCTGGCTTTATGGAACTTCTTTCTTGCTTGTAGCCGGTCTGCTGGCCCGCTTTTCTTTTCTTCCATATCAAATCCTCTCTGCAGCCCACCAGAATCTCGATCCTTCGGCTGAAGAAGCAGCCATTCTCGGCGGTGCCAGCCGCCTCCGAATCGTGCAGAAGATCCTTTTCCCCCAGATGCGTAAGTGGTTTTATCTCGGTCTGATGCTGGTCTTTGTGTTTTCTTTAAACGAGTTGGGGCTCAGCACCCTCCTTTATCCCCCCGGGGCGGAACCTCTGGTGGTGAGGCTTTATACACTTTCAGTTAACAATCCCCTCGGGGTCTCAGCGGCTTTGGCTCTTATGAATTCCTTGACCACCCTGGGGGTAGTGATCATCCTCTGGCGCAAAAGCCTGGACTGGTCCAGATGAAGGATTCCATAAGGATTTGCAACCTGAGCAAGGGCTTTGGAGAGGAAAACGTACTGAGAAGGATCAACCTTGAGGTCCAAGCCGGAGAAATCGTGGCCATCATCGGAGTTTCTGGCAGCGGCAAAACCACCCTTCTCAGACTGGTAGCAGGGCTTGAGACCCCTGATCAAGGAGAGATCTACCTCGGAGAGCGTCTGGTGAGCAAAGCGGGAGAGGTCCTCGTTCCCCCTTATCAACGTCGAATTGGCTTCATCTTCCAAAACCTGGGCCTATGGGAACACATGAATGTTGAGGAACATCTCCGTTTTGTAACCAAAGATCCAGAACGTCTTGAGGAACTCCTCGCTTTCTTTGGTCTTCAAGCCCACCGGAACAAAAGACCTCACCAACTTTCTGGAGGACAGAAGCAACGTCTGGCCATCGCCCGAGCCCTGGCCCAGGACCCCGCCTATCTCCTTCTGGACGAACCCTTTTCCAACCTGGACGTTCCCCGAAAAAAGGAACTTCGACAGGAGTTCTTGCGCATTAAACAGGAAAAGAAACCTGCCATGCTTTACGTTACTCACGACCCCCTGGACGTTCGTCTCCTCTCAGATCGAACGGCGGTGTTGCATGAGGGCTACATTGTCCAGTTTGGTCCCTATGAGGAGTTGTTGCAAAGACCCTCTCATCCCATAGTGCGAGAATTGCTGGAGATCTAGGACCAAAACCTGTTGACAGCCTGGAAGGGAGGGGTTTTCCTTGGAGCAAGGGGTGATTATATGTGTCAGGCAAAAGTTTTCCTTCTCAAAGATGGACAAGAAGAAGAGGTCATGAAAGATGTTATAGGCATTGAAATTCGGCCCGAAGGGCTCCTTCTCAAGTCCTTTTTCGAGGAGCCCAAAACGATCAAAGGCGAGATCGCAGAAATAGATTTTCTAAAGCACCGGGTCTTGGTAAGACCCAAGGAGTCGTCATGAGCGAAACCAAAGAAAAACTAGCCCAAATCCTTCCCCATTGGGAGGAACACGTAGCAGAACACGCCAAGGAATTTGAAGCCTGGGCCGATCGCCTAGAAGAAGAAGGGGAGAGGGGTCTGGCTGAAAGGCTTCGCAAGGCGGCGCTGGCCTTGGGAAACGCCCGCCTTACTTTAGCCGAAACCCGAATCTATTTGGAATCCGGTGGCCGAGCCGAAGAGCTGGCCCTATGTGCCGTGTGTGCCTGGAGGGAAACCTGTCAGAAACGCTTCACCCGAGACACAGGAAGTCCTTTCCGCTGTCCAGATTTTACCCGTGACGTTACCCTTAAGGCATGATCGTCAAAATCATCGAAGAAGAGATCCGAAAACTCGTTCGAGAAGCGGTCGGAGAAGGGTTTTTACCCGAAGGGGTGAAATTGCGTTTCCAGGTGGAGCCTCCCAAAGTGCCCGAGCATGGAGACTACGCCACCAACGTGGCCCTGGCTCTGGCGGGACAGGCCCGGAAAAAGCCCCGAGAAGTAGCAGAATGGTTCAGGTCGCGTCTAGAGAAGCGTCCTGATCTCTTCGCCCGGGTGGAAGTGGCAGGGCCGGGTTTCTTGAATTTCTTCATTGCTCCAGCTTACTGGCAACGTGTTCCTCTGGAAATAGAAAAGCGCGGGGAAAATTTTGGCCGGGTAGAGATAGGCCAGGGGAAAAAGGTCCAGGTAGAATTTGTCTCCGCCAACCCTACCGGCCCTCTTCACATTGGGCACGGTCGTGGCGCCGCGGTGGGAGACACCTTGGCCCGTATCCTCTCGTTTGCAGGCTTTCACGTTGAAAAGGAATATTACATAAACGACGTCGGCCGGCAGATGAAAGTTCTCGGCCGCTCCGTTTGGCTCAGAGCCAGGGAGTTGGCAGGTGAAGAAATAGTCTTCCCCGAAGACCACTACCGAGGAGATTATATCCGTGATATCGCCCGGGAGTTGCTGACCAAAGAACCGAATCTCCTCTCATTGCCAGAAGAGGAGGCCATAGAAAAGGCCAGAGAGTTTGCCATAGAAGTGATCCTGGCCGGTATCAAAAAAGACCTCGAAGACTTCGGCGTGACTTACGATTCCTGGTTCTCTGAAAAAAGCCTTTATCAAACCTCCGAGGTGGAAAAGGCCCTTTCCGTTCTGAAAGAAAAGGGCCTTCTTTACGAAAAAGACGGGGCCGTGTGGTTTAAGTCCTCGGAATTTGGCGACGAAAAAGACCGTGTTGTCATCCGGGCCACGGGGGAGCCTACTTATTTCGCCTCTGACATCGCTTATCATCACCATAAATTCAAGACCCGTGGCTATGACCTAGTCGTGGATATCTGGGGGGCTGATCATCACGGTTATATCCCGAGGTTGAAGGCTGCAGTTTCAGCCTTGGGGATAGACCCCGAAAAATTACAGGTGATACTCATTCAGATGGTAAACCTCCTGGAGGGAGGAAAACTAAAGAGCATGTCCACCCGGGCTGGAGAATTCGTTACCCTCCGCGAACTCCTTGACGAAGTAGGCAAAGATGCAACCCGTTTCATTTTCCTTACTCGGCGAGCTGATAGCCCCCTGGACTTCGACGTAGAATTGGCCAAAAAACAGAGCCGGGAGAACCCGGTCTATTACGTACAATATGCCCATGCACGCCTGGCCAGTCTCTTCCGCAAGGCCCGCGAAGCTGGTTTCACATTACCCCGGGCGCAGGAGGTAGATCTTAAGCAGCTCAAAGAACCCGAAGACTTCGTCCTTCTCAAGCTCCTAGACTATTTCCCGGCGGTGATAGAAACGGCAGCCAAAAAACTCGAACCCCATCTTCTTACTTTTTATCTTCTCGATTTGGCCACGGCTCTTCACGACTATTACACCAAACATCGTTTTCTCAACGAAGACGAAGCACTTTCACGGGCCAGACTGGTCCTAGCTCAGAGCGTAAAACAAGTTTTGGCGCAAGGCCTGCACCTTCTCGGGGTCTCGGCGCCGGAGAGGATGTAATGGCTAAAAAGAAACGGTTTCAATTCCAGCTTGGTCTTCCGGGACTGATCTTCTCCTTGGGCCTTCTCGTCTGTCTTTTTCTCTGGATGTTCATCCTGGGGTTTTATTTTGGTCAGAGGATGATGGCCAGTCGCGTAGAAAAGATGGCTTCCCCCGTGAGCAAAGAAGCCCTTGAAGAGAAAAAAGCCGGTCTCAAGCCACCTCCGGTCTTCGAAGAGGTCAAACCCCCTCCTCTGGTCGGAGAAAAACCACTAAATGAATCCCGTGAAGAGGCGCTTCCAGGTCTCACTCAAAAGAAGATCCCCGTTACTTCGAAGGCCGCAGTCCCAAGCCCCAAAGAGTCTGTCTCAGAAGCCAAACCAGCAGCTAAAGAAGCGGGCAAAGAGGTAAAAGAGGTAGCCAGATCTAAAGCCGCCTCGCCTCCTCAAAAATCTGTCAAGGCCCCTCCAGCCAAGCCCTTCTATAGCGTTCAGGTGGCCTCATTGCGAAGCGAAAAAGAAGCCCAACGTTATGTAAACTATTTGCGCGAGAGGGGATATAAGGCCTTTTATCGACGGGTGACGCTTCCTCAAAAAGGGACCTGGTTTCGGGTCTACGTCGGACGTTTCAGGACTCTGGCAGAAGCCCGCCGGTTTGGAGAGGAACTTAAACGCCGCGAAAAACTCAAATCTTTCTACGTCCAGAAACTCGGAGCTTCGTCGTGATTCGTAAAGCTCAGATAAGAGACGCCCGTGATATTCACCGATTGATTTCTCATTTTGCCAAAACCGGACAGGTTATTCCTCGTCCGCTCTCTGAAATCTATGAACACATTCGCGAGTTTTTTGTTTACGAACCCGAAGGGAAGGATCTCTTGGCTGGAGCCTGTGCCTTGCACATTACCTGGGAAGATTTGGCTGAAATTCGTTCTCTGGTCGTGAGTGAGGAATATCAAGGAGAAGGTGTAGGGGCCGAGCTGGTGAAAGCCTGCCTTAACGAGGCGCGAGAACTCGGGATACCAAAGGTTTTCGTCCTCACCAATGCCCCGGCCTTTTTTCAGAAGTTGGGTTTTGAACTGGTAGAGAAAGGAAGTCTCCCGCACAAGGTATGGGCTGATTGTGTCAAATGTCCTAAATTTCCAGAATGCGACGAAGAAGCCCTCATCAAACGAATATTTGATGAAAACTAGGCTCTAAGTTCCCGATAGAAAGACAGCCACAACTTCCCCACCTCACAGAGGCTGGCAATCAGGGCCAGAGAAAGATAAGAAACCACCATCTGGACTCCGCCCGAGAAAAGGGGACCGATCCCTAAAAAACCCAAGAGCATCCAAAATTTGGGGGGGCCTTCCTTGTGAAGGAGAAGACTCAAAGCTTCCCGAATGAGCTCGCTGATCAAGAGAAATAACGCCAACAACCACCAGGGACCAGCCTTTGGGATGAGAAACAGGGCCATCAAAGAAACCGAAACCCTGGCGAGAAGACCCTCGAAATTCACAAGTGAAAGATATCTTGAAGCCGCTTTGAAATAGGTTATGGCTGAAAGCCACGTAAGCCCCAGAACCAAAACCCCCAACACCACAGGCAAGGAATCTCCGGGCAAAAAACCAAGAAGCGGGAAAAGAAGGAGAGCCGGAAAGAGCCTCTTTTTTTGATGAGAGGAAAGAGAGGAACACAGGAGCCCCAAGAGCATCAGAAAGGAAGAAAGTCCCAAAAAGACAAATGCATGGGCGGGGAAGGTACGCACCAGGACGATGACCGCCGCCCCAAGCATCTGAAGAGCAGTCTTCGTCTTGGCCAGCCAGGACACAGGGAGATGACCGGGAACGAATTGCCTCAGGGCTGTGACCAAAAATTCCCGCCAAAGGATACCTGCCACCAGGAACAGCGGAAGATAACCCAGTCGCGAAAGCACCAAGTAGATAACCGTAACAAAAATCTTGTCTGCAATGGGATCGAGCAAGGTGCCCAAACGGGTAACCCCTTGTCGTCGGGCCAGGCGACCATCGAAATAGTCCGTAAGCCCCAGAAGAGACCCCACACCCAGAGCCGTAACTTTGGCCTCGGGACCTCCATAGAGAAGAAGACAAGGCAAAGGTAAAAGTAAAATCCGCAGGAGCGTGAGGCGATTGGCTGTGATCTTCATTTATTCAATGGCCTTGAGTTGTTCCCATTTTTCCTGGCACTCACGACATCTGGCAGCCCAGGGCATGATTTCCAAGCGCCCCAGGCGGAGCCATTTCCCACAATCTACACAGCGTCCATATTCTCCCAATTCTATACGTAAAAGTGCCTGATCTATCTCCTCTAGCTCCCGGATCTTGGGCTCAAGAAGAGAAAGAAGGGTATCTTCCTGGATGTCGGCCAGGGCCAGGTCTTCCTCTTCTTTAACGGTTCGGATGAGATCTTGATATTGCTCCCCAGCCTCACGCTCCAGGGTCTCTATCACTTCACGCCATAGTTCTTTCTTGCGTTTCAGAAGTAATTCCTTGAAATATTCGATTTCGTCCTCGGTAAGAGGACGTCTTTCATGTGTATACTTTTTTGCCATGCGGGCCTCCTATCGTTGCCAGTAAACACGCACCAGTTTGTTTCCATCTGACCATTTAAAGGAAAGATCCCCCTTGTAAGCCCGGTAGACCGCGCGCCCCAGTCTCTGGGCCAGGTTTTCCGTAGTGGTTTCAATGACCGTGCGACCGTCTTCTTCGTAAATGGAGATAATTTGTTGAAGAGGGTTGTTCTGGCGGGCCCTTTCGTATTCGTTCTCGATGACCCGCATGACTTCTTCGCGATGTTCGTTGAAAAAGTCCCCCGAAAGGTAAAGATAGCCCATAGGATAGCGATCCACCGCCTTCCGACATCCGGGACAGAGGAATTTGGGAACCAGATCGCTGTCTTTGAATTCTTGATAAAATTCTTCATCTAGCAACCAGCGTTTGTCACGAAAGACCGCATGACACCGTGGACAAATGGCCTCACCCGAAGGAGCCTTTTTGGGAAGATAAGGATCATCCGTCGTTTGAAATTCCTGCGTCTCTGTTATCCAGCGACGACCTTTACGGCTCATATTCTCCTCCTAGTGTAGGGTTCGTTTTCTTCCAAAGCGACTAGCCAGCCGGTTAAGGAGTTCCGCAATCGTCTCGGCGTAAAGGGCTCCGCCTCGCTCGACTGTTTCCTCGCGGCGATAGCCCGGCATGATAAGGAGTCTTTTGCTATGCCCTGCACAAAAGATAAGTAGTTTTTCCACTTCCGGAAGGGAGACTTCCTCATCGAGCTGGGCCTGAAAGATGAGAAGTGGTTTGCGCCAGCTCTTGATACGTTCAATGATCTGAAAAGGATCTTCCCCAGCTGGAAGCCCCCGTCTGGCTAGCCAGTCCCGACCATCCACGATGGGACTGTCCAGAATAAGGGCGTTGACCTCTTCTTTTATTTCGCTAGCCAACACCAGAGCCACTCCCGCCCCTAAGGAACGACCAAAAAGCGCCACTTTTCCCGAAAAACCTCGTTCCCTCAGGTGTTCTTCTACGAAGAAAAAGGCTTCGCGGGCGTCAGTAAAAAGGGTCTCAAAGGAGGCTTCCCCACGCCCCTTGTTAGCCCCACGATAACCGAAGACCACAAGGGTTATGTCGTGTGCTCCAAGATATTGACCAAGCCGATCATAGGCGTCTATGGTCTCTTTCTCCGCATGAAAAAGAAAAAGTTTGGGAGAAGCCTTGGAAGCTGGAAAGACACGCACTGGCAGACTGCCCCCCTGAAGAGGAACCTCCAGGTCATACGCACCTTCAGGAGGAGAAGAAACAGGAGTACTGGGAATGAGCTGAGCTAAATGGGTTTGTCCTTCCATTCTTCTTCCAAACGATCAAGTTCTTCGTCCTTTCGACGGATCTCCTCTTCCCAGAGTTTGCGCCTTTCATACAGGGCAACTTCCGCTGCAATCAGACGTTCACGAAAACTCGGATGTGAGAGATAGGAAAGCGCTGCTTCCAGAAAGCGAATCTTGAGTTGATCGAAAAGGGCTTCCCGTTCGCGCTCGTCAACGAAGGTTCTTTCCTTGCGATGCCGATAGTAGACCTTACCCTCTTCCTCCTCCAAGAAGACTTCGTAGAGATCTGGCCGAGAAAAGGCCTCCGGCGGAGCCTCCACCACGATCTGGGCCAACATCCCCACCAGCCATCGGTCTCCCGCTAACTTGCGAGAATAATCCCAGATCTCCAATATCAGACCATTGGAAAGGGTGATACTCTCCACCAACCTGCCGGGCCAGCGGGGTTCGTGTTTTTTGGAAGGTGGAAGCCATTCGTAGGCCACTTTCTCACCTCAAAAGACGCTTTTGAAAAACATCTTACAAAAAATTTTCTCTCTCGCCACCGAAATATTTTTCTCAAACTGTCATGAAGGCAATTCTTCATCACCTCCGGCGATAAAGGATCTGGCCTCCAAACAATGAAAAATCTTCGGAAATTATCTCAGGATTACCCTTTGACAAAACTGAGAAAATTTGATATGGGCCGACCATCCTTCACGGGGGATGGAGGTGGGAACTAAATTTTGTCATCAGCTCCCTCTCCTTTGGATTTTTTCATAGACTTTGGAGGTGAAGAGAATGTCTTCCTCTTCCCTTCGTAAACTTTTAGTTTTAATGTCCGTTTTGTGTCTGCTCTGCGTTTCTTGCCAGCAAACCGAAGAAGGTCACCAGCAGTCCTCATCCGAAACAGGTCTTTACAAGATACACGGTCTGAACTTCAGCCCTTACCAGGGAGAACAGGATCCCCATCTCGGCTCAGAGATCTCGCTGGAGCAACTACAAGAAAGGATGGAGATTATTGCTGATTACACCACCTGGATCCGCACCTTTGGAAGCACTCACGGTCTAGAGAACGCCGGTTTTGTAGCACATAGCTTGGGACTCAAAGCCGCTCTCGGCGCTTGGCTCGACTCAGATCATCTCACCAATGAAAGAGAAATAGAAAATCTCATCTTGTGCGCCCAGACCTACGAAGCAGATCTGGTGATAGTGGGAAGTGAGGTGCTCTTGCGCGGAGATCTCTCTGAAGAAGAATTGATCGGCTATATTGAGCGGGTCAAAAGAAGCGTCTCCGAAATACCGGTGGCTTATGCTGACGTATATTTCATCTTTTTGCAACATCCTCGCCTCATCCAGGCAATAGACGTCATTCTGGTCAACTACTACCCTTATTGGGAAGGGATAAGGCTTGAACAAGCCGTGGCCGCTATACATCAATGGCATCAACAAATCTTGAAACTAGCCCAGGGAAAACAGGTCATCGTTTCAGAAACTGGGTGGCCAAGTGCGGGAAATACCATCGGAAATGCTGTCCCCTCTCCGGAAAACGCCAGTTATTATTTTCTCAATTTCGTCTCTTGGGCCAAGGCCAATCAAGTGGAATACTTCTATTTTGAGGCTTTTGATGAACCTTGGAAGGCCAAATACGAAGGACCTCAAGGGGCTCATTGGGGAATCTGGGATGAGAACGGAAACTTAAAACCTGGTATGGAACGAGTTTTCAATGGAGAAACCATGGAAGACAACTGGACCAACCCCCTCCCAGGAGGGCCGGGAGAGCCGGTCATCGAATTCACTTATCTTCCTCCTTATGGCAGTTTCGACGATTTGAGAGGTCAAGTTTGGCACGTCAATCCTCTCGATTACAGAGTCGCGGTCTACATAAACGTGGCTGGAAGCTGGTGGACCAAACCTTATCAAAATCAGCCCCTTACTCCCATCAGGGTTGATGGAAGCTGGGTGTGCGATATCACCACCGGAGGAAGAGATCAAGAAGCCACGGAGATCGCGGCTTTCTTGGTACCCAAAGGTTACGATCCTCCCGTGGTGCTCGGAGAACCTTTTTTGCCCCGAGAACTCGAAGAAAGGGCTATCGCCTGGATCGAAACAACCAGAACCCCCTAAAGTTGACAGAACCCGGCTCCTTGGCTAATTTTAGGCCCGTACACGGCCCCATCGTCTAGCGGCCTAGGATACTGGCCTCTCACGCCAGAGACCGGGGTTCGAGTCCCCGTGGGGCCGCCATCTCAAGTCTTTACCCCTTCCGTCTCGATAAGAGATCAAAAAAGTCTCATCTTGTATGCCCTATCTCTTAATTATTGGTCTGATCATTCTGGTGGGCCTTCTGGGGCTCCTTTTGAGGAGCAGCACCCAATCGGAGACTGCCCGGCCATCTCCTCATCTTCAGCCCAGAAAAAACAAGTCTTCAGGAATTCGATCCTCTTCGCTGGTCCGAAACGTCTTTCTCCAAGAACTCCTGGAGAGGAAAAGAGATTTCAAGGTTTATTCCTTGAAAGGCTACAGCACCCTTACCACCCGTGAGCTTACAGACTCCCAAAAGGAAGTTCTTTACCGTGAACTCAAAAAGTTTCCTCTGCCTTCGGGTGCGGCCTTCAAGCTCTCGGAGCTTCTAAGGGACCCCTACGCTGATTCTCGTGAGGTGGCGGCCATCGCTGCCACAGATCCTGTGCTTTCTGCCAGGCTCTTGGCCATCGTAAATTCTGCTTATTTTCGGCCTCGTTCCGGAAAAAAAGTTACCTCCATCCACCAAGCTATCCTCTTGCTGGGCTTCAACCAGGTTCGCAACCTCCTCTTCCAGACCCTTTTGGAACACGCGGTCAGCAAACACTCCCCTCTTTCCAAGGAAGAAATTGAGCGTATCTGGATCCACTCGGCCATTGTCTCGGTCATCGCTGGTTTTTTAGCCAAGGAAAGGGATCTACCCTCTGGGCTGGCCCTGACCGCTGGTCTCATGCATGATATTGGTAAATTCTTCCTGCCCTATTTCGATTCCTGTGATGAAGGATCGTGTCTCTTTCAGGAAGAAGATCTTCCCCCTCTCATCCAAGAAGAACAGCGTTATGGCTTCAACCACACGGTCATCGGAGCCGTACTTTGTCACATCTGGAATTTACCCCAAGAAATCAGACAGACCGTGGCCTTTCATCACATTGCAGACATGGCCAAACTGGCCAAATTCCCCGCCACTCTTCAGCAGACCATCCTCCTGGTTACCGTGGCAGACTATCTCTCCCACTTCCTGGATGAAGACGAAGAAGAAAAGTATCTATACGAGTTACCCACCGACCTATTGGCAGTTTTCGCCTTTCCAGAACCTATCGAGGCCTTGATCACTCCCAAACTCAAAAAGGAAGTGGAAAAAATGACGGCTTTGTTGAAGAGTTTTTACCGATAGGCAGCCATCTTGGTACTCTTCATATAGGCTTCAATCCCTTTAACAATACCCTCTGCCACCCACTCGAGATAACGTGGATCTCTCAATCTTTTTTCTTCGAGCGGATTGCTAAGAAAGCCTATTTCTACCAGGATGGCTGGCATCCTGGTACCGATGAGCACCACAAAGGGCGCGGTCTTCACCCCCCGATTGCGCACACGCCGGTATCTCCTTTGAAGGGTGGTTACCAGATTTTTCTGGACCAATTCGGCCAGACGGCGAGATTCCTCCAGCTTGGTGTTTAAGAGAATGTTTTTGAGGAGGTCTTGAAGTTCGGAAAGAGAACGTGTACTGGCAGCGTTTTCCAGCGCTGCCACCCGCATGGCTTCTTCATCGCTGGCAAAGTTGAGATAGTAAGTCTCTATTCCGCGGGCTCGCCGGCGGGGAGAACTGTTGACGTGAATGGAAACAAAAAGATCAGCTCGCTTGATATTGGCAAAGGCCGTTCGCTGTTCCAAAGGGATGAATACGTCCCGCGTCCTGGTAAGGATGACCTCACATCCAAGTCTGGCCTTGAGCTTCTTGGCCACCAGTTTGGAAACTCTTAGGACGATATCCTTTTCTCGCAACCTCCGGTTTCGACACCCTGGATCTTTGCCCCCGTGGCCTGGATCAATGACTACCCGCCTCACGCAGAGTCCCAGTTGCTGAGCCAGAGAAAGATCCCCTTGGGATGGCAAAGGAACGGTGGGTGGTGGACAGGCCTTGGAAGCGACTTTTTCTTTGCCAATGAGATCTATCACCAATCTTGGAGGTTCATCCAGAAAAAAGACACGATAATTGGTCAAACTAGCCAGATCCAAGACCACTCGAACAATTCGGGCTCGATACTGCCCCAAACGAATCCGCTTCAAGAGCCCGTCTTTGATGGGAATGGCGGGTTTGAGATAGGGTGAAAGTTTGGCTGGAGAACAATCCACGTAGAGACGTGGCGGCTTTTGCGGCGTGGCCTTGAGCACATGGGCTTCGTATTTGACCCGCGAGGTTAGATCCAGCACTACCCGGCTGTAGTCCTCGCTGGACCAGTAACGCACCTGCTTGATGGTTCCGCCGATCTTGACCTTGACCAGCCCATGATGAGACCCCTTGGCAGAGGCCTTCTGAGAAGGGACAGGTTTGGAGGAGGAAGGACTCCTTGGAGGAGGAGCTGGCGATTTTATTTTCTTTAAGCGTTGGCGCAGGGCCAAAGCCTTGACGGGGTCTTTAAGACGCTCGTAAAGACGAGCAGCCCTCTCAAGCGCTTTGGGTACCAGCTCGCTCTTGGGGTATCTCTTCCAGAGCAGCTCGTAATATTTCAAGGCCTCCCTGAGATCCGATTTCCGTCCCGAATAACCATAGAGCTCCTCGTAAAGTCTGGCTGTTTTGTAAAGTGCTTTAGGGGCCACCTCGCTTTCCGGGTAACGGCGATAAATGGCCTTAAAACGCGCGATCATTTGAAGCCAGTAGCGGCGATATTTGAGGCGTCTGGAACGGGCAAATTTTTTAAGCTCGGCCTCGGCTTTCTGATAGGCTCGTTCGGCTTCTGTGCGCGCCCAACCCTGGGGTACGTAAAACAGACAGAGAAGGAAGAATAAAAGAGTCAAAATTTTGACGAAACGGGCCTGATCCATCTAAAGTCTCTCCGCCAAGCGGCGCAAATCATAAAGGGCTTTCAAGGCCTCCAGAGGGCTCATCTTATCGGGTTCTAGGGCGCGGAGATGCTGCTTGAGCAGGCTTTCGGTCTCAAAAAGACTTTGCTGCCTGGGACCTTTAACTGGACCAGGGCCATGTTGTTTCTCAAGACGAGCCAGGATTTCTTTGGCCCTTTCCACCACCTCTTTAGGAAGTCCGGCCAGAGCCGCCACCTGGATACCATAAGATTCACTCGCCGCCCCGGGCATGAGGCGATAAAGGAAAACTATCTGGTCTTCCCAGGTCCGAACAGCTACGTTGTAATTGCGAGCCTGAGGATACTGGACCGCCAACTCGGTCAACTCGTGATAGTGAGTGGCAAAGAGCGTCATCACTTTTTTTCCTAGCAAGAATTCTGCCACAGCCCACGCGATGGAAAGACCATCAAAAGTACTGGTGCCACGGCCAATCTCATCTAGTATCACCAGACTTCGTTCCGTGGCCTGATGTAAGATATTGGCACACTCCGTCATCTCCACCATGAAGGTGCTTCGTCCCCGTGAAAGCTGGTCCGAGGCCCCCACCCGAGTGAAGATCCGATCACACAAACCTATTCGCGCCCGCTCTGCTGGCACAAAACTACCTACGTGGGCCAACAAGACGATGAGAGCCGTCTGTCGAAGGATGGTCGACTTGCCAGCCATGTTGGGACCGGTGATGAGGAGTAACAGATTTTCTTCATCAAGTTTAAGGGAATTGGGGACAAATTCCCCTGAATTTAAGGCCTTTTCCACCACGGGATGCCGCCCTTCTTCTATTTCTATGACTTTTTCCGCGGTTATCTCCGGACGCACATAGTGATTTTCACTGGCTACCTGAGCCAGGGAGCGCAAGACATCGAGCTCAGCCAAAGATCGGGCCAGGATCTTCAGGTCTTGAGCTCGACTGACCACCTTGTCCCGCAAAGCAACAAACAATTCGTACTCTATGGTCTTGATACGCTCATCAGCCGAGAGCACCTTGGCCTCGAATTCTTTGAGCTCAGAAGTGATAAAACGTTCTCCACCTACCAGAGTTTGTTTGCGGATATATTCTGGAGGAACTTTTTTGAGATGACTTTTGGAGACTTCGATGTAATAACCAAAAACACGGTTGTAACCCACCTTGAGATTGGGAATACCCGTGCGTTTACGTTCTCTGGCCTCAAGTTCAGCCAGAAAAGAGAGGCCATCGCTTTTGAGACGGCGTAATTCGTCCAGCTCCTGGTGTACCCCCTCCCGGATGACCCCACCTTCACGAGGGTTACTCGGAGCCCCTTCCCGAATGGTTCGTTCGATTTCTTCCGCCAGATCCGCAAGATCTGGCATCCGGGACTTGAGCCTCTGCAAAAGACCCGGAGCCTCCTTCGGAATACCCTCCCTAAGAAGGGGAACCGCTCTCAAGGAGTCTTTGAGGCTCAGAAGATCTCTCGGGGTGGCCATCTTCATGGCACAGCGAGCCAACAGCCGCTCCACATCCACCACTTGATTGAGGGCCTCAGCCAGAACCTTGCGAAAACGAGGATGCTCCACCAAAAACTCTATCGCTCGTTGTCGTTCGCAAATGGGCTCTATTTCTCGCAAAGGATAAAGGAGCCACTCCTTTAGCAATCGTCCTCCCATAGGGGTCAAGGTCTTGTCCAGAACCCAGAGCAGAGAACCGTGACGACTTCCGTCCAGGTTGTTTCGCAAGAGTTCCAGGTTTCGTTTGGTAGCCTCGTCGATGATCAAGTAACGACTCAAGTGGTAATAACGAGGGGGTGAGAGATGGGTCAAATTTGTCTTCTGCGTCTCCTGGACGTACGAAAAGAGCGCCGCCGCACAGCCTACAGCCTCTGTAAGCCCGGCAAATCCCAGACCTGAGAGTTCCGCCAACCCAAAGGCCTCACAAAGGAGGCCTTCTCCTCTTTGAGGATCAAAATCCCGCCCCTGTCTCTCGGAAAAGAAGACCTGTGGAAGGATTTCTTTGATCTTGGACCGTACTTCTTCTGACAATTCGTGCGGGACGATGATTTCACGTGGTTCCAGGCGAAAGAGTTCGTTCAGCAATTCGTCTTCAGTGGAAAATTCTGTTGCCCGAAAATCTCCCGTGGAGAGGTCTAACACGGCTAAACCGAAGTTTTTTTTCTGATTCAAGGCCACCAGAAAGCGATGCTCCTTAGCAGAGAGGGCCTCTTCGTCTACGTTGAGCCCGGGAGTGATGACGCGGACCACTTCACGCTTGACCAGGCCCTTGGCCTGTCGTGGATCTTCTACCTGTTCACAGATGGCCACTTTGTAACCTGCTTCCACCAGGCGATTGATGTAGGGAGCCGCATTGGCTGCCGGCACCCCACACATAGGAACCTTCTCTTTGGTCCCCTTGTCACGGGAGGTAAGGGTGATGTCAAGGAGACGAGAGGCTAATTGGGCGTCTTCGAAGAACATTTCGTAAAAGTCACCAAGGCGGAAAAAGACGATGGCATCTGGATAGCGTTCTTTGATCTCCAAATATTGACGAAACATGGGGGTGAGACGCGCCATGGCTTACATTCTAAATCTCAGAAGGACGGAGAAAAAGACTAAAGCCTTGTAAAGACCACCCTGCCCGAGACGATGGTAAGCACCGCCCGACCTTTGAGTTCCCAGCCCAGGAAGGGAGTGTTTTTACTTTTGGAACGCAGGACTTCAGGGGTGAGCACCCAGCGTTCTTCTGGATCAAAGACCGTCACGTCGGCTGGGCTTCCAGGACGCAGAGTGCCTCCGGGGACTTTGAGGATACGGGCTGGATTTGTCGAAAGGAGGCTTACCAAACGGGAGAGGTCGAAAGTTCCCCGTTCTACTAGCCGCAAACTCAAAGGCAACGCCGTTTCCAGCCCGATGAGCCCACAAGCTGCCCTCTCGAACTCGCATACCTTTTCGAGTTCGCTGTGCGGGGCATGATCCGTGGCGATGACGTCTATCACTCCTTCAGCAAGGGCCTCCTCTATGGCCTGCCGGTCTTCTTCGGAACGCAAAGGGGGATTCACCTTGGCCCGCGTATCGTAACCCAGGGTAGCGGTCTCGGTAAGGGTGAAGTAATGGGGAGCTGTCTCAGCGGTGACTTTGATGCCCCTAGCTTTGGCGCTACGAATGATCTCTATCCCCAGTTTGGTAGAAACATGGGCGATGTGAATCGGACTTTGAGTCAAATGTGCCAACATTACTTCTCGAAAAATGGCAATGGCTTCCCCCTGGGAAGGAATCCCTTTCAATCCCAGAGTGGCAGAAGCTAGACCTTCGTTCACCTGTCCGCCTTCGGACAGGGAAAGTTCTTCGGCGTGAGAAATAACCGGCAGGTCAAAGTTCTTAGCGTATTCAAGGGCCAGGCGCATCACCACGGCCTCTGGCACCGGGCGCCCGTCGTCAGAGAGGGCCCTGGCGCCAGCGGCTTTCAGGTCTCCAAACTCAGTGAGTTCTTCACCTTTTTGTCCTTTGGTAATACAGGCCACAGGATACACCCGCGCCAGGCCAACCTGGTTGGCCCTTTCCAAAATGAAACGGGTAATCTCTGCGTTGTCGTTGGGAGGCTTGGTGTTGGGCATACAGGCCACCGCGGTGAACCCACCGGCTACCGCGGCCTCAAGTCCGGTCTCAATGGTCTCTTTCCATTCTTCACCCGGCTCCCTCAGGTGGACGTGCATATCAATGAAGCCCGGTGCCACCACTAAACCCTGGCAATTTATGACCTTTGCCCCTTGAACTTCCAATTTCTCCCCCAGGGCCTGGACGCGTCCGTCTTCAAGCAGGAGATCAAGCTCTTGGTCGAGTCCTTGAGAGGGATCGACGATTCGACCTCCACGCAGGAGAAGCTTCATGAAGCACCTCCCAACAGAAGAAGAAGGAGGGCCATGCGCACCGCTACCCCATTGGTGACTTGTTCCAAGATGACATTTTGAGGATGATGCTGGAGCTCTGGTGAGAGCTCAACACCCCAGTTAATGGGACCGGGGTGCATGAGCAAACAATCGTCCTTGGCCAGAGACAGGCGTTTGGCGTTGATCCCAAAGGCTTGAGCATATTCCCGAAGGGAAGGGAAAAGCTTGCGCCCATGTCGTTCTTTTTGGACACGGAGAGCCATCACCACGTCGGCTTCTTCCAAGGCCTCTTCCACTCTATAACAGACCCGTGCCCCCAAGGCCTCGGCTTCGGGAGGAAGCATGGTGGCCGGTCCTGAAACATAGACTTCCGAGCCCATCTTGCGAAAACCAACGATATTGGAATGCGCCACCCGACTGTGACGAATGTCACCAATGATAGCCACTTTCAGCCCGGAAAGAGTGCCTTTCTTTTCTTTCACTGTCAGCATATCCAGCAAGGCCTGGGTAGGATGGGCGTGAAAACCATCACCCGCATTGATCACTCGAGCCTTGGTGTGGCGAGCTATGAAATGAGGGGCTCCGGCCATAGGATGGCGGATGACAAAAAGATGGGTACCCATGGCCTCCAGGTTGAGTACCGTATCAAGCAAGGTCTCTCCTTTCTCCACGCTACTCATGCGAGCGGTAAAGTTAAAGACGTCCGCTGAAAGGGCCTTGGCCGCCTTTTCAAAGGAGAGCCTGGTTCTGGTGCTGGCTTCAAAGAAAAGGTGCGTGATCAGTTTGCCCCTCAGGGTAGGGACCTTGGGAATGGGACGTGAAAGGATCTCTTTTAGATTTTGTGCCGTACGAAGAATATGATCGATATCCTCTGCTGAAAGAGAAGCGAGGTCTAAGAGGTGACGATGTGAAAAACCTGCTTCCATGAAACAGCCCCTGGCCCGCCCCTCAGATACCAAAACCCTTTGGTTGGGTCAAGGCGAAGCCGGGCACCAGGAAGCGTGATGCCTCGCGATTATCTCGTTGGAAGGCGCAAGTTCTCTGGCCTTCCGCCACGTGCGACAGGCCACTTCCTTCATGCCGCTCAAATGATAAACCATGGCCACGGTGTCCAAAACTGCTGGATTGTCAGGTGCAACTTCCAGAGCCTTTTCCGCCACGGTCACCGCTTCTTCGGGCAGGGTTTTTCCTTCCTTTTCTGATAGCTGCACCAGGGTCCAAGCCAGATTGTTCAAGACCAGTGGATCCCTGGGCTTAAGAAGCAGAGCGCGCCGAAAGGCCTCGGCTGCCGACTGAAAGTCTTCTTCTTCCAGATAGAGTTCTCCCAACAAGACTTCGGCCTCAAAGAAAGAAATTCGGGAGACTACCTTTTCAAGGGAAACTATGGCCGCCTCCCTTTCGCCGTCTTTCAAGGCCTCAAGGGCCCTCAAATAAAAGACAACCGGACTTTCTCCTTGAAGCCGCGCCAATTTTTGACGAGCCTTTTTGGGCTGTCCGTTCTCCCAATAAAGGGCCACCTGCAAAGCCCCCAGATAAAGACGGGGGGCCATCACATATTTGGGGAGTTGTTCTGGTTCCTGACGAAAAATAGTCCAGGCTTGAAGAGGAAGCCTCGGCGCTGGTTCCCGCGTCTCGCATCGCAAACGGTAGATTTCTTCAAGGAGCGGCTGGTTCCTCCCTACTTTTTTGAGAAAGGCTATTTCGCGGGAAGCCCCTTCACAATCTCCTTCCTGTAGGTTCAACGCCAGGAGTAATTGGTGGGCGCGAGGATCATAGGGTAACAAATCAAGCAAAGTAGCCCGGGCCAAAACGGGCTCGTTCTCCTCCAACTCCAGGGCGGCCAGAATGAGGTTGGCCTCGCTAAGCAAAGGGTCCTTGGTCACGGCCTTTTTGAGATTGATCCGAGCCTGCTGCGGAAAGCCGGAAAGCCACTGTGCCAGACCCAAATAAAAATACGCTCGTGGATCTTCGGCCATAGAAACGGCCTGCGAGAAGAAGCCCACGGCATCCTTGTAACGACCATCGAGTAGAGCCAAATGACCTCGCAAATAAGGAATCTCGAAGAGCTCGGGAAAATCTTTCTCCAAAGAAGAAAGCGTCTCCTCTGCCAGGGTCTTTTGGTTTAGATGAAGGGCTATTTCTACCAAACGCAAGGCGAAGAAATAATTGGCACCCTCCTTTTGGGTCAATTCCTGGTAGATGGCCAAGGCCTTTTGGGGTTGGCCCGTGCGCAGGTAAAACTCTGCCAGATAGGCCTGATAATTGGCCACCGGAAGATTCTTTTCCTGAACCAGTTTGATGGCAGTTTTGATCTCGCTTTCGGCTTTTTGGTAGTCCTTTTGGAGTAGATAAAGATTTGCCAGGGCCAGAGGAACGGAAGGATTGGTGGGCTTGAGGGTCCGGGCCTTTTCATACATTTCCTTGGCTTTTTCGAAATCCTTTAACAACAAATAGAGATCCCCGGCATCGAGATAAAGCTGGTAGTCTTCGGGACGTTGAGCCAGGGCTTGTTCGATGTCTTTTTGTGCCTGCCTGAACTCTCCAGAAAAGGCCTCTACTTGCCCCAAAATGAGATGGGCATAGGGATTTTCAGGGTCCACTTCTAGGAGAGACTTGGCCACCGCGGTGGCCTTATCATAGCAGTTGGTTATCACGTAGAGATAACCAAGCTTGACCAGATAGCGAGGCTCCTTGGGAGACAGGGAAACCGCTACTTCGAGAGACTTTACAGCCTCGTTGAGATTGCCACATCGCAACGCAGCCTGGCCTCTCAGGAACCAGTAACCAGCCTGGTCAACATATTCGCTTTGATGCTGGGCAAGAATGTTGTAAGCCCGCCAGGGGTTTCCCTGCGTAAGATAGAGCGCCGCCTGAGATAGGGGATCCGTTATCTTTTTCTGCCCCTGCTGACAGGCCACACAGAACATAAAAATTCCCAGCGCCAGGATAAGTTTCTTCATTTTTTGGCCGCCGAAAAAAGGAACACTATTAACAAGATGAAACCATAAAGGATAAGAAGGACCTCTTTGTTCCGCCCAAACCACTCGATAAGTCCGAAGATCCAGCTCAATAGCTTCCGAAAGAAACCCGGAACGTTTTCTTCTACCTCGTAAGTTGTTTCACGAACTTCGGCTTTCTTCCTGGCGGACTCATACCGGGCCTGTTGCCAAAGCTTCCCCCAACGACCAGAGGACACCGAACCGCTGCCATAGGTGGAAGTCGCATATCTCTGTGCCGAAATACGCGCTACCAGACGCTCCGCCAAAAAACGCTCAAGATCATCTCCAGAAAGAAGTTCTTTCTCCGAACGAATTCCTTCTTTCTCTTCTTCGAGCCCCGCTTTGGCAATGGTCTTCTGAAAATACGGCCCCAGAATTTTTTTGGCTGTCTGATAAAAGTTCTGAAATTTTTCCAGATCCCGCTGATAGTCCAAATATTCCAGGGTTTTGTCAGCCAAAAAGTAACGAATATTATATTCCAGGAAAGTCTGATAGAGGATGCTCCGGGCAGGATAAGACAATTCAAAGGTATATATCTTCAGAAGATAATCCTTTTGGGGAAGGAGCACGAACTTTCCAAAAGAGAGATCTTCCGGCACCAAGGCCCATTTAAGCCCCCTTTGAGCCCGCAATTCCGTAAAGATAAGCTCCTGGATTTCTTTGGTATCTCCACGGGGTAGAAATTTCTCATGGTAAGCTTGGACCGTGAGGACAGGAGAAAACAACAAGATAAACGTAAACGCCAGTAAAGCAAACATAGATATTTTCAACTTTACTGAAAAATTTCTCTAATACAAGAAAACCAAGAATTAGTGGCTGGCCCGCACTTTATTGCGCAAAATCCCAAGACCTTCGATTTCGATCTCTACGGTATCACCCGGAAAAAGAGGGCCCACGCCAGGTGGAGTTCCGGTGGCAATGAGATCTCCGGGAAAGAGGGTCATGACCTGGGAGACAAAAGCCACAATCTCCGGCACAGAAAAGACCAATTCTCGCGTTGAGGAGAACTGTTTGCGTTCACCATTTACCCGGGCCTCTATCTTTAGGTCGGACGGATCGAGATCCGTCTCAATCCAGGGTCCAAAGGGGGCAAAGGTGTCAAAACTCTTGGCCCTGGTCCACTGTCCGTCTTTCTGTTGCAAATCTCGGGCGGTGACATCGTTGAAGCAGGTGTATCCCAAGACGTAGCTCAGGGCTTCATCCGGAGAGACATTTTTGGCAGCGCGCCCGATTACAATGGCCAGTTCGGCTTCGTAATCCACCCGCTTACTTTGGGGCGGCAAGATGATCTCTTCTTCAGGACCTATGATTGCTGAAGGAGGTTTCAAGAAAATAAGGGGCTCAGAAGGCAGAGGCATTCCTAATTCGTGGGCGTGATCCCGATAGTTGAGCCCCAAAGCCACAATCTTGCTCGGCTGAGCCGGAGCAAGCAACTTTGCTCCAGAAAGAGGAACCCTCTGTCCGGTCTCTTCTAAAGAAGAGAGACTTTTCAGGAGACAGACTTCCTCCTTTTCTAGCACCCCATAAAATTGCCGCCCTTCATACTCTACCCTGACGATTTTCATGGCGACTTATCTTAACCAAATTTCTGGTGGCGTGAAGGAGTGGAAGCTCAAGAGGGATCAAATCCACCCGAAGATCTGGTCTTTTCAGAGCCTCTGCCTCTTCCGGGGCCCTGGGACCCTTGAGAGCGATCAGTTGCCCTCCCGGAGCCAAAAGGGATTCGGCCAATCCCCAAAGATTTTTAAGATCTGTCACGGCTCGGGAAACCACCACGGCAAAATACGCCCTCGGCAGGGGATCATTTCGTCCCACCGTGGCCTGAAGGATACGTAAATCCTCAAGTCTCAAAAGACCTGCGACATAGGTCAAAAAAGAAACGGCCTTCTTTCGGGCGTCAACCAGCCAGACTTCTCTCTTGGGTTCCACGATCTTGATCAACAAACCAGGCAACCCCGCCCCGGTCCCAAGGTCGAGAAGAGGACCAGACGGAAGGTGAGGGACAACCATCAAACTGTCGAGCAGGTGTTTGATCGCAAAGTCTTTGGGCTCCTTGAGGGCTGTAAGCCCCAGCGGGATTCCTAGATCCCTTAGGGTCTGAAAATATCTTTTGATCCGTTCCCAGGCCTCAGGAGGGAGCCAAAGCCCAAGTTCACTCAATCCTTCTGAAGCGTATTTTTCGAATTCTTCGAGAAAAGTATCAGACATTTTCCAAAACTGTCATTATACTCGGCCCAAGAAATTGTTATAATTCCAGCCCAAGAGGTCTCAAGTGAGGATAGCTCTAGTACGACAGAGGGTTGGTTTTGGTCTAGGGGGAGCTGAGAACTACGTGGCCCAGTTCGCCCAAGAATTACAACGTCAAGGACACGAAGTAACCATCATCGCAGATTATTGTGACCTCTCCGGGGTAAAGTTCAAAAGGGCACCGGTTCTAGGACGCGGAAGTATTGCGAAAAATCTCTCCTTCTTTTTCATGGTCAGGCGCATCTTAAAACAGGAAAGTTTCGATCTGGTCTATTCCTGTGCCCGCACTGCTCCCTGCGATCTTCTGCGGATCTCCGACCCTTTGCACGCCGCCTGGTTGGAACTGGGATATCGGTTTGGAACTCCTAGGATTCGCGCCCTGCGCCCTCGTCATCGAACCCTTCTCTGGCTGGAGAAACAAAGTATCCAGCAGGCACGTCTGGGTTTGGTAACCAATTCCCAGCTGGTTAAACGACAGGTTAGAACCTACTATGGAGTCCCCGAAGAAAAGATCTTCGTTCTCTACAATGGTGTAGACTTTTCCCGATTTAACCTCAGCTGGAGACAAAAACGCAAACGTTGGCGTAAAGAGCTCAGCTTAAGTGGTAAGAAGGTCCTTCTCTTCGTAGGCCACGATTGGCGTCGCAAAGGCCTTGATCTGGTGCAGAAGATACTTCCGCGTCTGCCTTACGAAACCCTCCTCCTCGTAGCAGGGGGGCCTGCCCTGAGGGCCCGTCAGGGCATACGTTTTCTGGGCAGAGTGCGCCAGGTAGAAAAACTCTATGCCGCCAGCGATCTTTTGGTCCTACCCACCCGTTACGATCCGTTTTCAAACGTAGTGCTGGAGGCCCTGGCCTGCGGGCTACCGGTGGTGACCTCACCTCTCAATGGGGCCTCCGAGATCATCCGCCCTGGAGAGACGGGTTTTGTGGTGGAAAACGAACCGGAAAGCCTCCTTCGAGCCGTTTCCGGAATGCTGGTAAGGCTTCCCCGGGCGGAGACCTGTCATCGTTCCGTGGCCCATCTCTCCTGGGAAAGACA
>CAZVXP010000019.1:0-12397 GCA_964630855.1 uncultured Thermodesulfobacteriota bacterium | reverse complement strand
GCTCGGTTCGCCTCCCTCCTCTAAGGCCTTGGCAAAGGGGATCTGTGTGATGTCGACCTCCTCAAAGAAGATCTGGCTCAAAGAACCCTTGCCGGTCTAGAACAAGTCCCTGACAGCAGAAGACTCTCAGAATATCTCTGTCGTTTCAATGAAGCCTCCCTTACCTCCCTCTCTGACATCGCTGAAAACCTTTCTTCTCAGCTCGTTAACCCGTGGTGAAATACGAACTCTCCCACCGAGGCTGGCTTCCCATTTTTGTGGACGGCACCGCTATCGAGGTCTACGGAAGGTATTTTGAGAAGGCCGAAAACCTCTACAACGGCCAGCAAGGCTTCTGGCTCCACGGTGCCTTCATCGGAAGCCTGTGGGTGAAACAGAGGCTCTATCCCGGAAATGTTCATCCCGCCAAAGGCTACCAAGAGCTTATCGAAGGCGTGGTCAAGCTTTTGCCGGAAGGCACCAAGGGCTATTTCCTGATGGATGCCGCTTATTACAACAAGGAAGTGGTGAGTCTTTTGAAGGAGGCCGGCCAGGATTACTCCATCAGTGTGACGCACGGGGTACATAAGAAGCCGCTTTACGAGCTGGTCCAAAGCCTTGCCGAGGACGCTTGGGAGAAGATCAAGGACGACGGCACCGAGGAAGCGGCTTTCATTCACTATCAGCCCACAGGCTGGCCAGAGGAAGAGACCTACGTGGTGGTTAGGCAGAAGGCGGAGGGAGGGCAGAGGAGACTTTTTCCGCGGTACCGGTTTATTCTAGTGAGTCGGGAGGATTTGGGGTTGAGGGAGCTGGTGAGGAGGCACCGGCAGAAACAAGGGCAGGAGAATCTTCTGAAGGGTCCGCTTAGGGATTTAAAGTATGGTTTACGAAGCAAATAGTTCATAGCAGATTTTCTTAAATCAGTGGATTTTGTTCTGCCTGAGAATACCTCAAATCGAACTGAAGAGAGATATTCCCTATGTCTTCTTGATCCTTCAACTAAGCGGGAATCTTGATTTTAGAGCACTTCGATATCTTTGAGTGGGCATTCTTCGCAGCGAGGATTTTGGGGGCGGCAGAAGTTTTTACCCACGGCCACAAGGAGGGCGTGGTATTCGTTGTAAAGGGCCGAGTCTTCGGGAAGATGACGCATGAACATCTCCCGCAGGTCCTCGTAGCCCATCTCTTCGGTGGCCAGGCCATGGCGTATGAGGATACGCCGGGTGTAGGCATCGATGACAAAGGTGGGCTTTTCTCCGGCGTAGAGCAGGATGCTATCTGCCGTCTCCGGCCCGATGCCTGAGACGGTAAGGAGGGCCTGTCTCGCCTCTTCTAACGGGAGGGCAAAAAGCCTAGCAAGATCTCCTTCAAAATTTTCCACCAGAAAGCGAATAAAGTTTTTGAGCCTCCTAGCCTTGACGCGAAAATAGCCCGCTGGACGGATCAGTTCGGCCAGGACGTCTTCTGGTAATTCGTGTAAGGCCTGAGGAGAAAGGAGACCTTTCTTTTTTAGATTGTTGATAGCACGTTCGACGTTTTGCCAGTTGGTATTCTGGGTCAAAATAGCCCCCACACAGACCTCAAAAGGGGTCTCCCCAGGCCACCAACCTTGGGGCCCCAAGGCCTCGTACATCCGTTTGTACATTTCCTTAAGTACCTCTTCCCGCATCTTTGAGCGCCTTAAGCCCCTCACGCAGATCCCAACCAGTGGGCATCTGGTAGACACGCAGGTCGAACTCGCTGGCCACGGAAAGGATGTGGTCAAAGATATCGGCCTGGACCTTCTCATAGGGCACCCAACGGGTATCGGCCACAAAACAATAGATCTCAAGCGGTAGCCCCTGCGGTGTGGGCGGGAGCTGGCGGACCATGAGGGTCATGTCCTTGCGGATCTTGGGGTGGTGCCTAAGGTAATTCTCGATATAGATGCGAAAGGTGCCGATGTTGGTAAGACGCCGGCCATTAAGCGGTGAGGCCTTGGTATCCACCCCTCGGGCCCGATTGTCGGCCTCGATTTCGCGTAGTTTTTCCTCTAGATAGTCTTTCAGAAGATGGACCTTTCGGAGCCTTTCAAGCAGGGCCTCATCACAGAGTTTGATGGAGGATTGGTCCACCAAGATGGCCCGTTTGATACGCCGACCACCGGCAAGCTCCATCCCCCGCCAGTTCTTGAAGGATTCCTCCAGGAACTTATAGGTCGGGATGACCACAATGGTGCGATCCCAATTTTGGACCTTGATGGTATGAAGGGCGATGTCAATTACTTCGCCATCAGCCCCGTATTTCGGCATTTCGATCCAGTCCCCCAGGCGGAAGAGATCCTGGGACACAATCTGAAAACTGGCCACAAAGGAAAGGAGGGTATGCCGAAAGATAAGTAAAAGTACGGCGCTCAAGGCCCCAAGCCCGCTGATAAAGGCCCAGGGGGATTTTTCAAATAGGTGGCAAAGGATGATGACCCCAGCGGCAAAGTAAATGAATAACTTCAAAAGCTGAACATACCCCTTGATGGGATGCCTTTTGGCCAAAGGATAGTGTTCGTAGAGGACAAGCCCTACGGAAAGGAGCCTGGTAATCAAGAGGGTAATGACCAGGACCCAGGCAATAGAGACCAGTTTTTTGATGAAAGGCTCAAAGCGGGGCAGAAAATGGACTCCATAATAGAAGACCAGGATGGCCAAGACATAGGCGGCAATGTCGTAGACCTTGTACTGGGAAAAGAGATCGTCGAACTTATTGGGGCTACGTTTGGAATAACGGTGGGCCGCCTCGACGATGACCTTTTTGGCCAGGAAACCAACCAAAAAGGTAACAGTGACTAAAATAATCAACCGAAAAATTTCATTGTTTATCAGCGGAGAAAACTTTTCTAACATGGCCAAATAATCTTATTTTTGACTTAATCGTCACAAATTATCTCATCCCTAGAGGGAAATTCGGTTCCTGAGAGAAATTAAGTAATATTTATCCCTTTAACAAGGAGCCAGTCTGATCTCCCTTGACGAATAACCTCTAAGGGATTCCTTTGAAAAGGATGAAAGAATTGAAAGAGATCAAAGATGCCGTGGCCCTTTTTGAGGGCCTGAAGGCGATTTACGTAAATCCGACCTTTAAGAAACTCTTTCGCCTCAAAGGAAAATTACCTCCCCTCTCGGAGCTCTTTGAGTCTTTGCCCGAAGGCTTTGGTTATTTTGAGACCAAGGGGAAACGGGCCGATGGCTCGCTCTTTGAGGCTGAGGTGGTCATCCTCCCCTATAACCATTCTTTAAAACAAATATTGGTACGGGATATTACCGAAAGACGGACCGTAGAAAAGATGTGGCTCCAGTCAGAGAGATTAACGGCCATGGGTAAGCTTGCCGGTGAAATAGCCCATGAAATTAATAACCCCTTAGGGGGCATCCTCCTTTACGGAAACCTCCTCAAAGAAGACCTTTCTCCAGAGAGCCCGCAATTCGAATTAGTAGAAAAGATCATCAAACTGGCTACCCGATGCCGGATCATCGCCAAGGCCCTTTTGAATTTCGGCCACCCCGAAGACGGTCTTGAGGAATGGGTCGATTTAAACCGGGTAGTCACCGACATGTTTTCCCTCATCGAAGATCATCGTCTTTTTCGAAATATTGACATCGAATGGGACCTAGCCCTAGAACTTCCCTTTGTCCAAGGGAATCGGAGCCAGCTTGAACAACTGGCCCTTAATCTGATCATCAACGCCGGTGAGGCCTTAAACGGCCAAGGACGCCTTACCTTACGGACCTTTTATGATACCGAGAACGAAACCGTGGTCCTTGAGGTAGAAGACAACGGTCCGGGTATTCCTCCGGAGATCGTGCCCCATATCTTTGAACCCTTCTTTACGACCAAGACCGGCGGGAAAGGCACCGGCTTGGGCTTGGCCATCTGTCACGGTATAGTTAAGAGGCACAGCGGAAAGATCGAAGTCGAAAGCGCACCAGGGAAAGGGGCCCTGTTTAGGGTCAAGCTCCCTAGGGTGCATGAAGAAAATAATGAATAAAGAACGCATCTTAATCGTTGACGATGACCCAGCCATTAGAGATGCCTGTTTCCAAGTCCTGACCAGAAGTGGGTACGAGGCCGATCTAGCCGCTACTCCAGAAGAGGCCCTTGACCTCGTCTCCCACTTTGAATTCGACGCCATCCTCCTAGATCTAAAGATACCCGGAATGAACGGCCTTGAGCTCTTGAGGCAGATCAAGGAATCCTACCCCCAGGTGGAAGTGGTGATTATTACTGCCTATGGCACGGTCCAAAACGCAGTGGAGGCCATGAAGCTTGGGGCCGGAGACTTCCTCCAAAAGCCGTTTGGACCGGAGGAACTACGTTTGGCCGTGCGTAAGGCCTTGGAGCGCCGGCGACTTACCATGGAAAACCTCTATCTCCGGCGGGCCTTGGCGGAAAAAGAAGGAAGCGTGACCATCGTCGGAAAGAGCAAGGCCATTCAACACGTCTTAGAACTGGCCCAGATGGTGGCCCCCACCGACTCCACCGTGCTTATCACTGGTGAGTCGGGGACTGGGAAGGGTCTTTTGGCCCGAAAGATTCACGAAATGAGCCCCCGTCAAAACGGCCCTTTTGTCACCGTTGATTGCGGCACCTTGGTCCCTACTCTCTTTGAAAGCGAGATCTTCGGTCATGTCAAAGGGGCCTTTACCGGGGCCACCACCCACAAGATTGGTAAATTTGAGCTGGCCAACGGAGGGACCATCTTTTTTGACGAGATCAGCAATATCTCCACCGATATCCAGGCCAAATTATTAAAGGCCGTGGAGGAAAAAGAGATTTCTCCGGTGGGTAGCCATCGGATCGCCCGGGTCGATGTCCGCATTATTGCCGCCACCAACAAAAACCTTGAGGAAGAGGTCAAAAAAGGGACCTTCCGCGGGGATCTTTTCTATCGCCTAAACGTGGTCTCCATCCATCTCCCCCCTCTTCGCGAACGGGCGGAGGATATCCCGCTTCTGGCCCGTTATTTTCTACTGAAATTTGCCCGCAAACATCGTAAACCGGTGGAAGATTTTGCCCCGGAAGTGCTAGACGTCCTTTCCTCTTATCCTTGGCCTGGTAATGTCCGCGAATTGGAAAACACCATCGAGCGCCTGGTCATCTTTGCCAAGGATCGCCTGATCACCTTAAAGAATCTTCACCTAGCCGGCTTTAAAGAGACCGAAGAGGAGATATTTGCCGACGACCTCCCGCTTGAAGAAATAGAAAAACGCTACATCCTGAGGGTCCTCAAACGCTATCGAGGAAACAAAAGCCAGGCAGCCAAGATCCTTGGCATCGACCGCAAGACCCTGCGGCAAAAATTAAAGCGTTGGGGTTTAAATTAGAAGATCTTTAGGTAAAAAAGCTTTAGACGATAGTCGTTTTTCTTGTTCCCTATTCCAATCAAGCCTTTGAGAAAGGTAAACTCCTTGGCCTCTTTTTTTCGATGATAGGTAAAAAGAAAGGCCAAATCGATTACCTCTTCTTGAGGGGCTTTGTCGTGTCGGTAAAACCCCCAAAGGGCCTTGGAACGGGTAAAACCCTCAGGGTCTTGGACGTACTCGTAGAGCCTGAGGAAGGCCCCGTAGTTTCGGTTCATACCTTCGTCTTCAAAAGGGAGGAGGGCCGGGAAATAGAATAACTCAAACCCGTTATCCCGCTTGATTTGCACCCCCAAGGGCCAGACCCGTGAATATTGATATTTTAAATGGCCTTGTTTGTCTTTTACCCTTTCAAACTTGGTAAAGAGGAGAAACCGCCGATTCTCAATTTTTAAAGCCTCTTCAGGCTTTTTGTTGGGTATCTCACAGCGTTCGTAAAAATAGAGGGGCCAAAGGAAAAAGTGCCAGTGACACCGTGCTTTGGTAATGCTTTCGCTTTCGGTAAACCCGATCAAAGGCCACAACCGACGCTCTTTGTCGTAGGTGCCTTCTATGTAGCGGAAAAAGGGCCAAGGAAAATCGATGCTGACCCATTCGATATCTTCGCTCTTGCTGTACTGGAAAAAGGGCCAAAGAAAGACGTATCTCTCCAAAAAAGGGCTTTTTTCTCTGATCCAGAAGGGCAAGAACATATCCTTTTCCCCGGATTTCCCCCCGGAAAGACAATATTTTTCATGCCAGAAAAACGGCCAGAGGAAAAAGGTTCGATCGGATTCTCCCTTTTTTACCCGATGGCCATAAAGCGGCCAGATCTTGAATCGTTGTACCGAAGGGCCTTTGGTTCGATTGAAAAAGGGCCAGAGAAAGGTATAAGAATCGTTTCCATCATATTGGGAATGGATATAAAGGGGCCAAAGAAAAAAAGTCACTTCATCTCGAAAGCCCCAGTCTTTTAAAGTCCCGTAGAAGGGAAAGAAACCGCCGTATTTTCCCCTCTTTGTCTCTCCCCAAAAAATAAGGGCATAAGAGTGGTGAGACTCTCCGGAGCCCTGATCATGAATAGTATCGTGGGCAAAAAGAGGGACTAGGCGGAATCGGGAAAAGGTCTTTCCGCTAAAATAATGCCCTAAGGGGCTCAGAAAAAAGACCTCCCGTCCTTTTTTTCGCCTGACCGTTGAGATTAAAGGCCTGAAAGAAGACCCCTCTTCTTTAGGACTGAAATAGCAATAATAAAAAGGCCCTATTATCTCCAGCTCCCAAGCCCGTTTATCCGCAGAGCTTTGATAGAAAAAGAGGGGCCAGTAGTTATAACGCACCCATGAATTATCCGAGGCCCATGAGAGCCCGCCTCCCAGGAGGGCACCGAATATAACCAAAATTCTGAGTAAGGTCTTCACCTTCTCAATGCAAGACCGCTGAACCAATGGTCCCGATCACCGTGGTCGGCACCACTTCTTGGACCCCTACCGCTGCACGGTTGATATTAGTCACCGTCCTCTTGAGGTCATCATAAAGGGTCTCATCATTGATCAACTTACCCAGAGTCCCCTCGCCTTTGGCCAATTTCTGCGTGATTTGATCCAACCTCTCCGCGGCACTCGCCAACCTCTGGTATAATTCCTCATCTTCTAAGAACTTTCCTAAGGTCCCTTTCCCCGAGGCCAGGTCAGAAGAGATCTTCTCAAGACTATTAGCTGCTTCTTGAGTGGTAGCGATTAATTTTTCCAGTTCCTGATAAAGAGAATCATCGACCAAGAGGCGTCCTAAAGTACCCTCTCCCCTTTTGACCTTCCGAACGATGCTATCCAGATTAACGGCCACGGAATTCAAGTGCCGGTAAATAGAATCATCCATGAGAAGTTTGCCCAAGGTACCTTCGCCTTTGGCCATCTTTTGGCCGACTACTTTAAAGGCCTCTGCCGCCTCGGCCAGATTGGCCACCAATTTCTGGAGGTTGTTCTTCCCTTCCGGAGTCATAAGGGCCTGATTTAGATTGATGGCCAATTGGCGGATATCTTGCACCACCGGGCCTACCTCCGCCAATATTTGATCCAGATCCATGGGCGTAATGGTCTTGGCAATCTGGCCTCCGGGGGGCAAAGATTCGGCCTCTTTGCCCTGACGAATCTCGATAAACCGATCACCAAGCATTCCTTTGGTCCTCACCGCCGCCACGGCGTCTTTCTTGATCTTGACCGAGTTTAAGATCTTCATCTTCACCTGGGCCTTGCCGTCAACTAAACCGATCTCCGCTACCCGACCAATCTCTACCCCGGCCATTTCTACCGTAGCCCCAGGGGTAAGGCCGGAAACATCATCAAAGACAGCGGTTAAAGGATAGGTCTTTTTAGCAGAAATGGTCTCTTCCCCTAGGCGAAGGCTTAAGTAGCCCAGGGCAGCCAGGGCAATTAGGACAAAAATGCCCACTTTTATTTCGGTCCCTGTATCTGACTTTTTCATGCCTCTTACCCCCTTTACCCCGTTGGTAAGGAAGTCAAAAATTCCCTCACAAACGGGTGTGAGGAACTTTTTATTTCCTCTGGATTGCCCTCTTCGATGATAGTCCCCTCGTGTAAAAAGGCGATCTTGTCGGCAATGGCCAGGGCCACGGGTATATCATGACTGATGACTACACAGGTCAACTGGTGCTGTTCTTGGGTCCTTTTGATGAGATCGGAGATGGTCTTTTGCATGATCGGGTCAAGGCCGGTGGTAGGTTCGTCAAAGAGGATGATCTCTGGATCAAGGGCCAGGGCACGGGCTAAGGCCGCCCGTTTCTTCATCCCTCCAGAAAGCTCAGAGGGCATCTTGTTGATGGCTTCTAAGAGCCCAACTTGAGCCAGTTTGGCCTCCACCCGGACCTGGATCTCTTCTGGAGAGAGATTGGTGTGTTCGCGCAAGGGAAAGGCCACGTTCTCACCCACAGTCATAGAATCAAAAAGGGCCCCTTCTTGAAAGAGAACACCCATGCGCTTTCTAATGCGGGCTAATTCACGTTCGCTGAGTTGAGTAATGTCTTGACCATCGATCAAGATCTGGCCACGATCAGGTTCTATCAAGCCGATGATATGCTTGAGGAGGACACTCTTACCCGTCCCGCTGCGACCCATGATAAAGGTAATTTTCCCTTGGGGAATCTCCAAGTTCACACCTCGAAGGACCTTTTGCGGCCCAAAGCTTTTGTGAAGATCGACGATTTTGATCATGAGCGTTTAACCAAAGAGCAAGGAGGTCAGGATATAATCACCCACCAGGATACTGATTGAAGAGATAACCACGGCCTCGGTCGTCGCTTGTCCTACTCCTTCTGCGCCACGACGGGCATTATACCCTTTGTAACAACCGACCAAGGTCAAAATTCCTCCGAAGACAAAGGCCTTATACAGGCCATTTAAGATATCGCTCAGTTCCACCAATTCCCGCATCTTAGAGACAAAGACCCCGGAGTTTATCTTGAGCAAAGTCACCCCGACGAAATAACCGCCACCGATGCCCACCACATCGGTCAAGCCGGTCAGGAGGGGGACCATCAATATCCCAGCCAAGAGCCGCGGTGAGACCAAGTAATGGATGGGATTGACCCCCATAGCGATCAAGGCATCGATCTGTTCGGTGACCCGCATGGTCCCTATCTCTGCGGCAATGGCCGAACCAGCCCGAGCAGTGACCATGAGCCCGGTCAGCACCGGACCAAGTTCTCTTACCAAGGAGAGGGCCACCGTGGCCCCGAGCAGAGACTCTCCGCCGAACTTACGAAAGCCATAGTAACCCTGGAGGGCCAAGACCATGCCGGAAAAAAGCCCGGTGAGGATGACCACTATGGTAGACTTGACCCCGATGAACTCCATCTGTTTTAGGATGAGCCGTAGACGGTAAGGTGGTAGGAAGGAATAACAAATGGCCCGGACAAACATCAGGGCCATGCCCCCCATTTCACGAACAGAACGAATACTATAGGCCCCAAGGGCTGCCAGAGGATTTAACACCTGTTTGCCTCCCCCCTCCACTATATAGCTATTTGAAAGATGATAAGCAATAAAAATTTCTAGGCCTTCAGGCCATGCTAAGGGATCGAAAAATCAGAAACAAGCCTCCCTAACACTAATTCATGGACTACCCGTTCTACCATGACTGGCACGATCTTCTTTTCCAATCCTTGAGGGGCGTCGAACAAGACCGGGACGTAATTTTCTGAAAGCCCCCGGTAAAGCCCGGTGGCACGATCTCTTTTTTGGACTAAAACATTCAAAATCTTGCCCACCTGTTCCAGATAAAAGGCCTTGCGTTTGGCCTGAGAGAGTTCTTTTAACCTGCGGACCCGTTGGGTGATAAGGCTCGGAGAGACCTGTGGCCATTTGGCCGCCTCGGTCAAGGGACGCGGAGAATAGGGAAAGACATGGAGATAAGTGACCGGCAAACGCTTTAAGAGCTCATGGGTGTGTTCAAAGGCCTTCTCGCCCTCCCCGGGAAAACCAACCAATACATCCACTCCGATGGCTGCTTCGGGAAAGAGTCGTTTAATCTCCCAGACCAAATCCTCAAAATCTTTGGCCCGATAAGGACGTCCCATCTTTTCCAGGATTTCATCATCTCCGCTTTGAAGGGGCAAATGAAAGTGGGGACAGAAAATCGGAGAGGACCTGGCCCAGAGCAGCAATTCCTCGTGGAGCTCCATGGGCTCCAAAGAGCTTAACCTGAGACGAGGGGGATCTAGTCTTTCGATCCTTTGAAGGAGGTCTAATAACGTCTTCGGCGGATCAAGATCCCTCCCCCAGAGCCCTAAATGGATACCAGTAAGGACGATTTCTTGATAACCAGCCTCTTTAAAACGCCTAATTTGCTCCAATACTAGGTCTTCTGGCAAGCTTCTCGCCGGACCGCGGGCATAAGGGACCACGCAATATTTACAGAAGGCACTACATCCGTCCTGAATCCGGGCAAAGGCTCGGCTATGATCAAAAAAACGATGGATCAAAAACGGGCTACACCGACGTTGGGCCAAGACGTTACCGACCAGAACCTCGGCTTTTTTGAGTGGTAAAGAAAGATCAGCCACCAATTCGGGGATCTCTGGTTTGCGATCGTTCCCGATTAAATAGACCGGCCCGTTGACACAGGCCAGGATTTCTTCATGTCCTATTTGGACGTAACACCCAGTGGCCACCACAAGCTTGGGGTTTCGTTTCAGCGCGCGCCGGATGAGTTGACGGCTCTCGTAAGCAGCCCTGGCGGTGACCGCACAGGTATTAATCAGGTAGAGATCCGCCTTTTCTTTGAAGGAGACAGCCTTCAGCCCCCTGCGACCAAATTCTTCTAAAAGGGCCGCGGTCTCCACTTGATTCACCTTACAGCCCAAGGTGGCTACGGCGATCCGCCAGTCCTTCATGATCATAAATGCGCAAGTCTAGCGTTGATGGAATACCTCTCTTAAAAACAGAGGCATTTAGTAATTTTAACTCATTATCAATGAGGAGGCACCGAAAAAAAGGTGCTTCCAATTCGAACTAGTGTATTTCCTTAAAGGACTTGGGATCGAGGTTATATTTTCGGAGAAGCTTGTAAAAATCGGCCCTATATTTACCAGCCAAGGCCGCCGCCTGACTCACGTTGCCTCGGGTGATCTTTAAGACCGTACGGAGATAATTCTTCTCAAACTCGGCCTTGGCCTCTTTAAACGTTTTCACTTTGGAATCCACATCTTCAGGTAAGATAATATGTTCTTCACTAATTATTTCGCTTTCGGTCATGACGATGGCATACTCGACTACATTTTCTAATTCACGAATATTACCCGGCCAATCATAAAGCATTAATTTTTTAAGGGCTTTAGGATCTATTTTTTTAATCTTCTTAGACATTTTTTTAGAATATTTTTTGATAAAATGGTCAACTAATAGTGGAATATCCTCTCTGCGTTCCCTTAATGGTGGCAAATGTATAGGAATAACATGTATTCTATAAAAGAGATCTCTTCTAAAATTCCCCCGTTCTACCTCTTTCCATAAATCTTTATTGGTAGCGACAATAATTCGTACATCAACTTCTATGGGATGTTCGCTACCTAATGGATAAAATTTTTTCTCTTGTAAAACTCTCAAAAATTTTGCCTGTACAGAAAGAGACATATCACCTATTTCATCTAGAAATATTGTTCCTTTATGAGCCCGAGAAAAAATACCCTTTGTAGATTTAATGGCACCAGTAAAGGCTCCTTTTTCATAACCAAAAAGCTCACTTTCTAAAAGTGTTTCTGGTAAAGCTGCACAATTAATCGCTACAAAAGGGGCCTTGCTTCGATGACTAGCTAAATGAATAGCTTTAGCTATTAGTTCTTTTCCTGTCCCGCTTTCACCATAAATAAATACAGTAGAATCAGTAGGAGCGATTTGAGATACCAATTTAAGGATCTCTCTCATTTTTTCACTTTTGGCAACAATATTAGAAAAACTATATTCTTGATGTAGTAATTGACGCAAATTTTCAAGCTCAAAAGTCAAACGTCTACTTTCTAAAGCCTTATCAATATGCATCAATAAATTTTGAGGATCAAAAGGCTTAGTAATATAGGTATAAGCTCCCTTCTTGATAGCTTCAACAGCACTATCAATCGTCCCATATGCTGTAAGAATAATAACCGGCAATTCTGGAATGATTAAATGGATTTCTTGCATTAACTCGATACCATCTTCATTTTCAAGTTTTTGATCTATTATGGCCAAATCAATACTATTTTCTTTAATGGCTCTTTTGGCTTCATCTCCATTTGTGGCGGTTATAACCTCATACCCTGCACTTTCTAAACGCATAGATAAAACGGTTAGAATACTCCTATCATCATCAACAACTAAAATTTTAAATCTTTCTCCGTTCATTTTACGGCTCTACTTTGTACTTTCTAATTCAATATTGAGCTTCTTTAATTCTTCTACAAAATTTAAAGTATTTAGCCAAATCTTAGCTTGGTATGACCAAATACTATTCGGATATTTCTTGATCAAATCTTGAAAATATTTAATGGCCTTCTT
>CAZVXP010000018.1:0-104170 GCA_964630855.1 uncultured Thermodesulfobacteriota bacterium | reverse complement strand
AGTGGCCTGTCCCCCCTATTTTTCGGGGTAGCGGCTTTCGTCCCCGGTCACGGTTGCGGGCCAGCGCCGGACTTGCACCGGTCTTCCCGATTATCCCGACATTCCCCTCTCTTCAGGAGAACGCCAGGCACCCGAGACCCTTTTACGAAAAAAATCAACTATTTTATTATAGCCAAGATCCTTTTAGGTCAAACCTTGGCGCTTGAATTTTCAGCCAAACTATGTAAGTTTCGCAGCACACCGGAGAAATGGGAGGCCATCGTGAGTCCGGAAAAAGAAAACTCCGCCAAAGCCGCGTCCAAGTCCCCCAAAAAGACCCGCCGTAAGAAACTCCAATTCAGTAAGCTCTATCCCGACTTTCTCATCGACCGTGACCCTGAAAAGTGCATTAATTGCAAGCTTTGCATTCGCGAGTGTACTTACGGGGCCCACGGATGGGATAAGAAGCGCGAAACCATGACGGAAGATCATAGTAAATGTGTAGGGTGTCACCGGTGCGAAGCCACGTGCCCTACAGGAGCCCTTACCATTCGCAAGCACCCTTCGGCCTTTCGAGAACACGACACCTGGAAACCATGGTTCATCAAAAACGTTTACAAACAGGCTGACACTGGGGGAGTGCTTCTTGCTGCCACGGGTTGTGCTGTTCCATTCAGGAACTACTGGGATCACCTAGTGCTTGACGCCTGCCAAGTAACCAACCCTCCCATTGACCCATTGCGGGAACCCATGGAATTGCGCACCTATCTGGGGCCCAAACCCGATCAGATCGAAGTAGATCTTGAAGACGGAAAATTCCAATTGCGCACCAAAATAGGCCCCTGGATCAAGCTTGAAGTTCCCATCATGTTCGCTGCCATGTCTTACGGGGCCATCAGTCTTCATGTCCACCAGGGTCTGGCTCGGGCTGCCAAAGAACTGGGGACCCTCTACAACACCGGAGAAGGCGGACTTCACGCCTCACTCTATCAATACGGTTCCAATACCATCGTCCAGTGTGCCTCTGGACGTTTTGGACTCCACGTGGACTATCTTAACGCTGGAGTAGCTATCGAGATCAAAATTGGTCAGGGCGCCAAGCCGGGTATTGGAGGTCACCTTCCAGGAGAAAAAGTAACTGAAGAGATCTCCAAGACCAGGATGATCCCTGTGGGCTCGGATGCCATTTCTCCAGCCCCTCACCACGATATTTACTCCATTGAAGACCTCCGCGGTCTCATTTATGCCCTGAAGGAAGCCACAGAATATAAAAAGCTGGTCTTCGTGAAGATCGCCGCCGTGCATAACGCTCCGGCCATTGCTTCCGGAATCGTACGGGCCGGAGCTGATGTGGTGGTGCTTGACGGATTGCGGGGAGGCACGGGCGCCGCTCCCACCATGTTCCGTGATTACGTAGGGATTCCCATCGAACTGGCGCTGGCCGCGGTGGATGAACGTCTGCGCCAGGAGGGTATTCGCAATCAAGCCTCTCTGGTAGTCTCGGGTGGTATCCGTTGCAGCGCCGACGTGGTAAAGGCCATCGCCTTGGGAGCTGATGCCGTCTACATTGGCACACCAGCCCTTATCGCCTGCGGATGTACCATGTGCGGGCGTTGTTTTACTGGAAAATGCCCTTGGGGCATTGCCACCAACAACCCGGAACTCATCAAACGCCTTGATCCTGAAACGGCCTTTGAAAAAATCTACAACCTCGTACATGGCTGGGCTCATGAGATCCAGGAGATGCTCGGGGCCATGGGGCTTAACTCCATCGAAAGTCTCCGTGGTAACCGAGATAAATTGCGAGCCGTAGGGCTCAACGAAGTAGAACTGCGAATCCTGGGTGTAAAACACGCGGGAGAATAGACCATGGACATTTTCATACCGAGCAAGGAAATCTCGGGTTGCGGGCTTTCAGGTATTATCAACCGCAAGGGTGAATTAGTAAGCGGTCAACTCATCATCGAGTCCATCTGTTGTCAGATGGAACGTGGGAACGGTCTCGGTGCAGGATACGCCGCTTATGGCATCTATCCAGAATTTGCCGAATACTATTGTCTCCACGTCATGGCAGATTCCAAGCACGCTCTAAAAGAAGTAGAAGAGATCCTGGCACACAAGTGCTATCTGGTCCATCAGGAACGTATCCCCACCAGACCTACCCCTGGCATCCTATCTCCCCCAAGATTCCGCCGCTATTTCGTGAAACCTCGCTACGAGGGTGATTTGCGAGAGATTTGCGAGGGTACGGTGGACGAAGACGACTACATGGTCGAGTTAGTGATGCGCATCAACAAAAATGTCTCCGGGGCTTATGTCATCTCCTCGGGACGTAACATGGGGGCCTTCAAAGGTGTAGGGTTTCCCGACCAAATCGCCAATTTCTTCCGGATCGAGGAATATTCGGCCTACATCTGGACAGCCCACAATCGTTTCCCTACCAATACTCCCGGTTGGTGGGGAGGGGCTCATCCTTTTACCATCCTGGACTGGTCTATCGTACACAACGGAGAGATCTCCAGCTACGGAACCAATCGGCGTTATCTCGAGATGTTCGGCTACCATTGTACCCTCCTGACTGACACGGAGGTGGTGGCCTATCTCCTTGATCTCCTTATCAGACGGCACGGGCTTCCTATCGAGCTAGCTTGTATGGCCCTTGCCCCTCCTTTTTGGCAGGAAATAGACCGGATGGAAGAGCCAGACCGGAGTGTATGCACTGCCATCCGGGCGGTTTACGGGGCAGCCATGTTGAATGGCCCCTTTGCCATCCTCTTCGCTTACAATGGGGGCCTGGTAGGGCTTAACGATCGGGTGAAGTTGCGACCCCTAGTAGCGGCTCGCAAAGGCGATTTCGCCTACATGGCCAGCGAAGAAGCGGCCATCCGGGCCATCTGTCCCGATCCAGAAGAAGTCTGGTGTCCCAAGGCTGGCGAACCGGTTATCGTCGAACTGGAACCCGATACCATCCCCAATCAACGCAGCTACCTGCGAGGAGAGCCTTTCAAGATTTCGGCTCCGGTCTGCCGTTTCCCCATCGCGGAAGAAGAGGAGGAAGAATAGGGATGGCTTTCGAAATAGACGCCAAAGACCTTCATTATCGGGAGTTAAACAAGCTCATCCGTCGGGCCGTAGCCCAGGGGGAAAAAGAACTGGTCATCCGCAACGTAAATGGCCAGCGCTATCTGGCGGCAGGGGTCTCGGCGGAAGTCAAGATCGACGTCTATGGCACCCCGGGGCTCGACCTGGGGGCCTTCATGCGTGGACCCGAGATCCGAGTGCATGGCAACACCCAGGATGGGGCCGGTAACACCATGGATGATGGCAAAATAATCGTAGAAGGCATGGCTGGAGACGTGGTAGGCTATGCCATGCGAGGAGGAAAGATCCACGTAGCCTCAGACGTGGGGTACCGGGTAGGAATCCACATGAAGGCTTACATGGACAAGGTGCCAGTTATCATCATCGGAGGCAAGGCGGGTGATTTCCTGGGTGAGTATATGGCCGGAGGAATAATCATTCTCCTTGGCATCAATAGTCGCTATCCAGAACGTCCGATTGCTGGCATCTTTCTCGGGACAGGAATGCACGGAGGGGTAATTTACATTCGAGGTGGCATACCAGAGAGCCAGCTCGGGCGAGCCCTCCAGATTGAACCCATTGACGAAGAAGATCGACATCAACTCGAACACTATCTTGAAGAATACTGTCGTGACTTCGGTTATGACTTGAAAGAGGTCCTGGCAGAAGACTTTGTCAAGGTGAGACCGACAACGCATCGACCCTATGGGAAACTCTATGCCTACTAAAAAAGCCTCCCGTTACGCCGAAGCTGGGGTGGACCTCGAAAGAGCTGACCGCCTGGTCGATCGGATCAAGAAGCTCGCCTCAGAGACCTTTCGGCGCGGGGTACTCACAGAAATCGGAGGTTTTGCTGGCCTTTTTGCTCTAGATACCAGCCGATTTCAAGAACCAGTCTTGGTCTCTTCCACCGACGGGGTGGGAACCAAGATCAAAATCGCCGTGGCTGCCAAGCGACATCTTGGCATAGGAATCGATTTGGTGGCGATGTGCGTAAACGATATCATCGTCACCGGAGCCACTCCCCTCTTCTTTCTGGATTACCTGGCCTTTGGACGTCTGGAGGAGGAAATTGCCCTGGAAGTCCTCAAAGGGATCACTCAGGGGTGCAAGGAAGCCGAGTGCGCCCTACTCGGGGGGGAAACAGCCGAAATGCCTGGCATGTATGGTGAAGGAGAATATGACTGTGTGGGATTTGCCGTTGGAGTGGTTGATAGACAGGCCATCATTGACGGCTCTGAAACCGCTGATGGAGACCTCATTTTAGGGTTGGCCTCCAATGGTTTACATAGCAACGGCTTTTCGTTGGTTCGAAAGATCATCTTTGAAGACCTGAAGCTTTCCCTTGAGGATACTCCGGAAGGGCTTGAGGTCCCTCTGGCCGAAGAGCTCTTACGACCAACTCGCATTTACGTGCGTCCGGTGCTAAACCTTTTGCGACACGGAATAAAGGTCAAGGGAATGGCCCATATTACTGGAGGAGGGTTCTACGACAATATCTCTCGGGTACTTCCCAGAGGGTGTCAAGCGGTTATCAAAAAGGGTTCTTGGCCTGTACCACCTATTTTTGATTTCCTCCAGAGGGCTGGCAATATTCCTGAAGAAGAGATGTTTCAAACCTTCAATTGTGGCATAGGAATGATCCTTATCATCCCGGAAAGTCAGAGTCAGGAAGCCCTTCTCCTGCTTAAAGGCGGTCAGGAAAAAGCCTACGTTATTGGACACATCAAGGCCCGCGAAGATCAACAAGACCCTCCGGTCCTTATCGTTTAACTATTTTTTACTTTGTGATATCACAGAAATGTTTTATAAGATCCCTTGATTGGGAGGGAGAGATGCGTGTGTGGTATATCATTTTGATGGCTTTTTCATTGATATTAACAAATTGTGCTTCTCAAAAAACTTCCCAACCTTCTCTTTTAGCATCAGAAGAAAATTCAAAAAATACGCTCTTCTCTAAAGAAATTCAAGTTTCTCCTGAAGAAAAAAGCAAAATTTCGGATCGTATTTCTACAGAAAAGAAAAAAGAAAATGAAATCCGAACCTTTCCAAAAAATTCTAAAAAAATAAAAAATGAACAAACTATCAAGAAAGAAAATCAGATCATTACGACCATTGAGAAAAAGCAAAGGAACACACAAAAATCTAAAATAGCTTTAGATTTCGAAAACATAGATATTGCCGAATTTTTGAACGCCGTTTTCTTAAAAATTCTCAACAAGAATTATATTGTAGACACAAACATAAGAGGAAATGTAACAGCTCACATTGAAGGAGAATTTTCAGAGGAAGAATTAATTAAAATTCTCAACGAAATATTAGAATTACAAGATATCATTATAATACCTCACAACAATTTATACAAAATTATAAGCATCAGAAAACTAGGAAAACTATCGCGAGATTATAGTTTTTTAATTATTCAACCAAAATATTTGGAAGTAACCAACTTAATTAAAGTGATAAAAAACTTTTCTAGCCAAAATGCACTAATAATACCTGAAAGACAAACAGAAACTATAATCGTCGTTGATAACCCTCAAAACCTCAAAAAGATTAATAAAATAATAAAATTATTAGATAGAGATATATTACAAGGTTTTTATATAGAAAGCTACAAACCAAAAGTAATAGAAGCAGAAACATTAGGAGAATATTTAATAAAAATATTCAGGTCACCAATTTTTAAATCATCTTTAGCACATAATTATATTGATTTTATAGCCATTAAAGAAATTAACTGTTTATTAATAATTGCCAAAAACAAAAATATGCTAAAAAGGGTTAAGTTATGGCTAGAACAGCTTGATAGTGGAGAAACCGCAGAAGAACAAGTTTTTGTTTATTACGTCGAAAACGGAGATGCTGAAGAAATAGCTCAGATCTTACAAGAAACATTTTCTGAAATAAAAACATCAAAAAGAGAGACGATTATAAAAGGAAAAACTTCAAAAAATAAATATAACTCTATTAGCAGTGAAGTAAAAATTATTCCAGATAAAACTAATAATCTATTGATCATAAAAGCTTCCAAGGAAGATTATAAAACAATCATTAATTTGTTAAAAAATATCGATATTGTTCCTAGGCAAGTAGTAATAGAAGTTTTAATTGCAGAAATAGCCCTCAATAAAGACCTTGAATTTGGTGTTGAATGGTTCTTCAAAACCAAATTTAAAACAGACGGAAAATGGTATACTGGCAATCTAGTCTTAGGAAAATATGGAGCCGTACCTGCCAAAATGGGTGAAGTTAGTGGTATATCCTATTCTATTTTTAGGGGAGATGAATTAAGAGGTCTTATAAAAGCTTTGGATTCAATATCAAAAGTACATATACTATCCAATCCTGTAATCTTAGCAAGCGACAATAAGGAAGCAAAAATACAGATCGGGCAAGAAATACCTATAATTACTCAAAAAGTAGCCAATACTGCTTCAACAAACTTAAACGTTACGCAATCTATAACATATAGAGATACGGGCATTATTTTAGAAGTCAAGCCACATATTAATTCTAGTGGATTAGTAAAGTTAGACATTATTCAGGAAGTCAGTGAAGCTAGCGGAACCATTCAAGGTATAGATAGTCCGGTAATCTCTACAAGAAGAATGCAAACTTCTCTCGTTGTCCAAAATGGACATACGGTAGTATTAGGAGGATTGATCCGTGAAAAACGAGATGCAAATGAATCTGGAGTACCAATATTAAAAGATGTTCCTTTATTAGGAAATTTCTTTAAATGGAGAACAGATAGCAGAAATCGTACCGAATTACTAGTAGCTATTACACCTAGAGTAGTAAGAAATATGGAAGAAGCCGAAAAAGTTATGAAGAAATTCAAAGAAAAAATCGAAGATTTAAAACAAAGACTTTCCAAAGAGTTACACTCTGAAGAAAATGAAAATCTAAGTTTTTAATCTACTTATTTCAGACGGTGTTCTAGAAAATTGATAAGAAGTTTTGCGGCTTCAAGTACACGTCTGGCATCTTCTCTGGTGAGGGGATTGAGCCCCAAATTGGTTTCTCTAAAGAGGTCGTCGTGAGCTGCTAGACGGCGAAAATGGTCCAAAAAAAGGGCTGCATCCTTCACGGGTTTCATGGCCATCTGTCCTTCGGGGAATTGGGCCAAAAGTCTTACAAAGGAAGATTCTGAAATCCTCTTGCCGGCTTTTTTCTCAAGGGCCTTGAAGGCCTTTCTAGCCGCCTGCCAGGCCATAAAGGCCGCCAGATCTGGGTCTTTTTCAAGAAGACTCTGGGCACGTTCAAAATCGCGCCAGGAAGAAGCCAGCCACGAAGAAGACCTCTGGGCCTCTAAGGTGTTTTTCAAACCCTTTTCTTTGGAGCGACGAAAGAAAAACGGCACGCTTTCATTTTAACCTGCCGCATCGAGAAAGGCACCTGGCAAAGCCGAAAGGTTGGCCAGGCTGAGATGGACCTTAAATCCCCGGGCCTCAAGGGCCGTTTCCAGCTCTTCACGCATGCTCCGGGCCTGGTTTAAGGCCTCTTCACGAGCAAAATAGAGTTCCAGGAAAAACTTACCGTCTAAGAGACGAAAATGGACCTCTAAAAAACCGGCCCGCGAGAGAAAGAGACGAAGAACAAAAAATCGGCTTCCACTTGACTGCGATTTCTTTTTCTCCTCGAAAAGATAGGCCCAAGAAACACGGTCACCAAAAACCAAAGGAATAAAAAAGACCCCTTCTTGCCAAGTTTTAAGGATGGTCTCTCTTAAGTCCTTAGCGCCTCCTGTCTCTTTTTCTCCGCCTTCGGGTTTGATCGTTTCAACAAAGCGCCAAAAAAGCCTTTCCAGGGAAGGCTCCCCTTCTTCCTCTTCAAGCTTTCCTTTTTGAATTTGAACCGCAAAGCTTTTTACTAGCCGAGCAAGACGCATCGAAAGGTGATCTTGCCTGGGTAACATAAGAGAGAGGACCACCGGGTAGCCAGTAGAAATCACTTTGAGCTTCAGACTTTGGCCAGGCTTTAGCATCCTCAAAGGGATGCGTTCTTCCAAAAGGGCCTCGAGGCGCTCCTCTCCCACCTGAAGAGTAAGAAGGCGGCCCTCTATAGTCTCCACTCTGGCTACAAGGACCTTGCCTGGCCGAAGAAGGGAAGCAAGGTTTTCAGGCAAAAATCTGACCGCCGCTGGAAGGGTTACCTTTGGAACAAGCATCTCACATCTTCTCTACCACCGAAAGAAGAAGGGCTACCTCGCCTTCCTGGAGACCGGTTCTTTCTGCAATCTCGGGAATAGAGAGTCCTTCTCTGGCCAAATGGCGGACCTTTTTCTTTAAAGTTTCCGCGTCGGTCTTGGAGGACTCCCAGGCCTTGACTCCGGTTTCAAGAGCCGCCATGAGTCTCTCGGAAAGGACCTTTTTTTCCGTTAGATTGGTCGTCAGACGCTCACACAATTCGTGAGCTGCACGCAGCCTTTCAAGCACTTCTTCAAAAGGGAGCTGTTTGAGCCTTCTCAACTGGAAATACAAAGCCAATACAAAACACAAAATGAGGACGTCAAAAAAGGCCTGTAGCAAAAAGAAAAGGCTGAGCTCCATTTTAAACCCTGATATCTATTTTAGGACCCTTTCGACCTTTTAAACGGGGTTTCTTTTTGTTCTTCTTGCGCGCCCGGGGCTCACGCCTGGGTTTCTCCCCTGGTCGTTCCACCCGGAAAAGCGTCCTTATTATGCTGAGAGGCGATCTTATGTCTTCTGGCATCACATTTTCAATCAAAAAAACTTATTTCAGAATATAACCTGTTACCTCCAAATCCCGGGGGACCACTCCACCAATTTCCTTCTTGGCCAAATAACTGAGAAGTTCCTTCCTGATCAGGGGTTCTCCTTTCTTACTCTCCCAAACATAGAGAGGGACGTTTTTCAGAAGCCGGTAAATGTGCTCCCGCAGAAGGGCTTCGTTTTTCTTGGCGATCGTAAAGTCACGCTCGTTGGAGTAATAAAGGAGAACCTTGGCCTTCACAAAGAGATACTCTCCGCTTTCCCGCTGATAAGGAATGAGAAAGTTCTTCAGGAAGAGAATCTTCCGGTCTTCCACCGCAAATGGGGCTGAAGTAAGGGGGGCAGAGGATTTGTTTTCAGAGGAGGCTTCGTTCAGATCTTCCCTGATGAGACTCTGTGTTTCAGGAGGGTGCTGCCACAGATACCAAAGGGTCATCAGACCTCCCGCCCATAAAATGAGTACGGAAAGGATGCTGGCCACCGTGAGAAAAAGGCCCTTACGAGAAGATTCTTTAGAGACACTCTCTCCGGATGGCTCTCCTCCCTCTTCTCTTTCTTCTTCCTCGCTCTCCCCTCCGATTTCGTCTTCCGCCAATTCTTCGCTTTCATCAAGCAAACCGGCCAGGGGATCGTCTTCTGGCAGATCCGGAACGGATTTGGAAGTGGTTTCTTCATCAGAACCTTCTTCTTCTATGAGCCCGGCCAAGAGATCTTCTTCCTGGGCTTCCTGGGCTTCCTCGACTCCCCGGGATTCATCAATATGAGTCGATTCTTCCCTCTTTGATTCTGTGTTTTCTTCATCCTCGGCCTGCAGGACCTCCCCTTTCTCTTCTTGTGAGACCTTCTCTTCTTTTTCTGAAATTTCTACTTCTTCGTCTGGAATTTCTGCTTCTTTCCGAGAAGCCTCTGACCCTGGTTCGGAAAGCTTTTCCGGGCTCTCTTTTTCTTCAGCCATTCGTTTTTTTCAAACTAACCAAAAATTTTTTCAAGTTTTTCCTTGAGGGTCTCTGGGGTGAACGGCTTAACAATATACTGGCTTACTCGATATTTCACCGCTTCGACAATGTTTTCTTTCTGAGCCTCAGCTGTGACCATCAAAAATGGCAAATCTTTGAAACGATCATCCGAACGAACCTTCTTCAAGAGTTCGATGCCCGTCATCTTGGGCATGTTCCAATCTGAAATAATGAGATCAACGGGTTCTCCCTTTTCAAGGATTTCCCAAGCGGTGGTACCATCGTCTGCTTCAATGATGTTTTTGAAACCCAATTGTAACAGGATATTTTTAATAATACGCCGCATGGTGGCAAAATCATCCACTACCAGGACCCTCATGTTCGTATCCATAGCCATGCTTCAACCCTCCTCGGTTAGTTTCACTCCCTTTATCGGCGTCCGTCTCCCTTTCCCTAAGACTCAAAATAGTCCTCTCCCAGACGGGTCTTCAGTTTGGCTCGCAATCTGGTCAGGGCCTTGCTGTGGAGTTGCGAAATGCGGCTCTCGGTATAGCCCAGGATCTCCCCTATTTCTCTCATGGTGAGACCTTCGTAATAATAGAGGCTGACCACGAGTTTTTCCTTCTCTGGCAACTCGTCGATGGATTCCGCCAGAAGGTCTCGCAACTCAAGGAGTTCACAGTCTTCAAAGGGATCGGGCTGATCCGGATCTTCGATGAGATCAAAGATGTCCTCCTCGTTGAGATCCGGGATCTTACGTTTGATGCTGTCAATGTCCACAAAGGAAACGGTCTTGGTTTCCTCGAGCAATCGGTAAAACTCCTCCAGAGAAAGCCCCAGAGCCTTGGCCACTTCGTCGTCTTCTGCGGGACGTCCTAACTCCTGCTCCAGTTCTAGGTAGGCTTTCTCCAACATGGCGGCTTTTTTGCGAATAGAACGAGGGACCCAGTCTAGGGAACGCAGCTCGTCCAGCATGGCCCCCCGAATACGAAATTCGGCAAAGGTTTTGAACTGGATGTTGCGACTGGGATCGAACCGATTGATAGCATCGATCAAGCCCATCACCCCTGCACTGATCAGGTCGTTTACGTCCACGTTCGGCGGTAACTTCATGGCCAGACGACCAGCCACGTACTTGATGAGAGGAGCATACTTCACGATCAGCTCGTTGCGCTTGCGAACGTCCAGTTCCCCTTCGGCTTCTTTGCGTTCCTTGCGTGGAAATTCGGTGTTTTTGAGTGCAGTTTGTGCCTTCATGCGACAACCCCCATAATTTTTCGACCAAAGAATTTGAGTCCCCCGTCAAAGGGAACTCCCTCTAAGGTCAGCAGTTGCTCGGCAAGTTCCAAGACGGCCTTGGCCCATGGGGAATCTGGAAAGATCTCCAAAAAGGGCCGCTGGTAGCAGATAGCCCGGGAAACCCTGGGATCGAAAGGAAGAGCTGCCAGAAAGTTCAATGAGACGCTTCCCAGAAAGCGCTCTACTACACGTACCAGTTGACGATAGATCTCCTCCCCCTGTCTGCGACGGCGCACCCAGTTGACCACTAGATGAAAACGCTTGACTTCGTAGCGGCGATAAAGCACCTTGATCAGCGCGTAAACATCCGTAAGAGCCGTGGGTTCAGGGGTGCACAAGAGAAGACGTTCTTGAGAGGCCAGGTTGAAATAGAGAACGTTCTCTGAGATCCCTGCCGCCGTATCAAAAAACACCCAGTCAAAGTCTCGAGCCAGTCCGTCGAACTCTTCAAGCAAAAGGAGCTTTTGAGATTCCGTAAGATGGGTAAGACTGACCACCCCGGAACTGGCGGGCAGGATCTTCATGCCACCAGGACCTTCGATCATTACCTCTTTGAAGGTGGCCTGCCCATAGAGCACGTCTCCTATGTGACATTTGGGGGTGAGACCGAAGAGGACATCGACGTTAGCCAAACCCAGATCACCGTCAAAGAGCAGGACCTTTTCACCGCGTTTGCTCAGGGCATAGGCCAAGTTGGCGGCCAGCGTGGTCTTGCCCACTCCACCCTTACCACTTGAGATAGCAAAGACTCGCGGATAGGAAGCCGTCTCGAAAGACTTTGCCAAAGAGGCCTCAAACATGGCTTTCCTCCAAGTCGAGATTCCGAAGCAAAAGGGCCAGGAGTCTTTTGGCTGTGGCCCTTTCGAAATCTTCTGGCACGCGATCTCCGGTGGAAAGAAAACTCACCGGAGGAAGCCCGGGGCTGAAAATCCAGAAAAGTGGTCCTCCGTAAAGGAGGCCTTCACTGTGGGTCAAAATGAGGGAGACCACGGGCAGAGACCGCAACCTTTCCCAGAGGGCCTGGGCCGAAAGAGGGGCCTCTCCGGCTCGCATCACCAGGTTCACCCCTGCCCCCTTGAGAGGTTTGAGAATGCCAGACAACCTGGACACAGGAAAAGAAGGCCCCAAGGCTGGAGTATCTACTAGGATGTAGTCGTAAGATTCGAAACGCTTCAAAAGCTCTCCGATTTCCTCGTCCCTGGCAAAGCCCAGTGGAATCTCTAGAAACTGGGCAAAACGGCTTATCTGCTCTCTGGCCCCCACTCTCACGGAATCCAAAGAGATCATGGCCACCTTCTGATCGGTGTAGGCCAGTCGCGAGGCAAATTTCACCATCGAGGTGGTCTTCCCCACGCCTGCAGGGCCCACGAAGAACGTGAGACGCGGGAATTCCTTTGGTCCCACCCGCCGACCTACCAAGCGAGAGAGACGATCCAAGAATTTCTCTTTGTCGAGATCTCCATTGGTGCTAAAGAGCCGCAGTACCGAAGCCGGTACACCTTGTTCCAACAAACGTTGAAAGAGGTGACTCCCCGATTTGAGACCAGCGTTTAATCCTCTGATGAGTTCCTTGATCTCCTCGATCTCTTTCAAGACCACCGAGAAACCTTCACTTTCTTTGGGTCTGGGCTCAGGAGCAGGCGGATCAAGATCTACCGCTGCCGTGATCTCATAGAGTAAGCGCTTCCCCTCCTTCACCCTCCGGGTGGACAGTATCACAGCCTCTTCTCCCAGGTGTTCCTTCACCTTGGAGAGTGCTTCTAGCGAGGTCTTTCCACGAAACTTCTGCACCTTCATCAGGCCAACCTCACTGTTTCATGAATTTCCACCGTCACTTGGGGAGGAATCTCCGCCTGTGAAATGACCGCCACTTGTGAAAGGGTTCTTTCGATCAAACGACGCAGATGTCTCCGGCTCACCGGACTAGCCAGAAAAACAGGGTGATACCCTTGCGCCGATAATCTCTCTGCCGCCTGGGTGAAAGCCGCTACGATACGACTGCCCACCTTGGGATCGAGGGTGAGAAAGGTCCCCTGATCCGTGCGCTGTAAGGCTCGACGCACGGCCTCCTCAATGTCTTCTCCTACTGCCACGGCGTGAAGCTTCCCGTCTGAATCGAGATAGGGCTTTACAATCGCTCGGGCTAGGCGCTGGCGGACGTATTCTGTCAGAAGATCTGGATCCTTGATACTCTGACCATAATCCGCAATGGTCTCCACAATGGTGAGGAGATCACGGATGGAGACCCGTTCTCGTACCAGGTTGTGAAGTACCTTTTGGACCACCCCAAGATTGACCACGTTCAGACATTCTTCTACGGCCTTGGGATAATGTTTAGCCAGGGCGTCGAGCAGACGTTGTACCTCTTGACGTCCCAGAAGCTCGTCGGCGTGTGTCTTGATCACCTCAGCCAGGTGAGTGATGAGCACGGTGGAGAGATCAACCACCGTGTAACCGGCTGATTCCGCCTCTTCGCGCAAATCTTCCGGCACCCAGAGAGCAGGCAAACCAAAAGCTGGCTCCGTAGTGGGAATGCCATCGATTTTCTTTTTGACATCTCCCGGGTCCATAGCCAGGTAGTGCCCTGGCATGAGTTCAGCCCGGGCCACCTCCACCCCTTTAATCAATATGACGTATTCTCCGGGACGGAGTTGCAAATTGTCCCGCACGTGAAGAGGCGGCACGATGAGCCCCATCTCCATGGCAAACTGTCGCCTGAGGGAACGAATTCGTTCCAGCAGATCTCCACCCTGACTCTCGTCCACCAAAGGTATGAGGGCGTAACCCACCTCAAGTTCCAGGATGTCTACCATAAGAAGTTCTTCCACTGCCTCGGGACTGACCGCCTCTTCAGGCTCCGGCGCGGTTTCTTCCTCTTCAGGCAAGGCCAAGGCCTTTTGGGTGCGATAAGCCAAGTACGCCAACCCTCCCATAAAGAGGGCCAGGACGGTGAAAGGTACCGTGGGAAGACCTGGCATGAGGCCGAAGACAAAGATGATGGCCGCGGCCAGGGCCAGGGCCTCGGGACGCATGGCAAACTGTTTGGCAAAGTCGCGTCCCATGCTGGCCTCAGCTGCCGCCCGGCTGATGATGATACCAGCGGAAGTTGAAACGATGAGGGCTGGAATCTGAGAAACCAGGCCGTCTCCAATGGTAAGAAGGGTGTAAGTCTGAGCGGCCTCAGAAATAGAAAGACCCTTTTGTAACGAACCAATGATGAGACCACCCACCACGTTGATGGCCATGATGATCAGACCCGCAATAGCTTCTCCTCGCACAAACTTGCTGGCGCCATCCATGGCCCCATAGAATTCAGCTTCCTTGGCGATTTCTTCCCGTCGCCTCTTGGCTTCGGCCTCGTCGATGAGCCCAGCGTTGAGGTCGGCATCAATGGCCATCTGTTTGCCAGGCATGGCATCAAGGGTGAAGCGGGCGGCTACTTCGGCGATTCGCCCGGCTCCTTTGGTAATAACCACGAAGTTTATGATCACCAGGATGGCAAAAACAATGGCTCCCACTACGTAGTTGCCCCCCACCACGAACTGACCGAAACTCTTGATGACATGCCCCGCAGCTAGGGGACCCTCATGACCATGAAGTAAAATGAGCCGCGTCGAAGCCACGTTGAGTGAAAGACGAAAGAGCGTGGTCACCAGCAACAGGGCAGGAAAGGCCGTAAAATCCAGAGGCTTGCTGATGTACATGGACATGAGGAGGATGGCCAAGGCCACGGTGAAGGAGAGTGAGAGCAGGAAATCCATCAGGTACCGCGGGAGCGGGATGACCATAATGGTGAGGATGCCCACCACACCCGCTGCTACCACCAGATTGGTGGGATCCATCGCCAGATTTCCTCTCAGGGGAAGGGCCCTTTCTGCCATCAGTTAACCTTCCCTTTCAAGCGATAGACATAGGCCAGCACCTCGGCCACCGCCTGATAGAGCTCAGCTGGCACGTAATCCCCCACTTCCACTTCTCGGTAAAGGGTCTGAGCCAGAGGTGGATTCTCCACCACCGGCACTCCGTGGGCCTCGGCTAAGGCTCGAATCTTCTGGGCCAAAAAGTCCGCCCCCTTGGCCAGTACCTGGGGAGCCGGCATTTCTCCCATCTCGTATTTCAAGGCCACTGCAAAATGTTTGGGGTTGGTGATCACCACGTCCGCCTTGGGGACTTCCGCCATCATGCGTCTCTGAGCCATGGCCCGTTGAATCTGACGAATACGACTTTTCACCCAAGGATCACCTTCGGTCTGTTTCAGCTCCTCTTTCAGTTCCTCCCGGGTCATGCGAAGCTGCCTTTCCGTTTCCCAGCGCTGGAAGAGAAAATCGAGGACCGCCAAGGCCAAAAGGGCTAAAATGGTCTTGGTCACCAGAGATCGTGAAAGGGCAACGAGTTCCCGAGAGATAGACTCCACCTGTTGACCAGCCAGAAGGAGTACCCTTTCTTTCTCTCCGTCGATCACCAACCAGGCCACCACAGCAATGAGAGCGATTTTCGAAACGGATTTGAGAAGCTCCACCAAAGAAGGCAGCGAAAAAAGTCTCTTGAAACCTTCCACCGGATGAATTCGCTCCCACTTGGGAGCCAGGGCCTCCCAGGCCGCAATCCCTCCCACCTGGAGGTAAAGGGAGAGAAAGGCCAGGAAGAGGACAATGGTCACCACCGGCAGCAGACTTGCAAATCCCATCTTGACCGAGAGCCAAAAGAGCCCCTCTACCCCCTTGAGATCAAAGATCGGATGAGAGAAGGTCAGAAAATGCCGGTAAATCATCATTAGCCGGGTCACCATGTAGCTTCCCCCCAAGAGAAAAGCGAGCCATCCTCCAGACAGCACGGCCACCGCTGCTATCTCCCGGCTCCGTGCCACCTGTCCACGGCGTCTAGCCTCCTCACGCCGCCTGGGCGTAGGCTCTTCGGTCTTCTCCTGAAGGGTCTCCTCTGGCATCTAATGTCCTCCAAAAGCCCTGATAATAAGTGGCAGGACCCTTACCGCCTGCCCATAGGCTGGCTCAAGTACCCGTCCCAGGACCTGTAAAGTGAGACCGAAGAAAAAGAGTCCCACTCCAATGGTCAGGGGGAAACTCACAATCATCACGTTGACCTGGGGCACAAAACGGGCAACGATCCCCATAGCGATCTGGACTAACAGGAGAATGGCCATAGCTGGTGCCAGAATCCTGATGGCCAAACGGAAGATGTCTTCTCCGTGAAGCACCAGCAAATAGAAGATCTCCTTCGGGCCCTTGAGACTCCCGGGAGGCAGGATCCTGAGACTCTCTCCTAGTGCCAGAAAGAAATAGTGATGAATGTCGAAGACCAAAAAGAGGAGCAGGGCGATGAGATAAGCCATCTGGGCCAGGACCGGGGCCTCCACTCCGGTGGCCGGATCGATGACATTGGCCACCCCAAAGCCCATCTGAAAACCCAGAAGTTGTCCCCCGAATTGTACCCCTGCAAAGACCAGGCGCACGAAAAAGGCCATGGAAAGGCCAAGCAGCGCCTCCGGTATACTCAAGAGGAGAAAATCCCACAGGGTCTCGGGCACCTTGACCCGTCCGGCAACCAGGGGCGTGAGTAGGAGGGTCAGGATCAAAATGGTCGCCGCTTTAACAGAATAAGGGACCAAGCGGCTCCCGAAAACCGGCAAGAAAGCCATCAGAAATCCCACTCTCACCATCACCAGGGCAAAAACCGCGGCGTATTGGGCCAAATAGGCGTAAAAATCCAGCCTCATTTGATGAACCTCGGCAAATCCAAAATCAAGTGCTCGGTAAAGGTGATCATCTTGCGCATGATCCAGGGAAACGAGACCAGGAGCGCCAGGAGCACGGCTACAATTTTTGGCACAAAGGTGAGGGTCATTTCCTGAATCTGTGTTACCGCCTGGAAGATGCTGATGAGGAGCCCTACTACCAATCCGGCCAGTAACATGGGCATGGAAACGAGCAATGTCAGCTCAATGGCTTCTCGGGCCAGACCCACTACCATGGTTTCCGTCATAAGAGACCTCCTAAGCAAAACTCCTCACCAGAGAGCCAATGAGAAGATTCCAGCCATCCACCAAGACAAAGAGCAGGATCTTAAGCGGCAAAGAGACCATGATCGGCGGAAGCATCATCATCCCCATGGAGAGGAGGACACTGGCCACCACCATGTCAATCACCAAGAACGGAATGTAGAGGAGGAATCCTATTTCAAAGGCCGAGCGCAGCTCACTTATCATGAAAGCAGGAATCAACGTAAGGGTGTGAACCTCTTCCTTGCTGGCAGGGCGTTTGTCTCCCGCCAGCTTTATCATAAGAGCCAGGTCCTTCTGGCGTGTGTTTCGGAACATGAACTCCCGGAAAGGCTTCAAGGCGCTCCGAAAGAGTTCGGCCTCGTCTATTTCTCCGGATAGATAGGGCGAAAGGCCCTGATCATAGGCTTCCTTGAAGACAGGGGCCATGATGAAAAAGGTGAGAAAGAGGGCCAAAGCAATGAGCACCTGGGTGGGAGGGGTCTGCTGAGTTCCCAAAGCGTGGCGTAGGAGGGAAAAGACCACCGCTAGCCTGGTAAAAGAGGTCACCATGAGCAGGAGGGCCGGGGCCACGGAAAGGATGGTCAGGAGGAGGAGAACCTGAAGCACCACAGCCATCTGTTCCGGCCCTTTGACCGGCTCCAAGCCCAGACGCACCGTGGGCAAGGTCACCGCCCAGGCGTTTCCGACCCAAAAACTGATCCACACGCTAAGAAGGACGGTCCTCACCCTTTTCCTCCAATTTACAGATGAGTCTTGGCCCCCCTTCTCCCAGGCCGATCAAGATCTTCTCTCCCAAGACCTCCACCAGGGCCAGTTGCGACTTATAAGAAAGGGGCCTGATGGCACATACCTTGATAGCCTGGGAGAAAGGACCTTCTCCCCTGGCCCTCAGGCGGCGAACTGCCCAGGCCCCCAATACCAGGAGGCCACACAAAAAGAGGGTCAGACCAATCACCTGTAAGTAGAGACCGGTACTCATGAACCTAGTTGCCTGATCCTTTCTTGGGGTGAAATGATTTCTGTTAAACGCACGGCAAAACGGTCATTCACCACCACCACTTCTCCCCGGGCCATGAGCCTCTGGTTTACGTAGATCTCAGCGGGCTCACCGGCCAATTTATTGAGCTCGATGATGGAGCCCTGAGACAATTTGAGAAGATCGTTGATGATCATTTTGGACCGACCGATCTCAACCGAGATTTCAAGAGGAATATCCAGAATGAAGTCCAGACTGGGATGTCCCTCGGCACTCCCTCCTTTGGCGGTAAATTCTTCAAACCGCGGGGTCTCGGCCTGGGGGGCGCTCTTCTCCTCTTTTTTCTTGGATGGTTCGTCTTCGGCCTTTTGAGCCGCTTCGGCCTCTTTAGCCTCCTTTAAGGCCTCTTCCCACTGCGCCAGCAGATCAGCCTCGGCGTCTCCCAGACTTTCGGCTTCTTGAGCCCCCTGCGTTTCAGTCTTCTCTTCTTCCTTGGCCTCTTCTTGGCCGGCTTCACCTTCTTGCTGATTGAGCAAGGCGTCAATGTCGTCCTGACGGAGTTCTTCCGACATGCTTTACTCCTCTTTTACAAAATCAATGACCCGTATGGCTTTGTGTCCTCGGTAGAGGCCAAGCTCCCCAAGGATCTTTTTGAGCCCTGCGATGTACACCGGAAGGGGCTCATCGATTTCGGTATCGAGCTGGATGATGTCACCCACCGCCAGATCCAAAAGTTCACGCCCCGTAACCTGAGCCGACCCAAGAGGAACCAAGAGTTCTACCACCACAGAACGGATGATTTCTTCGAGTTGTTTGCGCCAGAAGGGATCGGCGTCTTCGTCACTTTGGAAAGGCGAATAGAGTTTGCTCTTTACGGGCTGAAGGGTCCCCAAACCGTAACAAATGAGAAGCTCGCCCTTGAGATCTTCCAGTTCCAGGCTGAAATTACAGACCACCACGGTCTCGTCCGGCTGAAGGACTCGGGCAAACTGGGGATTGATCTCACTCCTGACGTATTGCGGCTTGATGGGATGGATACCGCGCCAGGCCTTCTCCAGTTCCTGCAGGGCTGCTTCCACCACCCGACGGATCAAGCGCTGTTCGATTGGAGTGAATTCCCGGCCTTCCACGCGAGTCATGCGCCGACCCGTACCCCCGAGGAAACGTTCGACAAAGGCAAAAACCAGACGACTTTCTATGTTGAGAAGACACTGACCCCTTAAAGGCTCCAAACGGAAGAGATGAAGGGAAGTGGGCACTGGAATGCGATTGAGGAAGTCTTTGAAGCGTTCCATCTTGAGAGGAAGAGCCACGATATCCACCACTTCACGCAGCATGGAAGAAAGGGTGCTACGCAATCCCCGGGCAAAGTAGTCGTTAACCACCTCCAGCCCGGGCACCTTCAGACGGGCGGCAATGGTATAGTTGCGGAAGTCAAAAGGTTTTATGTCTTCTTCCGCGTAAGCCGGCTCCTCCGGCGTGGTATCTACCGCCCCTTCTTCGATGCCGCTCAAAAGGGCATCAATTTCTTCTTGAGAGAGGATCTCGCCCATGTCCTACTGCACCACAAACTGGGTGAAATAAATGTTTTTGATGCTGTTGGGACCCAAAAGCTCGTTGAGTTTACGAATGAGCTCCATCCGGAGCTCCATCTTCCCTTCCGGAGAAAGCATCTCCTCGACCGTTTTGCTGGATAAGACCATGATGATAGCGTCGTTGATTTGAGGGATGCGTTCATTGGCTCGTTGATAGGCCTCGTCATTGCGAAACTCCAAAGTGATCTTGGCCCGCAGATAACGATGTCCTGTAGGATCTGCCAGATTGACGATAAAAGGATCCAGTTGGAGAAAAGGCCCTACCTCTGGCTCTGGAGGTTCAGGGGGAGCCTGTTCTTCTGGGGGAGGCTCACTCCCGGCAAAGAGAAAGAAATAGGCTCCCCCTCCGATCCCAGCCAACAGGACCACACCTATAATGATCAGAAGCAAAAATTTCTTCCCGCCCTTTTTGCCTTCTTCCTTGCCCTTTTCCTTGTCAGCCATTCGCACACCTCCTGGCGTGGCGGTTGATAGCAAGGAGGGTGCCAGAGATGATCGGGTTTTTGGGGGAGGGAAACCGGAGATTAAATCCGGTCCGCGCCGGGATCCTCAAATGGTGTCAGATTCTTGACGAAGGTCTTTTGACGCTTCAAGCCTCAGCAGGAACCGCTTGATTTCCAGACCGCCAGAAAAGCCACCCAGATCTCGCTTGCCTACCACCCGATGACAGGGAATGAAGATGGGCAAAGGATTGGCTGCCAAAGCCTGACCCACCGCTCGCAGGGCCCTTGGAGTCCCAAGACGTTCAGCCAGCCAGGCGTAGGAACGGACCTCTCCATAAGGGATCTCTTTTAAGGTCTTCCAGACCCTCTGTTGAAAAGGTGTTCCCAAAGGCCTTAGAGGATAGCGAGGATTCCTGGTTTCCTGTCGCCAGTAAGCCTGCAGGACCTCTTCGAGAGAGGAAACCAGGCTTGCAGGAGCCCGGAGAGGAAGAATCGGACCCAGGAAACATTCCAGGCGTTTCCAACTCTCAGGCCTCGCCTGCACACCAAAACTCAAGAGGAGTAAACGTCCCTTTTTATCCCAAAGGGCATAAAAAGGACGCCCCTCAACTTCAAAAGAAGCTTCAAAAAATTTTTCTTCTTTTTTGACAAATTTTATCATAGTATGAGGCCAACATGGTGTTTAAGAGATTATCCAAGAGATAATAACCGACCCTGGGAAAATTTGGGTTTTAATCGGATGGAATCAAGGCTATGGCACAGAGAGGACGTAAAAGACGAGATACCCCTTCGGTAGTGGCCCGGGAAATATTGGAGGTCCTGGATGATCAGGGGCAGGTGATCGCCCTTCTCCCACGAGGAGAGGTGCATCAACAGCGCCTGAGACATCGCTCGGTCCATGTCTTTTTGTTCGACGGCAAGGGGCGGATCTACCTCCAGAAAAGAGCCCAGAGCAAAGACGAGAACCCAGGACTTTGGGACTCTTCAGCAGCCGGACACGTGGGCCTGGGAGAACCCTATTCGGTAGCAGCCAGACGAGAACTTCACGAAGAGCTGGGGCTTTTGTGCAATCTCCTGGAGGTAGCCCACGTGGAGGCCTCCGAGGAGACGGGGTGGGAATACGTAGCACTCTTTGTAGGGGTCACCAATCGAGAACCCAGACCCGACCCTTACGAAATCGAAGAAGGGCGCTTCTTTGAAATCGAAGAGGTAGAACGCCTGCTCAGAGAGAGTCCGGAAGATTTTACCCCGGCCTTCCGTCTCCTCTGGGAGCTTTACCAGAGACTTGGGGCTCCAAAACCCAAAGAACCTTAAAGGGACAGTTTGAACGTTCGGGCCACGGCCTCAAGTTGAGCCCACTCCCCGCGTTTGAGCCAGCGGGGGATGGGCAGGAGGGCCAGGTGTTCAAAAATTTGACGCCGCTCCTCCTCCTTTAACTCTCGGGCCAAGATCTCTTCTCGCCACCGGGCCATGAGATCTAAATAGGTAGCGTATTCAGGGCCAAAAATGTCTTCAAGCGTCTCCCTTAGACGGCGAGCCAGAGCCGGGCTAGCGCCTGAGGTGGAAATGGCCAGGGTCAGTCTGCCTCGCCTGACTACTGAAGGCACGATGAAATTTGACCTTTCGGGCTGATCCACCACGTTCAGGAGGAGGCCCCGCTTTTGAGCCTCCCCCACTACCTGTTCCTGAACCGCCGGAAGATTGGTAGCGGCCACCACGAGAAAGGCCCCTTCCAGATCCCCTTCCTGATAAGGTCGTTTCTTGAGTACAATCTTCCCTTCACGCGCCAGATCCTCCAGTTCGGGGACCACTTCAGGAGAGACCACCTCCACCTGAGCCCCATACGAAAGAAGCGTCTTTACCTTGCGAGAAGCTACCTTTCCACCTCCAATGACCACACACTTCTTTTGCTCAATCTTGAGAAAGATGGGATAATACGCACTCATGAAGACCTCCCTTACCATAAAAGAACTTGCCCGTCGCTTGGATCATACCTTACTCTCCCCTGTGGCCACCACCAAAGAGGTGGAGGCGTTCCTGGAGGAAGCCCGGCACTATCAAGTAAGGGCCGTGTGCATTGCCCCAACCTTTGTGCCTCTGGCCCGGGAAAAGCTCAAGGATTCCGCTATCAAAATATGCACGGTGGTAGGATTCCCTCTTGGTTTTCAGTTGACTTCCACCAAAGCACGGGAAGCCACCGAAGTAGTAACCTGTGGCGCCCACGAAATAGACGTTGTTGTCAATTTGCGCTGGGTAAAAGAGAAGCGTTTTGAGTTTGTGGCCGGAGAAATGAATGAGATCCTGGCCAGCGTCCCAGGAGTCGTGGTCAAAGCTATCATCGAATGTGGCTATCTTACCGACGAGGAAAAAGTCGCTTTGGTGGATGTCCTGGCTTCCTGCAGAGTACATTACGTGAAGACTTCCACTGGTTTTGGACCTTCCGGGGCTAAGGTGGAAGACGTAAGGTTGCTGGCCCAGCGTGCCGCAGGACGGATAGGAGTCAAGGCTGCGGGGGGCATCCGCAACCTTTCACAGGCTTTAGCCTTAATCGAAGCCGGGGCTGACCTCCTGGGGACCAGCCGAGGGGTTGAAATCCTTAAGGAACTTTCCTCCACTTCTCCCTCCGAAAAAGAAATTGTGGAGATATTCGTGGACGGGGCCTGTTCCGGCAATCCCGGGCCAGGAGGGTTTGCAGCCATCCTGCGAAGAGGCAACCAGGAAAAAATCATTACCGGGGGAGAACCGCGGACCACCAACAACCGCATGGAGCTCATGGCTGCCATCAAGGCCCTTGAGTCCCTAGAACAGCCGACCAGGGTTCGGCTGTACACCGATTCCCGCTACCTTCGAGACGGCGTTACCCAATGGCTACCTCGCTGGGAACAAAACGGCTTCCGGACGTCCTCTGGCAAGCCGGTCAAAAATCGTGACCTCTGGGAAAGACTGGCGGCCTTGATCAAGAAACATCAGGTAGAGTGGTGTTGGATTCCTGGACACAGCGGCCACCCTGAGAATGAAAGGTGTGACCGTTTAGCCCGTCAAGAAGCCCTGAAACAGAAACCATGAGGAAGATCCTGGTAGCCATTACCGGAGCCAGCGGGAGTCCCTATGCCCTGGCTTTTTTGAGACTCCTCAAACGGCTCCGTGTACCTTCAGAAACCATCCTTTCGAAGGCAGCCGAGGAGGTCTTCCCTTTGGAAACTGGTCTTGAGATAGAAGAGCTTCTCCAGTTTACCGAACGTCTCTATCACGAAGACGAAATAACTGCTCCTCCAGCCAGTGGTTCGGCCTTCTATCAAGCCATGGTTGTCATCCCTTGCACCATGGGGACTTTGGCAGCAGTAGCCCACGGCTGGGCCAAGAATTTGATCACCCGAGCCGCAGACGTTACCTTGAAGGAAAAAAGACCTTTGGTCTTGGCCGTACGGGAAACCCCTTTTAATTTGGTCCACCTGAGGAATATGCTTCTAGCTGCCGAGGCCGGGGCTATAATTTTCCCGGCTATGCCAGCCTTTTACCATCGTCCAGAAACTATAGACGAACTGGTGGATTTCTTTGCTGCTAGAGTGGCAGATTTTCTGGGTCTCAACGTCCCGGATCTAAAACGCTGGAATGGTCCGGAGGGGTAAGAAGAGAAGATGTGGCGTAAAATCCGTATTCTCCTGGAGATGATCAAATTTGAACACACCATTTTTGCCTTACCCTTCGCCTATACCGGGGCCTTTCTGGCAGCCCGAGGAATACCTTCTCTCAGGGAAATCTTTCTTATTTTGGGAGCCATGGTAGGAGCTCGAACCGCCGCCATGACCTTCAATCGCATCGTAGATCTGCCTTTTGATGCTGAGAATCCTCGCACCAGGAACCGCCCGCTGGTCACAGGCGAGGTAAATCCCAAAGAGGCTTGGGTGCTTTTTTTAGTCTCCATCCTGGTCTTCTTCTCGAGCGCCTGGGGGCTCAATCCGTTGGCCTTCAAACTCTCTCCTATAGCGTTGCTTATCCTGCTTGCCTATTCCTACACCAAACGTTTCACCTGGCTCTGCCATCTTTTTTTGGGCTTGGCCATTGGATTGGCACCTCTGGCAGGCTGGATCGCGGTTAAAGGGAAGTTTGACTTGATACCACTGATCCTCAGCGGGGGAGTCCTGTTCTGGGTGGCTGGTTTCGATATCCTTTACGCCTGTCTGGACGAAGATTTCGATCGTCAAAGGGGGCTCCACTCCATTCCAGCCCGTTTTGGCCGGCGAAAAGCCTTCTTCTTTTCGGCCCTCTGTCACACGGTGGCTTTCTCAGCCTTTGTTCTGGTAGGAGTTTTGGCAGAACTCTCCTGGTGGTATTACATAGGTGTCCTTATCACACTGGTTCTTTTTGTCGCCCAGCGGATAGTAATCAGTCCCGATGACCTTTCTCGGCTCGATCTTTCTTTTTTTACCTTTAACGGTGCCATAAGTGTGGTATTATTTTTGGGAACAGTTTTCGCCCTGCTCTTTAAGTAAGGGCGCGTTTCACCGATAAAAAGGTGTGCCCAAGGGCACCGCCCGTGTAAAGCCACGAGCGGTGCTTTTCTTTATGGAATTTGAGGATGGAGGTTGGTTATGGAGCGCATTCCTATGACGCGCAAGGGGTACGAAGACCTGCGCGAAGAGCTACGTCGTCTTCAAACGACTGAAAGACAAAAGATTATTCGAGCCATCGAAGAGGCCCGAGCCCACGGAGACATCTCCGAAAATGCCGAATATCAGGCAGCCAAGGAAAAACAAGCCCATATTGAAGGGCGAATCCAGGAACTCTCTGATCGCTTGGCCCGGGCTGAAGTAGTAGATCTGCCCAAGACACCCCCAAGTCGGGTCCAGTTTGGCGTGAAGGTAACCCTCCTGAACGTGGAAACCGACGAAGAAGTTACTTACCGCCTGGTGGGGCCTTACGAATCCGACGTTTCAAAGGGGCTTATCTCCGTGACCTCTCCTTTGGGGCAGGCCCTGATCGGACGAGAGGAAGGAGACGAGGTGGAAGTCCAAACCCCAAAGGGCGTGCGAATCTATGAAATCTTGAAGATAGAGGTCTAAATGTCCCTAGATCCAACGGATCAAAAGCTTCTTGATCTCCTCCAGGAAGGGTTACCTCTAACTCCCCGTCCCTTTGCTCTCCTGGGGGAGAAGGTGGGTCTAAACGAAGCCGAAGTTATCGCACGTTTAAAAACACTCAAAAAAAGAGGTATCCTGAGGCACCTCGGAGCCAGCCCGGATTCGCGACGTCTGGGTTTCGTAACCACTCTTTGCGCCCTGGCTGCTCCCGAAGAAAAACGTGAAGAAGTGGCTCGCCTGGTGGCCTCCTTTCCCCAAGTAACTCATTGTTATCTGAGACGTCATCGGATGAACGTCTGGTTCACTTTGGTGGCCAAAGATTTCGAAGAAGTCGAGGAGATTCTGGGAACCATCGCCCAAAAGACTGGTCTCATTCCTCGGCACTTCCCAGCCACCAGAATGTTCAAGCTTCGGGCGACTTTTCGCCTCTCTGGCGATACCAATAAAGGTAGCTAATCACGATCACAAGACAAAAGAAGATCAGAAGGGCCGAACTTTTGTGAAGCCATTGTTTGAGCAATTCCTCGTTGGAACCTAAAAGGTACCCCAGGGCAGCCAACACACAGACCCAAATTCCGGCTCCCAGAGCGGTATAAAAGGAAAAGAGCAAGAAATTCATCCGCCCCAGCCCGGCAGGCAAAGAAATATATTGTCTGATACCTGGCAGGAGACGCCCCACGAAAGTGCTAACATGGCCGTGGCGGGCAAAGAAAACTTCTACTCTCAACATGGTCTTCGGGGAAAGAAAGAAAAAGCGTCCGTAACGCAAGACCAGCTTCTCAAGCATGGGACGTCCCAGCCTTAAGGCCAAGAAATAGTTAAACCAGGCCCCCAACAGACTTCCAACCATACCGGAAACGATGACCCCCCAAAGATTAAGTTCCCCTTTGGAAGCCAGGTAAGCCGCAGGTGGGATGACCACTTCACTGGGAAAGGGAAAAAAAGAAGATTCCAGGGCCATAAGCACCACGATGCCCGGGTAACCCAAACGACCGATGGTCTCCAACAAGAAATGGACAAATTGAGTAAACATGGGGGAGAATGGGCCGCGAACCGCGGCCCTCTATGTGCTAAGCTCAGGAAAACCGGGAGCCAGCACAGGAGCTCCCAAAACCAGAACCAAAACTACCAAAACCTCCTGAAGAACGGCTACTAAAAGTGGAAAGGAGTTTGCTCACGTTTTTGCTCCCGCAACGTGGACAACGGGTATTGTCTATGTCACGGGAGGAAAAACACAATTGCTCGAAAATCGAGCGGCAGTCTTTGCAGAGGAATTCATAGATGGGCATCTCTATCGCCTCCGTTTCCAGAAAATGATCGTCTAATAAAATAGGCTATGGAAACCAAAAAACAAGACCCTCCAATGGTCTACACTCTCGGTACTAGTCAGCGTCTTCTCGAAGAGTTTTTGGAGATATTGGAATATTATAAGCTAAAAAGGATAATAGACGTTCGTTCTTTCCCGGCAAGCAAACGTTATCCCCACTTTTCACGCCAAAATCTTGAGAAGTTCTTACAAGAGGTCGGGATAGAGTACTTCTGGCTGGGACGAGAACTCGGGGGCTTTCGCCCGGAGGGCTACAAAACCTACACCCGTTCGGAAGCCTTTGCCAGAGGTTTGGCCTCCCTCATAAAGCTCTTAATGGAAAAACCTTCCGTGATCATCTGTGCCGAAAAATTTCCCTGGCGCTGCCATCGCCGTTTCATCGCTCAAAAGCTGGAGGAGGCGGGAATTGAAGTGAGACACATCATCGAAAAGGGCCGGCTCTGGTGTCCCAAAAAGAAGGTCCAGGCGAGTTTAAGGTTCTCCCCCTCCACATCCGATGTTTGATGGCAGGAGGCTGGAATGAAAGAAGGGGTTGAACGTACGACACCCGTAGTCGAAAGCCTTCCCAAAGCGGACGTGCGGGACATGATCGCCTTGCGTCTGTCACACAACAAAATCCTTGAAACCAAAAAGCTCCCCACTCTTCCTACGCTAGCTTATCGTTTACTGGAACTGCTCTCCAGTGAGGAAACCGAAATTACGGAATTGGAAGAACTAATCCGTTACGATCAAGCCCTTACCGCTAAGGTCTTGTCTATTGCCAACTCTGCTTATACGGGCGTTCAACGTGAGATAACCTCTATTCAGAGGGCCATTGTCACCCTCGGACTCAAACAAGTTAACGAGATCGCCTTCAGCATTTGTCTGGCCAGCGTCTTCAAACCCCTGAAGTCTGTCTACAACTTCGAGGTAAAAGAATTTTGGGTACATTGCGTGGCTACGGGTTTCACCGCCCGCATCATTGCCCAGAGTTTGGATCAAGAAGACGAAGACCTTTATTTCACCCTAGGATTACTCCACGACATAGGACATCTCCTTCAGCTTTATCTTTTCCCCGAGGCCTTTGAAGAAGTCTTGAGGCGCCAGGAAGAATCCGGGCGAGACCTCCTCTCCGAAGAGGTTGATTTGGGGCTGGCTCACACCTGGCTTGGGAAATGGCTCCTCAAACGCTGGGGACTCCCTGAACCCTTTGAGATAGTAGCCCGTTATCATCATCAGCCTTTTTACAAAGGACGTTTCCTGACCACCGCAGGCATCGTTAAACTGGCTGATATCACCGTCCATCGTCTCGGTCTTTCTCAGCTACCCGGTGGCCAACGTTCTGAAATAGCACCACTTCTGGGACACCTGGGACTTGACGAAGACCTCTATCTGGCCATCGAAGACCATCTCCGTTTCCTGAGAGAAAACATCCTCGAATCCTGGGCCAATCTCATTTAAGAACTGGAAACCCTTTCCGAGCCCGTTATAATCCCTGCCGTGCTCTACAGCGATATCATCTATCTTCTGTTAGCTATCGTCCTTTTTTCGAGTTGGCCGGCGGAAGGCAAACTCTTCGAGCTCACCAGCCCCTTTTCTCTGTGGATTTTAAAGGAATTGGGATTTGTGGGAGTAGTTTTCTGGAGTATCAGGAGGTCCAGACACGTAGCGGCTTTCCTGCGAACCCAGGCCACCCTGAAGGCCCTGGCTTTCCTGTGTTTCGTGGCTGACGTTTTGATTTTCAATCTTCCGTCCTTCTTGCGCGAGCTCGGACTTGAAGATCCGTTCCTCTTCGATGCCACCGGTTTGCTCCTGTTTCTGCATTATTTCCTGCTCATCTGGCTGGTGTCGGGTCTCTACGAAAGACGTTCTCCTCTAAACAATCTCTCCCTCACCCAATACTTGAGCGCTCACCTCCGCCTTTTGCTACCCTTTCTCGTGCCGTGGTTGATCGTAAACATTGCTTTTGAGATCCTGGAAAAAGTCTTCGGGCCCTATCATGGAATACTCTACGAAACCTGGTATTTCGGAAGCTTCATCCTGGCACTGCTTCTCCTGGTTCCCCCGTTGGCGGCCAAGCTTTGGGATTGCCAGCCCCTTCCAGAAAGCCGCCTTCGCCGCCTGATTAACGAGTATCTCACCAGAGAAAGAGTCAAGCTGGCTGAAATCCTTCTCTGGCAAACCTTTGGTGGACGCTTGCTCACTGCCGGGGTGATTGGACTCCTACCTCGCTTTCGTTATCTACTCTTGAGCCCCGGCTTATTGGCAGCTCTGGAGGAAGTCGAAATCCTCTCGGTGGTGGCCCACGAAGTAGGACATCTCAAACGACATCACATGTTGTGGCTGGTGGTCTTTTTTATTTTCTTTACCATTTTGGTCTATCTCGCTTTTTCACCCCTTTTCCTGGCCCTTCTGGCCTATTTCCCCTTTCCCCAGCTTCTGGATGGCAAACCCGGAGCGGAATATTTCTTGCCAGAAGCCATCTTTAGCCTGGGGCTGATTCTAAGCGTGGTCTTTTATTTTCGCTTTCTCTTCGGCTTCTTCCTGCGCAATTTCGAACGACAGGCAGATCTTTATTGCTTGGAAAGTTTGGGAACCGCCGAAGGACTGATTCGCTCCCTTAGGAAAATAGCCGCCCTTTCTGGCCATACCGAAGATTTACCCAGTTGGCACCATTACAGCATCAGGGAACGCATCGAATTCCTAAAGGAGGCCTCCACAAATCCCGGCCTTCTCAAACGCCATCATCGAAAGGTTCGTCTCGCCCTTGTTTCGTATCTTCTATTCATGGGTCTGGTAAGCCTTATCCTTTCGCAGCTGCCGAGAGAAAAACTGGAAAAAAAGGCCTCCTTGAACCTCACCCTCGGTCCTCTTTTACGGGAGGCAAACCTCTTTCCCCGGGCAGAAACGTTGACCCTGCTGGGTACCACTTACTACGAACTTGGACGCGAAAAGGAGGCCCTCTGGTGGTACGAACGCGCTCTTGAACTCGATCCTCAGAATCCTGAACTCTTGAACAACTTGGCCTGGATTCTCGTGACCGCCAAAGACCCCGCCTTGAGAGACCCGGAAAAAGGCTTACGTTTCGCCCTCAAGGCCTGCCTGGAAAAACCTCTTGCCACCCACCTAGACACGTTGGCAGAAGCCTGGTTCTTGCACCACAGACCGGATAAGGCCTGTCTTTATAGCGTGCTAGCCCTTCATCGCGCCTTTGAGGCCCCGGATTTTTATCCCAACCTGGAATATTATCAAAAACAAAAGGACCGCTTTTGTCATGCTGCGCGGAAAACACAAACGCTACCATAAATTGTACCTTTACGCGGTAGATCGGCCTCATCCGGCCCTACACCACTTCGAGGACGAGGACTTCATTGGTTGCTGGGAAGAGGAAGATTTCGCCGTCCTCTTCTTTCATCAACCCCGAGACTCCCTGATAGAAAAGGTCCTCTCTTCCCTAGGACTTAAGCTCGAAGAGAAAGCTGTGGTCGACTTTGAAGAATGGGGAGAAGGGAGACGTATCGCGCCTTTTCGTGTCGGCCCTTACCAATTGGCCCCAGAATGGGAAGCGCAGGCTGGAGACCTAGTTTTTGATCCCGGCGTGGTCTTTGGTTCTGGCACCCATCCTACCACTAGACTTTGTCTCGAATGGCTCTACCGCCTCTTTCAAGAGTTTGGCCCTTTTAAAAGGGTGGCTGATCTGGGATGTGGGTCCGGTTTGGTGAGTCTTCTTGCCACCAAACTCGGGGCCCGGGTGCTGGCTGCAGACATCAATCCGCTCTGTGTCTCCCTTACCAAAAAGAATCTCCGGTTGAACCAACTTCAATCCCAGGCCAAGGTCTTGAAAGAGGACGTAAGACGGCTCTTACCCATCAAGGCCGATCTGGTGGTAGCTAACCTCTTCAAAGGCCTTTTATTGGAACTCTTCGGCCTTCCTTCTTTCTGGCAGAGTCGCTACTATCTCTTTACAGGTTTTGTGCCTTCGATGGAGGAAGAACTGAAAGAGGCCCTTTCTCCGTACGCCGATATCCTGGACCGCGACGAAAAGCAGGGCTGGGTACTTTACGCGGTTCGAGCCAGAGAAAACTGGAGGATGAGATGATTCTCACAGTTGATATCGGAAATACCAACACTGTTTGCGGTCTCTTTCAAGGGAAAAACCTGCGAGCTCACTTTCGTTTTCGGACTGAAATCAACCTTACCGCTGATGAACTTGGTCTCCAGCTCGACCAATTCCTAAGACTTTACGGTTTTCGTCGAGAAGAGATAAGGGCCCTGGCGATGGCCTCTGTTGTTCCACCCCTGGTAGAAATATGGACAGAAATGAGCGAACGCTATTTTGGTCGTCGCCCTTTCATTGCCAGGGCCTGTGATCTGGGTTTACCCATCCGGCTCGAACGTCCGGAGGAGGTGGGGGTAGACCGTGTCCTCAACGCCCTGGCAGCCTGGGAAAAATATCGTCACAGCCTGATCATCATCGATTATGGCACCGCTACCACCTTTGATTGCGTTTCAGAAGATGGAGCCTACCTTGGCGGAGCTATCGCCCCGGGGCTCATGCTGGCAGCAGAAAGCCTCTTTCAAAAGGCCTCCATGCTCCCGCGGGTGGAACTCTTCTCCCCTCCCCAAAAAGCTATTGGCAAAGATACCTTCTCGGCCCTTAAAAGCGGCCTTCTCTTCGGATTTGCAGCTCTCACCGATGGCCTGGTGACCCGCATGGCACTGGAATTTCAAAGCAAACCCCGTGTTATTGCCACCGGTGGTTTGGCCCCGATTATGCAAAGGCTTTGCTATCAAATAGAAAAAATCGAACCCTTTCTTACCCTGGAGGGTCTCAGGCTTTGGCTGGAAAGACGCTTTTGATCCCTGATCCTCTCAAAGAAAGAGACAATATCGCGGTCTTTTCCCCGGCCGGAGTGGTACAGAGGGAGGAATTGAACTTAGGTCTTCACGAACTGAGATCCTGGGGATTTGCTTATCATCTGAGCTCTTTCGCGCTGAGCCGCTGCCGTTATCTGGCTGGAAGAGACGAAGAACGAGTCCTTGACCTCATGCGAACCATGACGGAATTCCCAGCCCTCTGGGCTAGCCGAGGAGGATACGGTTGCTTACGACTCCTCCCCTGGCTTGAAGAACTCCTTCCGAAGAGAAGACACTTCAAACCCTTCTGGCTTCTTGGATTCAGCGATCTTACCATTCTTCTAAACTATTTTTATCAACGCTACGGTCTGGTAACCCTCCACGCCCCACTAGTAAGCTCCCTTCCTCACATTGACCCGGAAGCTCGTCACACCGTAAGACGCCTCCTCCTCGGACAACAGCGTTTTGTCGTTTACCAAGGGGTCTTCTGGAGAGAAGGCTCAGCAAGCGGTCCTCTCCTTGGTGGTAACCTGGCCTCTTTGGTCAGCCTTTTGGGGACGCCCTGGTTCCCTAACCTGGATGGCGCCCTTCTCCTTTTGGAAGAGGTAAACGAAAGCCCTTACCGTGTTGATCGTCTTCTTACTCAGTTGAGCCTTTCAGGCGAGCTCTCCAAGGCGAATGCGCTCATCTTAGGAGAGTTCAAAGGCCTAGGGGAAGACGTCCTGTTCGAACTAGTGACCGCCGTCTTCTCTGGCCCAATCCTGGCCCGTCTCCCTGTGGGGCACGGGACACAAAACTTCCCCCTCTTCATCGGCCTACCCGCTCAAATCTATCCTCACGGAAACAAAGGACTCCTGGAACAGACGTTAACCTAAATTAAAAAAGTTTTAACCTAAATTAAAAAGGGGGCCTTTCGGCCCCCTTTTTAGACTTTAACGATTTGAAAGAACCGGGAGGTTGTGCGGATCAACGTGACACTCTAGACAATTGGGGAACTTCTTGTGAAGCGCTGCTCCGTGCGGCTCACCATGACAATCCTGACACTTCGGGATGTAACCGTGTTTGGTGTGGCAAGTAGCGCAATAGAGTTCAGAGTGCTTGGTATGGTTTGTCTGCAAGTTTTCATAGATTTCGGTATGACAAGAACCACACACCGCATTGTCCGTCTCTTCAGGATAGGGCTTGATAGCCGTAGGGCTGTGAGGAGAGTGACAAACCAAGCAATCTTCATAAGTTTGTCCTTCTACGTGCGGTTCGTGACAGTCTAAACAATTGGGAATATAACCGTGCTTTTCTGCGTGACATCCCTGACAGCCAACTTCGTTATGTTTGCTCGGATGAGCATTCATTTCAGCCGATTCTTTCTTGTGGCACAGAGCACACTGAATAACTTCTTTTTTACCCACCTTTCTAGTTTGGACCAATACGTCAAAAGGAATGGTTAAAGGAGAATGTGGGTTCTCATGACACTGGAGACAATTAGGAAAATCTTTCCCGTGAGGGAGTTGATGGCATCTCTGACATTTGGGCATTATTTCTTCCCAATTCTTTTTGATCGGATTGTAAACGTGGAACTGCTGGTGACAATTGGTGCATTCAAACCGGTGCTTACTCTTGCTTTCCTTTAAGTCTTTAAAAATAGGATAGTGGCAACGTGCACACTCAACAGGTGTAAGGGGTTTAACGGGCTGTTCGTAAAGAGCCGCTCCACTAGGGGCCTTTTCTTTGCTTTCGGCCTCTTTGGTTTCGGTGGCTTGGGTGGTTTCCGCAGCTTTGGCCTCTGCTGGAGGAGCCTTGGTCTCCGCCTTGGCCACCTTAACAGGTGGAGGGCCCTCTACCGCGGCCTGCTCTTGTTTGGCGCAGGCTACAAAAAAAGAGGTAACCAACAAGCCAATCACGACTACCAGAATAGCGGATAATCTTTTGCCCATGCTCCTCCTCCTTTATTTGACCAGGTTATGAGGATCCTGGTGACAATCCAGACAGCTCTTGAACTTGGCCAGCATGGCCTTGGGATGCGGCTTACCGTGACAAGCTTCACAGGGTGGAATCACCCCATGCTGACCACGATGACAATAAACACAGGCCAGTTTCGCATGCTTGGTGGTACCAGATTCCAGCGTCTCCTCAATGTCTCCGTGACAGGCCCCACAATCACTATTGGGGATGTCCATTCCGTAGGTGATGTTCAAAGGCTGATGCACTTGATGACACTTCACGCACTCCGAAAATTGCTGCCCCTCCCGGTGAGGCTCGTGACACTTCAGACAGTCTGGAATGTAACCGTGTTTGGTATGACAGAAGGAGCAATCTACCTCCGCGTGCGCACTCGGGTGCTCATTGACCTCCTGCACCTGTTGTGGATGGCAGGTCTTACACGCCTGCTTGGTGTGTTCTGGAAAAGTAATATTCAAGGGCTCGTGAGGGTTTCGATGACAACCCAGACAATTGGGAAGAGTAAAATGCTCCTCTCCTTCATGACACTTAGAACACTGAGGGATTATTTTCTCCCCTGGTACCAAAGGTGGATGGCCACCTTCATGACAATCAAGACAACCCACCTCACTCTGATGCTTTCCCCCGGCAGTCTGAATCTGATGGACGATATTGGGATGACACTTTACGCAATCAGCGTTTGAGAGCTGAACTTCTTGTTCGATGGCAGCCTCGGAAACGTTGCCCTGCGAAGCCTTTCCTTCCTTATCCCCTTCTTCGGAAACCGCCAGACTCGCTAATAAGAAGACCAGGCCAACTAACAGCATCAGAAACCAGAGACGCCTCATATTTGACCTCCTATTTTTTGGGAATCTTGATCCTCTGGATGGGCGTTACAAAAGAGGGGACCTCCACCGGAATCTCCGGATAGGTAACCCCTGCAAATTCAATGACCTGAACCCGATGGTTGAAAAGGTCAGCGATATAAAGCCGGCTGAACTTATCCACTATGATATCCGTAGGATAGTTAAACCAGCCGGGACTCCAGCCCCGACCTCCAAATTCAAAGCGAAACTTACCACTCTGATAATCATAGGCCTGTCCCGTATGACGCATATAATCGATCACATAAATCAGATCTTGCCGGGGGTCAGCTGCCACCCCACGGGGACGGCTCAATTTTCCAAAAGTTCCCCCCTTTTGTCCAAGCTTGAAAAGATATCGTTCTTGGCGATCGTAAACGTAAATGCGGCCCATTTCTTCGCTAGCCAGATAAATTCTTTCATTTTCGTCGATATAAACATCACTGATCATAGCTTTACGTTTGGGGACGTTTTTAGCGTAAGTATCTTCTGGAGAAAGCGTCTTGATGTAGTTACCCTGGTTATCAAGCACTATCACCCCCCGATAGCCCAGACCAGCCACGTAGATACGCCCCCGATGCCCAACTGCTATGGCTCTCGGAGTGAATCTGTCAGCCCCTTCAAAACCTTGAAAATGAATCTCCCGCACTTTGATGGCTGCAGGGTTTAAAATAGCTATGGAAGCCGGTTTCCCTCCTCTGGGATTTTGTCCCACATAGATATACCCTTCTTTGTCAACTGTTACGCATGATGGACTTTCAATCCCTCGGCCCACCCCAAAAGAAAAGACTGGAAATAGGTCAGGACTGAAGATCACAATGCGACCCTTTGAAGCTTCGACCACATAGAGTTCGTCAGTTTGAGGGTCATACCCCAAGGAGGAAGGAAAGGCGAAAGGCCGACCAGCATCGTCGTTCTTGAGGACGGAAATAACCCTTATCTTGGCTACGGCTATCTCTTCCTGGGCCTGAACACAAAGGAAGCCTCCCCATCCAATCAGGATGAGGAGGCTCAGAGCAAGAAACAAAATCTTATTATTCACCTTTGGTCGTATGGCAGACAAAGCACCCACAGTCCGAAGGTGTTCCCTGACCAGCAACGCAATTATCCAGATAGTTCCAGCGCAGCATGTCAGGATAAGGTGTTCCGTGAGGGCGATGACAGGAAAGACACATCACCTGATCCTGCCCCGGAGTAACAATGGAAGAAGGTCCAGTCATGCTGAGCAAGGCGTCGGGATCCCGAGCCACCGGAGCGATGGGGTTGTATAGGCCTGGACCGGTACCGCCAGGGTTGTTGTAATAGTAGTATTCTTTGTTTGGATCGTCCGGAAGAGGCAGATGGGCCGGGTGACGAAACCATGGAGAATGATTATCAGCAATCGCGTTTCCGTCGGTATCTACATAATTGAGCCCGTGAAACTTATAATGGCAACCCGCACAATAATTACTCATAGAATTGTCATCGTTTCCATAGGCGTTGTTACAGCCCATGTATTCGTTGTGATCTGAAGCACTGATAGTCTGCTCCCAATCATCGTCTTCGATCCCGATCACGCCAGTCTCATCGGAGGGATGAGAGGAAGAGTTCAGGAAGCGATACCAGCCCCCTTCCTTGCCCACCACCGGGCTCCCTGTATCGGGGGCGTGGTGCGCCGGAAGATGGCAGCTCTCACAACGCTCCACTCTATCGTGACAACCTGCACAATTTGGCCCAGAAGCAATACTCGGTTTCCCAGGGGCTTCAGAAAGATTCTCATCGGGGGGAACACCATCGATGGCCAGGACGTTGTGTCCGTAAACGCTCTGGTTCTCTCCCCCTACCCCGGCGTTAGCGTAAAGCCAGTAGAAATTTCCACCTGCTAGTGTTCCGGTTGAGCTTCCATCACTGGGATAGGTAGGCTCCTGAAGGTTAAGGACAATGGGAATTCGCGTTCCGCCACTTTCTTCTACAATGGTGTTGGCCGACTCATCGGAATGGCAGGCCACGCAAGCGTCAGTAAAAGTGGAGACCGGATCTAGCAAGTAGATGCGCGGCCCATTCTCATCTACCGGCTCACCGTTCTGGGAATTATGCATAGTATGACAATTCACACAAGGCCCACTCACCCTGGCCCAGGCAGCACCGACAAAGAACACAGATATCAAAAGAAAACCTGTTATCCACCTCATAGACTTGACCTCCATCCCCCTCAAAAGACTTGAGGGGGGCCTTGGCCCCCCTCTTCACCGAGCAGATTAATACTTGGTGGTATGACAGGCGTAGCAACCGCAGTTGCCAGCCGAACCACTCGAAGCCTGACACTCGCCATAATCCCAACGAAGGAGATCAGCGTAAGGCGAGCCGTGGGCCCGGTGACAAGAGATACAGAGCACAATGGCGTCGTCATCAGTCTGCAAGACTTGGCTCCGTACGCCAGCCGAAAGGTCATCCGTGCCCACCGGAGCCGCCGGCCAGTAAGTACCAGCCGCCGCGAACGGACCGGGATAGGCACCGTATTCCTTGGTCTTTACGTTGTTCATGTCAAAATCCGAGGGGTGACGGATCCAGGGAGAACCTACAGTGCTGTCCTCGTCATCGGCACCAGCCGTATTGCCTACTCCGCTGTGGAACTGACCATGACACTCCGCACACAAGTAGTTGATGCTCTTGGGATCAGCATTGGCAGGATTGTCAATAAAAGAGTCGGCTCGATCGACGGCGTAATACTGGTTATGCTCGCTAGAGGTGGGCTGATACTCCCAGTCAGAATCTTCGATCCCGATCACTCCGTAGAGGAAGCGAAAACTCTTACCCACCGTGGATCCATCGATGGTGCTATCGTCAGCGTGATGTGCTCCAGAGATGGAACGAAAATCGTCTTCGTCTTCGTGTTTTCCATGACAACCGTATTTTCCTGCACAAGTAAGTTGCTTGGACCAGCTGGCTTCCCCACCGGCCACCAACTGCCCGGACTCACCAGCCGCCGGGAAGTTGGCGTTGTCCCAACCAGGAGGAGTCTTACCAATGTTGGTATCTTCATCAGCAAGATAGACAACGTTGTGACCCTTGGTGGGATCGTTGCCACCAGTGCTTGCTACCCAATAGAAGTTACCACCCGCCAAAGTGTCACCTGAGATACCAAAAGTCCCATAGTTGGGCGTGGATTCAGATAAAATGTAGGGGATATTTCCGCCTGAATAAGTCCCCGTATGACACCCAACACAATCTCCCTTGGTAAGGGCCCGATAAGGACCACCAGAGACCACGGTCGCCCCATTCTGGGAGTTGTGCATGGTATGACAGTCAACACAGGGACCCTGCACCCTCGACCAACCTTGAGGAGCCAAGGCCCCTATCACCAAGAAAGCCAAAAGAAAAGTTAAGTACCTCATGACCGGCCTCCTTTTAAAAATTTTTACCCTTCATATAAGAATTTTAATGCCCTTTTAACCCTAAAACAAGGGAAAAATTTTTCCCATCTGTCTCTCCCGAAGAACATCACCATCGTCCTAATACCTTAAGGTCCTCTAAAATGGAAATCGCCTTTTCTAGAATCAAAGTTTAATTTTTTTGAATTTTTTGTTTTTTTCGCTCACTATCTTTCTGAAATGCCTTTTTAGAAAAAGTTTACAGCTTAACGAAATCGTTACATCTCGTTTTGGAAGATGAAAGGCACCATTTGGGACATTTTGGAAGTTTTACCGGCAAAATAGCCGAGTTTTGATGGAAAATTTTGTTGAAAATATCGTTCACGAAGACTATTAGAAGCTTCAGCCCTATAGTGCCAGGACAGGAAAACTCTGGTGAAAAAACGCGTTCTATCCTTATTATCCTTAGTATTAATGAATTTTATTATTTTTGGGAGGGCCCCGGTCCTGGCCCTCAATTTTTCGGCCAATTGGCGCTATTTCGACACCTCTGAAGAGAAACCACGTTGGACTCAGACCTATTCGCTCATTTTGAGCTCCTGGGCCACCAACGCCCTATCAACAAACCTCTCTTTACGCTACACCAGACAAGACCAAGCAGGAGAATGGAGGGAACTCTATACCCCCGTCTTGGCCTTAAATCTCACCAACGATTGGTTCAATCTCAATTTCAGCGCTACCGCTACGGAAAACAGGCGCTCCGATGGCCCAGACCTTTCTACACGATCCTGGGATAGCAATCTGACCACCTCTTACCAAGATTACAACTGGCGTTTCTACTATGGCCAGGCCAGTCAAAAAGATGATCGTTCCCCACATCGCATAGATACTGATTCCGATCACTGGGGTATTTCTGTCTCTAAAGAGTGGAATTTGTTCGGTATTTATGCCGATTATCGTGGGACATCTTCAAAAGATCACGTAGATCGAACCAAAACAAATACTGATAGTTACTTTGTCAAAGGTGACTTGAGCAATACCTGGAAAAAATTTCGATATAGTTTTTCTCAGCAAATAACCTACACTAAAAACAAATGGAAAAGTAGCGAAACCGGACCAACTAAAAGGGCATTAATAAGTATTTCAGTAAGCTGGCACCTAGCAGACACCAACCAAATACAAACTGATGATTATATTATCATCGATACTAATAACCAAGAAATAGACCTGATTATTTTTTATGCAGATGGCATAATCATGGAAGAACTAGACCCAAATGTCAAATGGAAGATCGAATGGAGCAACGATCAAAGCACGTGGACAGAAATAGCCAACAATGTTTCCTTACCTTACGAATTTCCAACTACTTTTAATGAAGGTCGCTATCTTAAATTAACGGTTATTTCCGGAACAGACGACTTAAACTCTCCAGTTGTAAGGGCATACAAATATTTACCAGCAGGCGTTAACAGCTATACTTTTAAAAGCAAAAGTTTTCAAACAAACGCCTCATTAGGATACAATTTCGATGAAAAGAAAAATATTGCCTACAATTTCTTCTACAATAAGAATATTCCAAAGCCCGGGAAAAATAGCGAAAGCATCTCTCAAAATATTACCGGATACTGGTATATAAATAAATTATTACAAACAACTAGCAGTTTCTCAACAAACAGAGATAAAACAGAAGGCCAAAAATCTAAAAAGAATTACAACTTTTCAATCAACATTATTTCTGATTTTTTAGAAACTTTAACTACCACCACTACTTATACTCATTCATTAAACAAAGAAGGGAATCAAAAAATTTCAACAACTGATACCATAACTTTGAGCACAGCTGCCGAACTGTATCCAGACTTAGAATCAAGATGGGACATAAACTACACTCACACCAAAAATTTTGAAAATGATAGCAAAACAGATAGCATCAATACGCATATCAATCTCACAGCAAGACTTAAACCTTCCCTAACAATTACAGCTATTTATGATTTTACACATACTAAGAGTAAAGGAGAAACATCATCGAGCAGTACAGACCATTTTGCCAATACTGACATAATTTGGAGACCCTCTGAAACATTACTGATCAGAGGATCTGAATCTATAAAATGGGGGAAAAATCAAAAAACTATTGTAAACTCAACCTATTCGTTATGGGTCAATATAAATCCAAAAATACAAATAAATCTACTTTATAGTGGAACCAGACAAAAGGGACAAAACTCAGATCGTATATCTAGCAACTTGTCATGGGATATAAGCCGCTATCTTTTCTTTAAAACAACTTATTCCTGGGAAAAAACAAAAGAAGAAAAAAGATGGGCTATAATGTTTAGCTTGACCCTCACTTTTTGATCAGGAGGCTTAAGATGAACAGAAAAAATCTAGTCATAATTTTGGCACTTTTGTTAGGACTTGTAACAAGCTGTGCAACACGGCAAAAAATAGATTATTTTATTCGAGAAGGAGTAGATCCGAGTTATATCAAACGAGTAGCCGTTTTAAAACTGGAAAACAACACTCAGGAGAGTTTTGCAGCAGAGCGCATCAGAAATATTGTTATTACGGAGATCCTGGCCTTGGGACTTTTCGACGTGGTAGATAAAGCCCTAGTAGATATGGTTCTTGAAGAAGAGGCCATTAGTGAAAAGGTCCTCCTGGACAAGGCGGCCTTGCGTCGCCTGGCCAAAAAGCTGGGAGTACAAGGTTTGATTACGGGCTCAGTGGACACCTACGAAATCGTACGGGAGGGAACCTATAACTATCCGGTAATTGCCATCACTTTGCGTCTGGTAGATGGTGCCACCGGGGAGGTAATCTGGCAGGCCAGTGGTAATATTAATGGATATAGTACTGTTGGCAGGCTTTTTGGGCTGCGCCCCAAAGACTACACTCAGCTGAGCTTTGAACTCGTGCGGCGGCTCCTGGAAACCCTCAAATAACGGAAGATTGTTGGAGGATTTAAATGAAAAAACTTTTTTTCTTCCTCGTAGGAGGGTTATTTCTCCTAGGGGCCGCTTTGGCGAAGGCTCAAATAGCCGTCTTTCCTTTTGAGGATGTTTCCAAAGATATCAACGGAGTGAACGTAGAAGTCTCTAAATTGGTGGCAGAAAAGCTTCAGGAAGCCGGCTTTGAGGTCATTCCACCGGAGAGAATCCTTACATTTATGGCGCAAAACCGCATCCGCTGGACGGGCTGGGTAGAACGGCTCACCGCTCTCAAGGTCTATCGGGAACTAGGTGCGGATCTCATCCTAGTAGGGACAGTTACCGATAAAGACCAAGAAAAGGGGCTTTTTGGCGTTACTTTACGTCTGGTGCGAGCCACGGACTACCAGCTCCTCTGGTCCAAAACCGCCGCTCTTGCCACCGAGGAGAAAGTTTCTCTACTTGGACTCCAGAAGTTGGATTTTCAAAAAGTAAGGGAGCAGGTTATCACCAGTTTGGTCAAGGATCTCCCGGAAGAGCTCAAGGAGATGAAATCCTTTCCTCCGGAAGTTGAAATTGGCGATGTCTTTTTGCGTCCCCGTTTTGCGCGTCCGGGCCATCTCATCGAATGTGCCGTAAAACTCAATCTCTCCGGGAGCAAACCTCAGAAGATTTTTTTCATCTTACCAGATGGCCGCAAGGTTCCGGCGATAGAAGACGAATCGCGAAAACTTTTTTTGGCCCTGTGGAAGGCGCCCCGCAAAGAAGGTCGCTATCCGGTCAACATCCTATTCCAATGGGGCCCCCCTTGGAACCTGAAGAAAGAACTCTTCCTCTCCACCTTCGTAGTGGACAATTCACCCCCCAGGCTTTCTTTAAAGATTCGGCGAGGCGAAAAAATGGGAGAGGTGATCGCCTTTCGTCGGTATGTGACGATCGTGCCCGTCTTGGAAAATAGTGAGCCCATTTCACGCTGGCAAATGGTGATTACCGGCGAAGAGGGGAATGAAGTCCTAAACATCGAGCAACCTGGTGGCCTTCCGGAGGCCTTCAACTGGCGAGGCAGCGACGCGGGAGGACACAAACTGCCCAAAGGACGTTATCATCTCAAACTCACCGTTTGGGACAAAGCGGGTAACTCGGCCACGGCCACCGCCGACTTTTTGGTGGTAAAAGACCCTCCGAAAGTCACCATCGAGGCCAAAAAGGCCAGCGAAGGGATAGAGATTGATCTCAAGGTAAAAGATCATCCCGTGCCCCTCTCCAACTGGTATCTGGAGGTATGGGACGAAGAAGGAAACCTACTCGGAGAACTCGAAGGAGAAGGCAAACCCAAAGGGAAGATTGTGGTCCCTGCCCAGGGCAAACTCTTCTATTCTTTAGAAGTACGTGATGTTTTGGGCAATCGATACCTGGTAAGAAACCAGAAACTCAAGCCCGTTATTCTCCGGGCCGCTAAAGAAAAAAAGGACGAATCCAAGAAGTGGCTGGAAGATTTCTAATGGGGCCTCATGAAGTGGTTTTGGTGCGCAGTGCTATTGATCTGGCTAGCCGGCTGCGGAGCGCATCTCCCTCAAACTGAGCTCTCGCTTAAAGGGAACAAACATCCCTGCCGGGTGGCGGTTTTGCCCTTTGCCAACGAGACCGGCGATTTCCGGGTCGGGAGGTTGATTTATCGTGTCTTCCTATCGCAGCTCATTGCGAGCCACGAATTCCAGGTAGTGGAGGAAGGACGCATCCGAAACTTCTTGAGACTGGAACGCTGTCTGGTAGGTAAAGAACCGCCCCCAAGAGTGCTGCGCACCATGGGTGAAAGATTGGGGGTTGAAGCCATCATTGGTGGAACAGTACTGGAGGCCAAAGAAGATCGCCAAGGGGTCTTCCTTTCCCTTTCCATCTGGGTTAGAGACGCCAAGGAGGGACAGCTTCTCTGGAGTACCTATCACTCCCGTCGTGGTGACGATTATCAAAAGATCTTTCACTTTGGTCGCATTCTCACCCTCACCAGACTGAGTGAAAAGATGGTCCAGGAGATCCTGGCTGATTGGCAGAAAAAAAATCTCGGAGGTTGCCAGCAGAGATGAAAAGATCGTTTCCGATATTGTTCTTCGTGATCTTTTTCTTACCGGCTCTCTCCCAGGCCTTCTTCTGGGATCGCTACGTGGTGAAGATAAACGGCCAAGAGTACAAGGAAGAAGACCTCAAAAAATGGTGGCAATTCTGGAAAGAGCCAGGCATGGCGGTCCCCAAAACGCCGGAGCCCTTCATCGATTGGGTCCTCTTCTCAGACGAAGCCCGGAGAATGGGCCTGGATCAGGAACCTTCTTACCAGCGAAAACTTCGCACCTTCCTGGAAGTACGGGCCCTGATGCAGCTTCGTTACGAAGAGGTGGACAAAAAGATCGACCTTTCGCGAGAAAAGCTTTGGCAAATATACACCCAAGACTACGTTCCACGTCTTAAAGTCAAAGCCCTTATCACGGAAGACGAAAAAGAAGCCCGATCCTGGCGAGAAAAGATCAAAAACCCCAAAGACTTTGAAGCCCTTTTCAAACAACTTGAAAAAGAAGGAAAGGCCAAAGACTTTGGCTGGGAAAGACCAAGGACTATCCCGGAAGAATTGAAAGAAGAATTGCTTTCCGCCACCGGCGGCGACATCCTGGGTCCTCTGAGCTACCATGGACGTTACTATGTCCTCTACGTCGAAGAGAAGCTGGGGCCAGATCCCGAGGATTTTAAGGCCTTAAGGCAAGTCATCGCCCATCGTTACAAAAAAATCCGTGCCCGCGAATTGACACGGGAATTCATCGCCAAGCTTCGTCAAAAATATCCGGTCAAGGTAAACGAAGCCGTGCTCGAAAATATCACCTTGGAAGATCTCCCGGAGGATCTGGCCAAGGAGGTCGTCTTGGAGATCAGTGATCAGAAGATGACCGCCGAAGAGTTCCAACGCACCCTCAAAAAAGAGGTGGATCTCAGGATAGGGAAAAGAAAAACTCCTTCACCAGAGGAGCTGGCGATCCTCAAGAAACGACTGATCAACGACATCGTTGCTCAGACTCTGACTTCTTGGGAGGCCATGAATCGGCATTACGAAAGAACGGTCCTCAAAGACATCTACGAATTCTATCAGCGAACCCGTCTGGTTCGGGAGTTTGAAGAAAAGATCATTTGGCCACAGGTCAAAATCACCGATGAAGAAGTAAAAGAATACTATCAAACGCATCAAAAGGACTTTACCAAACCCGCTCAGGTAGAGATGGCTGTGATCAAGACGCAAGATGAAGCCTTGGCCCGCAAAGTCCACCAACGCCTAAAGAGAGGGGAAGATTTCTTCGAGGTGGCCAAAGAAATCCAGTTCCATGGGGCGCATCCCGAAAGACGCAGACTTTCCAACCTGGTGCCCGAAATGAGAGAAATTGTTGAAAAAATGGAGCCCGGTGAGATTTCACCCGTTATAAAGATTAAGGACTGGTATTGTATCGTAAAGCTGATCAAACATTATCCGGAAGAGGTTCATCCTTTTGAAATGGTCAAAGAGAGCATTCGTAAGAGCCTAGCCCAGCAAAAGTTTGAAGAACTACGGGCCAAATATCTTGCCGAACTGAAGGCCAAGTCTCGCATCGAAGTCAACGAAAAGGCCTGGCAAAAACTGCGAGAGGAACTGGAGGCGGAAAATGAGCCCAAGACGCGCTAGTTTTTGTTTTCTGGGGCTTCTGATGATGCTCGCCTTTCTTCACGCCTGCGTTCAGGCCCCATCTCCTCAGCCCAGCAAAAAAAGAGGCTGTCTTGATTGTCACCCCGAAATGAAGGCCAAGATAATAGAGAACAGACCGATAGTTCACCAACCTGTGGCTCAAAATCAGTGTCTTGGATGCCACCGCTCCCACGGACTTATTGCTGGGGCCTTCCTCAGAGGAGATCCTCCGGGGCTCTGCCTCCAGTGTCATCGTGAGATCATCGATAGTTTGCGTGCCAAATATCCGCATCCTCCAGCCGCCAAAGGGGCCTGTCTCAAATGTCACCAACCTCATGCGGCCAATGAAAAGGGGCTCCTTAACGAAGCGCCGGAGAAGCTCTGTCTTTCTTGTCACGCTGAGGTAACCAAAGGAGCCTATCTCCACCCGGCCTTAAAAGAAGGGTGTTTGCGTTGCCACCATCCTCATGGGAGCAACGAAAAGGGGATGCTCAAAGAAGCAGAAGGTCCTCTCTGTCTTTCTTGTCACCAGGAAAGGCAGATAGAAGAGAAACACTTTGGGTTTCCCGTCCGCCAAGCCTGTACCCAGTGTCACAACCCCCATCACGGCCAGAGTTCCAGGCTCCTTCGTCGCTCCATCCATCAACCCGTGGTAAAAGGGGATTGCAAGGCCTGCCACTTTGGAAGCGGTGGCCAACCACTGGCCTTGAAGGAGCAAACGCCCGGGCTCTGCCTCCAGTGTCATCAGGAAGAAAAGGCCCTCCACACTCATCCGCCCTATCAAAAAGGAGAGTGTTTCAAATGTCACGGACCACACGGAAGCCCTTATCCCCCCTTGCTAGCGGCTCAGGAAAAGAAGCTCTGTCTGAAGTGTCACGATGTCCGGGTAAAAGAAGCTCACTCCAAGCACCCTCCGTTTGAAGGAGGAAAGTGTCAGGAGTGCCATCGGGGTCACGTCTCTGCCGAGGCCAAGTTGCTCAAAAAACCCAAGAACCAGCTCTGTTTTTCCTGTCATCAGGATCTCGTCAGGGCCCCTCACAAGCATCCTCCAGCCCGGGAAGGTGAATGTCTTCGTTGTCATCTCCCTCACGAGGCCAAAGAGAAGGCCCTCTTGGCCAAAGAGGAAAAGGTCCTCTGTTTTGCCTGTCACCAGGAAACAGCCAAAGAAGAGAATCTTTTCAGCGTCCACACCCCCTTTATGGAAGGACAATGTTCGGGCTGTCATACCCCACATGCCGCTCCGAGAAAGGCCCTTTTGGTAGCCCCGGCCAATGAAACCTGTTTCCGGTGTCACCAAAAGATCAAAGAAGAACTCCAGAAAGAAGGACTTCACGCCCCCTTTGCGCGCCAGAAGTGTCTTACCTGTCACGCCCCTCACGCTTCGGATTTTGCTTTTCAGATAAAGAGACCCATGTCTGAGATCTGTTTCTCCTGCCACGGAGACGTGGAAAGGGAGGTCAAGGCAGATCCCTATGTCCATCCCACCGCACAGGAAGGCAATTGTCAGCATTGTCATGATCCGCATCGCAGTCCGAGGAAAGCCCACCTGCGTCAACCTGTGAAGGAACTGTGTCTTGATTGTCACCAGGAGGTTTCTTCTTTTTGGGGCCAAGGGGTAGCTCACAAACCTGCCCAGCAGGAGGCCGGCTGCCTGGTATGCCATCGACCTCATGCTGGTCGTCACCCCTGGCTTCTCTTAAAGGCTGAAGACAAGACCTGTGTCTCTTGTCACAGGATAGACGCCGTCCTGATAGAGAAACACCGCGGGATCAAACCTTCGGCTAGTTCCTGTGTTACCTGTCACAATCCTCATGGTGGACCAGATGAAAGTCTCCTTTGGCCTCACGAACATCCACCTTTTGCCAAGGGAGAGTGCCAACCTTGTCACGGAGGCGCCAGATGAGAGCGGGTATAATTGTCTTCTTTGTCATCTTATGGTGGGGGCTTCCGGCTAGTGGGGCGCCTTTGACTTGTTTCAAATGCCATTCTCGTCAGGAGATCTTGAAAGGCAAGAGTCACGCTCCCGTGGCCCAAGGACAATGCCTTCGCTGCCATTTACCTCATGTCTCGCGCTATCCGAAACTACTGACCGCCAAAACTCCAGATCTTTGCTATCAGTGCCATCAGAAATTGGCCGGAGGGCTCAAAGAAGCCCCCTTTGTGCACGCCCCGGTAGCCAAGGGGAGTTGTGGACGTTGTCACGAAGCCCATGGGTCGAACTTCCCCGGCCTTCTCAAAGGGCAGACCAAAGAACTCTGTCTCTCCTGCCACGGAGAACTCAAGAAAAAATTCCCAAAGCCCCACGCCCCCTTTGCCAGGGGGAGGTGTTTGAGCTGTCACGAGGCCCATTACGCCTCTGATCGAGTCTTTCTCAAAAGACAAGGAGCCCCTCTCTGTTTTTCCTGCCATCAAGACCGGAAGAAGCTGGCTGCGAAACACCAGGTCAAAAACGTTGCCAGCCTAGATTGCCTCTCGTGTCACGATCCTCACGGTGGCCAGGGAAGAGGTCTTCTAAGGGCTTACAAACACCAGCCCTATGCCAAAGGGAATTGTCAGAGTTGTCATCGAGATCTCAAAGAAGGTCCGGCCATGTGTTTTCGGTGTCACGAAGAAACGAGAAAGGACTTCTATCACCAACACAACCATCTTCTTGGTGGTTACGAAAATAACGCCTGTCTCATTTGCCACTCACCGCATGTGGGCGGCAACCAGGCCCTTTTGCGCGACAAACCCCGACGGCTGTGTCAGAAATGTCACGCGGAAACCGCCCAACAACGGGCAGAGACCCTCTACGTCCATCCCAAGTGGAAAGATTGTCTGGCCTGTCATCTGGCACATGGTTCCGATTCGCCCTCCATGTTAAACGGCGATGGTAACACCGCTTGTGTGCGTTGCCACGAGACCCAGGGCAAGTTCACCCATCCGGTGGGTAAAGAGGTTCGTGACCCGCGCAACGGTCAGCCAATCACCTGTGTTACCTGTCACAATCCCATGGGGACCAACTTTAAATACAACTTGCGACTCTCGGGGGAGGCTAGTCTATGTCTAGAATGCCACAAAAACTATTGATCATATTGCTGATCATGGGATTCTGCTTAACAAGCCGAGGCGAAGCTGCCTCTCTGAAGCTCAAACTCTCTTTGGAAAAGGGTCCCGAAGGGCGAAACCTCTATCACCCCCTTGGTATCTATCATGATCCCCATACCGGAAGATTTTACGTGGCAGATACTGGAAATAACCGTCTCCTTTCTTTCAAAATCGACGGTACCCCTCTCAAAAGCTTCAACGCTGCCGGACAACTCAAAGGTCCTTATTCTATGGTTAGAGACGCCGAAGGAAGGCTCTGGGTGGTAGAAAGACCTCTCAACTCGCTCACCAAAATCGACCTTAAGGCCCAAAGACTTGAAAGACACTCCCTTAGTTACCAGGGGAAACCTGTATTGGTAGATCGTCTCCTGTTGTGGAAAGGGAAATTAATGGTCCTAGATCGCGCCTCGGGTAGAATCCTCACCTATGATCAGGATCTACAGTTCTTAAGGGCTTTTTATCCCAAACAGAAAGACTTCCGGGGCTTCTTTGACTTTAAGATAAAGGACGACACCCTCTGGGGGCTGGAAAACATGAGCGGCCGCCTTTTTGCCATCGACCTGCAGAGTGGGGAAACCTTAAAGATCATCAAGCCCCTTTTTCCCGTAGCCCTGCCCGTGGCCTTTGAACTGGACGGTCTGGGGAACTTCTACCTCCTCGATCGCTATCTCAAAAAGGTCTTTGTTTTTGACGAAACAGGTCGCTTGCGCCACCAACTTTTCAAAAGAGGCTATCTTCCCGGAGAGCTAAACTATCCTTGGCAACTTTTGATCCTAAAGGGTGAACTTATCGTTTTGGACGAAGGTAACGGACGAATAGACATCTGGGGGCATTAAATGTCGTTTTGGTTCATCCTTTTGGGGATTTCCCTGTTGGCTCAGCCGGTGCTAGCCCGGATTACGGGTGTTCCGTGTGGAGAATGCCACACCATGCATTATTCCCAAGGAGGAGGGGCTCTAAGCCAGTGGGGGCAAAACGGTCCTTACCGGGCCCTGGTCATCAAAGATTGCGTGGGCTGTCATACCGGAACCAATACTGGAAGCAACTACACTCCTTACGTCTTTTCCCCCAACGCTCCTTCCTATGGAGAAACCGGAACGGAAGCCAACACCGATACCTTGGCTGGAGGCAACTTTTATTGGGTCCAGACTGATGACGCCAAGGGGCACAACGTTCAAGGGATTGCCTCTGAGGACCAGACCTGGGGGACCACCCCTCCTGGAGGCACAGACATGGGAGCACAGATCACCTGTGCCGGCAAATATGGCTGTCACGGAGACCCCTCGATTGAAGGTAATTTTGAATCCTTGTTAGGGGCCCATCACGCTCGGGACAATGCCATTGATGGAAGTACAGTGGGAAAGAGTTATCGCTTCCTCTACCAGGTGGTGGGCTATGAGGATAGCGATTGGGAATATCAACCTACTTCTACCAACCACAACCAATATAAAGGCATCAATCGCAGTAACGACACAGAAAGTGATCCATCCACCATCAGCGCCTTTTGTGCCCGATGCCACGGTGATTTTCACCAAGACGTGAGCAGTTCTTCGTGGGGATCTCCCTGGTTCAGACACCCCACGGATTACGACCTGGGAAGCACCAAAAGTGGATCCGAATACCGGAATTATCCAGGAAACTATGGTCCCGCCCCAGGGAGTTACTCGGTGGTGGCTCCGGTAGGAAGTGTGGATGTCTCAGAAGCAAAGAGTACGGTCTCCTTCAACAACGACACCATCGTCACCTGCCTTTCCTGCCACCGGGCCCACGGGACTCCTTATCCACGGCTCCTGCGTTGGAATTATTTCGACTGGCCAGGAGGAACAACGATCAATGGTTGCCATGCTTGCCACACTACTAAGGATTAGTCTTTTCTTGGCCCTGGTTTCTACTTCGGCCTGGGCCGGAGATTATCTCAACTCGGCCCATGGAAACGCCTCGATCGGGGTCAAAAACGTGAACTATCCCCTCTATCATCAAGGCAATTGTGCCCATTGTCACCAGCAACACACTACCAGCAAGTCTCCTCTGGTCCTGAACGAAAATCCCTTTGCCCTCTTTGCACCTTTTTTTAACACCGCCAAGATAGACGGCAACTTTGAACAACAAGACGATTTCTGTTTCTATTGTCATGGTGATACCTCCCTCCAGGAGGGAGGTATCACCAACTACGACTACGCTCGAACTTTTGGAGGCTATGCTATAGGAGGGCCTACCACCATCCTGGAGGCCTTCCAGCAGACCTCCTATCACAATCTTTACGATCTCTGGGATCTAGCCCGGAATCAATTCCCAGACTTCTTTACCTCCTCATCGAATCCTTGCGTAGCCTGTCACAACCCCCATCTCGTCCGACGTATCAAGACCAATGCCAGCAATCCCGCACCATACACTGTGGTCTCTTTACCTTCGGACCATGGCCGTCTGTGGGGAGATGACACCAACGAAAGGATGGACCAATTCTTCCCGGGACGCTATCAGGCTCCTCGTTATTACGGAAGCACCAGCACTTACGAACCCGGTGGAACGAGCGATTACGACGGTTCTTATCTCCCAGACTACGTTACTTTCTGTACGCAATGCCATAATCCCTCCCTTACCTTTTACAGCCACGAACTGGATCGCAACGTTATCAAGATCGAATGGTTGGACCAGGGAGGAGAAGAGGGCCCGGGAGACAAGCACGGCAAAAACAACGCCACGGATTCGGTAAATCTAAAAGCCCCTTACGAGGGCACCCCTTTGGGTATCTCCATCGGATTCGTCACCTCCTGTACGGATTGCCATGAACCACATGGCTCTCCCAATCCGTATCTTATCCGGCGCGAAGTAAACGGCATGGAGGTCAACATCGATCTCAGCCAAGACAATGGAATAGGATGGCTCTGCCGTGCCTGCCACAAGGACGATTACGATTACGATCCTGATAACTGGGATCCTAACTCTTGGCATCATGCCCATCACGGAGGCGGTCCCACTATCACCGATCCACCCTATCCTAGTCCGACAAAATGCGGTTGGTGTCACGGAGGGCCTCCGGGTTCCAATCCTGTACCCTGTTTAAATTGCCATATGCATGGTAAAGACGATTCCTGGTTAAACGACGTTTATCCAGACTTTTATACCGGAAGAAGATGTTTTTAAGATTTATAATTTTTACTTTCGTCATTTTGCTGGTTGGGAAGGGGGCTTTAGCAGCACGCATCAACCTCTTTCTCAATTTAGAAGGGAGGAGTCATCAAAAAATATCCTTCAAAATCAAAGATATATATCTCGTTTCCCGAACAGGCCAAAAAATAAGGTTTAGATTAAACAAAAAGATTTCCTCAGACGCGGTCTTTGGCCAATACTTTCTGGCTACGAAGAAAATCCCGCCGGGGCAGTATCATCAACTCGAACTCTTTTTGGGAAAAAAAGAAAAGATCCTCGCTATTGATCTCACCATCCGTCAGGATCAAAGCCTTTGTCTCTTTCTCATCTGGCAGCTGGAGGCCTCTCTGGCCCATCCCAAAGAAGCTCCTGTCCTCTCGGTCCGGCCTCAACGCCGACCCCTGGGAGAGGATACCATTTATGTCAGCTGTGAAGACCTTGACACGGTCTTTGCGATACGAACGGACCTCAATCAGGTTCAGGCCTCGGTGGCGGTACCTGGCAAACCGCAGGAACTTGCATTCTGGCAACAGCGCCTCTATGTAGTCTCGGCCAGAGACCGGTCCCTTTATTTGATCGAAACCGGCTCCTTCCGGATCACAGATCGCTTCCTCCTCCCCCTGGTAATCGAACCAACCTATCTGGCCATCCTACCGGACAACTCTGCCGTAGTAACAGATCCAAGAGGTCAGTATCTGATTCGTCTCGATCTTGGATCAGGAGAACTTCTGGGAAGCAAACGCCTCGGGCATCAACCCCGGGAGCTGTTTTTCGATCCCGGAGAAAACTTACTTTTGGTCTCTTCTCCCCTAGACCAGACCATCTTTTTCTTGAACCTTGATCTCTCTCTGGTGAGAAGGATTTCGGTCCAGTCCCCCAGGGGCATCCTGATAAGTCAGAGACGCCTCTTTGTAGCGGAATATACTCCGGGTTTACTGGGAATGTTTTCCTATCCCGAGGGGCAAAAAATTTATGAAGTGCGTAGCGGTCAGGGGTGCGTGCGTTTGCACCTTGTAGGCCGAAGATTGTTCGTAAGCAATCAGCAGGAAGGAAGTGTTTCAGTCCTTCGCCTAGGTCAAAAGAGCGTCTCCAAAAAGATTTACGTCGGTGGGGCACCTTTCTCCCTCATCTCTTGCGCCCGTAGGCGCTGGCTCTACGTAGCCAATCAAAAAAGCCGGAGCCTAACGGTCATCGATCTTACTTCCGAAAAGAGGATGGGAGAGATCGAGCTGGGAGGGATTCCTTTCGGGCTCTCAGGAACAGAGAATTCGCAAGGGGAGTCAAGGTGTCTGCCGCCAAATTGTTCCATCTTTACTTCGTCACCGCTTTGACATTGCTGTTTGCCTCGCAGGCCTGGGCAACATGTGAAACGTGTCATCCAACTGAACCAGGGGCCTATCTCCACTCACCTTACACCAGACATAAATGCGAGGCCTGTCACGGCACCCAAAGCTCTGGTTCTGACGGAAAAATCGACCTCTCAGAGGTAAAGTGGTTTTCCAAAGGTACTCTGCGCCAGGGCACCTCTTTCCTCATGATTCCGCATCTCCTCCAGAAAAAGGCCCTGGTTTTGGAAAGCTCCCATCCCGAAAAGACTTTTCTGCTCGATCCTCGTTCAGCCCTGGAACTGGAAGAGATTCCTTCCTCGCTTGAGATCCTGAAGGCCGGCCCCTGTGGCATCAAAAACGGCCTCTGGTGGGAAGCCAAAATCTGCGTAGAATTCAATCAGCCAGCAGAAGTCGAACTCTCATGTGACAACTTTTACGAATATCACGATCACTGGTCCTCTTTTCACCAAATTACCCTTGCCGGCCTAAAGGAAGGAAAATTCTATTCCTGCTCTATCAAAGGACGCAACCTCAAAGGACAAACTGTTGAAAAGAAATTTTCATTCCAAGTCAAACCACAAGAAGAACCTGTTTTTCAAAAGGCAAAAAAAATACAAGCTTCTCTCTATCGCATGGCTTCTGGAGAATTGGTTATTCAAATAAAAAGTGACGGATTTTTCTCCTGGCGTTTGGGAGAACTACCATATCTGCCTTCTGATTCTAATACCATACAGGATCATCCACCTCTTAATTCTCCTCTCAAAACCTCATTAGATGTTTGCTATCGTTGTCATCCAGACCAAAATTCAGGAGCAACTCATCCGGTAAGAGTACCGCTCAAAAATGGCATGAAAAAGACGGATCTTCCATTAGAAGGTGGTCTAGTAACCTGTATTAGTTGTCACGTACCTCATAGTGGAAACATGCCTTATCTACTACGCAAAGAAAACACTGCTCTATGTCTTTCCTGTCACGATGATCGATACTATCGATAGGGGTTAAAAAATGAAGAAACGCAAGAAACTTAATTTACAGGTAAAAAAAGATCTCCAAATGTGGATCTTGAGCAGAATGCTGGTTATCTTGGCCCTTTCTATCTCTCTGGCCCTTCTAATCCTTTATTTTTTCAGCCATCGAGAAATTGGTCAATCTTTCTATAAAGCCCACCTTACCATTCGTCACGTAAGCGACTTGTTACTACCCGTTATCCTGACTTCCGGGGGACTTTGTCTCCTGGCAGGCCTGGCCTTTGCCATCTTCTTTCCCCAGAAGATCGCAGGTCCCATTTATCGGCTGGAACAGGATCTGAAGGAAGTCTCGCGTGGGAACTTTCAAAAGGTCTTTCGTCTCCGTCGCACGGATCGTTTCCAATCCTTGGCAGAAGCCGCCAATGAAGCCCTGGCCAAAGTACGCTATGAGTTTCGATCCTTAAGAGAGGGATTAAACGAGGCCCAGGAGGCCCTCAAAGAAGGTCAAACCAAAAGGGCCCAAGAAATATTGGAACGGCTCGAAAATCAGCTCCAAAAGCTTGGTTTCGATTAGTCTGTGAGGATCAGTTCCAGAAGTCCTCGGTGGGTTTCATCCAGGTTCTCAAAACCTAATTTTTTAGCCCATGTCAGGGCTTCTTCGTATTCCTGTCTCCTGAGAGGACGATCAAGAGGGGGAAAATCTGCAGCCCTGCCTGCTGGATGGTAGTGCCCCATGAGGTTTAAATGGACCTTAGGGGAAACTTCTTCCTTCAAAAAACGTAAAATCTCTTCGGTACCTGCCAGCCTTTCGGGCAAGACGAGGTGTCGTACGATGAGCCCTCTTTGGGCCAGCCCCCTTTCGTCAACCACCAGATTACCCACTTGTCTAAACATCTCCTTGATGGCCACCTTGGCCACCTCTGGATAGTCAGGGGCCTTAAGATATTTGGCTGCTACTTCTCGGTCCCAAACCTTAAAATCCGCCAGATAGATATCTACCACCCCCTCCAGAGCCCGAAGGACCTCCACCTTATCATAACTGCTGGTATTGAAGACCACCGGCAAAGTGAAGCCTTGCTTGCAGGCCAAATCTAAGGCCCTAACAATCGCTGGCACCTGGTGGGAAGGGGTTACCAGATTGAGGTTATGACATCCCTGTCTTTGTAATTCCATCATGATCCAAGCCAATTGTTCTTCGGTGATCTCGGTACCCTGGCCTTCCTGGCTGATTTCAAAGGTCTGACAGAAGACACAACCCAGGTTGCATCCGGTAAAGAAAATGGCCCCAGAGCCCTTCTCTCCCACCAAACAGGCCTCTTCTCCAAAATGTGGCTCATAACCCGAGACTTTTGGGAGACGTCCAGTGCGACAGAAACCAAGTTTCTCTACCCGATCAACCCGACACTCTCGCGGACAGAGGAGACAAGGATTTTCGAGAGGCCGAAGGAGGGAAAGAGTCTTTTGGAATAAAGCTTTCTTGCTCAGAGTTTCTTCTGCCCCTTCATATAGGCTTCAAAGTGCGGGTAAAGTTTACGATAGGTAGCCACAATATGTTCTGGTACAACCCGCACTTCTGCAAAAACCGTCATAAAGTTGACATCTCCTTCCCACCTGGGGACGATCTGAAAATGGAGATGTTCCGGGATTCCCGCTCCTGCTACTTTGCCTAAATTGAGTCCTACGTTGAAACCATCTGGCTTCATGACTTCGCGCAGGATGCGCAGACAAGTCCGTGTCACCAACATGAGGGCTGCCAGCTCCCCTTCATCCAGGTCGTCAAGTTCTGGCACGTGCCTCCGCGGACAAACCAGAAGATGCCCGGTATTGTAGGGAAATTTGTTCATGACAACCAGGGTCTTTTCATCCACGTAGAGGATGAGCCTCTTTTCGTCAGGAAGCTTGATCTCTGGAGGGCAAAAGGGGCAGCCGGGTTCCTTCTCCCCCAGGATGTACTCCATCCGCCAAGGGGCCCAAAGGACCTTCATACGGACTCTCCGTTGACCACTGCCTCGGGAGGAAGATAGATTTCAACCTCGGTTCCCGTGGGCTCAATCTGGCGGAGGACAAGAGTTCCACCATGCAATTCGACGATTTTCTTGGCCACCGAGAGCCCAAGCCCCGAACCGTAGGTTTTAGTGGTAAAGAAAGGTTCCGTTACCCTCTGGAGATACGCCTGCGGGATACCACAACCTGAATCAACAATTCTTACCCGTACTCCGGAATGGTTTTCAATACGAATGGAAAGGGTGCCTCCATGAGGCATGGCTTCCAAAGCGTTCTTTATCAGGTGGATGAAGACCAAAAGCATTTCGTCCCGATCCACCAGGACCAAGGGATCTTTCTCCTGGCCTTCAAGGGTTACGTGAACGCCGCTTTTCCGAAACTCGCTGTGAAGCAAAGAGAGCGCCGTCTGAAGGATACTGAAGAGCCTTACAGGCTCCCGCTTGAGGGTGATGGGTCTGATGAATTCAAAGAGATCCTCAAGTACCCTTTCAAGCCTTTCTGCCTCTTTGAGAATGGTACGAAGATAGGCCTGTATCTCTTCTGGTACATCCTTTTTGAGGAGCAGCTTGGAAAGACCACCGATAGCAGAGATGGGATTCCTTATTTCGTGAAAAACTTTCGAAGAAAGCTGTCCGATAGCTGCTAAACGTTCAGCTTCTACTAGAAGGTGCTTTTGCTGATCCAATTCGTGGCAGACGCGCAAACGATGAAAGGCCATGCTGGCCAGAGCTGCCATGGTCTCCAAAAACTGGAGATCTTCTTCGGTAATGGGTTCCTTGGTAACGAAATTGTCCACCACCAGCAGACCGTAAAGTTGCGGAGGAGTATGAAGAGCTGCCAAAGCAATCTCTTCTACGCCCAATTTTTCAAAGAGGAGGGCCAATTCTCGAGACTCCCCAGCCCGCAGGACCATGCAATGTTCTTCAGTAACAAAACGCTCCAGATCCAAGGTTTTCCCTGAACAGAGGCGCAATTCTTTGGTCAATCTCTGAATGGGACTTGTCCCCGCAGAAATTTCCTCCCGCACCCTGGCAACCATCTCTTCAAACGGAGGTCTCTCGTCAGCCAGGGCTCGCCAGATCTCAGCCGCAGCTTCCGCCGAGGTGGGGCCAAGACCTACTTGACCTACAAATTCTTCGGAAACTTCAGATTTCTGGAATATGAAGGCCCGGTTGAACCCCAAACCCTCTGCTGCGGTAACGGAGACCAGGACCGTTGCCCAGAGATCCAATTCGTCTTCGGCTCGCAAGAGATGGGTCGCAAAGTTGAAGGAAAGATTCAAAAGGGCCCCTAAACGACAAGAAGGAGCCTCACAAGCTTGGGACTTCAGGGTCAAGGCCACGTAATCTCTCATAAGGGTATAAACATCTTGTTTACTATAACTAAGATCGGCCTTTTTGGGAAAACACAAAAGTGATGTCTTGGTCTTCATGGCTGATTGAACTTACCATAGAAGACAACAGGTAGAAAGCGAGGAAAATCAGGATCCTTTGCCAAAAGGACCCAATTTCTCTAAAAAACCGCTTAAACCTTTGGGCTGTACCACTAAGATAAACATTAAGATGGCACCGTAAAGGAGGTCTTTAAATTCTTCAAAAAAGGAAAGTACCTGGGGAAGAGGAGTAAGGAAGGCTGCACCGACCGCCGCTCCCCAGACGCTGCCCATTCCCCCTATCAACACCATGGTCACCACTTCTACTGAGTAAAAGATATCGAAGGTCTTGGGACTGATAAAACCGAGATAATGGGCGTAAAGCCCTCCAGCCCAGGCGGTAACACCTGCACTGAAGGCAAAAACGGCTACCTTATAACGGGTCACCGGGAGCCCCAAGGCTCGAGCCGCCAGTTCACTCTCCCTGATGGCCTTTAGTTCACGCCCCAGACGTCCTTGCGTCAGACGTATACCCAGGAGCATGATCAGGAGGGCCGCCGTCCAGATCAGGAAATAACAGGCCCGATCCGTTGTCAGACAAAACGAACCGATGCAAAGGGGCGGAATACCCGGCAGACCTGAAAGGCCCCCTGTCCAGGGTTCAAGTTCGATAAGGAGGAAATAAACCACCAGGTTGATGCCGAGAGTGGCCATGACGAGATAGTGGCCCTTCAGGCGCAAGATAAGATAACCCAGTCCCCAAGCCAGGAGAGCAGTCAAAAACGCGGCCAACGGCATAGAGCACCAAGGATTGATCCCCCATCTCAGGGCCAAAAGAGCCGAACCGTAAGCGCCCATGGCGTAAAAGGCCCCGTGTCCCAGGGAAATTTGACCGGCATAACCAATGAAGAGGCTAAGCCCTACAGTTACCATGGTATAGAGACCCACGATGGCTAGGACGTTTAGATAATAGGGGTTCGTAACCCACAAGGGGAGGGAAAATACAAAAAGGCTCCACAGGAAGAGGGCCTTCATAGACGTTCCCCTCTTCTTCGCCCCAGGATCCCTTCAGGACGCACCAGCAGAACCAAGACCAGCACGGCAAAGGCCAGGACGTTTTTATAGGCCGAAGAAACAAAATAAGCCGAAAGGGCCTCCAAAAGACCCAAGCAAAGGCCTCCCAGAAGAGCCCCACCGAAATGACCGTATCCTCCTAGGATCGCCGCGGCAAAACCTTTGAGGCCTATTACCACTCCACTGTCAAAGGAAAGAGGGCTCACCGGGGCGATCAGCATCCCGGCCAATCCTCCAAGGGCACCGGCTAGAGCAAAACTGGCCGCTACCACCCTCGAAACAGGGATTCCCATGAGAGCAGCGGTTTCCGGATCTACCGCCACCGCTCGCATGGCCTTTCCCCAAAGGGTGTAGTGGAAAAAGAGATGGAGGATGAAGAAGGCCCCCAAGGCGACCAGTAAGATCCCTAAATTTTGGGGATCTATGACCAGACCCCCGAGTTGAAATGGATCTTCTCTAAAAAGGGGAGGCAGGGCCAGAGGACGTTTTCCCCAGATCTCTTTGATGATCCCGCGCAGGAAAATGGAAGCTCCCACAGTAATAAAGACCAGGATGAGAATTTCACGACTCCTAGCCCGTGCCAGGACCAATCTTTCCAGGAGCAACCCGAGGAGAGCCGTAGAAAAGATCACCACAGGATATGTCAGCCAGTAAGGGCAGTGCCAGGAGAGTAAAAAACTTGAGGCCAAAAAGGCCCCGAAGACCAGGAAATCGCCCTGCGCAAAATTGACAATTCCCGTAGCGTTCTCTACAACGCCAAATCCCAGGGCGATCAAGGCATAAATAGCGCCCGCAGAGAGACCCGAGAGACAGAACTGCCAAAAGACCGCGTCCATGGCGGGAATGTTAAAACCGGTTTTTTTGAAGAGGGCAAGTCTTTTACCAGTTGAGAATCAGTTCGGAAAGAGGCCTTTTGGGTACATGGTGTACACCCTTTTCGTCACGCCAGTAACGTATATCTCCACCTGGAGGGATGTCCTCGATGACCACTTTTTCCACGGGTTTGCCCAGAGCAATAACGTGCAAAATTTCAAGGTGTCCGGGCAGGTCAAGGGCCTGACGTAGGTCTTCTCGGTCAACAGAACCAATGATGCATCCGCCCAAACCGCGTTCTACCGCTCCTAAAAGGATGTTTTGACTGGCAATTCCAGCGTCTACGCCGAAAACCTGGGCGATGTTGCGATCCCCCAACACCACGATGTAAGCCGCTGGCCTCTCCCCCTCCGGGGGACCGGGCCAATCTTTGAGATAGGCCGCCCAGTGAAGGGTAGGAAAAATGAGCCGGTTGGTCTCCTCTTGCCAGGAGAGGAAATATTTGAGGGGCTGAAGGTTGCCTGCAGAAGCCGAAAGCCGCGCCAATGAAATCAATTCCACCAAGGTTTCCTTGCTGATCCGATGCGTTTCATCAAAGCGCCGGTAGCTGCGACACCTCTCCACCAGTTCTTTAAGGGACATTTTTCATCTCCTCTCGTTGATAAGCCAGGACTCGTTTCAGATTATCGTGTAAATACTCCAAAGAAAAAGGTTTCAACAAAACCCCTTCCACCCCGATTTGATCAAGCATCTCCCTATCACCCGCTTTCAAAAAACCCGTAATAGCCAAGATAGCAACTCCCTGCATTTCTTCCTTGAAGCGCCGAGCAACTTCTGATCCGGACATTCCGGGAAGGTTGAGATCCAAAATGACAACGTCCGGTCGCCAGTCGCTTCCCAGGTAGGCCAAAGCTTCGCTACCATTTTCGCAAAAACGGGTCTCATATCCTCTTTTGTTGAGGTATTCCACCATAGCTTCTCTGATGACCGCTTCGTCCTCCACGATCAATATGCGGGCTCCAAGCTCCATCTCTAGTTTGAAATCGCTCAAAATATCCGCTAGATCCGGAGCCACGGCCACGGGAAGATAAATATAAAAAGCTGTTCCCTGTTTGGGGACAGTTTCTACCGCAATTACTCCTCCTGCGTTTGAAACCAGACCATAAGTCACCGCCAGCCCCAGCCCGGTACCCGCCTGATCCTGTTTAGTTGTAAAATAGGGGTCAAATATCTTCGGCAAATGTTCGGGTCGGATGCCACAGCCCGTATCTCGAACCTCGAGCCACCCGTATTCTCCGTTCAGTTTCGCTCCGCCGCCTGGCAAAAATCCGGAAGGACGAAAATCTCTGTAGTTTTCTCTCCCGGTCCGAACCAGAAGGGTTCCTTCCTCTCCCATCGCCTGTACGGCGTTGAGACAGAGATTGAGCACGATTTGTGAAAGTTTGCCAGCATCCAAGTTCACAGGAATGGGATCCGAAGAAAGTTCCACCTGTAGGCGAATACCCCGTGGAATAGTTTCCCTGAGAAATTCTATGGCTTCGTGCACCTGCTGATTGAGATCGGTAACTTCACTGGTCTTTTTGGGATGACTGAACGAAATAATTTGACGCACCACTTGAGCGGCTCTATCACAGATGGACATAATATCCTGAATATAACTCCGATATCCGTTGTCTATCTTGTCACGTAGAAGTTCAGCTTTGAGCCTGATAGCAGCCAGAAGATTGTTAAAATCATGGGCAATCCCTGCTGCTAGGGTAGCAATAGCTTCCATCTTTTGCATTTGGAGCAGTCGACTGTGCAATTCTCTTTCGCGTGTCACATCTTCAATGAAGAAGACAAATCCGGCTATTTTGCCCCTTTCTTTAAGGGGCCGGAGCTTAAAGGTGAGAATTTCTTCTTTCTCAGGAATGCGTACCTCGCAATGATAGCTCCCCTTGTCTTCAACGGTCTTACGAATCTCTGAGAGGTCAGGATGACCAAAGGCGATTTTGAGGAGCCCCCAGAAGTCGTTTTCCGGACTAAGGGCGAAGAATTCCCGGGCCTTGGGATTGGCAAAAAAAGGGTTCATCTTCTCATCTGTAACGATGATGCCAATGTCAGCAGCTTGTTCCACCACCGTTTGAAGGACATTCTGGATACGGTGAAGCTCCTGACTCACCATTTCGAGTTCCCGGGTGCGCTGGCGCAAGAGTTCTTGACCCATGAGAAGGGCCTGTTCCTTTAATTCGCGTTGCAAAAGATAGATGACATACTCCGGACTGCTACCCGGGGGGATTACGTGACGGGCCCCCTTCAAGACGAAACGAAAGGGATCTTCTTTAGTTTCCGTGGTGTACAACACCACAAAGGAGGTGGAAGGAGAGTGTTGCTTGAGAGAAAAGAGGGCATCCGAAGAATATTCCGTAGTAGCCAGGGCCAAAGGGTAGTTCTTGGTCCGCAATTCTTCTTGGGCCTCTTGCAGGTCAAAGACCACCACCACCGAAAAGCCGGCTCGCCGCAAAGCCCGCACCAGGGTCTCATAGGAGACCGAAGGATCACTCAAGAAAAGGAGGGAAGGTTGCTGGGGTTTTCGAGATCGGAAACGACCAGAGAGCAACGTTTCTACTTTTTCTAAAAGATCTCGTTGTTTGATCGGGGAACGCAGAAAATCATCCACCCCCAGGGCCCCCAATATTTCAGCGATCTCTTTAAACTCAAAAAAGGCCGAGATGACCAGGATCGGGACTTTCAGGCCCCGCTCCCTTACATAACGACAAAACTGCCAGCCATCGAGCCGGGGCATATAAAGATCGGTGATAATGAGCGCAGGCTCAAACCCCTCTTCCAGAAGGCTTAAGGCCTCCAGGCCGTCTTCGGCCTCCTTTACCTGATAGCCTTCTTTTCGCAAAATGGAAGCGATCCGATATCTCTGAACAGGTTCGTCATTTACCAGAAGGATGTCCATCTCGGATTGCCTCTTTCAAAGGAGCATGCTAGATTCATTCTAAACTAGAATAACACCAAAAGGGAGTCTGTTATGACCAGTTCCTTGCTTTTGAGTATCACCACTTTCCTCTATCTGGCCGCGGCGGTCCTTTATCTGGTCCATTGGATCTTCCGTCTAAAGAAGGCGGGGACCTTTGCTACCGGTGTCTGCATCGCGGGATTCGTGCTCCACACCGCTGGATTCGGTCTCAGATGGTGGGAATCTCACGAACTCGGTTACGGCCACATCCCCCTCTCCAATTTATACGAGTCTTTAATATTTTTCGGCTGGGTAACTATTTTAGTTTACTTGTTTTTGGAATTCCGAATCAAGAATAAAGTCATCGGGGCTTTTGCCACGCCTTTTGCCTTTCTGGCCATGGCTTACGCCTCCTTTGGTACCGATCAAGAAATCCAGCCCCTGATCCCGGCCCTGCAAAGCAACTGGCTCACGGTACACGTGATCACCTGTTTCCTGGGCTATGCCGCCTTTGCTGTGGCCTGCGGGTTGGGCATCATGTACCTTTTGCGTTCCAAGGCCAAAGGAGAAGGTGGTCTCTGGACCCATCTCCCCGATTTACGCAGCCTTGACGACCTCATCTATAAAACCATCCTCTTTGGTTTCTTCTGGCTCACGGTAGGGATCATCACCGGAGCCGTCTGGGCCGAACAGGCCTGGGGTTCTTACTGGAGCTGGGATCCCAAAGAAACCTGGTCCCTCATCACCTGGTTTGTTTACGCCTCGGCTATTCACGCCCGTCTCATGCGCGGCTGGGCTGGCACCAGAATCGCCTTCCTCTCTATCCTAGGCTTTATTTCTGTCATCTTTACCTATTTTGGAGTAAACTTCTTGCTCTCAGGGCTTCACAGCTACGGCGCTGGCTAGATGTCTTTTGTCCCAGCAGATGAAGAATGGGCCAAACGCCATTTGGAACGTCTCAGGGAGGCCCATCCTGATTTTCCCTGGGCCTCCCTTGAAAAGGGCCCTGGTCTCAAAAGGCTACTAGCCCTGGTAGGCTTCTCCCCTTACGCAACCAATCTGCTGGTGCGCCGAGAAGATCTCCTCTCCCTCTTCCTCCTTACCCCTTTCCCGCGTCCTAGAGGAGCCAAGTCTCTGGAAAGGACGATTCAAAAAGAAGGGCTTCCTCTTTCTTCCTGGCGAGACTTTGCCCTCTATCTCCGCCGTCTCAAACAGCAAGAGATCATCAAGATCCTCACCTACGATCTCACCGGGGGGCCCTTTCTGCGGGTGGTGTTTGCCATCAGCGCCCTAGCCGAAGCCTTGCTCCGAGGTGCCCTGAAATGGCTCCTCACTCACCAGTTCCCGAGTCTTTCGAATCGGGAGCTGGTTGTCCTGGGGATGGGAAAGCTTGGAGGAAGGGAACTGAATTACAGTTCAGATATCGACCTGATCTACTTTTTCCGGGGTCCCTATCGCCAAAAAGAACGTTACTTGGCCCTCTTTCGTGAATTGACCCGCTTGTTTGACACCATTCTGGAGGCCGAACGCCTCTTCCGAGTGGATCTGAGGTTGCGCCCAGGGGGAAAAGAGGGCGAACTGGCCTTCTCCTTAAAGGCCGGATTGCATTATTACTTTCATCAATCCCATCCTTTCGAACGCCTGGCCCTGGTCAAGGCCAAACCCTCAGCAGGACATCTCAAGCTGGGCAAGGCCTTCTTGCGGGCCCTGAGGCCGGTGGTCTATCCCCGGTTCCTTGATTACGCCTACCTCGAACACATCCAAGACCTTAAAAGACGCCTCCAGAAGGAGGCTCTCAAACAAGGTGCAGAACGCAACCTAAAGATTGGTCCCGGAGGCATCCGGGAAATCGAATTTTTTTGCCAGAGTCTTCAGATGATCTACGGAGGCAAACACCCTTCCCTGAGAGTCCGGAACACCCTCTGGGCCTTGCATCGCCTCAAGACCCAGGGGCTTCTCTCCCCTCAAGAGGCCACAGATCTCAAAGAGGCCTATGTCTTTTTGCGCACCCTTGAACACCGTCTTCAGAGCATCCACTTCCGTCAGACCGCAACACTTCCCGAGGAAGAAACCGCTCTTCAGCGTCTGGCTCGCAGCATGGGTTTCGATAACCATGAGGTCTTTCTTCAGAGGCTCGAAAAACACCGGCAGCGGGTAAAGGAGACCTTTTCCGCCCTTCTTGAACCAGAGACCAAAAGGAGCCCCAGACCCTTCTCGGAGGCCCGGGCCCTGCTTGCCGGTGAGATCTCGGTCCAGGAAGCGGCAGAAAGACTCCGGCTGCCTGAAAATTTGTTGCGCGATCTCCGGGAGCTCTGTCAAGAACAGGGACCTCTTGGACGTCATCGTGCTCCAATCTTACGGGAATTGTTGCCGGAGATCTTTTCCCGGCTATCAGAAAGGGATCATCCAGAAAGGGCCCTTGCCAAGTTGATCTCTTTTTTCCAGCGCCTCGGAGGCCGACTCTCTTTCTATCATGCCTTGCGGCATCGCCCGGAAGTGCTGGGAGATCTTCTTTTGGTCTTTGATCGGAGTGCCTTCCTTTCCCATCTTCTGGCCGAAGCACCAGCCGCCGCCGAAGCCCTTTTTCGGGTGCTCCAAACCAGAAAGACCAAAGACTTCTTGCGCCGACCCCTCGATGAAGCCCTTTCTCTCCTGAGAGGCTACAAAAACGAAGAGCTCTTCCGTCTAGGACTCGAAGACCTTAAGCACCAGCTGGACCTTGAAACTCTTCTCTGCCAGCTCTCCGGTTTGGCTGAAGACTTCATCAAGGCCACCTTCTACCTAGCCTTGCAGTCCTTGGGGCTTTCGGCGACCTCCCTCACAGTCCTAGGACTCGGAAAACTCGGTAGCCGAGAACTCGGTTACCGGTCGGATCTCGATATGATCTTCGTGGCAGAAAAAGATCTGGTCGGAGCCACCCGTCTGGCTCAACGTTTCCTGCACTACCTGAGTGTGCCCCTGCCAGAAGGACCTGGTTATCAGGTTGATACCCGGTTGAGACCCGAAGGAAGAAAAGGTCCTTTGGTGGTCAGCCTGGAGGGATTCCTGGCTTATCACCATCAAGATTCCGAATGGTGGGAAAAGCTTGCTCTCGTACGCCTGAGACCTGTAGCTGGCAACCAAGAGTTATCTCAACAGGTAATGGAAGGGGTATGTGAAATCCTTGCCAGAGTCCCTCTCAACGAGGGGGCACGCCAAGAGGTACGTCGGATGAGGTTCCTAATGGAAACCGAACGCACCCTGCCAGGACAGATCAACCTCAAAGTGGGCTACGGGGGCCTGGCTGACATAGAATTCATTGTGCAATGGTTGATGCTCAAAGCCCTTCGTCACGCTCCCCAGGTCTTAACCGGAAACGTCTGGCAGGCCCTAGAAAGGCTGAAGGCCCTTGGATTCCTCACTTCCTCTCAGGCTGAAACCCTGACACAGGGTTATCGTTTCCTACGCACTCTGGACCAAAAACTCATCCTCCTCCTCGACAAACCCGGCGAAGAAAAGCATTACACCCCCGAGGAGCTGGAAGTTTGTGCCCCTTATCTGGGCCCAAATATTTACCAGCGTTTCCGGAAAACAACCCAAACCATACGGACCCTTTTTGAAGAGCTCCTATGATTCCGAAAGATTTCCAGCTGGAAAGTTATGATTACGAACTTCCCGAAGAGCTGATCGCTCAATATCCTTCACCCAAACGGGAAGAAAGCCGGCTTCTGGTGCTTGACCGCAAAACCGGAGAGATCCGGCATCACGGCCGTTTTTCAGAGATTGAGAAGTATTTCCGACCAGGAGACCTCTTGGTAGCCAACGACAGCCGCGTCTTTCCGGCGAGGCTCCTGGGACGGAAAGAAACCGGAGGCCAGGTGGAACTCCTTCTCCTGCGTCTCCCGGAAGAAGGTCAACCCGTGCCAGCGCTCTACCGGGGCAAACGTCCCCGGGCAGGGCTCAAAATCCGCTTTGCCGAAGGGCTGGAAGGGGAAATCGAACGAGTGCTCGAGGGTGGCAAAGTAGAGGTCCGTCTCAAGGCCCGGGGAAACCTTTTGCCTCTCATCGAAAGGATAGGCCGAGTACCCTTACCCCCTTACATCAAACGCGGCCCGGTCAATGAAGACCTTTTTCGCTATCAGACCGTTTATGCCCGAAAGACGGGCTCTGTAGCTGCTCCCACCGCCGGTTTCCATTTTACTGAAGAACTCCTGAGACGACTCCGAGAAAAAGGTGTCATCTTTTTGACCATCACCCTACACGTGGGCTACGGCACCTTTGCTCCGGTAAAGACTACAGACATCCGTGCCCATCGCCTCCACGAAGAGTACGTGGAGATAGATGAAGAATGTGCCCGTAGGATCAACGAGGCTCGTGCCCGAGGAGGAGCCCTTTTCGCCGTGGGTACCACCACTTTACGGGCCCTGGAATTTTCTGCCTTGCAAAGCGGACGCGTGGAACCTGTTTCCGCCTGGTGCGACCTCTACATCTATCCGGGATTCCATTTCAAAGTGGTGGACCATCTCATCACCAACTTCCATCTCCCCCGCTCAAGCCTCCTCATACTGGTTTCTGCCTTTGCAGGACGTGAGCGGGTTCTAGAAGCCTATCGTGAAGCCATTCGTAAACGTTATCGATTTTTCTCTTATGGAGACGCCATGCTCATCCTCTAATTTTGAGGCTCCTTTCAAAAACGAGTTAAAATGGCGTTGTGAATATCAGAGAACGTCTGGAAAGATTGGAAGAGGAAGTACTTTCCCCTTACGCGGCCCGGGCCGCACGAAGCCGGGGACGTTTGAGACCCGAACCAGAATGTACCTTGCGCACCTGTTACCAACGTGATCGGGATCGGATTATCCATAGTAAGGCTTTTCGTCGTTTGAAGCACAAGACCCAGGTCTTCCTTTCGCCAGGGGGAGACCACTACCGTACCCGTCTCACCCATACCCTCGAAGTGGCACAAATCGCCCGTTCCATGGCCCGGGCCCTGCGTCTAAACGAAGATCTTACAGAGGCTATCGCCCTGGCCCACGATCTCGGCCATACCCCATTTGGACACGCGGGAGAAGCCGTGCTAAATGAGCTCCACCCCGAGGGTTTCCGGCATTACGAACAAAGCCTGCGGGTGGTGGATTTTCTGGAAAAAGACGGACAGGGGCTCAATCTCACCTATGAGGTACGAGAAGGTATCTTAAAACACTCTAAGGGCAAAGGGCCTATCTTGCCGAAAGAGACCTCGGACCTGGCCCAGACCCTTGAAGGACAATTGGTTCGCGTGGCAGACATCATCGCTTATCTTAACCACGATCTGGACGACGCTTTGAGGGGTGGGGTCATCAAACCCGAAGACATCCCCTCTGAGTGCCAACGCATCCTAGGAGAGCGTCATGCCCAGCGCATAAACACCATGGTCCGGAGTTTGGTTCTGAGTACTCTGAAGGCTGATGACGGACATCTCCACCTAGAAGAAGAGGTAATGGGAGCCATGGAGCGTTTGCGAGACTTTCTATTCGAAAGGGTCTATGAAGCCCCCATTGTTCATGACGAGTTCAAAAAAGCCCGTAAAATACTCCGCGAACTTTACCTTTATTTCCTTGAAAACGAAATACCCTGGGAAAAAGGACATATCTATCCTCCCGGTACCTCCCGCCATCGAATGGTTTGTGATTTTTTGGCTGGAATGACAGACCGCTACGCCCTCTCTCTCTATGAAAAACTTTTCATTCCTCGCCCCTGGGTGACCTGATTTTCGCTTGATCAAAAAATTTCAAATCATTAAAGTGCTCTATCGATCATTAAATTAGAGTAACTCTCTTTAAAGGTCTTTTTCGTGTCTGAGGGAATTCATTCGTTTTTGAGAAACCCGGAGTTCTTGCAAGCCATCCTGGACCATCTCCAGGGTTTTGTGGCCGTGGTTTCCCCTGACAACCGGGTCCTCTTTGCCAACAAGACTCTCATCAAGCGTACGGGTTTCGATCCCACGGGCCAGCTTTGCTATCAAGCCTTTCACGGACTACAGGAAAGGTGCCCCACCTGCCCCCGCCAGGAAGTCATTGAACGCAAAAGGATTGTATGTCTCGAAAGGAAAAGCCCCCTGGATAAACGTTGGTACAGTGGGGTCTATTGTCCCTTTACCCTGCCCAACGGTGAAGAAGCCATGCTGGCCGTGGTAATAGACGTTCACGAGAAAAAAGAAGCCCAAGAACAGGCCGAATATCAGGCCCGCATCCTTTCGCTTATCTTTGAGCGTTCGCCCTTTATGATCCTGGGGATAAAACCCCCGGAGGGGGAGATCGTTTACGTTAACCCGGCTTTTGAAGAAATTCTGGGCTATTCTCCTGAAGAGGTCCGTGGGAAAAGGGTTTTTGATTTTATCGCTGATAGTGACCTCCTCTGCGCCAAAGAGTGCTGTCGTGAAGTATTTGCCGGCGCCATTAAACGCAACGTAGAGCTTCACTGGCGCCATCGTTCCGGAGAGAAACGCCTGCTTCAGAGCACCTGTTTTCTCGTGAAATTCCCGGAGGGAAATGAGCTGGTCTTCTCTATGTCAAAAGATATTACCGAACAGAAGCGTCTGGAAGAACAGTTCCTACAGGCCCAGAAGATGGAAGCTGTGGGACGCCTGGCAGGAGGAATCGCCCACGATTTCAACAATCTCCTCACTTCCCTCAAGGGCTATCTGCAATTGCTCTCCCTCAGTCGTCATCAGCCGGAAAGAATAGAGCATCTCCTTTCGCAGATGTCACTAGCCGTCGAGCGTGCCACCGCCCTTACCAATCAACTTCTGACCTTCAGCCGCCGGCAACCTGAAAAACCCAAGATCATCGAGCTCAACCGTTTTTTCCGTCATCTGGAAGACTTCCTTAAGCGTCTTCTGGGAGAAGACATCGAACTTCGTCTTTCGCTTTCGCAAGAACCACTCCACATCAAATCCGACGAAGGGCACTTTCAACAGATTATCATGAACTTGGTGGTCAACGCCCGGGACGCCATGCCAGAAGGAGGACTCTTAGAAATCACTACCCGCCGTAGCTACCCTCAAGAAGTCTTCTTTGAACGTTTCATCCTACCACGTAAACCTTACGCTTTGATATCTATAAGAGACAACGGCCTGGGGATCCCGGAGGAAATCCTGCCCCATATTTTCGACCCTTTCTTTACCACCAAGCCCCCTGGCAAAGGCACCGGCCTGGGACTGGCCACGGTTTATTCGCTCATCAAGCAATACTGCGGCCACATCACAGTGGCTTCCAAACCCGGAAAAGGCACCACTTTCACTATCTTGTGGCCGCTGGCCACCCCTCAGGAAGAAAATATTTCTTGTGCTTCCATGGAGGGCTGGCCTGTGGGAAACGAAACCCTCCTTTTAGTCGAAGACGACGAACTGGTGCGCCATCCCACGGCTCAACTCTTGCGCAGTCTCGGGTATCGCGTGATTGAGGCCCAAAATGGACTGGAAGCTCTGGATTTCTTTCGGAAAAATCCCGTAGATCTGGTCATCATAGACCTTATCATGCCCCAGATGAAAGGGGACGAACTCGCCAGACGCCTGCGCGAGATCGAACCCGGGGTCAAAATCCTCTTTTCTTCCGGGTACCCGGAGACCGAACCGCCCAGCAACCAGAAGATTCACGGAGCAGATTTCTTACCCAAACCCTATGATCCCAAAAAGCTGGCTCGAAAAATACGAGATCTACTCGACGGATGAGAAAGGCTGGATTTTTGTGTTAAATTTTTAGCATGTCCCGCAAAGGATTTTTCTGCCCTTTCAAAGACTTGGCCGAAAAGATTCCCAAAGAAGAACTCCCTGCCGAAAGACCGCCCAAAGAAAATGGCCCATTGGAGGAACTCCTGCAAGGAGTGAGACCCCTGACTGAAAGACAAAAATATTTCTGGAGCATTAGTTTCAAACGAGCCCAACGCCAAAAAATAGAAGAGGTCTCCCTTGGAGATCTTTTACGCATAAGAGTCCAAGACACTCCGGAATACGTGGAAGAACTGGTACGCGGGTTTCAGCGGGAACTTTTTGAAGCCCTGCACCAGGGGCGCATCTCTGTCTCGCGAGTTCTCAACCTTCATCGCTGGCGTTTGGCCGAAGCCGAGGAGGCGTTTCATCAGTTCATGCGGGACGCCCTTGCGCGCGGAGACCATTGCGTGCTCATTATTCACGGCCGTGGTCTTTCCTCCAAAGGAGAACCGGTACTCAAACAGAAAGTTCATGAATGGCTGAAAAAGGGACCCTTTCGGAAGTTTATCCTAGGATTTTGCAGTGCCCGACAGTGTGACGGAGGGGCGGGGGCCACGTACGTGCTCCTTTCATCGCGTCCTCTGAAAAAGACTAAACATCCTTGAGGTGGCTGCTCAGGCAGAGATGCTCTATTTTTAAGGCAGCAAGGAGGAAAGGATGCTTCTACCTCTCCATGGCCGAAAGAATGTCCTCTTGCACGGGCTGCCCGGCAGTGGGAAGACCACCCTGGTGGAACGTCTCGTTAAAGTCATTCCATACCCCAAAAAAGGGTTTTATACCCGAGAAGTCAGGGAACGCGGACGCCGTATAGGTTTCAAGATCATTACCCTTGACGGACAGGAAGCCTGGCTGGCCAAAAGGGGCAAAGGGTATCCCCAAGTCGGCAAATACCGGGTTTACGTAGAATCCTTTGAAAGATTGGCCGTTCCTACCATCCGGGAGGTAAGTCCGGATGGCATGTTGGTGATCGATGAAATTGGCAAAATGGAGCTTTTCTCCAGGAGCTTCCAGCAAGCGGTATCAGCGGCCCTTGACTCCCCTGTACCGGTATTGGCTACCGTAGGTTATGGCAAGATCCCTTTCACCGAAGCCCTGTTTCAGCGCCAGGACGCCATTTTTGCGGAGGTAACCCCTGAGAGCCGGGATCATCTGGTGGGCCGGGTAAAGGTCGAATTCTATCGTCCGGGGCTCTTGATAGCGGTTGAGGGACTCGACGGGGCGGGGAAAAGCTCTCTTCTCCAGTCTTTAGCCCAAAAATTACGTACTCAAGGGTTCAAGGTGGTTACCACACGTGAACCAACAACAGGAGAATGGGGGCAGAAGATCCGGGAACACCTGGCCTCTGGTTCCAAGATCTCCCCTCAGGCTATGGCCGAACTTTTTTTACGCGACCGACGAGACCACGCCCGAGAATTCCTCATCCCGCGGCTCGAGGAAAAGGCCATCCTCCTGTGTGATCGTTATTACCTTTCCACCATGGCCTACCAGGGGGCTTGTGGCCTCGAAATAGAAACCTTAAAAAGACAAAATGAGACCTGGGCCCCGGTGCCAGACTTTGTGCTCTACCTGGATGTTCCCGTAGATCTGGCCCTGAAACGCTTAGAAGGGCGCCCCTTCTATAAACCAGAGATCTTTGAAACCAAAGACTTCCTCACCAAGGTCCAAGAAACCTATCTTGAAACCCTTAAGCATTTTCGTCACGGAATAGTTACAGCTTCTGGTCCCCTGGAAGAGGTACTCGAAAAGGCCCTGGAAGCCCTGGAGCCTGTGCTTGAAACCTGGCAAAGGAGGATTAGTCCGAACTCTCCACCGCCGAATCGCGGATGATCTCTTTAAGGCTCTCCAACGTGTAAAGGAGGTCCTGGACGGTGACGTGGGGGTGAGCGTTGCAGAAGTGTTCGATGGTTTCAAGCAACCTTTCAGTAAGTTCTTGGAACTCCTCCATGGTTAGCCCCTGCACGGGCTCATTGGCCAGGAGGCGATCAAGATCTATCCCGTGGAGGCGCAAGAGTTCTTCTTTTATTTGTTCCAACCGTCGGGCTCGCCCCCGCCGCGCTTTTTTGTGATCTTTGATAGAAATCACCTTGGACATGGTTTCTAATTTAGCGATGAAATGCCAAAAAATCAAACCAGTTCCCTGAAGACCACGTTGGCCAGCAAGAGTCCCTTCTTCGTAAGACGAACTCTTTTATCATCTCGAAAAAGAAGGCCTCTGAGTTCCAGGACTTCGAGCTGCGGGGCGTAGTATTCAAACAGGTCAAAACCGAAGCGTTCCTTGAGCTCTTCCCGATTCACTCCCTCGCACAGACGCAGGCCCAGGATAACAGCCTCTCGAAAACGCTTTTCTCTAGAAAGAATCTCTTCTTCCCTGGGTGGGAGCATTCCCCGACTGAGGGCCTGCTGATAGGAAGACAAATCTTCCCTGGTCTTTGAGCGTCGCGCACCCAAGAAGGAAGCCGCTCCGGGCCCAAGCCCCAAATATGGTCGGGCCTGCCAATAGAAGAGGTTGTGTTGACAGCGTTTACCCGGCCGGGCGTAATTTGAGATCTCGTAGTGTTCAAAACCCGCCTCTTCGAGCTTTTCCCAGAGGAGGGCAAACATCTCAAGGATTTCTTCTTCTGGAGGTTTTCTGAGCCGCGCTGCCCGCACCTCTTCGAACAATCTGGTGCCAGGTTCCAAGGTGAGCTCGTAGCAAGACAAGTGTTCTGGAGCCAGGGAGAGGGCATGTTCCAGTTCCTCCTCAAACTCTGAGACCCTTTGCCCGGGCCAGGCAAAAATAAGATCCAGGGAAAGATTCTCAAAACCCGCCTTACGAGCCCAGAAAACCGCTTTTTTGATGTCTTCAACCTCATGCAGTCGTCCCAAAACCCTGAGACCCCGAGGAGAAAGACTCTGGGCTCCGAGGCTCAACCGGTTGAAGACCCTTCGATAACCCTGCAAGAGCTTAAGGTTCAAGCCTTCGGGATTGACCTCGATAGTGGCCTCTTCCAGCGACAGGGAAAGATGACGTGCCAAAAAGGAGAGCAACCGTTCGTAAAAAGACGGTGGCAGGAGAGTCGGTGTTCCTCCTCCCGCGTAAAAGGTGACAAAGTTCAGACCTTCTACCTCGTCCTTCCTGAGAAGAAACTCCCGCTCCAGGAGCCGGAGATATTCTTCCACCGGGGGATTTGTAACCGGGACGGAAAAGAAGTCACAATATGGACATTTCCGCCGGCAGAAGGGAACGTGTAGGTAAAGGCCAGCTCGCATGACAAAAATCTAACGAGCTGGCCTTCCGAAAACCAGGGTTACTTTGAACCCGAACTCGGCGTGGTGTTGTTCTCTCCCCAGCGATAGTAATTCTCCGGGACCATTTGGGCGATAGCGTTCACCGCCGCATAGAGCATCTGACGAATGGCCTTTTCCATCGGGGTATTGCGATACATTCCGAGATTGCCGCCAAGGGCCACACCGCCAATCACCCCGCCTAGGACCCCCTGGGCCTTCCAGGAAGAGGCCTTGCCTTCCACCGCGGTGGCGTTGATGACCCGACCGGTCCGCACATCCACTAAACGGATATCAGCCGCGATATAAGCCTCTTTCTTTTTGAGTTTTGCTCCTCCAAGAATGGGAATCTTATACGGGATCACCAGCCCGCCTCCCTCGGTGCCGGAAGCATTGGGTTCAAAGGCTGTAATGGCCCCAATGACCAGGATGTCCGCTCCTTCCATTTGCCCTACCTTGGGAGCCTGTTCCTTTCGCACGTAACCGGACTGAGCCAGGTTCAATTCTTGTTGGATGGCCTGGAGCCCTTCACCTCTTTCCAGCACGATGAAGCGTCCGGTGCGAAAGAGAGCCGTGGCCAACATATCGGCAATGCCTTCGCCAATGCCCTCACAATTGGCCGCCTTACACCTGAAACTCGCCACGGCAATGCGGGCTTTGGGGCCTTGATAAGTGATCACCTGATTCACTGTTGGCCCGGAACTTTCCACCTGGGTCTCCACCCCGGAAGAGACACAAGAAACCGCCAACAAAAGCACCGAAACCAGCAGGCCAAAGATACGAAACATGGTCGCCTCCTCCTCGCTTTTTGTTGAAATTATCGGCTTTGGCCAGCCCCTTCAAAACCTGTCTCTTCGAGAATCCATCTCATGAACTCCGGATTACCCTCCTCAACAGGCAAGGCCAGGATGCACGGACAGGAATAAGAATGGAGCTCTTTGAGACGGGAGACGAGTCTTTCCATCAGACCCCCGCGGGTTTTGAGAATAAGAGAAGCTTCTTCGTCGGTCTCAAGTTTCCCTTCCCACCAGTAAAAGGACTTGAGACGAGGATAGACATTGGCGCAGGCTGCTAGTCTCTCTGAGACCAAAGTTTTAGCCAGTTTCGTGGCTTCCTCCTCGTTGGCAGCTGTCACGTAAACCAGGTATATTCTCTCCATCTCCGCCCTCCCTGTAACGGATGGTCAGCCCAAAAAGAAGGGCCCTTGGAAAGAAAATCAGCTCTTCGATAAAGGCCTCCAGTGCTTCTTGGTCGACATCCAGACTCAAGGCCCGATGGCTCACTTCTATCAAGAAGAGCCTCAAATTTTCAAGTACAAAGAGTCTCACAGCTTCCAGGGAAAATCCCTCCCGTATGGCAAAGGTCCTGAGACGTTGCCAGTTGGTAGCAGCCCTCCTGACACCGCGGTAGAAGGACTGACCGATATTTTGAACCGTGAGGTCACGCTTGATGATGGTGAAATAACGGTCGATCACCGCTCTTTTAAGAAGCCTCTCTTCCTCCGGAGTAAGGGAAAGTCCCGGACCTTCGTCCTCTTCTGTCAGATAGTAGATACTATTCCAATAGGCTACCTCTGGAATCTCTCCGGAATAGCGGATGAGGTCAGCTTCTTCTATCACCTCGTCCCTAATCATGGAGCACATCCTCTAATTCTTTGAGTTTGGGCAAGTCTCTGAGATCCTTGAGACCAAAGACCTCCAGGAATTTTGTGGTTGTGGCGTAAAGAATAGGTCTTCCTGGGACATCTTTGCGACCCATAATGCGGATAAGCCCTTTTTCTAGCAGACTTCTGAGAGCTCCGGCACTGTCCACACCGCGCACGGCTTCGATCTCGGCCTTGGTAATGGGTTGTTTGTAGGCGATGATAGCCAGGGTCTCAAGGGCAGCTCGCGAAAGCTTCGGAGGAGAACCCCCTTTGAGGCGCCGAATATAGGGCGCAAACCGAGGCTCGGTTTCCAGACGAAAACCACCTGCGACCTCTGTCAACCGCACTCCTCGACCTTGATAGCGTTTTCTAAGTCTTTCCAAGGCAGCCTGGAGTTCTCCCGGCTCCACCTCGGAGAAGATACGAAGCATCTCCTTGCGGCTCACCACCCGACCAGCGGCAAAGAGCAGGGCCTCCAAAGCCCGTTCCAACTCTTCCAGCGACCACATGACCTCAAGGCCTTTCCAGGCAAGAACTGATTTCCTCCCGAGTTGGCACCCCAGCCAATCCCTCGCGGGTCACACTGAAGCCAGCCAAACATTGGGCAAACTCCAAGGCCACACGGGGTTTTCCGCTGGCATACAACAGAGCAAAGAAAGCCGCAGCCAGTACATCTCCGGCTCCTGTGGTGTCTTTAACAGGCCGCTTCTCTGTCGGTAAGAAGATCTGCCCTTGCGCATGGTAGAGTTCGGCGCCCCGGGCTCCTTTGGTCACCACGAGAATCTCTGTGATTCGCTGCAACTCCTCTTTCAGGGCCTGTTCCCCTCCGAGATCTTCCTCACTCACCACCAAAGCTCGAAACCGTGGGGCCTTCGAAAGATCCGGCTTTTTGAAAACCACTTCGCCTCCGGGCAATACCTTACGGAACCAACCCTGAGGATTAGCCACCAAGAAATCGGTCTCAAAAAGTACCGCTTCTTCTGGTTTGAGCTCATCCAGCACCGGTGCTAGATGGACAATTTCTGCCCGCCGCCAAGGTGCAGGAAGCTTCTTCAGGGGAAGAGGCCGCGCCTGAGCGTGAACCACCTGTTTGCGTCCCGCCGGAGTCTCGCGGTTCTCGAAGACCGTAGTCTCCGGAGAAGGAAAGTGATAGATCTTTAGCTCCGGAAAGAGATACTCTAACCCCTTTTCCGCTGAAGAAGTGATCACCAGGGTTTCAAACCCCAGGCGCCGGGCCGTAAGACCAGCATAGAGTACCGCCCCACCATAACGAAAACCTCCACCCGGGGTCAGATCCCTTGTCAGATGGCCAACCAAAAGATAGCGGGCCATTATTCTTCGAGAACCGCTCCTTTGGCCCCTGAGGTAACAAGCTTGGCGTAACGAGCCAGCACCCCGGAGAGTTTCTTACGGGGAGGTTTCCAGGCCTTACGCCTCCTTTCAAGTTCCCCCTCCGGAACCTTCAGGGTGAGTCTCCGATGAGGGATGTCGATCTCTATGAGATCTCCTTCTTTGACCAGGGCGATGGGACCACCTTCGGCTGCTTCCGGGGAGATATGCCCCACACAAGCCCCTTGTGTACCTCCACTGAAGCGTCCATCTGTGAGCAAAGCCACCGAACGACCAAGTCCCATACCAATGATGGCCGAAGTGGGAGAGAGCATTTCCCTCATCCCTGGTCCTCCTTTGGGACCTTCGTAACGAATGACAATCACGTCTCCTTCCCGGATCTTGCCCGCCAGGATAGCCTCGTAAGCCTCTTCTTCGGATTCGAAGACCCTGGCAGGACCTTCATGATGAAGCATCTCTGGAGCCACCGCACTGGCCTTAACCACCGAACCCTCTGGGGCCAAATTCCCCCACAAGATTGCAATGCCTCCTTCTGGACGATAGGGTTTTTCCACCGGCCGAATCACTTCGTGATCGGTTACCTTGGCCTTTTTAAGAGTTTCCCCCAGACTTTTGCCCGTTACCGTCTTCACCCTCTTATGAATAAGACCTTTTTTGGCCAGTTCCGCCATAACCGCGGGAATACCACCGGCCTCATGCAAATCAGCTACACTGTGAGGACCAGCAGGAATAAGAGAACAAAGACAAGGGGTCTTACGGGAGATCTCATCAAACACCTCTAGAGAGAGGTCTAACCCAGCCTCGTGGGCGATGGCTGGCAGGTGAAGTACCGTGTTGGTGGAACAACCCAACGCCATGTCCACCGCAATGGCGTTTCGAAAGGCAGCCTCGGTGGCTATCTTGCGAGGAGTGAGTTTCTTCTTGAGAAGTTCCATGATTTGCATTCCAGCCTGTTTGGCCAATCTGATCCGAGCCGAACTCACCGCAGGGATAGTCCCGTTGCCCGGCAGACCAAGTCCCAGGGCTTCGGTAAGACAGTTCATAGAATTGGCGGTAAACATCCCGGCGCAGGACCCACAGGTGGGACAAGCCACGTCTTCCAACTCACACAGTTCCTCCTCGCTCATCTCCCCGGCTTTCACTCGCCCGATAGCCTCAAAAACCGAAATCAAATTCACCTTACGTCCCTGATAGGTTCCAGTGAGCATGGGTCCCCCGGAGACCACGATGGCCGGCAGATCCAAACGCAAGGCTGCCATGAGCATCCCTGGAACGATCTTGTCGCAATTTGGTACAAAGACCAGGGCGTCAAAAGCATGGGCCCGGGCCATGATCTCCACCGAATCTGCAATCACTTCCCGGGAAACCAGAGAATAGCGCATACCTTCGTGGTTCATGGCAATGCCGTCGCAAACACCGATGATACCGAACTCCATGGGCGTTCCGCCAGCCAGACGCACCCCAGCTTTCACCGCCTCCACGATTTGACGCAAGTGCACGTGGCCGGGAATGATTTCATTGAAGGAATTGGCAATCCCGATCAGGGGGCGACGCAATTCTTCGTCGGTGTATCCCGAAGCCTTGAGCAAAGATCGATGAGGAGCCCTCTCAATCCCTTTTTTGACCCGATTGCTTTGCATCGTTTCCTCCTTTGGCATCCCTCTGGCTCTTTTTTAGCAAAACTAGACCCGGCCGACCACTTCCGAAAACAAAAAGGGCGCTGACGTGACAGTCAGCGCCCTCCAAAGACCTCGTTTTTCCCGGATTTATGTTTATTCTTCGTCCTTCTCTTCTTCTTCCATCTTCACCAAATCCTGGAAACGAATGTCCATCCCGAGAACGCCCACGATCTCCTCATATCGGTTCCGAATGGGGGCCGCCACTGTAAGACAGAGAGCTCCGGTTACTTTGGAAGTGTAAAAGTCCGTCACATAAACCTTGCCAGTCTTGAATGGCATGATGAACCAGGGACGATCCGAGAAATCCTCGTCCTTGAGAGCATGCTCGTAACGGGCTCGATCCTCCACGTGGGTAACAAGTGGAGTGATGCGTTTGCCCTCCTGATTGACCACGTAGATAAACTGGATATAGGGATGTTCTTCTATCACCTCTCGCAAGACCGGCACAATGCGTTCTGGATCGAGGGAGCGAATCTCTTCGCGCTCCACCAATTCCGCTGCCAACTTCTCCAAGAGAGCTGCGGCTTTTTGCTTCATGCGATCGAGCTCGGAGATGAAAAGCTCCGGGATGTAACGACGCACAAGATGCATCATTTCTTCGTTGGAAATAGGAGTGATGCGCCCGGCTTCATATTGTTTGATGATCTGTTTGTAAATCTTGGCCACTCCTGGATGTCGTTTGTCGATGCGCTGTTCACCTTCCAGCCCAAAGTGTGTGTTGATCCAATAGGCAATCCCTGCTGTACCACTTTTGTCAGTAATGATGATACCAATGGGACGCTTGAGCAGTTTCAGGGTGTTGAAGGGGTTGTAGATTTCCTCGTTCTTTAACAGACCATCAATGTGAATACCAGCCTTGGTAGCGTTGAATTCCGAACCTACAAAAGGTTGGTTGGGCGGGATCTTGTCACCGAGCTCCTTGCGATAGTAGTCCGCAATATCGGTAATGACCGTGGTATCCACCCCGTTGTGCGTACCCCGAAGCGAAATGTATTCGAAGATCATGGCCTCCAGTGGAGTATTACCCGTTCGTTCTCCGTAACCCAGGAGGGTACAGTTGACCGCCGCACACCCATAAAGCCAGGCCGTGGTGGCGTTGATAACGGCCTTGTAGAAATCATTGTGACCGTGCCATTCGAGCAACTCCCCTGGCACACCGGCCTCTTCGACCAGGGCGCGTACAAGTTTGGGCACGCTCCGGGGAAGAGCTGCCCCAGGATAAGGTACCCCTACCCCCAGTGTGTCACAAAGCCGAATCTTAATGTCGATGCCCGATTCCTCCCTCAGCTTCATAAGTTCGATGGCAAAAGGCACCACAAAACCAAAGATATCGGCCCGTGTTACATCCTCGAAGTGACAACGTGGTACGATGCCAAGCTCCAGAGCGGCTTTGACAATGGCCAGATAGTCGTTCAAGGCCTGTCGCCGATCCTTCTTCAACTTAAGGAAGATATGGTAATCCGAGCAAGAAGTGAGGATGCCGGTTTCCCGCAACCCCATCTCCTTGACCAATTTGAGATCTTCGGCCTTGGCTCGAATCCAACCCGTCACTTCCGGATAGCGATATCCTTTTTCCAGACATTTCTCTACCGCTTCCTTGTCTTTGCGCGTATAAAGGAAAAATTCAGCTTGCCGAATGACCCCGTTGGGCCCGGAGAGTTTATGCAAAAAGTCAAAAAGGGTTACAATCTGTTCTACCGTATAGGGAGGACGAGCCTGCTGGCCGTCTCGAAAGGTAGTGTCCGTAATCCAATAATCTTTGGCAGGATGGGGCATGACATATTTGTGATCAAAGTCCACTAACGGGACATCATCATAAGGAAAAATCTCCTTCATCAGATTGGGCTCGTCAACGTCCACCAAACGATGTTGCCAAAACTTGGTGTGCTCGTGGTCTAGGAGCCTCCGCTCCGGATTCCACTTGGGCATAGGCAACCTCCTTACGCAAATTGTGTCCTTATTAACATGGAAATGCCGATCTATGAAGAGTTAATTTAGAACGTTTATGGACTGATAAGTTTTTGAGAAAACTGGAGCAAAGGAGCCAGGTAACGGAAAGCTACACCTATAACCACTAGAAACAGCCCTATTTTGATGGGTCGTTCAGGGACAAATTTCTGGGTGTGTGCCCCGAGATAGCCTCCAAGCAATCCGCCCAGGCCAAAAAGGGCCCCAAGCCAGAAATCCGGACGGGTGGACAGGCCTTGGGAAGCCCATCCCAGGCTGTAGACCAACACTCCGATCAACGAAGAGACCAGCGTTCCGAAAAGAGAAGCCCCAGCCACGGTATGGACCGGAAGCTTCAACACCGCCACACAGTAAGGAGAAAGAAGGGCCCCGCCCCCGATTCCATAGGCTCCACCAGCTATCCCCACCAGAAAAGACACCAATCCCACCTTGAGGGGAGAAAAGGAATAGATCTTGCCCGCGAAAGAATAGGAAGTCTTTCGCAAACCAAGGGAAACGGTTCGAATCCGTTCCTTCAAAGGGGGTAGTCGTCTCTTTCGGCCTGAAAGGAGGTCCTTACCAAGGCGGTAAGCCAGGTAAAGCAACACCAGGCCTGCAAAGGGTTTGAAAGTGCGAGGTTGTGCCAGGTAACGCACCCTCAAGAAATACCCCAGGACAATGCCTGGCAGGCTTCCTGCAGAAATGCTCAGCGCCAGAGGCCAGTTGAGACGCCCCTCACGGGCGTATCGCCACAGCGTCCCGGGTATGGCAAAAATGTTATAGAGGAAGTTGGTGGCAGAAACTCCTGGTGCCGTATAACCCAGCACACTCATTTGAAAAGGGAGTAAAAGAAAGGCGCCGGTGATACCGGCCATGGCCCCGAAATACGCCAACACCAAGGTAACCAGAGGGGGCAGAAAGACCCAGGTAGTTACCCCGGAAACTGGAAAGGTTACTTTAAGACCCATTGAAAAGAGGTTAGCCAATGGGACTCCTCCCTGTCAAAGAAATCCCTCGGCGTAGCCGGATCCTTAAGGCTCCGGCCTTTGGCTGCCTCAGGGGAAGGCCAGCGATAAACGTCTCTCGAGGCTGTATCCACCGCTGCGTCTATTGTTACGCCAGATCTTTTCCCGAAACACCGGAAAACGAGGTCCACCTCTACGTCAATCTCCCAGAAAAACTGGCTCAAGAACTTACAAGCTCCTTAAAAAAGGGAAAAAAACCTGAGGTGGTCACCTTTTCTACGGCAAGCGACCTTTTTCAACCTCACACCAATTTGCTCAAGGTGACCTACCGCTGCCTACGTCTTCTCCTCGAGGAGGGGGTAACCGTTTCTTTCCTGACCAAGGGTCGTATTTCACGGGAATTTTGGGAACTTTTTCAGGCCTATCCTGATCTCGTCAAGGCCCGCTTTGGTCTCGTGAGCCTTTCCCCTACCTATCATCATTTCTTTGAGCCGCACACCGCCCCGGCCTTTCTCCGCCTGAAACAGATAGAGAAGGCCCTCTGCCTGGGACTCGAAACCGCCGTTCGGATCGATCCTGTCATCCCGGGTATAACGGATTCTGAAGAGCAGATCGAATCTCTTCTGCGACATCTGGCTTCCGTCGGGATAAAGGAGGTCTCAGTGAGCTATCTCGTCTTACGACCAGGAGTCAAACGCCAGTTACAAAAGGAATTGCCAGCCAAAGTGTATGTCCCCGTGCTTCGCGCCTATCAAGGGATGCCCTGGACTCGAGTCATCACCTCCGCCACTACCAAATTGGTCCAGCGATCAAGGCGTGAGAAGGGCTATCGTCTCTTCCGGGAGATTGCCCGGGCCTACGGTCTAAAACTCAGGATCTGTGGCTGCAAGAACCCGGACCTTCCTTACGAAAACTGTCTGCCCTGGGAGGTAACATCAAGGCCCCAACAAAGAGAGCTCTTCAACCTAAGAAACTTAAATGGGGAGGGCCGGCCATAAGCCGAGTTCTGTCCCCTTAACGGGTGGCGGTCATTCATCTGGGCGACTGGTTACCCAGCCGCTCTAGCGGCCTACCCGGGAGCTTCGGGCGGGCCACCCTCAAACGCTCCCCTACGTGGCCTTTCTCCGGGTGGGGTTTGCCGTGCCCTCCCCTGTTGCCAGGGGAGGCGGTGGGCTCTTACCCCACCTTTTCACCCTTACCCCGTACCCAAACATGATACGGGGCGGTCTGTTTTCTGTGGCACTTTCCAGGGGTTACCCCCTCCGGGCGTTACCCGGCACCCTGCCCTGCGGAGCTCGGACTTTCCTCTGGAGGCCCTGACCTCCAGCGACCGCCGACCGACCCTCCTGCCCAAAATTTAATCCCTTTCCCGAAAGGAAGCGAGACTAGCCCTTGTCCTCGGAGGAGGATTCCCCTTCCGCCGGAAGGACTTCGGCGTAGGCCTTCTTGTAGAAGATGATGCGCTGACAAATAGGACATTCGTAAACCCGGTCGTCACGCATGAGTTCGTTGTAAAGCTGAGGAGGGATATTCATATGACAACCATCGCAAATGGCGTCAGAGACTGGAACTACAGCTATTCCATTCCGGCGGCTTTTGACGAATTCGTAACGCTTGAGAAGATTGGCCGGAATTTTGGCCGCCAAGCTCTCCCTTTCCTTCCAGACCTCAGCCCGTTGCCGGTCAAGCTCAGCCCGCTGGGCTTCGTATTTGGCCCTCTCCTCAGCTACGACCTTCTCGAGCTCCTCAATCTCTTGGACCAGCTTCTCCTTCTCCTGGTTTAGGGTCTCAATACGCTCCATCATCTGCAGGAGCTCTTCTTCTCGCTGTTTATTGGCTTTTTTGATCTCTTCAATCTCCTTGAGAAGGGCCTGATATTCCCGTTGGGCCTTGACCTCCATCAGGCGGGTCTGACTCTTGCGCAAACGCTGATATTCTTGTTCTAACTCCTCTTCAAACTTCCGGCGTCGAAGCTGAAGCTCCTCCAGCTCCTCTTCCAAGGCCTGATATTCTTTTTTCTTGGCTTCAAGGGCCTCTTCTGCCTTCTTGAGGGATTCCGGACACTCTTCTTTGGCCTTGTCCAAGGCCAGAATACGCAGGTCTACCTCCTGAAGTTTGATGAGATGGACCATTTCCTCCCGCACTATTCGAACCTCCCACTAGCGTGATTCCGGGGATGAGCCCTACTCCCCTTGCCCCTTATCAATTTAAAAGGCGACTTTTCCTCTAATACAGTAATTTCCAAGGGACAAGAGTGCTCTTGTGCCCAACCCCGGAGGTATTCGGCCATCTTCGGGACCACGAGTCTTTCGGACTCGAAGTGCCCCACCAGAACGAGTGGAAAACCGGAGATTTCGGCTTCCCGAGCTTGATGATATTTTATTTCAGCGGTAACGAACACTTCAGCCCCTCTGGTACGGGCCTCCGAAATCAGGTCCGCTCCAGCACCTGCACAGAGGGCCACTTTTCGCACCAAACGCTGCGATTCTCCCACCACAAACACCGCTTCGGTACCCAGAATCTCCGATATCTTCTCTGCCAGCTCCTCAACCGTGTACTCAAGAGGCAATTCTCCGATTCGTCCTAGGCCAAAACGGTAGTCTGCCCCTTCAACTGGATAAAAATCAACTGGTACCTCTTCGTAAGGATGGCTCTCTTTAAGTCGAGAAACAAGAAAAGGAATGGCAAACCGGGGGACCAAAAACTCCACCCGGCTCTCAGCCACCAGGTTCAAACGACCCTTCTCTCCTAGCTTGGGTCGGGCCGCTTCCTCTGGGAAGAAACTCCCGGTCCCCTCGCAAGAAAAGGTACAACCCCGATATGCCCCCCTCACCCCGGCCTCGCTTTCTAGGACAATCTGACGGATTTTTTCTTCGTATCCTTTGGGAACATAAACCACCATTTTGTAAAGACGCGCCCCAGGGCTCGGTCTCAGAGCCCCTTCCACCTTCATCTTCAAGGCCTGGGCCAAAAGATCCGTAACCCCTTCACGGGCTGAATCCAGGTTGGTATGAAGACTCACCAAAGAAATACCTTTCGAGAGGAGCCTTTTAAGCATTTGCCCTTCGGGGCTCTTCAGGTCGATCCGCTTGAGGGGACGGAAGAAAAAGGGATGATGGGTCACCACACAGTCAGCCCCTATCTTTATGGCCTGCTCAAGCGTGTAAGGGGTGAGATCAAGAGCCAAAGCCACGTGTCGGACCGGCTCCTTTAGGGAACCTACCTGAAGACCGACGTTGTCCCAATCTTCGGCGAGTTCAACCGGGGCCCAAGCCTCAAAGGCGGCTATTAAATCAGCAACACGGATCGTCATTTTTAGACAAAAAGAAAAGGTGCAAGCCCATGCTTACACCTCATTGGTGGGCCCACCTGGACTCGAACCAGGGACCTACCGGTTATGAGCCGGTGGCTCTAACCAGCTGAGCTATGGGCCCACGGCCAGAATGTCCTCCTAAAATGTAGCTTTTAGCCCGTCCTTGTCAAGAAACAACGGCGAAAAGCCCTTTTATCTTTAACCAACTACTTGATGAAGCATCGCAGCTTACGACTCCGACTTGGATGTCGGAGCTTACGCAAGGCCTTGGCTTCGATTTGGCGAATTCGCTCCCTCGTCACGCTAAATTCCCGTCCAACTTCTTCCAGTGTGTGTTCTCCCCTTTCCCCGATGCCAAAACGCATACGCAGAACCTTCTCTTCCCGCGGAGTAAGAGTAGCCAACACCCGCCTGATCTGCTCGATGAGGCTCAGGCTCACAGCCACCTGGTCTGGAGGTGGCACCCTGGGATCCTCGATAAAGTCTCCCAGATGGGAGTCTTCGTCCTCACCAATGGGTGTTTCAAGAGAGATGGGTTCCTTGGCAATCTTCAAGATCTTGCGGACCTTCTCCACCGGGAGATCCATACGCTGCGCAATCTCTTCGGGAGTGGGTTCTTGGCCAGTCTCCTGATAGATCTGAAGAGAGACTCGCACCAGCTTGTTGATAGTCTCGATCATGTGCACGGGTATACGAATGGTCCGGGCCTGATCTGCAATGGCCCGGGTAATGGCCTGCCTGATCCACCAGGTGGCGTAAGTGCTGAATTTATATCCCCGCCGGTAGTCAAATTTTTCCACCGCTTTCATCAGACCAATGTTGCCCTCTTGGATGAGATCCAGGAACTGAAGCCCCCGCCCCGTATATTTCTTGGCAATGGAAACCACCAAACGCAAATTGGCCTTGATAAGCTCCTCTTTGGCCCGTCGGGCCTTGAAAAGGCCTAGCTCCACCTCTTTGGCGATTTCTTCTAACGTCCTGGCCTTGAGTCCCACCCGCTCTTCGGCCTGTTTGATGGATTTACGCGCCAGCAGAAAACGCGCCCTTAAATTGAGAAAACGATCCATGTGGAGACCAAGTTTCTGGGAGGCCTTTTCTATCTCAGAAAATTGTCCGTTGGTGCGCAAGAAATAGGCTGTAAGTCTTGGAAGGGAATGGCCGGATTCGGTCTCGCAACTCTTGAGTTCCCGCCGGGCACGACAAACCGCCTCCCAGGCCTTGAGTACCGGTGAAGTCAAACGCTCCAGACACCTCTTGTCCAGGCGGACCTGAAAAAGCCTCTCCAGCACTTCTTCGCGCAACTTATGAATCCGTTGCCGCAGACGCAGAGCCGCACCTTTGCTCTCCGCCTTTTCGACTTCCTTTTCCAGCTCCAGAATCTCCCGGCAAAGACTCTGAATTTCGAGGAGGAGCCCTTTTAGACCTTGGTTACGCTCTTCTACCGCCTGCTCGTCGTCTGTAAAACAATCATCCAGGTCGCGCACGATTTCCCGGGCTTTGAGACGCCCCGCAAAAAAGTCTTCACACACCGCCAAGATCTCCAAAATGGTCACCCGGGCCTTTACCGCCGCTCGTAAGGCCTGGTGTTCTCCTTCTTCGATGATCTTGGCCACGCGCACCTCGTCTTCCCGAGAAAGTAACCGGGCCTGTCCCATTTCTTTCAAATAAAGTTTTACCGGATCCGAACGGGAGAGTTCCTCTATGACCTCCTCATCGATCTCTTCTGCCACCTGGATCTTGCTCTCCGAATGGATCTTGACATCGAGATTTTCCACCAGGTCCGCCACTTCTTCCAATTGAGAAGCCAGCGGTTTAAAAATGGCCAAAGTCTTTACCTGACGCCCCTCCTCGGAAAGGTCCTCAAGGCCCATAATTTCCTTGGTAAGGTCCGCCATAACCCCTCCCTTCTTTAGATTTGACAGCGTAGTTCTTGATACTCGCGAAGCAGGCGCAGGGCCTCCTCCGCTTGGCCTGAGGCCTCAGCCGCCCGAATGGCCGCCAGAAGTTCCTCAAGCCTCTGCTTAAAACGCCTTTTGAGCCACCAGCCCTTGATTTCCGCTGCTACCCGCTCCGGGGCTACCTCCTCAAAAGGCGGCGGAGAAAGGAGAATCTCGCTAAGTAGAGCCTGAAGCTCGAGATCTTCAAAAGAGAGGGCTTCCACCGAAATCTCTCCTTCAGCCGCTATCAAAGCCTGATACAGCCGCCGATGAAGATCCTCCTTAAAAATCTCCGCCAACCCGAGCTCCTCGAATTCGGACAGAAACTGCGGGTAGTGCACCACAAACTCCAGAATTACTCGCTCCAGGTAGTTCGGCGAGGCTCGAAAGACCTCCTGTGGTTCCTTGAGTGGTTGACGTTGTCTGAGACCCCGCCTGATAGCGGTCTCTGAAATCCCCAATTTCTCGGCAATCTTTTGAACTTCAAGGTCCAGAAGCACCGGGTCTTTGAGGGCCAAAAGGGCTGGCTCAAGCTCGCGAAAGATCGCCAACTTCCCCTCCGGGGTGGCAGGATATCGCTTTTTGAGCACTTCGAGCAGAAAATCAAAGATTTCCAAGGCCTTTTCTTTAAGGGCCAGGAAGGCCCGCACTCCTTGTTGGCGCACAAAAGAGTCAGGATCTTCTCCTTCCGGAAGGAGGATGACTCGGGGGAAAAGTCCTTCGTTCAGGCAAATGGGCGCTGCTCTCATAGCGGCCTTGAGTCCCGCCTCATCGGCGTCAAAGACAAGGTACCATTCCCTGGCCAGACCTTTCATCTGACGTACGTGTTGGGATGTAAGAGCGGTCCCCAGACTGGCGGCCACTTCTCTAATACCCGCTTCGTAAAGGGCCAACAAATCCAGATAACCCTCCACCAGCAATCCGAATCCTGCGGTCCGGATGAAATTCCGAGTATGGAAGAGACCATAGAGAAGGGAGCCCTTACGATAGACCTGCGTTTCTGGAGTGTTCAGATACTTGGGTTCACCGGCGCCAATGATCCGGCCCCCAAAACCTGCAACTCGCCCCGCAAGATCGTAGATGGGAAAGATGAGACGGTGTCTAAAACGATCGTAGAAACTTCCATCCTCGCGCCGGACTAAAAGGCCTGCTTCCTCCGCCAAAGAAAGCTCTATCCCTGCCAGCTTGAGATGGGAGGCCAAACTGTCGTAAGACGGCGGAGCGAATCCCAAGCCAAAACTCCGAGCTGTTTCCACGGAAAGGCCCCTCTGGCGGAGATAGCTTCGAGCTTCTTCCCCCACGGCCGAAGCCCAAAGCATCTGAGAAAAGAAGCGCTGAGCCTTTTCGTTCACCTCGAAAAGGGCCTTGTGGCGCTGGGAACCCTTTTCTTCTCCTTCCAGGCGAAAAGGAATGTCAAAGCGACGGGCCAGCTCTCGTACGGCTTCCACAAAATCCAGGTTGTGAAACCGCATGTAGAACCCAATGAGATCCCCTCCAGCCCCGCAACCGAAACAACGAAAGATCTGTTTCTCTTCGTTAACCACAAAAGAGGGCTTGCGATCGGCATGAAAGGGACAGAGCCCAAGATAGTTCCGACCCGAACGCTTAAGAGCCACGTGCTCCCCGATGACATCTACGATGTTGGCTACCTCTTTGATGCGTCGGGCTATTTCTTTAAGGCTCACCTTGCCCCTCCCCCACAGCCAGCTCCACCACGGTGACCGCCTCTCCGCCTTCAAAGGCCTTACCGGGACGGACCCGGGCCACTTGCCGATGGCCGGAGAGATACTGCCTGATCGCCCGCATCAGACGCCCGGTACCCAAACCATGGATCACCGTAAGACGCGACTGACCGGAAAGAAAGGCCCGATCCAATACCTTCTCAAGCTGGGACAGAGCCTCTTCCACTGTAAGACCAATCAAATTTACGCTGGAAGGAACATCTTTTTCCGCTTCCACCCGGAAACGGATCGCTTTCTGTGGCCGTCCCTCCTCCGGTAGGACCTCAAGATCTTTGATACTCACCTCCACCCGAAAGGGCCCCAGCTGGACCTCGGCCAGCCCCCCCTTCAGCCTGAGGACCCGGCCCTCTTGCCCCATCCCCCTTAGTCTAACACGTGCTCCAGGACAAAGCTCCTGGGACCGGGGCTCCTCTGAGAGCGGAGGAATCCTTTCTTTGAGGAAGTGCCCGAATCGAAGACTGGCCTTCTTCTCGGAGAGCCTTTTTTCTTTGATCTCTCGCAAGAAGGCCTGAAATTCCTGTTCGAGCCGCCGCAAATGACGGGCTAAGATCTCTTCTCGCGCAGCCTCCTTGCGGGCCCATTCCTCACGAAGCTTCTTGGCTTCCTGCTCAAGAAGGAATCTTTCTCGAATTAAAGATTCTCTCTCGCGTTGTAGGGCTTCTTTTTCTTCTTCCATTTCTTCAAGCGCCCTTTGAAGGGCCAACATAAGCTCCTGAAAACGTTCTCGATCCCTTCCGAGATGGGTGCGGGCCCGATCGAGGATTTCTCCGGGAAGGCCCAATCGTTCGGCCAACAACAAACCCCGCGAAAGCCCCGCCACGCCATAAGTCAATTTGTAAGTGGGTTCGCCGGTCTGTTCATCAAAACTCACGGAAAGGGACAGGATATCTTCTCTGGCGAAAGAAAAGGCCTTCAAGGCTTCGTAGTGCGTAGTCGCCAACACCCTGGCCCCCGAAGAGGCAAGGGCTTCAAGCACGGCCATGGCCAAAGCCGCTCCCTCCGCTGGGTCCGTACCCCGTCCGATCTCGTCGAGCAAAAAGAGCTTTCCAGGACCCGCTTCCTGAAGGGCGTTCTTCAAGTTCTTCACGTGAGCCGAAAAGGTACTCTCTCCCTCAAGATCCTGCTCGTCCCCTATGTCCACCAGGATCTCTTCAAAAAAAGGAATCACGCTATCAGAGGCCGCCGGAATAGGAATAGCCGCCTGAGCCATCAAAACCAGGAGACCAAAAGTCTTGAGGGCTACCGTCTTGCCCCCAAGGTTGGGACCACTGATGACTACGACCGGTTTTTCAGAAGGAAAGACAAAATCGTTAGCCACCACCCTTCGCCCAGCCAGAAGGAGCAAAGGATGGACCGCTTCAAGCAGGCGCACTTCACCTTCGGGCCGGATTTTGGGAAGGATTCCTCGAATTCTTTCACCAAAGGCGGCTTTGGCTTGAAGGACATCAAGGTCTACCAGGATCTCTTCCAGCTGCAACAGGGCTTCGGCCTCCTGAGCCACCTCCTGAGAAAGTTCTTGCAGGAGGCGATAAACCTCTCTTTCTTCTGCCAGATGTAAATCTTCGAGCTCGTTGGTTAGATGGACAATCTCCAGAGGTTCGAGATAAATCGTTGCCCCGCTGGCTGAAGTGTCGTGCCAGAGTCCTGGCACTCGAGACTTGGCCTCCGCCTTAAACGGAAAGACATAGCGGCCTCTCCTCTTGGTGATCAGTTCTTCCTGGAGCCACCCCGCCTGAGCATACTTTCGCAACAGGGCCTCAAGACGCCGACGCAATCTGTCTTCTTGGGTCTTAATATCTCTCCGGATCTCTACCAGACGGGAGCTGGCCTCGGTCCTCACCCCTGAACCATCTTCAGCCAGGAGGTGAAAGATCTCCGTCCGTAGGCGACCAAGCCTTGGAAGTTGTCCTACAAGGGCCCTGAGACCCGGAAGATCCCGTCCCCTAAAGAAGGAGGCCACCTTTTCCGCGGTCTCAAGATAGCGGCGCAAAAGATAGGCCTCTGACACAGAAAGGACCTTCCCCTTAACCGCTCCCTTGACCAGAGGAGATAGGGCTTCAAGCTCCGGTATAGGTAGACGTCCGGCTTCAGCCAAAAGACGTCCTATCTCCTGGACTCTCTTTTGCTCTTCTAAGAGCTCGGTTAGTTCCCGGAAGGGTTCAAGTTTCTTTAGCTTCTCGCGGCCCGGTTCCGTGCGAGCCTCGCGCAGAAGATATTCCTTTACACGTGGGAATTCTAATTTTTCAAGGCTTTGAGATCTCATGCCCGATCAGGTTGGGATTTGGGCCAGAAAAAATAACAAAAAAGCCCGGATTTCATCTTTTCCTTTAACTTGAAGCCAATTTTTGGGGATATTGCCTGAAATCCGGGCTCACAGGAAATACAAATCAATCGTGTTGTCTCATGCGCTTGAGGCGCTTGAGAAGGCGTTTGCGCGCGGCCATAAGCTTCTTCTTCCGTCGCACACTGGGCTTCTCGTAATACTCGCGCTTCTTGATCTCCGAAAGGATCCCCGCCTTCTCGCACATCTTCTTGAAACGTTTCAGGGCCTGCTCAAATGGTTCATCTTCGCGAACGATTACACCGGGCAAAAGGACTCCCTCCCTCCATGGTGATTTTGTTAGAACTCTCGCATATTAACATCCCCCGGTCAGGTGTCAACCAAAAGGAACTTACTAAGTGAAGGTTCATTCATTATTCTTGTCCGAATTTGGCGATCTGACAAGCCCTTGAAGACACTGCCATATCCTCGCCGGAAATCGGACCAGCTTCCCCTCACGTGTAACAGGGGCGTGTACCGTGTAGCCCTGCACGATGGGACGTCCTTCCCGATAAATGACATATTCGAACCGAATCTTGAAAGGATGAAGTTCAGTTATCTCGGTCTCGATGAGGAGTTCGTCGTCATAGCGGGCCGGCGCTCGGTAGCGGGCATGGGCCTCCACCACTGGCAAAATAAGACCTTCTTTTTCTTCAATTTGGCGATAAGTAAGCCCGTTGGCCCTTAAAAGCTCCGTGCGTCCGAGCTCGAAAAACCGAAAGTAGTTTCCGTAATAGACCACACCCCCACAATCCGTATCACCGTAGATCACGCGGTAGGAGGTCCGGTGTCTGCTCATTGGAAAATTCTTTCAGGCGAGATTAAGTTCCTCGATGAAACTACTCCCTTTGACTCTTGGTAGCAAGGAGGTTCCATGCCCAAACTTCCTAAAAAGAATCCCCGGGCCATGGCACTCAAAGTTTTGATTCGATGGGAGGTCAAGAAACCCCTCCTTGACGAAGTCTTATCCGAGGTGCTTGATCGCAGCGTGTTACCAGATACTAGAGACCAGGCTCTGGTGGCAGAACTCATTAACGGGGTGGTACGTCATCTGGCCTTTATTGATTATTTGCTCTCCCGGATCAGCCGCACCCCCCTTGAAAAAATGGACCCCGAGGTCCGTAATGCCCTACGGCTGGGAGCCTATCAGATCCTCTTCACCAGGATTCCGGTCTCGGCGGCGGTTAACGAAACCGTTAAGATCGTCAAACGACGGCGGGGAAAATGGATTGTCTCTCTCATCAATGCCGTCCTACGGGAACTGGCTAGACGCCAGGACGAAATCAGCCTTCCCCCCCGGGAAATGAATCCGGTAGATTATTTGGCTACCCGATATTCCTATCCCCGCTGGCTGGTGGAACGGTGGCTCGTACGCTTTGGAGAAGAGGAAACCGAAGCCCTGCTCAGGGCTGGCAATGAACGCCCAGTCCTGGTGGTCCGGGCCAACACTTTGCGGGTCTCCCGCAACCAGCTCCTCCTCTATTTAAAAGCCGAGATCCCCGAAGCCGCACCGGCCAGGTATAGCCCTGATGGTATTGTACTCCACGGCTTCCAAGGACGTATCACCCATTTACGAGCCCACAAAGTAGGCTGGCTTCAGGTCCAGGATGAGGCCAGCCAGCTGGTGAGCTATCTCGTGAGTCCGCGTCCGGGAGAACGCATCCTGGACGCCTGCGCCGGGGTTGGAGGAAAGACCACTCACCTTGCCCAGCTCATGCGCAACACCGGACGCCTCTATGCCCTTGACCTCTACCCCTGGCGCCTCAAACGGCTTGAAGAAAACGCCCGACGCCTGGGGGTGACCAACATCGAAGTCTTCACCGCCGACGCCACCCGGGCCATCGAGCTGTTGGGAGGAAAATTTTTCGACCGCATCCTCATCGACGCTCCCTGCACCGGAACTGGTGTCATTCGCCGACATCCTGACATTAAGTGGGCTCGTCAGCCCGAAGACCTGGTCCGGGTGCCAGAAAAGCAATTGGCTCTCCTGGATTCCCTGGCCCCCTTACTCAAAAGTGGAGGAATAATGGTTTACGCCACTTGTAGCCTGGAACCCGAAGAAAACGAGGAAGTCATCAGGGCCTTTCTTGAAAGACATCCTGAATTCGAAGTCGAAGACGCTCGCTTGGCCCTGCCAGCCGAAGCTCACGAACTCGTGGCAGAAGACGGATTTATGCGGACCTATCCTCATCGTCACGGACTTGACGGCTTCTTTGGCGCCCGATTGCGAAAAAAGAAGACCTAAAGCCGTTTGCCCTGACCTCTAAATTGGAATAGTATGGAAGAAATCTTCCCATAAGGGGTTGGCCATGGGTGAAGCCATTACCGAACTGCGCGGCACAGATCGGATCATTGTCCCCATCAAACTGGAACCTCACACCAAATTCGTCTTTCAGTGTGGGCCGGGGGTTCCTTGTTTCAAGCTCTGTTGTTCTGATCTCTACCTCCCCTTGACTCCATACGACATCCTGCGCTTGAGGAACCGCTTCAAGATGACCACAGACCAGTTCCTCATCCAATATACGGAACCTTTCATCCTGCCCAAGTCCAAACTACCCGTGGCCCGTCTCAAAATGCGAGACGACGAATACAAGACCTGTCCCTTTGTTACGGAAAAGGGTTGCACGGTCTATGAAGATCGCCCGTTGGCCTGTCGGTACTACCCTTTGGGACTAGGCATCTTTCGCAATCGGGACGAGGGGCGCAACGAAGATTTTTATTATCTCGTCAAAGAAGGTTTCTGTCAGGGACTTGACACGGGGCCAGAGATCACCGTGGAAGAATATCGCCGGTCACAAGGGATACCCGAATTCGAAGAACCAGTGCTCGAATGGGCGGAAATCATCATGAAAAAGGAATCTTTGGGGCCCATAGAAGTGCCTCGCAAAAGTCTTGAACTCTTCTTCATGGTAAGCACCAATCCTGAACGTTTTCGCAGTTTCATTTTCGAGAGCCGGTTCCTCCAAATCTATGAAGTAGATTCCGAGACCTTGGAACGCATCAAAGAAGATGATCTGGCCCTGCTTCAGTTTGGGTTCCGTTGGCTCAAGACCGTACTTTACGGTGAAAACCTCGTCCCTATGAAGAAGGAAGTCCCCCAGGAGCGCAAAATCAAACCCTTCTGAGGGAGGTCCCCATGGACACTGGAAGCTTTGAACAATGGTTTGAAGAACTTTCCAGACTGGCCCAAACCGACCCGGAAGCCTTTGAAGCCCGACGTCAGGCCCTTATTGAAGAAACTATCTCCAAGGCCCGAAGTGAAAATCAAGACCGTCTCAGACGTTTCCAATGGCGCATTGATATGGAAAGAAAACGGGCCAAGACCCCTTTGGGAGCCTGTTTGCGTCTGAACGATATGCTCATGGAGATGGTCTACGGTGAAGGAGGTTTTCTGGAGGCCGTTAACACCTTAAAAGAAATCCTCCAGGGTCTTGAAAAAGGAACCCCAAAAACCCCCGAAGGCTTATCTCCCTCCTCACAAAAAACCGCCCAGGTGATACCTTTTCCAGGAAATAAGAAGTAGCTGATGGAAAAGAAAGGGCCGGGGGTTCCCGGCCCCTTCACTTAAGCTGCCTCAAGTTGCGCCTGTTTCTTCTCCTCTTTCAGATCGTAGTAGACTCGTCCGGTCCCAGCAGGGATGAGGCGCCCGATAATGATGTTTTCCTTTAAGCCACGCAGGTGATCCACCTTACCAGCCAGTGAGGCCTCGGTGAGGACCTTGGTGGTTTCCTGGAAGGAAGCCGCCGCCAAGAAACTCTCTACGGAGAGCGAGGCCTTGGTGATCCCCAAGATTAAAGGCTCTGCCACCGCCGGACGGCCTCCTTGGGCCAGGACTCGTTCGTTTTCCTCCTGGAATCGCGTCTTGTCTACCAGCTCGCCGATCATGAAGTTGGTGTCACCCACCTCGCGAATCTTGACCTTCTTGAGCATCTGACGCACGATGACCTCGAAGTGTTTGTCGTTAATCCGCACCCCTTGGAGCCGGTAAACCTCTTGAATTTCTTCCACCAGAAAACGAGCTAGTCCCTTTACGCCGCGTACTCTCAGGATGTCATGCGGATTGGGCGAACCCTCAATCAGGGGCTCACCTGCGCGGACAAAATCACCCTCGTGCACCGCGATGTGCTTGCCTTTGGGAATGAGATATTCCTTGGGCTCACCCACTTCGGGCTGGATGATGATCTTACGTTTGCCTTTTATCTCTTTGTCAAAGTGGACCACTCCGTCGATCTCACTAATGATGGCGTATTCTTTGGGCTTTCTAGCCTCAAAGAGCTCGGCCACACGCGGCAAACCACCAGTGATGTCCTTGGTCTTGGTGGTCTCCCGCGGGATTTTGGCAATAATGTCACCGGCCTTCACTTCATCACCTTCCTGCACGGTGATGATGGCCCCAACTGGCAGGAGATAACGGGCGTAACCCTTACCCGGGATCTTGATAGTACGCCCCCTTTCGTCCTTGATGGAGATCCGCGGACGATAATCCGTGTGCTTGTACTCACGCACAATAATAGAGACCTTGCCGGTAATAGGATCGGTCTTTTCGTCCACCGTAACACCTTCGATGATGTCTCCGAATTTCACCCGCCCCGAAACCTCGGTGATGATAGGCGTGGTAAAGGGATCCCATTCCACGAGGAGGTCACCTGGATTCACCTTTTGACCTTCTTCCACCCGGATACGTGCCCCATAGACTACTGGATACCGCTCCTTTTCACGGCCGTCTGGGGTAATGATGGCAATCTCACCCTGTCGGTTCATGGCCACCAGGTAACCTTCATCCGTTCGGACGGTGCGGAGGTTGACGAACTTAACCACCCCCTGACTCTGAGCCCGGTGTTCACTCTGTTCCGCCGCCCGGCTGGCCGTTCCTCCAATGTGGAAGGTGCGCATGGTAAGCTGGGTACCAGGTTCACCAATGGACTGAGCAGCGATTACACCAACAGCCTCCCCGATCTCCACCATCCGTCCGGTAGCCAGGTCTCGGCCGTAACACTTGGCACATACGCCATAAGGACTCTGACAGGTGAGGACAGACCGAATGGTCACCTTTTCAATCCCGGCTTCCCGCATCCGGACCACGGCTTCTTCGTCGATTTCATCGTTAGCCCGGACCAGGACCTCTCCCGTTACCGGATCGACCACGTCTTCCAAAGCCACCCGGCCAAGCACCCGATCCCAAACCGGTTCAATAATCTCACCACCTTCGATGAGATGGCCCACCTCTATACCGTCGATGGTCTGACAATCTTCTTCGGTGATAGTACAGTCTTGAGCCACGTCTACTAAACGACGGGTGAGATAACCCGCGTTGGCGGTTTTCAAAGCGGTATCAGCCAGCCCCTTACGCGCACCGTGGGTGGAAATAAAGTACTCGAGTACCGATAGACCTTCGCGGAAGTTGCTCTTGATCGGGGTCTCGATGATCTCCCCGGTGGGTTTGGCCATGAGGCCTCGCATACCAGCCAGCTGGCGGATCTGGTCCTTCGAACCACGGGCCCCAGAATAAGCCATGATGTAAACCGGGTTACCACTTGGCCCAACGACCTTTTTGCCGTCAGGGCCAACGTATTCTTTGGTTTCCATCTCTTTAATCATTTCTTCGGTCACCTTCTCGGTCACCGAGGCCCAAACGTCTACCACTTTGTTGTAACGCTCACCGTCGGTGATAAGACCTTCGTGGTATTGTTCCCAGATCTCCCGTACCTTGCGCTCGGCTTCCTCAAGGAGCTCTTTCTTCTTGGAGGGGATACGAAGGTTGTCCACACAGATGGAAAGCGCCGCTCTGGTGGCAAAGGCGTAACCCATGTCTTTCATCTTGTCCGCAAAGATGACGGTCTTCTTTGGGCCGGCTCGACGATAGGAAAGATCAATTAGTTGCTGGAGGGCCTTCTTGGCCAAAGGCTTGTTATATTCTTCAAACTTGATCTCTTCTGGCACAATGGTCGAAAAAATCACCCGTCCAATGGTCGTCTCCACCAGCCTGCCGTTCATGCGCACTTTGACCTTGGCCTGGAGGTCCACCACTCCTTCTTCGTAAGCCAAGATAGCCTCTTCTCGACTGGAGAAGACCTTTCCTTCTCCTTTGGCAAAGGGCCTTTCCTGCGTGATGTAGAAGAGCCCTAAGACCATGTCCTGCGTGGGATAGACTACCGGGATACCGTTAGCCGGTAACAAGATGTTGTTGGTGGAGAGGAGCAGCACCCGACACTCGGTCTGTGCCTCCACGGAAAGGGGTACGTGTACCGCCATCTGGTCACCGTCGAAGTCCGCGTTGTAGGCCACGCAAACCAGAGGGTGAAGCTGGATGGCCTTCGAGTCGATAAGAATGGGCTCAAAGGCTTGAATTCCCAAGCGATGGAGGGTAGGAGCCCGGTTAAGCATGATGGGATGTTCCTTGACGATTTCTTCCAAGGCGTCCCATACCAGAGGATCCTCCCGTTCCACCATCTTCTTGGCACTCTTGATGGTGGTCACGTGGCCATTTTTCTCAAGCCAGTGATAGATAAAAGGCTTGAAGAGCTCGATGGCCATCTTTTTGGGTAGACCGCACTGGTGCATCCGTAATTCTGGCCCCACCACGATTACCGAACGACCCGAGTAATCTACCCGTTTCCCCAGAAGGTTTTGGCGAAAACGCCCCTGTTTACCCTTGAGCATGTCAGAAAGACTCTTGAGAGGCCGCCGGTTGGGCCCGGTCACCGGACGTCCCCTTCGACCGTTATCAAACAGGGTATCCACCGCCTCTTGGAGCATGCGCATCTCGTTGCGAATGATAATGTCCGGGGCCTCAAGGTCGATGAGCCTCTTGAGACGATTGTTGCGATTGATTACCCGTCGATAGAGATCGTTTAGATCCGAGGTAGCAAAGCGCCCCCCTTCCAAAGGTACCAACGGACGCAAATCCGGAGGAATAACCGGGATGACCTCAAGGATCATCCACTCGGGCCGATTCCCAGAATCCCGCAGGGCCTCCACGATACGTAACCGCTTACCAAGCTTCTTGCGTTTGGCCTCGCTCCGGGTCTTAGCCATTTCCTCTCGCAGTTCCTGTGAGAGCTTGTGCAAATCAAGGTTTTGAAGGAGATGCTTGATGGCCTCGGCTCCGATGCCAATCTTGAAACGCGGCCCGTAGGTCTGAAGAGCATTTTGATACTGCTCTTCAGTGAGTACCTTCCCCACGGGGAGTTCAGGCACCTCGCTTTCGATGACGATGAAGTTTTCGAAATAAAGGACCCTTTCAAGCTCTTTGAGGGTAATGTCCAAAAGGGCCCCGATCTTGCTCGGAATGCTTCGCAGATACCAAATGTGAGCCACTGGGGCCGCTAGCTCGATGTGCCCCATTCGCTCCCGACGCACCTTGCTCTGGATGACTTCCACGCCGCATTTTTCACAGATCACGCCCCGGTGTTTCATGCGCTTGTACTTGCCACACAAGCACTCGTAGTCCTTCACCGGACCAAAGATCTTGGCACAGAAAAGCCCGTCTCTTTCGGGCTTGAGAGTCCGATAGTTGATGGTTTCCGGTTTTTTGACCTCCCCGTGACTCCATTCCCGAATCTTTTCCGGAGAGGCCAAACCAAGCCGCACGGCCTTGATGCTCATCGGATCCTTGGGCTTGGTAAAATAAGAGAGAAGATCTTCCATCTTTTCACCCCTTTGGTGAATTTTTTATGTCAAAAAATCGCTCAACCGCGATCTATTCTTCCTCAATGAGCTCCACATCGAGACAAAGCCCCTGGAGCTCTTTGACCAAGACCCGGAAACTCTCGGGCAACCCAGCTTCCAAAAAGTTGTTACCCTTGACGATCCGTTCGTACATCCGGGTCCGACCCGTAACATCGTCACTTTTGACCGTGAGGAATTCCTGAAGGGCATAAGCTGCCCCGTAAGCCTCCATGGCCCAGACTTCCATCTCACCCAGACGCTGACCACCAAACTGGGCCTTACCACCCAGTGGTTGCTGCGTGATGAGGGAATAGGGGCCGGTGGAACGAGCATGGATCTTGTCATCCACCAGGTGATGCAACTTGAGCATATACATGTAACCCACGGTTACCGGTTCCCGGAAGGGTTCCCCTGTCATTCCATCGTAAAGAACCGTCTGGCCAGTTTCGGAAAGACCTGCCATCTTCAACCACTTCTTGATCTCGGGTTCCTTGGCTCCGTCGAAGACCGGACTGGCCACAGGAATGCCGTCTTCAAAAGCAGCAGCAAACTCCAGAATCTCTTCGTCGGTCTTGTCTTTCAAGAACGCTTCTAATTCTTCGGGGGCGAAGAGCTCGGCCAGCATCTGCTTTACCGCTTCCACCTGATAGGCTCTGGCCAACTCTGCCACTTTTCGTCCAACTTCTTTACAGGCCCAACCAAGATGGGTTTCCAGGATCTGCCCGATGTTCATACGGGAAGGCACTCCCAGGGGTGAGAGAACCATATCTACCGGGGTCCCATCAGGAAGATAGGGCATATCTTCAATGGGAACCACTTTGGAAACCACCCCCTTGTTGCCGTGACGACCGGCCATCTTGTCTCCGGGCTGGAGCTTACGCTTCATCGCCACGTAAACCTTCACCACTTTCAGGACCCCTGGCGGAAGCTCATCGCCCTTCTTGAGGCGATTGATTCGTTCCTCAAACAACCGCCGTATCTCTTCTACCTTCACCTCGTAGGTGCGCAGGATGTCCTCCACCACCGGATCCTTGCGCTTGCCCTCTCCGGAAATCAATTCCCGGACCCGATGGAGGGGAATCCTTTTCAAGACCTCACCGGTAATGGGTTCCCCTTTCTCGATGATTACATCTCCCCGGCTGTCTTTGATGGTAGCTGCTGCGGTCTTTCCCGTAAGGTACTGCTCCAAACGTTTTAGAGTACTGCGACGAACCACCTCGAGATAATCTTCCTGGTCCTTTAGAAGCTTGGCGATCTCCCGCTCCTCGATCTCTTTGGCCCGGCTGTCCTTTTCTACTCCTTTGCGGGTGAAGACCTTGGCGTCGATTACAATGCCTTCAATTCCGGGTGGTACCCGCAATGAGGTATCTTTTACATCACTGGCCTTCTCTCCAAAAATGGCCCTCAGGAGCTTCTCTTCTGGTGAAAGCTGGGTCTCACCCTTCGGCGTGACTTTGCCTACCAGGATGTCTCCAGGCTTGACATAGGCCCCGATTTTTACGATTCCAGCTTCATCCAGGTTCTCCAGGGCCTCTTCTCCCACGTTGGGAATGTCTCTGGTGATCTCTTCCTTGCCAAGCTTGGTTTCGCGGGCCACACATTCGAACTCTTCGATGTGGATGGAAGTGAAGACATCGTCTCGCACCAGACGTTCCGATATCACGATGGAGTCTTCGAAGTTGTAACCACGCCAGGGCATGAAGGCTACCAACACGTTGCGGCCGAGGGCGATCTCTCCCTGGCTGGAAGAAGGACCATCTGCCAAGACTTGGCCCTTGCGCACTCGTTCCCCTACCTTCACCACCGGTTTTTGGGTAAAGGTGGTGTTCTGGTTGGACTTCCGCCACTTGATAAGTTTGTAAATCTCGACCTCTGGCACTCCATTTCCGTTACCGCCTTCGTAACGCACCACCAAACGTGTGGCGTCAAGATCTTCCACCACCCCGTCTCCCCGGGCGATGATGGTGAGCCCTGAATCCCGGGCCACCACCCTTTCCATGCCGGTACCCACTAGGGGAGCCTCGGTCCGTACCAGAGGTACCGCCTGCCGTTGCATGTTAGATCCCATAAGGGCCCGGTTGGCGTCGTCGTGCTCCAGAAAGGGGATGAGCGAAGAGGAAACGCTCACCACTTGGGCCGGGACCAAATCAATGAAATCCACGTCCTCCCGGCGGGCCATGATAAACTCACCAGCCTTTCGGGCCGGAACCATCTCTTGGATGATACGACCTTCTCTGTCTATCTCGATGGTGGCCTGCGCAATTACGTGTTCCCCTTCGTCCAGGGCACTCATGTAGACCAGCTCATCGGTAATTTTGCTATCTACCACCCGTCGGTAAGGAGTTTCAATGAAACCATAACGGTTGACCCGGGCGTAAGTGGCCAAGGACACGATAAGACCGATATTGGGCCCTTCTGGAGTCTCAATGGGGCAGATCCGCCCGTAGTGGGTCTGATGGACGTCACGCACCTCAAAACCTGCCCGCTCTCTGGTAAGCCCTCCAGGACCAAGCGCAGACAAACGCCGCTTGTGGGTCATCATGGACAGAGGGTTCGTCTGATCCATGAATTGCGAAAGCTGACCTTGACCAAAGAATTCTCTCAGGGCCGAACTGACAGGTTTGGGATTGACCAGATCGTTGGGCATTAAGGCCTCGACATCCTGAAGCGTCATCCTCTCCCGTATGGCGCGTTCCATACGTACCAGGCCCACGCGATACTGGTTTTCCACCAGCTCTCCCACAGAACGCACACGCCGATTGCCAAGATGATCTATGTCATCCGCCGGACCCTGAGTCTCTTTGAGCTCGATGAGATGTTTGAGGGTGGCCAAGATGTCTTCCTTGGTGAGGACCCGTACGTTCATGGGAATATCGAGACCCAAACGTTTGTTCATTTTATAGCGTCCAACCTCGGAGAGATCGTAAGTGCTCTCGTCGAAAAAGAGGGAGTGGAAGTAAGCCTTGGCCACCTCCAAAGTGGGAGGGCTTGAAGGTCTCAGACGACGATAGATCTCGATAAGGGCCTCCTCTTGGGTCTTGGCCTTATCAATGAGAAGAGTGTTGCGTAAGGAAGGTGTAAAACGTTGAATGTCCATGAAAAGACATTCCACTTCAGAAATACCAGCAGCTCGTAGCTTCTCCAGCACTTCCTTTGAGATCACCTCGTTACAGGCCACGATCACCTCGCCGGTCTCCGGATCAATCACGTCCCGGGCCACTACCTTGCCATAAAACTCCTCTTCGGGAACAGGAATAGAAGTCACACCAGCCTCTTGGAGGCGTTTGAGAGAGGCTCGCGTGATCTTCCGCCCCTTCTTGACAATCACCTCCCCGCTCTCAGGATGATGGATGTCAAGAGGAGCCTTCTGCCCCAAGATGGTATCAGGATTGATCACCTTCTCCACCCGATTGGGAGCAATGAGGTACTTTTCTACCGGATAGAAATAGGTGAGGATCTCTTCGGTGGAAAGCCCCATCGCCTTAAGAAAGGTAGTTACCGGGAAGCGACGGCGGCGATCAATCCGCACGTGAAGATAGTCCCGGTGGTCGAATTCGAAATCGAGCCAGGAACCGCGTACCGGAATAATGCGGGCGGAATAAAGAATTTTACCGCTGGCGTGGGTCTTACCCTTGTCATGATCAAAGAAAATACCAGGTGAACGCTGAAGCTGATTCACCACCACCCGTTCCGTCCCGTTGATGATGAAGGTGCCGTCTTCTGTCATCAAAGGAACGGTCCCGAAGTAAATCTCCTGTTCTTTGATATCACGGATGCTCTTGTCACCCGTGTCAGGGTCGATGTCGTAGGTAAGGAGTCTCACCCGCAAACGCATAGGGGCTTCATAGGTAAGCCCCTTTTCCCGACATTCCTCTGGCGTATATTTCGGAGGCAAAATGGTGTAATCTACGAATTCGAGCTCACACGTCCCCGTGTAATCGGTGATGGGGAAAACACTCTTGAGCGCCCCCTGAATCCCTATCTCTTCCCGGGCTTCGGGTGCAACATTGGCTTGAAGGAAGCGTTGATAAGATTCTTTCTGAATGGCAATGAGATAGGGAACCTCTATCAACGGTTTTACTCGTCCGAAATTCCGGCGGACACGCCCGGGGATAATGGTCAGCTCTGACATAAACTTCTCGCCTCCTATTTGGGATTTCCAGAAAATATAAAGCACAAGAGGGCCCTTCCTCCTCTTTTAAGGAAGGCCCTCTTCTTAACTATATAAAAACCCGCTTTTTACTTGACTTCAACCGTAGCGCCGGCCTCTTCAAGACGTTTCTTGAGTTCTTCAGCCTCCTCTTTAGAAACACCCTCTTTGATGGGCTTGGGAGCACTTTCTACCAGTTCTTTAGCCTCTTTGAGACCCAGGCCCGTGATGGCCCGCACCTCTTTGATTACCTGAATCTTGTTACCGGAAACACCTGTCAGGATCACGTCAAATTCGGTCTTCTCTTCCGCCGGGGCTGCCTCAGCCGCCGCCCCCGGAGCCGCCGCAGCTACCGCCGCCACCGGGGCCGCTGCTGAAACCCCAAACTTTTCCTCAAGTTCTTTGATGAACTCCGAAAGCTCGAGCACTGTCATGTTGCTAATAAATTCGATTACTTCCTCTTTGGTCACCGCCATGATTCTGCCTCCTTAACCAAAATTTAGGCCGCTTCGGCCTTTTTTTCTTTGATAGCGTTGAGAGCGTAAAGGAAATTACGCGGCACAGCCGCCAAGAGCTGTACGAATTGAGCCATTGGTGCTTGCAAGAGACCCAAGAGCTGGGCCAGAAGCACCTCTCTTGGTGGAAGCTTGGCCAGCGCCTCCAATGAGGCCGCCGGAACAGGTTTGCCTCCCAGCACTCCCCCTCGATTGATCAGGGATTCGTGCTCTTTGGCAAACTCCACCAGAACCTTGGCAATCTCTACAGGATCTTCATAGCAAAGAGCTACCCCCGTGGGCCCTTCAATGAACTCCTGAAGTGGCTCGGCAGGGGTCCCACTGCTCGCCAGCCTCAGGAGAGTATTTTTGACCACCTGATACCGGGCCCCCTTCTCTCGCAAACGACGGCGCAGCTCGTTACTTTCCTCTGCCGTCATCCCCTTGAAGGTGGTCACGAAAACCGCGGGCACCTCTTCAAATTCGGCCCTGAGCTTCTGGACTATTTCTTCTTTCTGTTTCCGTGTAAGCAATCTCTTCCCCCCTTTCCCTTTGACTTTTCGTCAAAGGCAGAGGTCACCCATGGTCTCGGTAGGCCGGAAATCACTTCCGATTAAACACCCTGGGTGTACCTACTGTCTTTGACATCCCGACACCGTCCATCTCCAGTGCCGGCGATGACCCCCGGGGGACCCCAAACCGGGAATCATTTACTCTTTAAGATATTTCTCTATCAGGTTCCGGACATCTGCAGGATCCACCTTTATGCCCGGCCCCATGGTGGTCGAAAGCGTAACGCTTTTTATATATTGTCCCTTGGCCGCCGAAGGTTTGGCCCGCAAAATAGCATCAAAGAAAGCGGCCAAATTCTCTAGTAACTTCTCCGGACCAAAAGACACTCGCCCCACCGGCGCGTGTACCACTCCAGCCCGATCCACTTTGAAGTCTATCTTTCCGGACTTGATATCTTGCACGGCCTTGGCTACATCCCAGGTCACCGTGCCTGTTTTGGCACTGGGCATAAGACCTCGTGGGCCTAAAATTTTACCGATACGACCGACCAGCGGCATCATATCGGGAGTGGCCACGGCCTTGTCGAAGTCAAGCCAGCCTTCCTGAATCTTCTTGATTAAATCTTCTGCTCCTACGTAGTCCGCCCCGGCAGCTTCAGCCTCCTTGGCCTTGTCTCCCTTGGCAAAGACCACCACCCTGGGAGACTTCCCCGTACCGTGGGGGAGAACCACCGAACCCCGTACCATTTGGTCGGCATGCCGCGGATCTACTCCCAAAACTACGGCCACGTCCACACTTTCATCGAACTTGGCGTAGGAGGTATCCAAAGCCAGCTTGACCGCTTCTTCAAAGGTGTAACGCTTGGTGCGATCAACTTTGGCCCTAGCTGCTTCGTATTTCTTGCCCTTCTTTGCCATGGCTCCTTACCCCTCAACGATTTCGATCCCCATGCTTCGGGCTGTACCCTCTATCATCCGCATGGCCGCTTCAAGATCAGCCGCTTGGAGATCCGGCATCTTGATCTTGGCGATCTCCTCCACCTGCTTCCTGGTCACCCGGCCTACGATTTCTTTCTTTGGATTCGACGCCCCTTTTTCCACCCCGGCGGCCTTCTTCAAAAGTACCGAAGCCGGAGGGGTTTTGAGAATAAAGGTGAACGACCGATCAGCATAGACCGTGATCACCGCCGGGATAATCATTCCCTCCTGACCCTTGGTCTTGGCGTTGAAAGCCTTACAGAATTCCATAATGTTTACACCGTGTTGACCAAGGGCCGGTCCCACCGGCGGTGAAGGATTGGCCTGACCTGCAGGAAGCTGGAGTTTAATGACCGCTATTACCTTCTTAGCCATCTTCTCTCACCCCAAAAAGACTAGATTTTCTGCACGTGGGCGAACTCTAACTCAACCGGTGTCTCCCGCCCAAAAATGCTGACCAAAACCCGAACCTTGCCCTTTTCGGGTTTTACCTCTTCTACCACACCGTGGAAATTGGCAAAGGGGCCTTGAACCACCCGCACCCGATCTCCGGGCTCAAACTGATAACGCGGTTTGGGCTTGATCTCTGCCTGCCGAAGACGCTCGAGAATCTTCGAGGCTTCTTCCTCTCGCAGCGGGAGAGGCTTTTCTCCTCCCATAAAACCTACTACCCGCTCTACGGCCTTGATTACTCGCAGAACCTCCTCCGCTGGCTCCATCCGAACCAGTACATACCCGGGATAAAAACGACGTACCACCGGCCCCGAAGGGAGACCAATGACCTCGATGACTTTCTCAGGCGGGGCTACGACCTCGGAGACCTTATCCTTTAAACCCGCCTCCTCTATGGCCTTCTCAAGTTTATCCTTGACCTCTTTCTCAAAACCCGCGTAAACGTGAACAACAAACCACTGCTGTGCCATCTTAGTAAACCAACCACTGAACGATTTTGGAGAGGATAGCGTCAACCAACCCTAAATAAAAAGAAACAAACAAAGTAAAACTTATGACCGCTACCGTAGTGCCTACAGTTTCCTTCCTGGTGGGCCAGGTGATCTTTTTAAATTCTATCTTGACCTCGTAGAGAAACTGCTTGGCCCGCTCGAGGGGACCAAGTTCCCGTTGAAGCGGGAGGATCTTTCCAGAAGTCGGCTCCGCCTCGGAGACCGTTGCCCTCTTGCGCCGAGTCTTCCTTTTGGCCATCTTTGCCCCTTCAAACACAAAAAATGGCAGGCCAGGAGGGACTCGAACCCCCAACCCCCGGATTTGGAGTCCGGTGCTCTACCAATTCGAGCTACTGGCCTGCGTTATTTACCCTTTACCTCTCGGTGAACCGTATGTTTTCTATCCCAAGGACAGTATTTTTTCAACTCTAGCCTATCCGGCGTATTCCGACGGTTTTTAGTGGTGGTGTAATTACGCCGCTTACACTCCGTACATTGTAGATGGATGATGATTCTGACGTCCGATTTGGCCATCTCTCCTCACCTATTCCAGAATCTTGGTGACGACACCGGCACCTACCGTCCGTCCACCTTCTCTGATCGCAAACCTCAAACCCTCTTCCATCGCCACCGGCTTGATCAACTGCACCTCAAGCTCCACGTTGTCCCCAGGCATCACCATCTC
>CAZVXP010000017.1:0-52014 GCA_964630855.1 uncultured Thermodesulfobacteriota bacterium | reverse complement strand
TAGCATTTCGTTAAAGACATCTACGAGATCCCCGAGTTCATCATCTGTTTCCTTCGGGGCACGGAGAGAATAGTCGCGCTCTTCTGAAACGCGTTTCATAACTTTGTGCAAACTGAGAATGGGATGCGAAACAACGTGATGAATATTACGCGAAACAAAACAGGCAATAACCATAGAAAAGATAAAAGAAAAGAAAGAAATAATTATACCAACTAATATATTTTTATAAATTGGCCACAATTTATTCTTCAAAAGAATGTAACCCAAAACCTCATCATCAAATTTGATAATATTAGCCACAAAAAAATTTCTTTCCCAAAAAACCAACTTAAACATTTGCCAAAATGAAGGATTATCGTCTAAATATTTAGCAATTTTTAAAAACATTTTTTCTACTTCGACATCACTTATGGAAAGTGAATTAGCATAAAAAGTGAATATATCTCCATTTCTATCAAAAATAGCAACCCATTCAATATCACGAAATCTTCCCAAAGCAGAGATAGTTTCCTGAGCCGTAAGAGGATCATTGAAAGTAAGAGGAGCTATAGAATTTTCTGCTATCACTTTCACAAGACTCTTTTTATTAAAATAGGATTGCTTAGCTGAAAAATACGTAATAAAAAACATAAAAGCTAAAGAAGCAAAGGCTAAAGATATGGCACTAGTAAAAACTATAAGATGTGTTATTTTCTTTTTAATAGAACCAGAAGACAAAAAATGCAAAATATTTTCTTTTAATTTAATCATAAAGAAATCACCTTCTTAGCTAATTTAAGAAGACGTGAGCTAATCTTTAAATTTGCTTCCTGAGCAGACTTTAAGTTTATATCAAATCGCAATTTATTATTTATTGAATAGATTTCTATCATTCCACCATTTTTGACAAAACCAGACAAATCACTAATGGTAAGAATATTATTATATCGAGCAACATTTAAAGCATAGTTTAAAGTCTCTTTAGTTGTTTTTCCAATAAAAAGGGCTTGACATCTATCAATAGATTCAGTATCAATCAATTTAACTTCTATCCGTTGGTCTTTAATAGTTTTACCATCGAGAGCTAAAAGATACGTTTGAAGGTCTGTTTTTCCAAGAACACAAAGGGTTATTTTTTCTTTTTTTTGAGGCCAAACAACAAATTTTAAAAAATTATAAACAAATACTGCTTTAAGTTCTTCTTCAGTGGGAAGATCTAAAGAATAAACGGAAGAATAAACGGAAGAAAAAAGGTAAGAGAAAAAAATTAAATAAAGAAAGAAAAGAAAAATAGAACAAAAAAAACTGCTCAATTTCAAAACTAATATCTCCACACAAATTTTAGAAAAATAGATCTTTGGACTTCTCTCAGTGGCGTCCGAAGAGCATAGGATTGCCCAAATTCTGGATGCTCTGGATCAAAAACGTTCTGGGCAACAAGAGAAATATCCAAATTTTTACTAGCATACCAATGAAGCTTGATATCTGACATCAGATAAGAAGGAACATCATAAGAGGTCAATTCACTAACATAGCGTAATCTAAAATCAAGATGCAACGAAGGAGAAAAAGTATAGCAAGAAACAAAATTTAAAATGTGCTTTGGCCACTGATCCTCAAGATCTTCACCAAGCCACAAAGTAGGTCTTTCGGAATGTAAAGATAGATGAATATAGCTATAATTAATCAATAAAAACAGACGGTCAAATGGTTTACTCCTCAAAGAAACCTCAAAACCATATGTCTTACCATCCATTACATTTTCGGCCTTACTAACAGCAAAAAGATGAGGGGCAGGAGTAGACCTAAAAACTGGAGGAGAAGAAGGCTCTGGTAAAGCTATCAGATCATTATAGAAATTTAAGAAAGAAGCAAAATCAAGACTGACTTTGTTATAAAAGTTCTGTCGATAACCAAATTCAAAAGAAATCAATTCCTCAGCATCCAGATCTTTATTCCCTTCCAAACGCAAAAGAAGAGGCAAGCCGCTATCCTGAGGAACGATCAAGTCGATAATGGCATCTTGCTCTCCTCTGGAGGGAGTCCGTACCGCTCGGGAGATAGCTGCCCATACGGTCTGGTTGGATGTCAGCTTCCAAAGGAACCTAACGGTGGGCTGTATCTCAAGACCAACGTCTTCATCGTATTCGAATTTGGAACCAAAAATGAGCTTAAGAGCTCCGTTTTTAAAGCTGATTTCATCTTGAAGAAAGGTATTCAAAACATAAGTCTTTGTCTTGGCAGGATCGTAGGCGTAGGTTTCACTCCGTTTCACGTCCGCCACATAAAGGCGATAGCCCAAACCCCAGGTCCATTCGTGCCGTGGAAGAGAAAAATGATGAAGGAACTCTGCATCGAAAACATCCAGGTCCCAGTTGAGCAAAGGATAACCGCTGGAGTGGGCATTGTCGTAATAAGTCTGAAAAGACCATCCTCTTTCTTCGGATCCGTCCTCAAGTTTCAACATGAGGTTGGCCCCGAAGCCATAGCCATCCGTAGGACGAAAGATTTCATAGGGGGGAGTCAAACTCTGGTGACTTTGGAGAACCGAAGCCGTTTGAGTATACACATCCCCGCTCACTCGCAGTTTGCGCTGATCAGAAAGACGCCAATCCATTCGGAAACCCGTCTGTCCCATACGCCAATCATCGTGGGCACTTCCATCATGGGCCACCTTGAGGCTGCCTACTTCTTTGACTTTCACGTAGGCCCGGTAAGCAAGTCTTTCACTCACCTGGCCACCGTACCTAAGGGTGGCCTGCGACTCTTCACTGCCCACCACCACTGAAGTCAACCAGCCCTGGGTTTCCCAGGCGCTTTTGGTGACGAAGTTGATCACACCGTTGACAGCGTTTGCACCCCAAAGACTGGCTCCCGGTCCCCGAATGACCTCTATCCGATCGAGATCCTCCACCACGGTATCCTGTCTTTCCCAGAAAACGCCGGAGAAAAGAGGGGTATAGAGGGTCCTGCCATCCATCAAGACGAGGAGTTTGTTGGCAAAACGATCATTAAACCCACGGATGGAAATGGCCCAGTCACTCGATGTGACGCGGGCCACGTGAACGCCTGGGACTTCTCTCAATAATTCAGGAAGCTGGTTGTCGAAAGAACGATGCAGGTCCTCGGCGGTAATGAGGTAGATAGCCGAGGGAGCATCGCGAAACTTTTGAGGATGCCTGGCCGCTGAGGTGACTTCAATCTCCAGAAGTTGTTCAAGGTCAAGCTTCAGGAGCTCTTCAGAGATTTCGTTCCCGGCCCAGGCACCACTTACTAAGAAAAACCACAGGAGAATAACCCAGATTCGACGGAGATCAGAAACTCCTTTCACAAAAACCACTCCCAGATAAAGAACCATTCGTCACAAAGATCGGGCAAAAAGAGAAATTACCTAAAGGAAGGGAATTTGGTGCGGGAGGGGGGACTTGAACCCCCACGGGGAAAGGCCCCACCGGATCCTAAGTCCGGAGCGTCTACCAATTCCGCCACTCCCGCTGTGGCCTCAGAAAGGATGTCATTCCACAAAGAAATCGTCAAGACGAGAAGGGCCTGCCTCTCGGCAGGCCCTGGCAGGAGGTTTGCCCTACTTCTCCACTTTGACGGGGATCTGTTTGCCTTTAGCCTCAGACTTCTTGGGAAGGGTGATCTTCAAGACGCCGTTTTTATAGGTGGCTTCAACCTTTTCGGTCTCCACCTCCGCTGGGAGCTGGATAGTGCGCACAAAACTCCCGTAGCTCCTCTCCATCCGGTAGAAGTTCTCGCCCTTCTCTTCGCGTTCCTGTTTCTTCTCACCGCGGATGGTGAGGGTGTTGCCACTGATCGTGATCTCAAGATCCTTGGGATCAATGCCCGGGACATCGGCCCGGACGATCACCGCGTCTTTGGTCTCCGAAACATCAAGTGCTGGAACCCATTCAGTCTCAAAGAGCTCCGGCAACGTCTCTCGACCAAAGAATTCGTTCCACAACCGATCCATCTCACGCTTAAGGTCCCGCAAAGGCCGCCAGGGTACGAGCTCAGCCATGCTCTCACCTCCTCGTCGTTTAGTCTAACTTTACAATAAGTTCGCTAAAGCTAAGGTCAACGCCGAAGACGGCGCGGATCCGTGATCTCCTGAATGGCCTCCCCGAGCAGGTTGAAACCCAAGACGGTGATAAGAATGGCCAATCCCGGAAAGACCGAAAGCCACCAAGCTATTTCAAGGGTTTCCTTGCCCTCGGTGAGCATGTTTCCCCAGGAAGGCGTGGGGGGTTGCACTCCGAGCCCCAGAAAAGACAAAGCCGACTCCACCAGGATGGCCATCCCTACCCCTAGGGTGGCAGAGACCAAGATGGGAGGCAGGGCATTGGGTAAGATATGACAGAAGATAATACGAGGAGCACTGGCTCCAAGGGCCCTTTCCGCCAGGACGAATTCTCTTTCCTTGAGACTCAAGAATTCGGCCCGCACCAGACGCGCCACCCCCATCCAGCTCGTGAGTCCGATGACGATCATGATGTTAACAATGGAAGGTTCCAGATAAGCGATCACCGCCAAGATCAGAAAGATGGTAGGGAAACAGAGCATGATGTCGATGAGCCTTGAGATGAGGCCGTCGACCCAGCCACCGAAATAACCCGCTACAGCCCCAAGCACTACCCCAATAGCCAGAGAGAGACCCACAGCCAGGACTCCGACTTCCAAGGAGACGCGAGCCCCGTAGATGAGTCGCGAAAGGACATCGCGTCCGAGGAGATCGGTCCCACAGGGGTGAGCCAGGCTCGGAGGCTCAAGCACGTGAGCCACGTCTATGGCCAGGGGATCGTAAGGAGCCAGGAAAGGCGCGGCCAGGGCCACCATGACCAGGGTCCCCACAACCAGCCCACCGGCCATGCCCAGAGGGTGCTTCCAAAGGGCCCGAATCACGAACGTCCTCCCAACCTGATCCGGGGATCTGCCAGGGCGTAACAGATATCAGCCAAGAGATTCCCTAGCAGGGTCAAGATGGAGACGATGACCAGGTTGCCCATGATGACTGGATAATCTCGCGCCATGACCGCCTGCCACATGAGTTGACCTATCCCGGGGATGCTAAAGATGGACTCAAAGATCACGCTCCCCCCCACCAGCCCTGGCACCGAAAGTCCGAGGATGGTGATCACCGGAAGGAGGGCGTTTCTCAGAGCGTGGCGATAGACCACCACCCTCTCCGGAAGCCCCTTGGCCCGGGCAGTAACGATGTAGTCCTGTCTCAAGGCTTCGATCATGGAGGAGCGCATAAAGCGCGAAAGCCCGGCCAACCCCCCGAAGGCGGAGACAAAAATCGGCAGTACCAGATGCTTGCTCCAGTCCAGGACTTTTTCGATCAGACTCATCTTTTCGTAACCCATCAGGGAATGAAGCCCGGAGATCGGTAAAAGGTGCCACTTTATCCCAAAGAGCATCATCAACAGAAGGGCCAACCAGAAGCCCGGCATGGCGTAACCCACAAACACGAAAACCGTGGTAACCCGATCAAAGAGGCTCCCTTCCCGCACCGCTGAGGCCACGCCCAGAGGCACCGCCACGCAGAAGATGATGAACATGGAAAGCACATTGATGAGGAGGGTTACCGGCAATCTCTCCTTGATCTTGTCCCAGACCGGTCGCCGATCAGGGGCGAAGGAACGCCCTAGATCGAGCGTGACCAGTCCTTTGAGCCAGTTGAGATACTGGACATAAAGAGGCTTATCCAGACCATATTGCGCCCGCAGCCTCGCCCTCATTTCGGGGGTAAACTTGGGATTGAAGTCCGCCATGGGGCTGATGGGCTCACCAGGAGCCAGGTGAATGATGGTGAAGGAGATGATGGTTATTCCAAAGAAGGTAAAAATCAGCCCGAGAAACCTTTTCAAAAGCCAGGCCCCCATTTATGCCCCCTTCATCTTGAGTTCTGCTTCGGAAGGTCGAAGGTAAAGGGGTAGCAAACGGTATGGATCATCGATCTGCCCTCGCAAAAAGCGCTCCCGGGCCAAAATTCCCACGTTGGCCGGACGAGGATGGTTCAAGTTTTTGGGAACCGTGCGATATTTCTCACCCAAGGCTTGGGAGAGACGGTCTCCGAAGTTGACAAGTCCATCACCCAGGAAGATGGTAGGGCCTGCGATGTAGGAGAGGAGTTTTTCCACCGAGAGGAGAGAGGGCGGAAGGATTTCCCGCGGTTGAAAATCCTCAAAAAGGTAGATGGCAGTATAGAGTTGCTTGCGTCTTGCATCAAGCACCGGACAAACCGGCTCCCGTGACAGAGAGGCGTTGAGGGCCAGGGCTTCCAGAGTACCCACTCCCAGAAGGGGGATTCCTGTGGCCAAATGGAGACCTTTGGCCGTGGCCAGACCAATGCGAAGCCCGGTAAAACTTCCCGGACCAATGCTCACCCCAATGGCCGAAAGGTCCTCAAGCTTGAGCCCCAAACGTTTGAGCAAATAATCCACCCCAGAGAGCAAACGGCGGGAATGGGTTTCAGTGGAAGCCAGGAGCAACTCTCCCCGGACTTCCTCTCCCACTACTGCCACACCCCCACAAGGGGTGGCTGTCTCCAAGGCCAGGACTAAAGGTTCCTTTTCCACAGCAGTGGTATCTTAGGCGGGCCAGAGGGTTTTCTCAAGAAGCAGAGACCTTTTCCTTGAGAGATCGAATTCTTTCTTTCAAACCAGAAGAAACCTCTTTCCCTTGAGCCTCAAGCAGGGTAGCAAACCGCCTGAAGAGATCGAGTGCCACCTCCGGTGATTCCTCAGCCAGGAACTCGAACAGAGGGCGGAAGAACTCCTCATCGGTGGGATCAAGCAACCAGATCCTTTCCAGGAGGAAACGAGCCTGCTCTGGAAACGCCCGGGCCAGGGGCCTGGAAAGTCTCTTGAGGAGGGAGAAGAGCCGGGATTTGAGGGCCTCTCTTTCAAAGATGACAAAAGGATACTCCAAGCCTGGCAGGAATTCGGCGTAGGTTTCAAGGATTTCCTGGACCAGGAAGAAGGCCTTAAGGAGATCCCCTCGTGTAGAGACCCTTTCCAGTTCTTCCAGCCGTTCTTTTAGATGCCAGAGATCCACAAAGACTTGGTCTCTTTCAAGGTGCAAACGATGCCCCTTGCTGACGATGATCTGCCGCAACCCCAGCAAGTTTCGCAGACGATAGAGAGTGCTTTCCAGGGCGTGGTAGGCCTTGTCAGCTTCCAGGTCCGGCCACAGGAGATCGAGGAGGCGCTCTCGATCAATGGTGCCGCCAGCAGCCACCAAGGCCAAAAGCAGAGCCAGGGGACGCTCGGGGCTGCGTCGAGACCACTTAAGAGGCTTATCGTCGATCAGGATCTCAAGCCTGCCCAGGGTATGAATGCGCAAGGGATAGGGCCAGCCTGGAGGGGGGCGTCTGCCACTTGGAGGGGAGAGCTTCTGTTTCAGGATAAAACGTCGCACATACTCTGTCTCAAGCCCCTCCTCGAGGGCTTGCGTACAGAGCTTGGTCATCATCTGCGGATTGCTCCACCATAGAAACTGGAAGTAGTTTTCACGGTTCCCCAGGCTCAGGGCCCGGGAGAGGTAAAAACGTCCAAAGGCCTGATCACCCGCCAGATAGGCCAACTGGGCCCGAAAGAGGAGACACATGAACGAAAGCAACCGGCTCTTGGTCTGACGGGCAAAAGTTTCGCAAAGGCGCAATGCGGAAAGGGCCTCGGGGACATGGCCCTTTCGAAAGAGGATCTGAGCCAGGGCAAAGTGTGAGAGATAATAAGGATACAGATAGCCGGTTTCCTGAGCGATCTCCAGGGCCCGCCGCATGGCCAGTTCCGCAGCCCCCAGGTCTCCTTCCAGAAAGTAAAGCCAGCCCCAGAGATAGAAGAAATGATATCGCCCATGACGCCCGGTCTTCGAAAGACCTTCTTCCATGAGGCCGAGTAATTTCCGGGCTTCCTGAAAGCGCTGACTCAGCAAAGCGCAAGCGATCTGCAGGGCGTAAAGGACGTGATCCCAGAGATGAAGTCCCTTTTCCCAGGCCAGACGATGTGCCTGAGCCAGTTCTTCTTCGGCTGCCTGAAGATCAGCATAAACCCAGATGTTGCGTCCAGCTCGAATCCAGGAAGTAAGGAGCCTTGCCGGAGCACTGTGACTCACGTTCGAACGGCCAAGCTCGTCTATCAGATGGTGGAGGCGCTTGAGGTTTCCTTGCCAGAAGGCGTAGATCGCCAGGAAGAAAAGACCATCAAGTCTCACTCCTTCCTTCCGGCAAAGTTTAAGCAAACCAAAGAGTCTTTTTTCAAGGAGAGAAAGTTCCGGGTTTTCTGGCTGGCGAAAGAGGAGTCCCCCAAAATAGGCCCCCATCACCGCCGCCCTGAGATCAGGGATCAGGGCTAGAGTCTCGGGAAGAGGATTTTCTCGCACCCAGGGAAGATATTGGTCCAAAAGGAAGAAATCATCCCAGCTGAAGATGATGGCCTTTATCAGGAGGGGCCAAATAAGAAAGGCCTCCAGGGTGCGTTCTTCGTCCAAGACCCGCTTGAAAAGCGGGATCAGCTCGTCTCGTACCTTACGCGGATTTACAAAAAGCTCGGCTTCGTATCTTTCAGCGATCTTCCACCAGGAATTGCCCATCCCCACCCCGTCTTTGAGACCCTTGGCTACCTTAAAAACCTTTTGCCGAAAAAAAGCAAGGAAAATTCCAGTTTATTAGTGAGTTTTCGGTGAGCTAACGGTGAGATTTTCTTTGAAATTTTTGAGGAAAAACCAAAAAGGAGGCTTATATGTCTTCGGTTCAAGGAATGCTCGTCACCGTCAGGACTTCTTCCTTCCGAGGAGCTGGAACCGACGAATACGTCTATGTTGGTCTGGTGGGACGAGGGGGAGGAAGTGAATTCCCTCTTGATGTGAGGGGATTCGACGATCTGGAAGAAGGTGCCAAGGTCACATACTGGTTCGGGGACGTCTGGGAAGGATATCTTCTCTCCGGGGCCAAGAGACCATTTGATGCCCAGACCTGGAACGACCCGGCCTGGCGACAGATCGATCTGGAAAAGATCGACTACGTCTATCTTCGCAAGCAAAGCACCAAACCTCGTACGCAAGACGATGCCTGGCGCTTGAGTGAGGTCGAGGTAAGGATCTATGGTCGACAGCCACAAAGACGGATCTTTCGCCGCAGTGGTGATATCTGGCTGGGCAACGAATACGGCCAGATGGTGTATCTCCACGAATCCGGCTAGAAAGAAAGGGTAGCAAGGAGGCGTTTCCCGACTGTAGTCTGGGGAGCGCCTCTTACCTCCTGACCAAGGGCCTGAGAGGTAAGGAGCTCTGCATCGTGGACCATCTTTCCCTCTTGATTCTGCCCCTGAAGGGCCTTTAGGATCTCCTGCTGGAGCTCGATCGGAATGTTCAACGACTTGAGAAAGGCCGCCGGTTCCTCCCAACCCCAGAGGCAGGCCGCCGCCAAGACCACCGGCAGCTGCCCCCCCTCTTCCAGGGCGATCTGTTCGGCGTACTTCAGACGCAAGCGTAAACGTTCTAGGGCCCTGGAGTCGTCCCTGAGACGATGCGTCACCTCGGCCTCGATTCTTTCCTTAAAGACCGCCTGCTGTTTCTCCTTAAGCTCCGGTGGCAGAGAACCGAGACACTGTTCGGCATAGGGACAATAGGCTGCACAGCCAAAATCGAGCCGCGGGTTGGGAAGCCGCTCGCCGCAGCCAGGACAGGTGCGCGCGGTATCGTCCTTGAAAAATTCCACCAGCCGGCCACAGCGCGGACACCTGACCTCAAAGATGGCGTCTTCCTTCCAGTATCGCGTATCTTGCCCGGGACATTTCATTTTAAAAACCTTCTCAACTGAGATTATTAAAAATTTTAAACGATCCCGGCGGCCCTGTCACCTTTAAGCAAAAGTTTTATCAGGCCGAGAAATAGGGTGAAAATCATTTCCAGAGCGGGAGGAAGAGATGAAGCTTTTTGAAACCATCAAGGGACGCATGCTCGGGATCATCCTCATCATGTTTGCCATCAGCCTCTTCAACTGTGGTCTGGTCTTCTACACCCTCCAGAAGAACGCCACGGATTCGGTAGCGGTAAACATTGCCGGACGCCAGCGAATGCTCAGCCAGAAGTTGACCAAACAGATCCTAGAGGGAGACTTTCAGGGGGCCAAGGAAACCGCGGCCCTTTTCGAAAGAAGCCTCGAGGCCCTGAAGAACGGGGACCGGGAACTGAACCTCTCGGCTGCCAAAGATCCCAAGATCCTCGCCCAGATCGAAAAACTGGAAGGTATTTGGCAGGAGTTCAGAAAACATCTGAACAATCTCATTGAAGGTCAAAAGAACGAAGAAGACCTCAAGTATCTCCTCGATCACAACCTGGAGCTCCTGAAAGAGGCTGACATTCTTACCAAACTCTTCGAAGAGGAAGCCGTTCACACCCTTCATCGTTTGAAGAGCTACCAGCTGGCCATCTTTTTCGTAACTCTGGCCATTTTGGGTTTCATCTGGCGATTTTCACAGACCAAGATCGTCCGACCGGTACAGCAGGCCATGCAGATAGTGCAGCAGGTTTCCACGGGTGATTTCACCGTGAAATTTCCCCGTTTCGGACGCGATGAGATAGGGGTCCTCCTGGCAAGCCTTGAAAAGATGGTGGAACAACTGAGGGAAGCCATGAAACAGGTGATAAAGACCTCCTCAGACGTTTACCAGGCCGCCGACGAGGTCTATCAGGCCGGAGACGAGGTGGCGGTTACCGCTGAAAATCTGGCTGAAGAAGGTCGCCATCTCAAGCAGGCCGAGGAAATGGTCTCCGAAAACGTACGGGCCGTCTCAGCGGCTTCTGAACAGATGGTCGAAGCCATCACCGAGATCTCACGTAACACCTCTGAAGCCGCCCACATCGCTAACGAGGCGGTAGAAAAGGCCATGCAGACCAATGAGGTGGTCAACAAATTGAGCCTTTCTTCCGAAGAGATCGGCGAGGTCGTAAACTTCATCCAGAACATTGCCGAGCAAACCAACCTACTTGCTTTAAACGCCACCATCGAAGCCGCCCGCGCCGGAGAGGCCGGCAAGGGTTTTGCCGTTGTGGCCAACGAGGTCAAGGAACTGGCCCGTCAGACCGCCGAAGCCACGGAGAAGATCTCCCGCAAGATCCAAACCATCCAGGACGACGCCAGGGCTTCAGTTTCTGCCATCTCCGAGATCAGCGAGATCATCAGTCGTGTTAATGACATCTCCAACGTCATCGCCAGCGCCGTAGAAGAACAGACCGCCATGATGAACGAAATCAGTCAGGCGGCTCACCAGGCCACTGAAAGCACCGAAGCCATCAAAGAAAAGATCGAACGCATGTCAGCCTCCATCCTGGAGACCGCCGAAAAAGGCGTCAGAAGCCGCGATCTCTCCCGCGAGATGACCAAATTGGCCGAACGCCTGAAAGAGATCGCCTCGCAATTCAAATGTTAGAGACCCAAAGCGCCCGCTTAAGCGGGCGCTCAATGAAATTCAAGGAGGAAAGGATGGCCTTCATCAAGTGGCAAGATGAATTCCTGGTGGGTATCCCCAAGGTGGATGAACAACATCGCAAACTCCTTGAAACTATCAACGATCTCCACCTCCTCCTCCACACCCAGGTCTCTCCCGAAAAACTCAAAGACATCATCTTCTTCCTCAACGAATACGTAGTAGAACACTTCGGCACCGAAGAAGCCATGATGAAACGGAGCAAACATCTGCCCGAAGAATTACGAGAAAAACACTTCCGAGAACATCGCTTCTTCGTAGATAAGATTCAGGAGTTTACCGGTGTCCTGGAGACCGAAGCCGCCATTCAAAACGGCCAACTATTGGAACTCTTCGAATTCCTTGGACATTGGTTCGCAAACCACATCTTGCAAATAGACAAGGAAACCGCGGCTTATCTTCGCCAGGACTCTTACTGACCTACAGGAATGGTCAACAAAGGAACCAAAGACTTCTCCTTACCCGCTTCCAGGGCAAAGACCTGGGAAAGGAACACAAAAGTGGATTTACTACGAAGATCATTATCTGCGATATAGAACCACTTCCCGCGGTATTTAACAGCCACCATCGCTTCCGATGGGGGCTTGGCAGCCACCTTTATCACGAAAAGATCCCCCAAGAGTTCGGACCAATCAAAAGGGCGCCCGTCTGGCCAGCGTGTTTCTGTAACCTTGCCTGCCAGGATGTCTTCCCGCGGGACCTCAACCCCCTGAGAAAGATAGAAAAGGACCCCCATGAGGGACCTGGTTTCCACACGGAGATAACGATCCCCCTGAAGAGTCACGTCGGTAGTGATGAGATAGCGCTGATAACGTCCGAGCCCTAGAAGCCGTCGCATCTCCTCTACCCCGGGATGGGAAACGTGTTCCGGATAAACGTAAAGGGCTGGATAAACCTTACCCCCTTCGGAAAGATAGGTGAAATCGATGACTTTGGCCCGCCGGAGGCGGTGGATCAGGCGCGCCACTTTCAAAAAATCTTCGAATTCCGGTTTGAGCTCGGGAGTAGGGCCGGAGGCCGTGGGTGCGTTCTTGAGACCGTTTAAACGCTGAACGCAGAGCCGCAAAATGCGATCCACGCGCCAGCCCGAATGGGCCAGGAGTACCAGGTGCTCCACTGGAATAGGGGAAAGAAGACGTTTGACGAATTTGTCTCCCTGAAGGGGAGTAAGGGTGATGGTGGGTTTTTCCGCAAATTCCAACCCCAAACCTAGGGTATAGGAATCTGGATAGGCTTCGTTCACTTTGGCTTGCACTCCGAGGTTGGAAGTGAGGGAAAACTGGCTCGAAATGCTCGAAATTTCTAAAAAAACCGGGTTGTCTCGGTAACGGAGACGCACCAGATTGAGTAAGAGCTGTTCGTTGGCCGAGTGTTGGAGGGCCAGATTGTAGTTGAAACGGGCCTGTTTGAGGGCCCCGGGGCCCATGGCACTACAGCCTGCCAGCATCAGGAACAAACAGATCAGGATCCGCATCCTTCTTTAAATACAGGAGGCCCGGGGTGGACTCAAGCCGGAACCTTGGCCCGGGAAAAGGAGAAGAGTAAACTTGTGAACCGATTCCCGATGAAAAAGTTTATTCCTCTTTATTTCATCTTTCTGGCGCTTGTCTTTCTCCCCGGGCTGGTCCGGGGCCAGGGGCTCCCTCTCCCCACCAAGACCAAAGATCCTCGCTATTTCGAAAAAGATCCTACAAAACGCCGCGCCTTCTTTGCAGCTCAAAAGAAATTGCTCGAACAAATCCAGACCCAGCTCAAAGGGCTAAAACCCAAAACTCCAGAAGAGAAGAAAATCCTGAAGGAAGCCGAAGAGCTTTTCGGTACCCTTCCTCTGCTGTGGCAGAAGATAGAACTCGAATTGGCCCAAAAACCAGAAGCCGAACCCATCAACCTCCCTGCCCTCAAGAAGCCTCCCTATTCCATCGAAGACTTCCGGCGCCTCCTTTCCCTGGGATTCCAGCTTCGTCACGAGTTGGAAGCCTTGAGAGGAAAGATTCGCCTCGAGGAGCAGGAGCTTGATCGGCTGGAAAAGGCCCTTGAGGAAATCTATCGGGACTATTTGGTCCTGGCCGAAGAGAAGGTCACTCCCGAGGCCTATCTCCGGCTGGCCGAGTTCTACAATCTTCAGGCCCGCTGGGCTTTGGCCAGGATCCGCCTTGATCGAAGTAGCGAACGTTTGAAACACCTCTCCGCGCTGGAAACCAGGTTCGAGACCTTGATTCACAAGGTATTCAACGGCCTGAAAGCCACTCTCAAAGATCTGCCTCCCTTCCAAAAGGCCGTCAAAGAAGCCCAAAAGGAACTGGAAGCCCTCCAACAGAAGAACCAGAAATTGCGGGAAGCTGCCGAAAAGGATCTCGCCCTTCTGGAAATTCGACTGGCCAAACTGGGGCCCAAAAATTCACCTCTCACCATTCTTAAGGGCAAATATTACGAGACCAGACGCGAAAATATCGAAACCAATCTCCAAAAACTTGACGAAGCGGAAAACCTAGCCTCCCTAAAACTTGAACATCGGAGTCTCTGGCTTGACTTCGTGGCCTGTCTGGCCAAGTGTCCCCGCCACCGGGTCTCTGAAACCCTTGAAAAATACCAAAACCGTCTCAAACAGCTCGAAAACCAGGAAGAGAACGTTCGTTATCGTTTGGACTATCTCCAGGAAAAGATCATCATCGTCAAGAGCAATCTGGCCCTCCATCTGGACGAGTTGAAAAGCCTCAAAAAGAGACAGGAGATCTACTATCTCCGTCTCCTGGTACAGGAAGAAAAGCTGCTCCTGTCGGCCCTTGAAGACCTCCAGGGCCTCCTCCAGCGAGAACTCGAACTCCTCAAGAAATTCGACTTTGAAGGCCAGACCATCGTCACCCTTTGGAAGGCAAGGATCAGTTTGTTCGAGAAGGCTCTCAACCGTGTCAAGAAGATCTATCAGCGAAGCGAAGCCACCATCAAAGCCGTGCTCTACTATCCCCTCTGGAAGACCGGAGAAACCTCGTTCACGGTCCTCAGTTTCCTCAAGATCCTTCTCGTCCTGGTGGTGGGGATCATCCTTCTCAAGCTCATCCGTCGCAAGATCGAACGTTTTCTCATTCAACGCCTGGGTATGGCCCCTGGCGTAGTAAACTCCCTCTCTACCCTCAGTTACTACATCATGCTCTGTCTCCTGGCTCTGGTGGCCCTTTCCAGCGCTGGGATAAACATGAGCCAGATCGCCCTCATCTTTGGGGCCCTTTCCGTGGGAATTGGTTTTGGACTCCAGACCATTGCCAACAACTTTGTCTCTGGCATCATCCTCCTTACCGAACGCAGCATCAAGGTGGGAGATCTCGTCCAATTCGAAGACGGCACCATTGGTGTGGTCAAGAAGATAAACATCCGCAGCACCGTCATTCGCACCTTTGACGCCCTGGAGATCATCGTACCCAACTCGGAATTTATCTCCCAGCGCATTTCCACCTGGACCTACGATGACGACTGGCGTCGCATTCTCATTCCATTTGGCGTGGCTTACGGAACCGACCCGGAAAAGGTGAAGGAGGTTGCCACCAAGGCGGCCCGTTCGGTACCCATCACCCGCGAAGACCCGGATCATCCCATTCGCGTGCGCTTCCTGGGTTTCGGAGACAGCAGCCTGGACTTCGAACTGGCGGTTTGGATCAGACAATCGGAGGTGAACCGGGCCATGACCGGCATCAAGAGCGATTACTACTACGCCCTCTACCAGGCTCTGAGTGAAGCTGGCATCGAGATACCCTTCCCACAGCGTGACATCCATCTCCGTAGTGTTTATCCGGAAGCCGTTGAGGGTTTACGTCGGGCCCTAAAGGAGGAATAAAATGCGGGTGGGTTTCGGCTACGATGTCCACCGAATGGTCGCCGGGCGCCCTCTTATCCTTTGCGGCGTCGAAATCCCCCATGAAAAGGGGCTCCTGGGACACTCCGACGCTGACGTGGCCCTTCACGCCTTAATCGACGCCCTTCTAGGTGCCGCGGGGCTGGGAGACATCGGACAGCACTTCCCCGACACCGACGAACGTTTCCGCGACATTTCCAGCCTCACACTCCTTGAATCCACCCTGGAAAAACTTCGCCAGGGTGGCTGGCGCGTGGTGAACGTAGATCTTACAATCGTGGCTCAGAAACCGCGTCTGGCCCCTTATCTTCATCTCATGCGCCGTCGTTTGGCCCAAGCCCTTTCTCTGAGCGAAGGGGACGTTAACATAAAGGCCAAAACCACCGAAGGCCTGGGTTTTACAGGCCGAGAAGAAGGAATGGCAGCTTACGCCGTGGCCCTGGTCGACCATGCCCCTTAGACCCCAGCTGATAAAAGACGCCCCAGAAGCCCCTGGAGTCTATCTCTTTAAGGACGAAAAAGGCGAAGTTCTTTACGTGGGTAAGGCCAAGAACTTGCGCAAACGGCTGCAGAGTTATCTACGCGAAGACCATGGCCCACCCAAAACCAGGGTCCTCCTCCAACGAACAACCGAAGTGGAGACCATCGTAGCCCGAAGCGAAAAGGAAGCCTTACTACTTGAGGCCAACCTTATTAAACGTTATCGACCTCGCTACAATGTCATCCTGCGCGACGACAAGGCCTATCCCCTTTTGCGTCTCGCCGTCCAAGAGAAGTTTCCCGGCCTTACCGTGGTGCGTCGCAAGCGTCGAGACAAGGCCCTTTACTTTGGACCCTATCCTTCGGCAGGTGCGGTTCGTCAGACTCTCAAATTCCTGGCGCGTCTCTTTCCCTTGAGACGCTGTTCACAGGCCGAGTTTCGACGACGGGAAAGGCCCTGCCTTTATCATGAAATCGGACGCTGCCCAGCCCCCTGCGTGGGTCGGATCTCCCCCGAGGAATATAGAAGACTCGTGGAAGGGGCCATTCTTTTCTTGCGAGGGCGAGCGGACCGGGTGATACGCAAACTGCGTCGCGAAATGGAAGAAGCCGCCGAAAGGTTGGAATTTGAACGAGCAGCCATTTTACGGGATCGTATTCGAGCCATCGAAAAGACCATCGAGGCCCAGGCCGTGGCCCTCCATGAGGACAAAGACCTCGATGTCTTCGCAATAGCCCGAGAAAAAGACAAGGTCTCCGGTGCCGTGCTATTCGTGAGAAGCGGGGCCTTAATTGGACGCAAGACCTTCCACCTCTCCCACTCCGAAGAGGAAGAAGCCCATCTCTACACCAGCATCCTTTCCCAGTTCTACGACGAAGGAAAGTTCATTCCCGAGGAGATACTGCTTCCTGTCGAGCCCGAGGACCGGGGGGTGCTTGAGGAATGGCTCTCTGAGCTAGCGGAAAAAAAGGTCGTTGTCCGGGTACCCAAGCGAGGTCCCAAGAAGGAGCTGCTCGAAATCGCCCGCCAAAACGCCCTTGAAGCCCTAGCAGCTCGGCTCAAAGGAGAACGTCCTTACGAAGAATTGGCCCAAGAAATGGCCACGGTGCTGCGTTTACCACGTTTGCCTCGCCGGGTAGAAGGAGTGGACATCTCCAACCTCCAGGGCACCCTTCCGGTAGGGGTAGTGGTCTCCTTCCTGGATGGCAGCCCAGACAAAGATCGTTACCGGCGTTACCACCCCCGCACGGTGTCTCAACCTGACGATTACGCCATGATCTATGAAACCGTCCTTCGCCATTTGACTCACGCCAAAGAAGAAGATCTTTTGCCTGATCTCCTGCTCATTGACGGGGGAAAGGGTCAGCTCCAAGCTGCCCTCACCGCGGCCGAAGAGCTTGGTTTGGAGAAGGAGATCGGTTTCTGTGCCATCGCCAAGGAGCGTGACGAAGGGGGAGACAAAGTCTATCTGCCCGGACGGAAGAATCCCTTGAATCTCAGCCGTCGGCACGAGATCCTGCGTTTTTTGCAGCGTGTAAGAGACGAGGCCCACCGCTTTGCCCTGAGTTCTCACCGCAGACGACGCCGAAGCCACACCCTGCGCTCAGCGCTCGACGAAATCCCCGGAATAGGGCCCAAACGGCGCAAGATCCTTCTGGAACACTTTGGTAGCGTGGAACGTATTCGTCAGGCCTCGGTGGAAGAGATCTGTCGTCTCCCCGGGTTTCATCGCCGCCTGGCAGAAACGATAAAGGCCTTTTTGGAGGCAAAGACATGAGAGAAAACATCTTCGAGCGTCCCTTTGAGGAACTCCTGGCAGAGAGCGTACGCACCCATGGCCACCTCTGTGCAGGCCAGGTCTTGGGAGTGCGCCTGGCCCTCCTCGGTTTGAGACTCATCGGTATCACCGACCCCAAAGGGGAAGACCGCAAGAAGTTTCTGGTCTACGTGGAAATCGACCGCTGTGCCACTGATGCCATCCAATCTGTCACCGGAGCAAGCCTTGGCCGGCGCTCCCTCAAGTTCGTGGATTATGGCATCATGGCCGCTACTTTCGTCAACCTGGAGACCGGACGTGCCTTTCGTGTGCTGGCCAGGGAAGAGGCGCGGGAACTGGCCAATCGCTATTTCCCTGAGATCCCCAATAAATATCAACGCCAGCTCGAGGCCTACCGGGTCATGCCGGAGGAAGAACTCTTCAGCGTGGAAGAGGTGGAGGTCGAGGTCTCAGACTTCGACCTACCCGGCCGCCCTAAAAAACGCGTACGTTGTGAATCCTGTGGAGTCTACGTCCAAGATGGGCGAGAAATAAAAAAAGACGGACAAACCTTATGCCGTCCCTGCGCCATTGGCGGTTATTTTCGACGCCGACGAACATTCTCTCCAGAGACGGGCCAGCTCTGAAAGGATCGAAAGAAAGAGGAGCTCGGCATTCAGATGGCGCTCGAAAGCTGCGAAGAGGGCTTCTATCTTTTCCATGGCTGGCACAATGAAATCAAGCGGAGGTTGCTCCGGCAGACTCAACGGATAGGCCTCTATTCCTAAATGGGCATAGAGGGCCTGACGCCACCAGACCAGAAGAAGTTCCAAGAAAACAGGTAAATTCTCTTTCATACCAGCCAGGGTCTCGGCAAGAGTCACCAGACGCGTGGGGGTTCCCTGTTTGAGAGCCGTGGCCACCCTCTCCATCTCTTGAAGGAAACCCTTCTCAGCCAAACGCAAGGCCCGACCAATACTTCCCTCAGCCAACACGGAAAGTCCCTCCGCCTCCTCGGGCAGTCGCTCAAACCGCTTTTGCAGGAGGTGACTGATTATTTCGCGTGGCAAAGGACGAAAACGCACCACCTGACACCGAGAGACGATGGTCGGAAGCAAGGCTTCGGTGGTTTGCGAAAGGAGCACAAACAGGGTGTAAGGCGGTGGTTCTTCCAGGGACTTGAGAAGGGCATTGGCTGCCTCCCTGGTAAGGAGTTCCGCTTGGGGGACGAGGATGAGACGTCTTTCAGCCTCCAGAGGACGAAAATGGAGTTTCGATTCCAGGGCCCGTACTTGTTCGATCTTGATACTCTGCCCCCGGGGTTCGAGGATCTCGACATCGGGATGGACCCCTTTGAGGAACTTGCGACAGGGTGAACATTCCCCACAGGCCTTTTCCTCGCTGCAAATCAGCCGCCAGAAAAAGGCATGGGCCACGGTCTCCCGCCCTACCCCCTCCGGCCCTACAAAGAGATAGGCATGCGGGAGACGACGCCTGGCTTGGGCTTCACGCAGACGCGCCAGGACGTGATCTTGCCCGAGGATCTGCTCAAATCGAAGCGGAGTCATTTTCCGGAACGGTAATACAGGGTCTTTCCCAGATCTTGGCCCCCAAACGATTGAATTTTTCGGTCAAGGCTTCGTAACCCCTCTTGAGATGATAGATCTTCTGGATTTCTGTCACTCCCTCGGCTCCCAGAGCCGCCAAAACCAAAGAGGCACTGGCGCGCAAATCCGTGGCCGTAACCGGAGCGGCCTGCAAACGCTTCACTCCGTTGACCACCGCCACCTGCCCCTGAACCATGATATCTGCCCCCAAACGTTTGAGTTCCTCAACGTGCTTGAAACGCTTCTCGAACACACTCTCTACAATGACCGATGTCCCTTTCACCGTGGCCAAAAGGGCCATAATCTGGGCCTGGAGATCGGTTGGAAAGCCTGGATAAGGGGCCGTTCTTACCCGCACGGGATGCAAATGGCGACCTTTCCTGGAAAGGATTTGATCCCCCTCGACTTCTATCTGCAGCCCTATCTCACGGAGCTTGGCAATGACCATTTCGAGATGTTTCGGTTCCGCTCCGCGAACAAGGACCTCTCCTCCGGCAATGCCCGGGGCAATAAGATAGGTTCCCGTCTCGATACGATCGGGAATGATATGAAATTTGACCGGCTCCAGATGCTTGACCCCTTCGATGACGATGGTTTCCGTACCCAAGCCCCGAATTTTGGCACCCATCAGATTGAGCATCTCTCCCAGGGCCACCACTTCCGGTTCACGGGCGGCATTGTAGATGGTGGTTTTCCCTCGGGCCAGGGCCGCCGCCATCATGAGGTTCTCTGTGGCTGTCACCGAAGGAAAATCAAAAATGATGTCCGCTCCCCGCAGACCACCCCGTGGTCCTTTGGCCTCGATATAGCCGTTGCCCCTTTTGATCTTGGCCCCCATGAGCTCCAGACCTTTGAGATGAAAATCTATAGGACGATCTCCGATGTCACATCCACCAGGCAACGCTACTCTGGCCCTGCCTTCACGAGCCAGAAGGGGCCCCAGGACCAGAAAGGAGGCTCGCATTCTTTTTACGATGTCGTAGGGGGCCACCGTCCCCTCCAAAGAAGAGGTATCCACCCGTACGAGATTGGCCCCGATCTCATATTGCACACCCAGATGCGAGAGGAGTTCCAGCATGGTTGAAACGTCGAGGAGCCAGGGGACATTTTCCAGCTGATGCTCACCCGGGGCCAAAATGGTAGCTGCCAGGGCTGGCAGGGCCGCATTCTTGGCCCCACTGATGACCACTTCTCCGGAGAGTTTATGTCCACCCTCTACGAAAAGACAATTTTCAGAAGTTTTCATGATACTCCCTATATTTTCCAAATTTGTCACGTTAGATCTAAATTAGAGGAAAAAAAAGTCAAGGAAGGAAAAATTTTTCCCTTCTCTTGACCGGAGGCCGGTTTAGAAAGAGAGGGAAGACCGGTAGGGTTGCACGTCCGAAATGAAAGATTAAAATTTTAAAGGTCCTTAAGGAGGTGACCGTAGCTCAGGTGGTCAGAGCACCGGGCTGTGGCCCCGGGGATCGTGGGTTCAAATCCCACCGGTCACCCCATTTTTAAATCAGTCTGTCCCCCGGAAAAATCCTTATCAATTTATTTTCAGGACCTTTAAAACGGTGGAGCGATAGTCACCAAGATGCGCATATCAGTCTTGGCTCGTACCCCGTGAGGTTCGCTGATATCGCAGATCAAAATTTGACCGGCCTTGGCGGGGAGGCTTTTATCCCCTTCACCTAAGAATTCTCCTTCACCCTCAAGGACCAGAATGCTGAGCTGTCCTTCTACCGGATGGGAATGGACCGGAAAGGTCTTTCCCGCCTGGATGTTAAAATTGATGATCCGGAAATAGGGAGAATCGTGTACCCAAAACTTCTTGATGTCACCCTCAAAGACCCTGGTTTCGTTGAGATCGAACACTTTCATCTTGAACTCCCTCCTTGCTTATAAAACTTTTTAAGACAAAAGTAATCGAAGCCCATCCGGACGAAAAGGAGGGGGCCTTGTTGAATAACCCGTTTGTTTGACTATTATGCGCGCAAGATCTTTGAAGGAGGAAGAAATGGCGGCGGAAAAGATTCGGCTCACCGAAGACGGCAAACTCATCGTCCCTGACGAACCCATCATTCCTTACATCGAGGGTGATGGCACGGGTCCGGATATCATGCGGGCCGCGCTGCCGGTCTGGAACGCAGCGGTAGAGAAAGCCTATGGCGGAAAAAGAAAGGTGCACTGGAAAGAGATTCTGGCAGGAGAAAAGGCCTATCAGGAAACAGGAAGCTATCTTCCCGAGGAGACCATCCAGGCCATGCGGGAACACGTGGTTTCCATCAAGGGCCCCCTCACCACTCCGGTAGGAGGAGGGTTTCGGAGTCTCAACGTCACCATCCGTCAGGTGCTCGATCTTTATTCCTGCGTGCGTCCGGTACGCTGGGTTCCGGGGGTACCAAGTCCGGTGAAACATCCCGAGCTGGTTGACATGGTGGTGTTTCGTGAGAACACCGAAGACGTCTATGCCGGGCTAGAGTGGGAAGCGGGTTCCAAGGAAGCCAAACGTCTTATCGAGTTCGTGCGAGAAGAACTTGGTAAAGAGATCCGACCCGACTCTGGTATCGGTCTCAAACCCATCAGCCGTTTTGGTACCCGCCGACACGTGCGCAAAGCCATCCAGTACGCCCTTGATCACGGACGCCGGAGTGTAACCTTGGTGCACAAAGGCAACATCATGAAATTCACCGAGGGAGCCTTCCGGAACTGGGGCTATGAACTGGCCAGGGAGGAGTTCGGAGAAGTTACCGTGACGGAAGATGAACTCTGGGAGAAATACGGAGGCCAGCTCCCAGAAGGCAAGATCCTTGTCAACGACCGGATTGCCGATGCCATGTTCCAGTGGGCCCTTTTGCGTCCGGCAGAGTACGACGTATTGTGCATGCCCAACCTGAATGGTGATTACATGTCAGACGCCTTGGCGGCCCAGGTGGGAGGTCTTGGTATGGCTCCGGGAGCCAACATCGGTGACGGATACGCGGTCTTTGAAGCCACCCACGGATCAGCCCCCAAGTACGCCGGCCAGGACAAAGTGAACCCAAGCTCTGTCATCCTCTCCGGTGCCATGATGTTCGAATACCTCGGGTGGAAAGAGGTGGCCGAACTCATCTGGCAAGGCATCTCTCGAGCGGTCCAGGACAAGATCGTCACCTATGATCTGGCCCGTCAGATCGAAGGGGCCCAGGAAGTGAAGTGTTCGGAATTTGGACAGGCCGTAGCAGAACGTATCAGGGCTCTTTAAAGGAGGTCTTCGCCATGGCCCCAAAATATGATTTCGCCGCTATCGAAGAGAAGTGGCAAAAAATCTGGGAAGAGCGCCAGGTCTTTCGGGCCCGGGACGGTGATGAGAAACGTCCCAAGTACTACGTGCTCGAGATGTTCCCCTACCCCTCCGGGCGCATCCACATGGGCCATGTGCGTAACTATTCCATTGGCGACGTGATAGCGCGCTTTCGCAAGATGCGGGGAGCAAACGTCCTCCACCCCATGGGCTGGGATGCCTTTGGACTTCCGGCGGAAAACGCCGCCCTGAAACACGGCATCCATCCCGCTAAATGGACCTACGACAACATCGATTACATGCGCCGTCAGCTCAAACGCCTGGGTTTTTCTTACGATTGGGCAAGGGAGTTTGCCACCTGTGACCCGGAATATTATCGCCACGAACAGCGCTTTTTTATCGAGATGCTCGAGAGGGGGTTGGCTTATCGTAAAAAGACCACGGTTAACTGGTGTGAGAGCTGCCAGACGGTTCTGGCCAACGAACAGGTGGAAGACGGCCGTTGCTGGCGTTGTGGGCAGGAAGTGTTCCAAAAAGAGATGGAAGGCTGGTTCTTCCGCATCACGGCTTACGCCGAGGAACTCCTTCGAGACATCGAGCGTTTGAGGGGAAAGTGGCCCGAAAAGGTCCTGGCCATGCAAATCAATTGGATTGGACGCAGCGAAGGGGCTGAAATCGAATTTGCCCTTGAAGATTCTGATGAAAAGATCTGCGTCTTCACCACCCGTCCTGACACCCTCTTTGGAGTGACCTTTCTCTCCCTTTCCCCTGAACATCCCTTGGCGGAAAAACTGGCCTCCCGCGATCCGGAACTTAAAGCCCAACTCCTGGCCCTCCGGGAGGAGACCAGGCGAAGTCGGCGCGAAATCGAAGAAGGCGTGGCAGAAAAAAAGGGTCTCTTCCTCAGGGCTTATGCCATTCATCCGCTCACCGGAGAAAAGGTTCCCATTTTTGCCGCCAACTTCGTCCTTATGGAGTACGGAACAGGGGCGGTCATGGCGGTACCGGCTCATGATCAAAGAGACTTTGAATTCGCCAAAAAATATGGTCTTCCCATCAAGGTGGTCATCAAACCGCCAGACCAGGACCTCGATCCGGACACCATGGAAGAGGCCTACGAAGGACCGGGTGTGATGGTGAATTCTGGTGATTTTTCGGGCTTACCAAGTGAAGAAGGGAAAAAGGCCGTGGTACGCCATCTGGAAGAAAAGGGGCTTGGACGAGCCAAGGTGACCTATCGCTTACGTGACTGGGGGGTCTCCCGGCAGCGCTACTGGGGGTGTCCTATCCCGGTAGTCTATTGTGAAAAGTGCGGGGTGGTGCCGGAAAGACTCGAAAACCTCCCGGTCGTACTCCCCCTTGAGGCGGAACTCGACGAAAAGGGGCGCTCTCCCCTGCCTCGCCTTGCGTCTTTCGTCAACACTTCCTGCCCCCGTTGCGGCGCTCCGGCCAAGAGAGAAACCGACACCTTCGACACCTTTGTGGAGTCTTCCTGGTACTTCGCTCGTTTTGCCTGCCCTAAGGCCGAGGAGCCGCTAGAAGCAGACAAAGTAGATTACTGGCTTCCGGTAGATCAGTATATCGGAGGTATCGAGCACGCTATCCTCCACTTGCTCTACGCCCGATTCTTCACCAAGGTGCTCCGTGACCTGGGATACCTCAAGGTCGACGAACCCTTCGAACGCCTGCTGACCCAGGGGATGGTCATCAAAGAGACCTACCGGTGCCCCAAACACGGCTGGCTCTATCCAGAAGAGGTCTCCCCAGAGGGAACTTGTCTTAAAGAAGGATGTGGAGAGAAGGTCCTCATCGGGCGATCAGAGAAGATGTCAAAGAGCAAGTGCAACGTGGTAGATCCCGACGCCATGGTCAGGCGTTTTGGAGCCGACACGGTGCGTCTTTTCATGCTCTTTGCCGCCCCCCCGGAACGGGATCTCGAATGGAGCGATCAGGGAATAGAAGGTTGCCATCGCTTCCTGACTCGCGTCCACCGACTGGTGACCGAAAACCTTGAAGAACTGGCCGGGGTCTCTTCTTATCAGGGAAAACAGGAAGACCTATCAGAAGATCTCAAGACCCTCCGGCGCAAGACCCATCAGACCATCGCCAAAGTGACCCGCGACATTGAAGAACGCTATCATTTCAACACCGCCATCGCCGCGGTGATGGAACTGGTGAATCTCTGTCAGGAAACCTTGAACAAGGCCCCGAAGGAAGGCCCTTTCTGGGAGGTAATGCGGGAGACACTAGAAGCTGTAATCCTTCTGCTCTCTCCGATGGCACCTCATCTTTGTGAAGAACTCTGGTCCTTGCTGGGACATGAGAGTCTGGTGGCGGAGGCTTCCTGGCCTTCCTGGGATGAAGAAGTAGCCCGCGCTGAAGAAGTAACTATCGTGGTACAGGTAAACGGCAAACGGCGAGACGAGATACGGGTCCCTGTGGAAGCCGACGAGACCCTGGTCCGAGAAGTGGCCCTCAAAAGGGAAAAAGTGAAACGCCATCTTGAAGGGAAGGAGATCAAAAAGGTCATTTACGTGCCTGGAAGGCTTATCAATTTCGTGGCCCGATGAAAAGATCCTTAATTCTTTTCGTCTTTGTGTTTTGCACAGCCTGTGGTTACCGGTTAGAAGGTCGGCCGGGTAACTTCTCTCCAGACTGGCAGACCATCTACGTTCCAGTTTGGGAAAACCCCACCATGGACATCCGTTTCGGCGAGATCATGGCTGAAGCGCTGAGGGAAAGGATTGAGCTCGCAGGTGATCTCAGGCTCGTCAACGATGAAAAGGAAGCGGATCTGATCCTGGAAGGAGAAATAATTTCGGTCTGGGTAAGCGGTCTTTCGTACAACGTATATACCAAAACCCTTGAACGTCGTGTATCGGTGAGGGCCAAAGCCCGGCTAGTTGAACGGCGGAGTGGTCGTATCATCTGGCAAAACGACAATATTCACCGCTATCAGGACTATCCGGTGGTTCAGGAAGTAGTGGGAGAAGAGATCGACCCGGGGCGAAACTTGGCCCTGCGTCAGATTAGCGAAGATCTGGCTGAGATCATTTACCATCAGATAACCGGAGCTTTCTGAGGCAAGGGAAAAACATTGCAGGCTTTCCGAGGAGAAACGAGATGATCAAGGCGGTGCGCGGCTTCAAAGATATCCTTCCTGGTGAGACCGAAAAGTGGGTCTATCTGGAGGGACTAGCCCGGAATCTCTTCCAGGCCTATGGCTTCCACGAAATCAGGACCCCGATCCTTGAGCGAACCGAACTCTTTGCCCGCAGCATCGGGGAGGCCACGGACATCGTGGAGAAAGAGATGTATACCTTTCTGGACCGCAACCGGGAAAGCCTCACCCTGCGTCCAGAAGCCACGGCCGGAATCTGCCGGGCGGTAATAGAGCACGGCCTCCATGCCAGGGCCAAAATCCTCAAGCTCTTTACCATGGGACCCATGTTTCGTTATGAGCGACCCCAGAAAGGACGTCTGCGCCAGTTCCATCAGCTAAACGCAGAGGTCTTTGGGAGCCACGCCCCGGGCACGGATGCAGAAGTGATCGCCCTGGCCCTCGACATTCTAGAGGCCGGGGGAGCCCAGAAGCTTCGGCTCGAGTTGAATTCCCTTGGCTGTCCGGAGTGTCGCCCCCGTTTTCGGGAAGCCCTTAAAGAGTTCCTGAAAAAGGTACGGGAAAATCTCTGTGAGGACTGCCAGCGTCGAGCCGAAAAGAATCCCTTAAGGACCTTGGACTGCAAGAATGAAGAGTGCCAGGCCCTTTATCGAGAAGCACCCTGCTTCAGCCAGTTCTGGTGTGAGGCCTGTCGAAAACATTTTCAAAAGGTCCAGGACGACCTCAGGAGACTTGGCATCGAATATGAGCTCAATGATCGTCTGGTCCGTGGCCTGGATTATTATGTGCGCACCACCTTTGAGATCAAGGCCCCTGGGCTCGGGGCCCAGGATACCGTGGCGGCAGGAGGACGTTACGATGGCCTCCTCAAGGCCTTGGGAGGTCCGGATCTCCCGGGGGTGGGCTTTGCGATTGGAATGGAGAGGTTTCTCCTCGTGGCAAGGCTCCCCGAAGGACTTACTCCGAGACTTGATCTTTACGTGGCAGCCCTGGGAGAGGAGGCCCGCCTCTGGGTGCTCCCCTTGGTGCGCGAGCTGCGACGCCAAGGTTTTCTGGTAGAGATGGATCAAGAAGGCCGAAGCCTCAAGGCCCAGCTCAAACAGGCCAACCGTCTGAAAGCCCGCCTAAGCCTGATCGTCGGGGAACACGAACTGAAGGAAAAAAAATTCCTCTTACGGGACATGGAAACCGGCGAACAAAAAGAAGTTCCCCTGGACCAGGGGGCGGAGTTTCTCAAAAGAGAACTCCGGGACAAAAAACCCGAAAGGAAGCGATAAAGAACATTTTCTCTTCTTTCGGACTATCAATGGCACTTGTCCAAGATTAATAGCCGTTTTCTTCGTTATTTTTTCTCAATTTCTCGTTCTCGAAATAAAATAACGAGTTAGATGGCCCTAAATTCGCAAAAGAGAACGTAATCGAAGACTTAAATGAAATTTCCCGGGAAAAAAGCCTGCCAGGGCTGCTTGACAAGCCAAAAACGGTATAGTAACTAGCGCAACAAAGAGAATTTTTGTCAAAAGGAGGGCGACATGCCGGTAGTAGAATTCAAAGGGAAAAAATTTGAGGTCGATGAGGACGGGTTCCTTCAGGGTGGTTTGGACGCCTGGTGTATGGAGTGGGTAGAATATGTTAAGCAGCTTGAAGGTATCGAAGAGCTCACCGAGGAGCACTGGAAGGTTATCAAGGTACTTCAGGACTACTTCAAGAAAAATGGTGTCGCTCCGATGGTGCGAATCCTTTCCAAGGTGACGGGATTCCCTCTCAAAAAGATCTACGAGCTCTTTCCCTCTGGCCCTGGTAAAGGCGCCTGTAAGATGGCTGGGCTGCCCAAACCTACGGGGTGTGTGTAAATTTTTTGGCTGGATCGAGTCCTTAGAGGGCGGCTTTCGAAAGAGGGCCGCCTTTTTATTTTAGAACGAAAATTTTAAAAAATCGCATTTTGAGCAACTTTGAGCGCCTTTTAATGAGGCTAATCCTTTTCAAAAGAATTCAACAGCAGTTCGTTTTATGGGTAGACACGAGGTAAAGAGAGTATTAGCATTTTGATGTCCCTTGAGGAATTGGAAGTGAAGTCCGATTTTTACGAGAGAAAAATCTTAAAAAAGAGGAGGTAAGAGCAATGAGGAAGAAAGGTTTATGGGTGGCTTTGGTACTGGCGGTCTTTTTCGCCTGGGCCGTGAGTGCTTCGGCTTTCCAGCTGGAGTTTCATGGCGAATTCGGCAACAAGATTCAGACCACGAATACTTTGGGCATGATTGATAAGGAAGGTAAAGAAGGTATTGCCCCTGGTAATTTCTATCCGGTAGATGAATTAGGCAACCAGGACCTTGATGACACTTGGGCCGAGCTCCAGTTCCGTCTCTGGGGTGTGGCTTCTAGTGACGATGGTAACGTGAAAGGCGTTTGGTCCATGGAAGTCGGAACCCTCCGTTACGGTGAAGATGATAACACTTTTGGGTCCCTCTCTTTTGAGAACGAGGGGAAAGACATCGAAGTCCGTGAGATGTATGTTGATTTTCAGCTCCCCTATTTCCAGAGTGAGAATCGCTTGAGCCTTGGTCTCCAGGAAGTGGACGTAAACGAGTGGCTCCTGGCGGAAATCGGGGCTGGCATCCGGAACTATGGCTCTTTTATGGTTGGTCAGACCAAGATCGACTATCAGATCGGTTGGCTTCGTTCTGATGACAGCATTTCCACGACCAATACCAACGACAACGATTACTGGTTCGGTAAGGTGGACTTTGAACTCAAAGAGCTCCTCGGGGTTGACAAGTTTGACGTGGGGCTTTTTGCGGTTTACGCCAACGAAGCCCAGGATAACAATCAGCCTTACTGGCTTGGAGCCGAGCTCGACTTCTTTGGCTTCAAGGGCGTCCTTTTTGATCTTGATTTGATTTACCTTGGTGGCGATTACGGCGATGACGATTTTGACGCCTGGTTCTTCCATGCCACCGCTGGTTATCAATTTACCGATCAGCTCAAGGCCAGTTTCACCTTCTGGTACGCCAGTGGTGACGATGATCCGGCTGGAGACATGGAAGCTTATCAGACCATCATGACCGATACCTACGGGAGCGTGGTGCTTTTTGAGGACGCCACCTTTGACGACGGCTGGTACGTAAGCGCTGATCCTTATCTCGACAACGATCTTGGCTTCCTCATGTATCGTCTGCGGGTCGATTATCAGGCCACGCCTAAGTTGGCCCTTGCCGGGGCTATCAATTACATGCAGTTCGATGAAGACGTAGAGTACGCTGGCAGCAGCGACGATAGCATCGGCTGGGAAATCGACGTTTATGCTAACTACGAGCTTTATAAGGGTCTTTCCTTGAATCTGGCGGCTGGTTATCTCTTCACCGATGACGCCATGGACATCTATGCCAAGGCTGCTGGTGAAGGCGATGCTGACGATATGTACCGCCTGAGCGTAGGCGTGACTTACTCCTTCTAAACATCCCCTCATAGAAATCAGAAGAGGCGGCGTAAAGCCGCCTCTTTTTTTTGATCCCCCTTGTCTTGACCGAAGAAATTGATTAAGCAAGTCCCAGAGAAGAGGTTATCCCATGCAATGTCAAAGGCTTAAAAAGCTTGCGCGAGACTGGTATCAAAAAGTTAAAGAAGACGCCCTGGCTCCTGCCCGAATGATGGAACTCATTGAAAGACACGTGGGCCAATGTCCAGTCTGTCAGACTGATCCGGATCTCCCGGAAGAAATCGAAAAGATTCGAGAATTCATCAGGGCCCCCCAGCCTGTAAAGTCTTCCGAAGAAGCCTGATCTTGCCGACTCCAATTAAAATGATCAAAATATGGAATGGTTGCCCCCGTAGCTCAACCGGATAGAGCAGCGGCCTTCTAAGCCGTTGGTTGGGGGTTCGAGTCCTCCCGGGGGCACCAATCTCCTTCCCGTTCCCCGAATTTCCTGACTTTTCGCCCACCATTTTTCCGGATCCATGTACTTCTGGCTTCCGACATCGTCGGGAAAGTTCCCAACTCCGTCTTGCCTTTTGGGTCTGTGATTGCGAAATCTGTCGTCCTTAAAGAGCTCGGAATTTTCTGAAACCAGAACATATAGAGGAATCATATCAGCAACAAAAGTTTGAGATCCTAATAGGGAGCCGTTCAGGCACTAAAAACGCGAAGAGACCACATCAGACCCGAGATATCAGATTCAGATATCATTTAAGGCCATAGCAACTTAAGAGAGCCGAAAAATTAGGATCATTGTACTCGAGAAGCTCCGGCTAGTCTTTTTCTGCCTTAAAAAGGCTGATTTTTCTTTTTTGCATTCAATTATCCTGAAAATTTGCTTAAAAATTCTTTTTTTGCCACAAAATAGCAAAAAATTTTGACAAAAGACTTTTTACTATGGCATATAAAATTTAGAACATGCAGGAGGGGGGCAATGAAATATATAATCAAAGTTTTAATCCTGACATTGTTGATAGGGCCAGCGGAGGCCTTGGCTAAAATACTTTCTCCTGCCCACGAAAAGATCCCGTGTACCCAATGTCATGTAAAAACCGGTCAGCCCATGTTAAAAACGCGAGGAGTAAACCTATGTTTGCCATGCCACCCGGAAAGTAATCTGCATCCCACGGAGATTGTCCTCCCCCCTGACATGAGAGGGCCGGCTGTTTCTTTCCTCCTTTTTGATAAAGGAATGAAAATCGTATGCATCACTTGTCATTACGTCCATCCAGAGGACGTCTTACAAATTAAGCCTTTCATGTTGCGGGGAGAAACCGGAGAAGGCGGTCCTTTGACTAACTTATGTCTATTCTGTCATTTCTACGGTCTGGATACCCAAAATCCTCATGTAAAAAAGAGAAAATGTGTCTATTGTCACATGGCCCCGCCAGAAAAGGCGGCAGAGTCTCGCCGAATAAGAAATTTCTTGGGGCGACACGCTTGTGAACCGTGTCATAATCCTTCTTCCACCTATCCAGCGGATTATAAACGTTGTCTTAGAGAGTTTGATCCTTTTAAAGATCCTGCCGTAGCATCGATGCGCAAGGCGCTTGGGATTTATCGAGCTCGTCTGATTTGTTCCGATTGTCATAATGTCCACGGGGTCTTTGACCCCAATGGGCCTCCAGAAAAACGTTTTCTTTTAAGAAAAGATTATTTGGCAGCTGCCGCTCGTTCGCGCAGTATCAATCCCCACTGGACGGGAGTTTTTTGTAGTGCATGTCACAGTGGTAAACCGGAAAAAGGACATCCTAATCTGATCAAAAATGACATAAATGCCCTTTGTGGCAGGTGTCATGACAACCGCTTTGCCAAGGCAGACATTCATCCTGTAGGAATGAAACCATCATCTTACGTCCATATTCCTTCGGACTTTCCATTAAAAGATGGAAAGGTTACCTGTGAAACATGCCACGTGGCCTCTCTTCAGATCTGTTACCGTGGCCTTGAAGTTCCCAAAAAAGAAGGTAACCCCAAGTTTCTCAGAAGAACCGGGCTCAAACGTGATGAATTTTGTCTGCTCTGTCATTCACCAAACTACTATAAGCGTTTTAATCCCCATCAAAATCAGATCGTCAATGGAAAGATCAACAAGAAAGCCTGTCTATTCTGTCATTCTTCTGTGCCAAATCCAGAAGAATTTGGCACGAAAGACATCAAGTTTATAGTGGACAATCCAAATAAGCCCTGTCTGATCTGTCACCCGGGGATGGATCATGGCCATCCGGCTGGAGTGAATCATCTGAGGGTTCCGTCTGGAAAGATATTACAGGCCATTGAAACCAGTGTTCAACGCATAGGGGTGGAATTTCCACTCTATAAAGGGCGGATTATCTGCGCCACCTGTCATAACCCCCATCAGCCCGGGGTACTCAAGATTCCAGCGGCAGCCAAAGGTGCTGGGCAACCTGAACGTTTACGCCTTCGGACGGACAAATCTATCTGTATCGGCTGTCACGTGGACAAGCAATGAACAAAAATAAAAATGGCTGGGGGACTAGGATTCGAACCTAGACCGGCGGGTCCAGAGCCCGCTGTCCTGCCGATTAGACGATCCCCCAGCGCTAAAGAAATGATAGCCGGAAGGAAGGCCATGTCAAGTCTTCAAAAGGCCTGTGAGGAGTACTCAACTATTTATTCTGTGGTAACGAGAGGTCGAATTTTTTCTAACTTCTTCTGCCCAATACCTTTTATTTTGAGCAAGTCATCAATAGATTTGAACGGTCCCTGCTTTTCTCTATATTCAACTATTCGCTCCGCAATCTTTGGTCCTATAAAAGGGAGAGTTTGAAGTTCGTCTTGGCTGGCGGTGTTGATGTTTATCTGCCCAGCTAAAGCAGAAAACGCTAAAAACATTGCGACAAAGAGAGACAATAATAGTACTTTTGCTTTCTTCATCTTTTCCTCCTTTCTCCTTTAAAATTATTTTGTATTTTATTTCTTGTCGAATACAATCTTTCTTAACTTTAAAAATCAAAAGTTTTAAATAGAATTGTGGCGTGCTAAATATCTTTTTCCAGATAGCATCGATAGCATTTCTGGCGGAGAAATATAGTATAATTTAATTGTTTTAGTTTTTGTTTTTTTAGAGTGCTCTTTTGTATTACCAAAAGCTGCGGCCAAATAGTATAAGGACAAACTAGTGTCAGATTAAAATCCTTCTAAAGACATGCTGAACGCATCTCTCGCAAGAAAGACGTCCTGTTAGGCCCACTGGCTATTTGCTCTTAGCAGCCTTTCCGGCGCAGTTTCAGGCGCAGGTCATCAAAGATGGTGTAAAAAAGCGGGACGTAGAGCAACGTCAAAAACGTGGCCACCAGAAGCCCGCCGATGGCCACTACCGCCAGGGGAGAGAGACGTTCGAGTCCCAGGGCCATTTCAGCGGCAATGGGGAGCATTCCGGTCACGGTGCTCAAAGCCGTCATGAGAATGGGGCGCGTGCGCAAACGTATGGCCCCTTCGATGGCTTCGCGGCGACTCTTCCCCTCGCTTCGCGCTTTTCGGATGAAGTCGATCAAGAGGATGGAGTTGTTGACCACGATTCCGGCCAGAAGGATCATGCCCATGGCTGCTGGCATGCAAAAGTGCCGACCCACCAGCAGCAACCCCCACACGGCACCGATCAAAGAAAGCGGGATGGCGACCATGATGGTCAACGGATGGACGAAGGAGCGAAAGGTAGGAACCAGAGAGAAGTAGAGCAAGATGATGGCCAGCACCAGAGCGGTTTTCAAACGTCCAAAGGATTCGGCCATGTGTTTGGCCTCCCCTTCCTGGGAGATACGATACCCCGGCGGTAGAGAAAGATCGCTTAAGACCCTGTTCACCTGTTCTTGCAGGTGGCTGATGGCAGCGGTGGCCCGATATCCGTAGACATCTACTACCGGAGAAAGGGCCTGGCGTTTGTAAACCGTAAGGGTCTTTGTGAGCTCGAAACGAGCCAGCTCATTCAGGGGTACCGGCCCGGAGGGGGTTGGAATCTCAAAAGTGCGAAGATCCGCAAGGGTCTTTCGTTCTTCTTCAGGGAAACGTACCCGAATGGTGTAACCGTCTTCCTGTGGTACACGAAGGACCGAGGCTTTGGTTCCGGAAAAGGCCGTCCGCAGGCTTTCAGCCACCGCGATGGGAGATAGCTGAAACCTGGCCAATTGTTCCTGATCCAGGACAAGACGAATCTCTCGTTTGTCAAGGGTCCAGCTACGAGAGATGGTGGTAAGCCCTCTCACCCTCAGGAGGCGCCTTTTGACCTCCTCTGCCAGCTGGTCAAGGATCAGGGGGTCAGGGCCGCTTATCATGACATCTATCGGAGCTGCGATGGAAGAGAGCGGAGTGGCCCCGAAGTCATAGACTTGAACATAACGAAGGCCAGCTACCTTGGAAAACTCCTTTCGGAGTTTTTCTTCGATCTCCCAGATGCTTTCTTTGCGGTGAAAGCGATCTATGAAATGGACCGTGATGAGCCCCTGTTGAGGGGTACGCTCGGCTCCAAAACTTATCACCCCGGGCTCACTGCCAACGGTAGTGGCCATCCGGATGAAGCCAGGGGTATCGGCGATGATCCTTTCCAGTTGAAAGACAATTTCTTCCGTGCGCTCAAGGGAAGTATTGGGTTCGGTCTCAAAGGAGATCTTCACGATGCCGGTATCCATGGGGGGCATGAGATCCCGACCCACCAGAGGCATGAGGCGGAGACTTACCACCAGAAGGATTATGGCGCCCAGAATGAAGATGATTCTCCTCCCCGAGGCAAAGTGAAAGAGGGAGACGAAAAACCGACGGATAGGATCGAGGAACCCCTCGCTCACCTTTTCCAGGAGATGTTCCAGGAAATTACGCTTCCCGGAAGCCCGAAGGATGCGTGTTGAAAGGAGAGGGATAACGGTGATGGAAACGGCATAGGAAGCCAACAGAGCCAGTACCAGGACCACGGCAAAAGGTCTCAATATCTTCTGGACGTATCCTCCCACGAACATGATGGGAAGGAGCACCACCACGGTGGTGAAGGTGCCGGCGAAATCCGCCAGCCAGATCTCACGAGTGCCATCCACCGCAGCCTGAAACGGTGGTTTGCCCCTTTCGTGATGGCGGGCAATGTTTTCGGTGACCACGATGGCGTCATCGAGCAAGAGTCCTACCGCCACGATGATGGCGGTGAGGGTGACGATATTCAGTTCGAATCCGAGAAGCTTCATTCCGAAAAAGGTCATGAAATAGGTAAAGGGGATGGAAACCGCAGCCAGAAGTGTCATCCTGACCCGGGCAAGCAATAGCAAGATCACCCCTACCGTGAGGATGATAGCGTCCCGAAGGGCATCGATCATGTTCGAAATGGAGGTGCGAATGATGTTTTCCTGGGTGTCAGCCACCTCGATCTCTAAAAGGGGAAATTGTTTTTTTATCCCGGGAAGAGCCTGCTTGAGGGCTTCGAGGGTAACGGTGACGTGACCCTCCTCCGGACGGAGGATGTTTATGCCGATAGCTGGGTGGCCGTTTCCGTGGAAGAGACTCTGCCGTTCGGCAAAGGTGGTTTCCACCCGAGCCACGTCCCGAAGATGGATCTCGCCTGAAGGCGTACGCCCCACCACAAAGTCCAAAAGCTTCTGTTTTTCGAGCACCTCACCTGCTACTTTGATGAGGATCTGGTCTTTCTTCCGGATGAGAAGACCTCCGGGGATGTTCAGGTTCTGAGCGTAAATGGCCGAGATAACCTGGCTTAAGGAGAGCCCGTAGCGCGCAAGACGGTCCCGATAGACCACCAGCCGCACTTCAGGGAAATAACCACCAAAGACCTCCACCTGAGCTACTTCCGGGATGCGAAGAAGGGCTTCGCGTAGTTCGTTGTCCGCCAGCTGCCGCACTTTGGCCAGGTCGAGATAACTTTGAGCTTTGGGATAGACCGCCAGGGTACAAACCGGGGCCGTGGCGTCGCTTACGCGAAAGATACGAGGAGGGAGGAGACCCTTGGGTAGATCCGCCCAGATGCGATCAAGGGCTGCGGAGACATCTACTTCCGCGGAATCCAGCCCCTTCTGATATTCAAATTCCACGGAAACAGCAGCGACCTCGTCCCGGGAAGAGGATTGAACCTTCCGCACCAGGTCCAGGGTGGCCAGTTCTTTCTCCACCCGGCGGGCCACTTTGTCTTCCACGTCTTCTGCCGAGGCCCCTGGCCAGACGAGCACCACCGCAATCTTGGGATAATTGGCGTCGGGAAAGAGGTTAAGAGGCATCTCTCGAAAGGAGAGAATCCCAAGGGCCACGCCAAGGATGAGAAAAGAGGTAATGAGATAGGGGTTACGAAGATAGCGCTCTACAAAACTCATCGTCTATTCCCTCACCGGAAAGGTCGCCAAGAATTTGAAAACTTACTTTCTATTTGGCTCTCTGGGGAGAGCAAAATAGAAATATTCTTGATTCTGATATACCCGATCTCAGTGGCTTTTCTCGCGATTTTCGAGGAAGAGTGGCTAGGCAATAATTAAGGAGATGGCTGAACGTAAAAAATTGCGATTCCATCCAATGAAATCTCTGATAAATTGGATCAAAACAACCAAAGGTAGAACCATGAGCGAAAAAGCCATAAACGATTTTCTCAGGGAATTGGGTCTTAACGAAGAAAAGAACACCCAACCCGAAAAGAAGCCCAAAGCAACACGCACCAAACGAAAAAGAAAAGCAAAAGCCGGTGAGGACCAGGAAGTTTCTCTTGAACAATGGCTCTGGAAATGTGCCTGCATCCTGCGAGGGCCGGTAGACGCCCCGAAATACAAGAACTACATCCTGCCCCTCATTTTCCTCAAACGCCTCTCGGATGTCTTTGAGGACGAACTCGCCAAACTTGCCGAAGAGTACGGCGACCTCGAGACTGCCAAAGAGATAGTTGAAACCGACCGGGAGCTTGTCTGGTTCTATGTGCCGGATGTGGCCCGCTGGGAGAACATCAGGAAGCAAAGCAGCGACCTCGGCGAGTATCTCACCGATGCCGTGCGGGCGGTGGCCCGCGAAAACCCAAAGCTTCACGGCGTGATCGACCGGGTGGATTTCAATGCCACCGAGGCCGGTCAGCGGATACTCCCCGACGAAAATCTCAAGGCCCTTATCAACGAGCTAAGCAAGCGCCGCCTGGGGTTGAACGATGTTGAGCCAGACATCCTGGGAAGGGCTTACGAATACCTTCTGCGAAAATTTGCCGAAGGCTCGGGCCAATCCGCCGGGGAGTTCTACACGCCGAGGGAGGTGGCCATCCTCATGGCCCACATTATGGACCCCGAGCCGGGCATGGAGGTTTACGACCCGTGTGCCGGCTCAGGCGGCCTCCTCATCAAAGCACACCTTCGCTTTAAAGAGAGGTACGGCGAGGACACCTCGGTGGAACCCCTCCGGTTCTTCGGCCAGGAGATCCTTCCCGACACCTACGCCATGGCCAAGATGAATGTCTTCATCCACCGCATGGAGGCAGACATCCGCTTAGGTAACACCATGACCAATCCAGCTTTCCTCAACGAGGACGGCTCCCTCCGCAAGTTCGATCTGGTGCTCGCCAATCCCATGTGGAACCAAGACTTTGACCAGAGCGTCTACGAGAAAGACCCTTATGGCCGTTTTGAGTTCGGCTATCCACCTTCAAGTTCGGCGGACTGGGGCTGGATTCAGCACATGCATGCCTCTTTGAAGGAAGATGGCCGCCTGCGGTGGTGCTCGACACCGGAGCAGTCTCCCGCGGCTCAGGCATCCAGGGCACAAACCGCGAGCGCGACATCCGCCAAAAGTTCGTAGAGAATGACTTCATTGAGGCCGTGATCCTTCTTCCGGAAAACCTCTTCTATAACACCACTGCGCCGGGAATCATCCTGGTCGTAAACAAAAAGAAACGCCATCCGGGAGAGATCCTTCTCATAAACGCCTCCCATCTTTACGAAAAAGGCCGGCCCAAGAATTTCCTGCCGGAGAGCGCCATCTCCGAAATAGCCGAAGTTTATCTTTCCTGGCAGGAAAAAGAGGGCCTGAGCAAGGTCATCACCAACCAGGAAGCCGCCAAGAACGACTACAACCTTTCCCCTTCGCGCTATGTGGCCCCGAAAAGCGAGGAAGAGGTGCTCCCGGTGGAGGTGGCTCTGACGAGGCTGAGGGAGGCTGAGGAAGAGAGGGCAAAAGTAGAGAAAAGATTTCAGATTTGGATTAGAGAGAGAGTTAGGGTCAGATTAAAAACGTTAGTAAAAAGGAGAGGTTATGTACCGAAGTGATATTATTAGACCCAGTTTAATTGAAAGATTAAAAGATCGAGTAAGAAAGAAATCTTTTGGAAAATACCTATTATCTTTGTCTATCAAAAATCTTAGGACATTCAAAGAGGCAAATATTAACTTTGATTTTCCTATCACAGCAATTATTGGAGTTAATGGGAGTGGAAAATCTACAGTTTTAATGGCAGCCGGCTGCATCTATAAAGACGTAAAGCCTTCGGATTTCTTTGCAAAAAGCAGTGAAGATGATATTTCAAATGCGAAAATAGAATTCTTCTTGATTGATAAATCAGAAGTAAAAGATAGAGAAATAAAAAGAAGTATTTCTTTTAAACGAACTAAATGGGATAGAAAGAAGATTTTCGACAGAAAAGTAAAATATTTTGGTATTAGAAGAACGGTACCCCCCGCAGAAAGGAAAGACTTATATAAATTAAGAAGCAAAAATATCACGCCCACAGAGAAAATAGATCTAAGTGAACATGAATTGAAAATAATCAATAGGATTTTGGGATTTAATAATGTTTATCGGATAGCAAAATATGATCCTCCCAATAAAGAACTTTTTATAAGTACAATAGATGAGATACAGTACTCTGAGTTTCATTTTGGGGCTGGAGAATCTAGCATTTCAAGACTAGTTTATGAACTGGAGCGCACTTCTAACAACTCTCTTATTTTAATTGAAGAGATAGAAAATGGACTTCATCCTGTCGCGCTTAGGAAACTCATTGAATATTTATTTGAGGTAGCAGATAGAAAGAGATTACAAATTATATTTACAACGCATTCACCTTTTGCAATCGAGTTAATGCCAGAGGAAGCTGTTTGGTATTGCTCAGAAGGTAAAATATATCAAGGAAAAATTACTTTAGAGACCTTGAGAGCTATAGTTGGCAAAATCGAGAAAAAAGTCGTTGTTTTTGTAGAAGACGACTTTTCTAAAGAAATCTTAGTTACAATACTACGTCAAAAGAATAAATTTGATCTTTTAGAACTTTTAACGATCTATCCTGCACAAGGAAAAGATAAAGTAAAAAAATTTGTTAACGGTTTTAATGAAAATCCAGCGAACGAAGACAAAATAGCTTTAGGTATTTTGGATGGAGATGTTAAGGAAGAGAATAAGGAAGAGAATAAGGAAGAGAATCGTTATTTTATAAAACTTCCTGGAGAGGATATGCCAGAGAAGGAAGTTTGGTTTACAGTTATGGATAAGATTGACCAGGAAGTTGCTGGTATCACTAAAGCTCTTGGATTAGATATAGCCAGACAACAAGAATTTGTTAAAGATAAATTAGCGGAAGCTGAAAGAGATTGTACAGATTACCATCTTATTTATGCTATAGCAGGGGAAAAGTTAGGTTATATTTCTGAAGCGGTAGTTAAAAGTGCATTTATAGCTACATGGGTAAAATTAAAATTTGATGAATTAGATTATATTGTAAACTTTCTTGAAAAGAATTTGCCAGAGAATCAACCATAAATTTTAACTCAAACTTGAAAAACAAATGTCCTTTTACTTTCAAAATGACCGAACTCGGACCGCTTCCTGAGGAGTGGGAAGTGGTGAAGTTGGGGGAGGTTGCTCAGATATCTGCGGGGGGCTCTGCTCCACAAGGAGAGAAATATTTTAGAAACGGAAAACATCTTTTTATACGGGTTCAGCATATTCATAACACCGATTATAAAATTATTGATTTTGATTAATTACTGATGAAGCAGTAAAGCAACACAATTTAAAATTGTACCCTAAAGGCACTGTTATATTTCCAAAAAGTGGAGCATCTATTTATTTAGAAAAGAGAGCAATCCTTCCATTTGATGCATATATAGTGAGCCATCTATGCGCTATTATTTCTAAAGATAGCAACAAAGTTTTCCAAGAATATTTATTTTTTCATTTGAGTTGGCGAAAATTAGCAAAAGAGAAAGGGTCTGGTTATCCTACCTTAAACCTTTCCGAAGTGAAAAATCTCAAAATCCCCCTCCCGCCACTCCCCGAACAGAAGGCCATTGCGCGGGTGTTGAAGGCGATTCAGGACGCGATAGAGGCGACGGAAAGGGTTCTTGCGGCGGCGAAGGAGCTCAAGAAGAGCCTCATGCGGCATCTTTTCACCTATGGCCCGGTGCCGGTTTCCGAGCGCCACCGCGTCCGCCTCAAACAAACCGAAATCGGCCCCATCCCGGAAGATTGGGAAGTGAAGTAGTGAGATTGGGGGATTTTAGTTTTGATATTTCTGACGGGAATTACTCAAGCAAATATCCTAGACAATCAGATTTTGTGCCAGAAGGAATTCCATTTATAAGAGCTATTAATATTCAGGATGGCAAGATTGTATGGAAAGATATGAAGTACATTACTATAGAAAAACACAGCGAACTACAAAAAGGACATCTTAAAAGGGATGATATATTAATCACTACTAGGGGAGATATTGGAAAAGTAGCTATTGTTTCTGACGAGTTTGTTGGATGTAATATAAATGCTCAAATGTTAGAATAAATACTGGCAATTCTCAGGTTTATTCGCGGTTTCTATTTTATATTTTTGCTTTCTATAGCAAAGATCTCCAGAGTTTATCAACTGGTTCTACTTTAAAACAGTTGCCTATATCAAGACTGTTGCATTTTAAATTTCCCCTCCCACCCCTCCCCATTCAGCAAAAAATCGCCCGAATCCTCAAGGCCGTGGACGACAAAATCGAAGCTGAAGAAAAAAAGAAAGAGGCCCTTCAGGCCTTCTTCAAAACCATGCTCCACCATTTGATGACCGGGAAGATAAGGGTGAAAAACTTCTTTTGAATCGGAACGGGTTGTGGTGTATTAAATTGTAGTGGAGGTAATAAAATGAGAGCGGTTTTGTCTATAAGCCTTCCCGAAAAATTAGCTAAGGAATTAGATGCTTTTGCCAAAGAAACCGGCCGCAACAAAAGCGACATCGTGCGAGAGTCCGTAAGCCTTTACCTCTGGGAAGCCCGATTTAAGCGACTAAAGAGACAGCTCAGGCCTTTGGCTAAAAAAGCCGGTTTGGTGACCGAGGAAGATGTTTTTGAACAGGTTTCATGAGGGTGGTCTTTGATACCAACGTTTTGGTGGCGGCTTTCGTCACGGAAGGACTATGTTCGGTTCTGCTTGCTCGTGCCCGTCGAAGAGAATTTAACCTATTCGTTTGTCCGAAAATTTTGGAAGAATTTGAAAGAATTCTAGCGGAAAAGATAAAAGTTCCGCGAGCCCTGATTGAGGAAGCTTTAAGGATGATCTTGGAAGCCTCCGAGGTAATACAGCCCACCAGAGCCATTCAAGGAGTTTGTCGCGACGAAGATGATGACCAGATTCTAGCTTGTGCCCTTTCAGCCGAAGCGGATTATCTCGTAAGCGGGGGCAAAGATCTCCTAGAGATTAGCTGTTTCGAACAACTAAGAATTATCTCTCCCCGAGAATTTGAGGCCTTCTTTGAGGATTAAACGCCAAGAAAGAAAGGATTGTTCAGGAAGAAAAGAGGAAAAAGTTGACATTATAAGGATCAAAGGTAAGAATCTTGGTAAGAATTCTTACCCAAAAAGAGGAGCTATGAGGATAACGGCCAAGGGGCAGGTCACCATTCCCAAAAAGTGGCGTGAAAAGTTTGGGTTGTGGCCGGGGACGGAGGTGGAATTCATACCCGAGGAGGGAGGTCTGAAGTTAGTAAAAAAGAGCCCTCCTGGAAAAGGAGAGCTTCTCATAAAGCACATGAGAGGCCGCGGCACCGTCAAGCTTTCCACCGATGAGATCATGGCCCTCACCCGTGGAGAGGATTGATGCCCGTTCTGGTGGATTCAAATGTCCTTCTGGACATATTTACCGAGGATCCGGAATGGTTTGAGTGGTCTTCACAGAAGCTGGCGGAATACGCCGAAAAAGACACGCTGTTAATCAATCCCATAATCTACGCAGAGGTTTCTATCAGGTTTGAGAGGATAGAAGAGCTGGAAGAGGCTCTCCCACCCGAGGTTTTCATCAGAGAAGAGCTTCCCTGGGAAGCGGCTTTCCTGGCGGGAAAATGTTTTCTCCTTTACAGAAAGCGAAGAGGCAAGAAAACCTCTCCCCTTCCAGATTTCTACATTGGTGCCCACGCCGCCGTACGTGGCTATGCTCTTCTTACCAGAGATGCCAAACGTTATCGCTCCTACTTTCCCAAGCTAAAACTTATCGCTCCGGAGTAAAATGGTAGCTTTGGGTTCGGAAAGAAAGGCCGTCCAGGACGCTCTCATAAAATACGCCACGGAAGTCGGCTGGAAATACGTTCCGCCGGAAGAGGCGCTGAGACTCCGCGGGGGAGAGCGCGGGCTTATCTTCCGCGAGAGCTTTCGCAACCAGCTGGCAAAACTCAACAACGGCTTCTTTGAACCTCATCACGCCGACGACCTCATAAAGAAGCTCGAAAAGCTTCCGCCGGGCATCAAGGGAAACCTTGTCGCCTGGGAGTATTTCAAGGGACTCAAGCCCACCGCACCACCGGCGGAAAACTCGGGAGCTACCTCATGGGAGCTCTTCCGAACGCCACTTTCTTCGGCTTTACCGGCACACCGATTGACAAATCTGCCCACGGCAAGGGCACCTTCATCACCTTCGGCCTTGACGACCCTCCTCACGGCTACCTTGATAAATACGGCATTGCCGAATCTATCGAGGACGGCACCACCGTAAAGCTCCTCTACAGCCTGGCCCCCGGGGAACTCAAGCCGGACAAAGAAGTGCTTGATCGGGAGTTCCTCTCGCTTGCCGAGGCCGAAGGGGTGAGCGACCAGGAGGTGCTCGACAGGATACTTGAGAAGGCAGTCACCCTGAAGAACATGCTCAAAAGCCCGGAGCGGATGGAAAAAGTGGCCCGCTACGTGGTGGAGCATTTTCAGAATTATGTGGAACCGCTAGGATACAAGGCCTTTCTGGTAGCGGTGGATCGGGAGGCCTGCGCCTTCTACAAAGAGGCCCTGGACAAGCTTCTGCCACCGGAATGCTCGGCGGTGGTTTTCAGCCCTTCTCACAACGACCCTCCGCACCTCAAGAAATATCACCTTGCGGAAGAGGAAGAAAAGCGATTGCGGAAGGCCTTTCGCGACCCGGAAAAGCTCCCCAAGATCCTCATCGTGACCAACAAGCTTCTCACCGGCTTCGACGCCCCAATCCTTTACGCCATGTATCTCGACAAACCCATGCGGGACCATGTGCTTCTTCAGGCCATCGCTCGTGTGAACCGACCTTATGAAGACGAAGCAGGCCGGGCCAAACCCTGCGGGCTTATCATCGACTTTGTGGGCATATTCGACAACCTCAAGAAGGCTCTGGCCTTTGACTCAGGCGACATTGAAGGCGTGGTGGAAGATATAGAAAAACTCAAAGAGCGTTTCCGGGAGCTTATGGAGGGGCCGGCAGCGGAGTATCTTTCGCTCGTCTCCGGGAAGCCTGCGGACAAGGCCGTGGAAGCGGTGCTTAAACATTTCCTCCTAGACGATGTGAGGCATGAATTTTACGAGTTTTACCGGGAACTCTCCAACCTTTACGAAATCCTTTCCCCGGATGCCTTCTTGAGGCCTTACCTTGAGGACTATGAGACCCTTTCCCGCATGTACCGGATCTTAAAGGAGGCCTACGAGCCCGAGGCGATCATTGATCGGGAACTTGCTCGAAAGACGGCCAAGCTTGTCCAAGAGCACACCAGAAGCGGAAAGATAAAGGCCGCCCTTGAGGTTTACGAGATCAACGAGGGTCTTTTGCGAAAGCTTGAAGAAAGTAAAGCTTCATCCACAGAGAAGGTCTTCAACCTTTTCCGCAGCATTGAGGCCCTCATCTCCCAAGAGGCTAAAGTTAACCCGTTTTTGGTTTCCATCGGCGAGAAGGCCGAGGCCCTGGCGAGGCAATTTCGTGAAAGATTGAAAAGCGCCGAAGAAATTCTTGAGGAGCTGAAAAAGATCATTGAGGAAATCAATCAGGCCCGGAAGGAGATGGCTGAAAAGGGAATGAGGAAAGAAATTTTTGCCATTTACTGGCTTCTCAAGCCGGAAATCAAGGATGCCGAGAGAGTGGCCAGAGCTGCCACAGAGGCCTTTGAAAGATATCCACACTGGCAGACCAGTGAAGAACAGGAACGGAAACTTAAAATCGAACTTAATAAAATTTTGATCAAAGAGGGCGGCCTGGATGCCCGCAAGGCGGCTGAGTTCACCAAAGAAAAGATCATAAAATCCCTCAAACTCATTGGAACATGATGGAGATTGACGAATTCAAAGAAGAAGTCCGCCGCTGGGCGAAAAAAGTGGGCGTTTCTCCGAAGGAGATTCATGTGCGCAGAATGCGCAGGAAGTGGGCCAGTTGTTCAAGCAAGGGAAGACTCACTTTCTCCTACGATCTTCTCTTTCAACCAGAGGACTTCCGGGCTTATGTGATCGTGCATGAACTTTTGCACCTGAAGTATCCTAACCACGGGAGGATGTTCCAAGCACTTCTCAAGGCTCATCTCCATGGAACTACTCCGAGGGCTTATTCACCGGTAGGACGTGTTTGACGGCTTGAAGCCGAAGGAGAGTTGATTCTTCAGCCACCACGACCCGATCCCCTTCCTTCAGGGGGCCAGCCACTGCTACTATTTCTCCGCTTCGTCCGAGGACCTTTATAGCCACCGGTTCCACCTTCCCGAGACCGTCCTTTTCTGGGATTATTCGAAAGACATAGGAGGTCTTCACGTTCTCGAGCAGGGCCCTTAGAGGAACAAGGGCCCCCTGCACACGTTTCACCACCAGGTCCACCCCTATCCTGGCTCCGGAAGGAAGATTGAAGGGGCGCCTGGTAGTTCTGATTTCTACGGTGGCCAACCCTCCGGGGGCAGTTGCCGGATGAACGCGATAGACTGAAACCTTGGTCTTCTTTCCTCCCTCGATCAAATAGGCAGTCTTCATGGAGAAGGAAACGGCACGATGTTCCGGCACCCGCACCAAAACTCGATATCCCCGGGATGGATCTTCAAGAGCCAGGATGGGCTGGCCCGGAAGCACCAGGTCTCCGGGTTCTTTGAGCCGTTTGGTGACTATGCCGCTGAAAGGGGCCCGAATTTCCGCGTAAGTGAGGTCATTTTTAACAGCGGCTATTTCTTCTTCCAGAGACAGGACACGGGCCTTGGCCTCGGCCAGAGCGGCTCTGGAGAGTTCAAAGGCCTCCTGGGAGAGGGCCTTGTTCTCAAAGAGGACCTTGTCGCGGGCAAAGATGTGTTGCCGGGTCCTGTAGCTGGTTCGGGCTGCTTCAAGCTGGGCGGTGAGGGATTTCAGCTTGGCCTTGAGCCCCTGATCATCTATCCTGACCAGAAGTTCCCCCTTTTCCACGGGATCTCCTTCGTATTTGGTCACAGCAAGCAGGTAACCCGTGAGACGAGAAGAAAGATAAGCCTCAAGTAGTGGTCGGATCTCTCCCAGGTAGTGTTCCGTTACTTCCAGCTCGCCCAAACGAACCCGGGCGGTTTCCACGGGAAGAGGCGCTTGCTGGGGTGTGGGGAGCTTGGCCAGACGGGCCTTCTTTTTCTTGACCAGCTTGACCGCGCCAACGACCAAGAGGATCAGGACCAAAATAACAAGAAAGATCTTAATTTTTCGGGCCATGATTCATCTCCTCGCAGGAAAGTTTTAAGTACCCGCGGGCAATGGTAGCAGTGGCTCGTTCGTAGGCGATCTGGGCTTGAACGAGGCGATAAAGGGCTTCCAGATAGGCGGCTTCGGCTTCAAGCCAGGCTGCCTGCGCCAACAGCATGTCGGTTACAGTGCCGGCTCCGCTTCGATAGCGAAGGCTCTCCACCCGGAAGGCCTCCTTGGCTTTGGCTCTGGCCTCCTTGAGAGAGACCAGCTGGGCTTGCGCTTCAGAAAGCCGTGAAAGGGCCTCTGCTACCTCCCTCTGGGCGTTCAGGACCACGGCCCGTTTCTTTTCTTCCTCCGCCAGCAAACGGGCCTGGGCTTCGGCTACCCGGGCCGAGATGGTTCCACCACTGAAGAGATTCAGGCGAAAACGCAGGCCGGCTTCCCAGACCTCTTCACTGTCGTGGAAGCCCGATCCGGCACGGCGACCATAAGAGGAGTAGAGGTCGATCTGGGGCAGATGGGCGCCCCTTTCCAGAGAGACCATTTCTTTGGCCTTGGCCACGGCTCGAGCCGCTGCCACCACATCGGGACGACAGGAGATGGCGGAATCAAGGTCTGTCTGCTTCAGGAGTTCCGGGGCCTTGAGTTCTCCCACCAGTTCAAACCGATTCTTCGGAGACTCTCCCAGGAGCACTGAAAGGGCCTCTTTGGTCCGCTGCAGGGCTTCCTGGCTGGCCACCAGGGCGGCTTCTTCGGCCTTTACCTGCGTGGTGATACGAAGGAGATCAAGCGGGGCCAGACGACCGAGTTTGAGTTTGAGTTCGGCTTCCTTCTGCTCGCGCTTGAGGGCTTCAAGGGTCTTGGAGCGGGCTTCTATCAAAGACTTTAGATAGACTCCGAAGAGGAAGGTCTCCTTAACGTTGGAGATGAGGTCAAGAGCGGTTTGCTCCTTGAGGCTTTGACGAAAAGCGGCCTCCAGTTCCGAGAGACGTACCAGCCTTCGCAGGCGTCCTCCTTCATAAAGGGGCAAACGCATCTCCACCTGTGCGGCGTAAATGTCGCGGCTGAAGGCCGGAAAGGCTCCGGGGCCTTTGATGGGTACCACAGCCACCGGATCGCTCATGCGGCTGGCCTGGGCTGAAAAATCTATCTGGGGGAGGAGTGCCCCTTGGGCCGCCTGCTTGGCGTGTTTGGCAGCCTGAATCTCATAAACCCGGGCTGAAAGGTCCGGATTGTTGGCCAGAGCTCGTTTAACCGCCTCTTCCAGGGTGAGCGTCTCCGAGAAGACCTGGCCTGGAGCCAAAAAAAACCCCAAAAACAACGCTAAAAAGACTACTTTTTTCACCGCTCCTCCTATGAAGCCAAAAACCGGATTCTTAAGAGAAGATTTTTCCGAAATCAAAAGACAATTGGCAGGGTCCTAGATCAAAATCAAAGACTCCTTCTTTTGCTATTTTTTCCCGGAGACAATACTTTTCTTCTTTCAGCTCAAAGACTTCTCCAAGACTCTTCTGAGGATCAATCAGGACCAGATACTTTACTCCTTCGGCGGCATAGAAACGGGGTTTGAGAAAACGATCTTTCTTCTCGGTGGAGGGAGAGAGGACTTCAAAAATCAATATCGGTGGTCGATCAAGATAAGGTTGATCCAAAAGAGCGTAAATGTCTCCCTTCTCTTCTACACAAACCACCAGAACATCCGGTTCAAACACGGTGTTCTCACTTATTTTCCAATCTACCGGTTGGAAAGGGATACAATAGGGACAGTCTTTTAGTGCTTCTTCCAAAAGCCAGCCGATTTTGTTTACTATTCGTTGATGCCTCAGAGAAGGCATGGGAACCTTGGCGTACGGCACCCCTTCAATAAGTTCCCATTTGCCTTCCCAGTGTTTGAAATCTTCGTAAGTGTAATTCGGAAGATCTTCAGGCTTGAGCTGAAGCATAAAAGATGCTCCTTCAGTTTTTTGTTAAATTTTAGCCCTAATTGCCTACAAAGCGAGTTTTTTCTCTGTTGAAACTATCCCTTCTTCAAAATTTCTTTAATCTCTTCTGGAGACAGGACCTTTCCCTGAGAGACGACCTTTCCGTCCACTACCAGTCCGGGTGTGGAGACCACTCCCAGGGCAGCGATCTGCCCCAGATCCTTTACTTTTTGCACCGAAGCCTCGATCCCGAGCTCTTCGAGAGCCAGGATGACATTGTCGTAGAGGGCTTCACAGCGTGCGCATCCAGCGCCCAGGATCTTTATTTCACGGGCCATGTTATCACCTCCTTGTTAGCCCCATTTTCCAAAAACAAAGCCGCAAAGGCTTGAAATAAGGACCACCAGCAAGAGATATGCGAGCGTTTTCCGGGTGCCAAGTACCGAACGGATGACAAGCACGCTCGGCAAAGAGACCGCCGGCCCGGAAAGAAGAAGGGCAAGCGCCGGGCCTTTTCCCATTCCGGCCCCCAGAAGCCCCTGCAAAATGGGCACTTCCGTCAGAGTGGCAAAGTACATGAAAGCCCCCACAAGGGAGGCGAAAAGGTTGGCCGTCAGCGTGTTCCCGCCTACCAGCTGAAAGACGTAGCGAGAAGGGATGAAACCCTCGTGCCCCGGACGCCCCAGAAAGAAACCCGCCAGCACCACCCCGACAAAGAGCAAGGGCAAGATCTGACGGGCCAGGAAATAAGAAGACGAGAGCCATTCTCGGGCCTCGCCACCGGCCCGGTAGAGAGAAAGAGAGAAACCCAAAATCCCAAGGAGAAAAGGGATCTCGTGCCCGGCGAAGATTCCTTCGGCCAGAGCAACAAGCCCCGCGGTGAGGAGGAGCCCCGTGGCCGGCACGCGAAAGAAAAAGTGGCTTTCAAGGAAGATGAGCCCGGAAACCAGAGCCACAAGGGGCCATTTCCAGGAAGGATCCGCACCATGCCCCCAGGTAGCCAGGACGAGAAGGGCCACGAGGGAAGCCATGAGGAGGGCGTTTTGCCAGAGGGGACGCCCGGCTTCTGGCTCCGGTAAGGAAAGCTCTTCGGCACGTTTGGTCTCTTCCCGGCGAAAAAGAAGGGCCATGAGCAGACCGATGAGGATACTGGCCAGGATGGCGGCCAGGGCCCGAGCCAGACCCAGTTCGAGGCCCAAGATGCGGGCGGTGAGCACGATGGCTAGCACGTTTATGGCCGGCCCGGAATAGAGGAAAGTGGTAGCCGGCCCCAGCCCTGCGCCACGGAGATAGATCCCGGCAAAGAGGGGCAACACCGTACAGGAGCAGACGGCGAGAATGGTGCCAGCCACCGAAGCCACCCCATAGGCCAGAGGACGCGGGGCCCTGGGACCGAGATAGCGGAGGACCGCTTCTTTGGAGACGAAAACACTTATGGCACCGGCGATGAAAAAGGCCGGAATGAGACAGAAGACGACGTGTTCCCTGGCATACCAGTGGGCCAGGAGGACGCCCTCGGTCACCCCTTTGAGAAATCGCTCTGGAGCAGGAAGAAAGTAAAGGACCAAGAAGACGAGCAAAGCCAGGAGGATTTTGGGCCCTTCTTGACGCCAATTCATTTGGCCTTCTCCCAGAGGTGTCTTTTGTCAGCGCGGGAGAGGGCCTCCTTCAAGAAAATGAACTCCGGCCCTCTCTTAAGCTGGGAAGCCACCAGAGTGAGCAGGGCCTCGGCCTCCGGATCCTCAGGGGCCAAGCGGTAGATCTGAAAGGAGCCCCGCTTTTCACACGCTGCCAGCCCGGCCTCTACCAGGAGCCTGAGATGACGCGAAATGGTAGGCTGAGAGAAACCGATGACCTCTGCAAGCTCACACACACAACAGGGACGCAGGGAGAGGAGGACGAGGAGCTTGAGCCTTGTACCATCCGCCAGGGCCTTGAGACGTTTTTCAAGAGTTTTCATGCTCAATTAATCATATAGCCAATTAGCTATATGTCAATCTGTTAAAAGTACTCGAACCTGGAATCTAACGAACCGGCCCCCGTACATCCTGACGGATCCGGACATCTGGAGGCACGCACGATCTTCTATCCCGGATCCTACTCCTTAGTAATGGTATTTCCTGAAGCAAAAAACTTCATGACAGACAGCTAAAGGATCTCAAAACTTTGGAAGTAGGAATATCACTTATTTGATGACCCATTGAGTTTAACCGTCCAGCGGGCTTTGCACGTGGAGGAGACTCTTGCGGGCCAGGTGGGTATAAATCATGGTGGTCTGCACGTGTTTGTGCCCCAAAAGCTCCTGCACCGTGCGAATGTGATACCCCGCTTCAAGGAGATGGGTGGCAAAACTGTGACGCAGGGAATGCACGTTGGCTGGTTTTTCTATGCCCGCTTCCCGTAGGGCCTTTTTGAAAGCGCGTTGCACAGAGGTGGGATAAAGATGGTGCCTGCGCACCACAAGGCTTTTCGGATCAACCGAAAGCCTGGGCGAAGGAAAGAGCCAGAACCAGCCCCATTCCTTACCTGCATTTGGATACTTGCGTTCCAGAGCCCCGGGAAGGGAGACCCCGGGAAGATTGTTTTCACGATCAAGCTCATACAATTGGCGCACCTTCTGCAAATGGTCCCATAAGGGGTCGGCTAGCCTGGCCGGAAGGATGGTCACCCGATCTTTGTCTCCTTTGCCTGCGCGCACGATGATCTGGCGTTTATCAAAATCCAGGTCTTTCACCCGCAGGTTGAGGGCCTCGCTCAGACGCAAGCCTGCGCCATACATCAACCCGGCAATCAGATGATAGGGATAGGAGAGGTGCCGGAGCACACTCTCTACTTCATCCCTCTCAAGCACTACGGGCAAACGGCGTCTCTCCCTGGCACGCACGGCCTCTATGGTGGCCTCAATGTCCTGCTTTAGCACGCGCTTGTAAAGGAAGGCCAGGGCGTTTAGGGCCTGATTTTGAGTGGAAGGAGCCACACGGCGCTCCACGGCCAGATGGGTGAGAAAGTCCTGAAAATCGCCTGCGGTAAGGTCTTTGGGAGCTTTTGCCCTGGTAAACCTTTGGAATCGTTCGATCCAGGAAAGATAAGTCTTTTCCGTGCGGTAAGAGAGTTGCCGAAGGCGCATCAGGCGTCTTGCTTCGTCTTTGAGGTATGACCAAGCTATTTCGTCCTGACGTTCGTCTTGACGGGCCGCTTTTTCCCGGCGGGAGAGGAAATAATTGTAGAGCTTTATGGCTTCTTCGGCCTGAGCCACCTGCCAGGGTTCATAGCGAGACTCAAGAAACTTTATGAAGCGTTTTTTCGTATTTTCCGAAATGGGTTCCTGAGGAGAACGCTTATTCCAGGAAAGGGCCTTTTTAACCCAGGATATATAAAAAGGCCTGGCCTTTTCGGAGATGGGCAGGTTTTGCAGGTAATTTTCGAACTCGTGCCAACAGTTTTTCATATTACAAAATACGCTAACATGGTCATACGACCATTGTCAAAAAATTTAATTTTATACGGCTCTGTTTGTGGAGAATTTTTCTTGACGGTCAAATTAAACTTTGATAGAAGCCCCAATGATTGAATAAAATATTCAATTCTGGTCGTTCATCCTGGCAGGTCAAAATAGAAGTTAGGAAGAATTTTATGAGTTTAAATTATCCAATATATTTAACAAGGCTTTTAAGTTCCATAATGGTGGGAGTTTTAATTTTCGCTATTTCCTTATTTGACTTAGTTCTTTATAATATACTAATTAATGGACAGATATGTAAAATAGTAGAGTTTTTTAAAAATTTATTTCCGAATTCAAATGAATTTTTAACAAAAAATATATGGTTAATCTTTTTATTTTTCTTTTTGCCGGTATGTTTTTTTGTTGGCGAATTGTTTTCTGATTTGTCTGAAATATTTATATTTGATCCAATTTATAATAATGCTAGAATAAACAAAAATAACCCTTTTTGTTTAGAACTTCTTAACCCTATTCGGTTAAAAATCGGAATATATTTATTTTTGTGGTTATGTCCTCTGATTTTAAAGTTTATTTTAAGGTTTGGAATATTTTATCATCGATGTGATAATTTGACAATTTCTTTTAAAAAATTTAATAGTTTCATTTGTAGCAAGGAAAAAAGTTTTTCATTATCAGAAATGTATTTCAACATGCATAGAATTATGGGAGGATTATTGATACTGTTTTGGATGTTACTTATTATTCATTTTATTTTATTTTATAAAACCAATGATATAATCTCTTTTATATTTTTTGTAATTAATATCCTATTGGTTTATTTTTGTTTTGAACAAGGAAAAAAGCAAAGATTATTTGCAAATAGATTGATATATTTTTCCTAACAAACCGTTCCAGCGGACGCCGTAAACGGCGCCGCTGAATTTGGGCGTTAGGGGGTTGAAGAGAGATTAAATGATCTCGGTAGAAGCCATAAAATTCATAATTGAAAATGAGGTAAAGTTTTTTCAAAAGCTAATTGTAACATTAAAACCCGAAAAGGCTGGAAAGTTTATTTAGATTTTATAAAAAATGTATATGAAGAGTTTTAAAATATTTCAGAATATAATAAAAATTTTTCATTGGTATTGGGGGGCTATCAATGGTAAGAAAAATAGAATTATTAGGGGCAATATGTTCTATTTTGGGAATTATATTCTTTTTATTATTTCCTAACAAAAATAGTTTCTCTGACTCTTCCCAACAAAGTTATGGTCCGCAGAGCCCAAATGTAATTGCTGGAGGAAATGTAAAAATTGAGTATCATAACGTTTCAACAAAAACAAACCAATTGACTTTAAAAATTGATAAAGAAATAGAGTTAGAATTAAACCTATTAAGTGAAAAAATTTTCAGTCATAAATTATCTTCTGAAGAACAAAAAATTGTAAACGTATTATTACCTTTTTTAGATGAATTAAGAAAAATAAATGAAAAATATATAGATATAAATACAAAATATGAAAAATGCATTTTAAAGTCTAGAACTTTTGCATCGTTATATAAAAGAAAAGATATTTTGAATCTATTACAGCAAAGATGTGAAAAATATTTTAAAAATAAGTAATATCTAACAAAACGGGAGTGTCCACCCAATTGTGTAAATTTAAAATAATCAAAAAGGAGGGTGGACACTATGTCAAAAGTTAAAAAGGTTCTTAAACCAGAAGAAGTCCAAGCCACTATCAAAGAGCTTACCCAACAAACCCTGAGGGAAGCC
>CAZVXP010000016.1:0-215595 GCA_964630855.1 uncultured Thermodesulfobacteriota bacterium | reverse complement strand
TGGTAGCGGCCCTCAACGAGGGCAACGAAGGGATGGAATTTAACCTGGCAGAAGCCAAGGATGATGCGGACTACGATAAACTTATCCAGCTCATCTGGGAGGCGGACAAGACAGTTTGCTGGTGGTAAAGCCTGCCGACGAGGAAGGAGGGAGGCTTCCTCCCTCCTTCAATGCGGTTTGATGGATTGCATATAAGTCCAGAGTTTGAAGAGCAGGATAGCCCCACCGATACGCAGGACCCATACGTACCAAGGACTGTTTCGGAAATAGAGCCAGACAAAACGCAAAAAGTTTTTCATTTTCTCACTATTTCGTAGATTCCTGGTAGGTGTCGGTATTTTTCTGCAAAATCGAGCCCATAGCCTACCAAAAACCCTTTTGGGATCTTGAAACCACAGTAATCGATCTTGATCTCCACCTCGCGCCTTTCCGCCTTGTCGATGAGGCAGCAGATCTTTACCGAGCGAGGTTCGTGAAGTTTCAGGACGTCGCGGAAATAGGCCAGGGTGTAACCGGTATCCACGATGTCTTCGACTACAATCACGTCTTTGTCTTTGATAGAGAGCTCGATATCCTTGGTGATCTTGACCTCTCCGCTTGAGGTGTCGCTCTTACCATAGCTTGCGAGTCGTACGAAGTCGATTTCCAGATCGGGGAGTTCCACCATCCTTACGAGATCAGCCAGAAAGATGAAGGCCCCTTTGAGGATGCCGATGAAGACTACTTCCTTCCCGCGATGATCCGCAGAAATCCGAGCGGCCAGTTCCCCAACCTTTCGTTTTATTTCTTCTTCAGGGATGAGGAGTCTTAAGGTCTCCATGTTTTTCGACCTTTACTAGGCCCCTGTCTTTTGTCAACTAAGAAATTGACAAATAACCCCCTTTTCTGAAAACCTAAGACCTTGGGAATGCCAAAGATTTTGCTTGTCACCAGAAAAGAGACCAGACTGCCCACCGGGCTCAAAGATTGTCTGGATGAGATCGCCGGGCGCTACGGTTTTGCCCTTACAGAAGATCCGGAAGAGAGGGATATCAAAGCCATCGTGGTGCTGGGAGGCGATGGGACTCTCCTTCGTTCCGCTCCCCTGGCTTACCGGTTAGACGTGCCCCTTCTGGGTATCAACCTGGGCCGGCTCGGGTTCCTCACCGAGATCACCCAGGAAGAGGCCTGTGAGGCCTTTGAATCACTCGTTCAAGGACGCTTCGAGATCGAAGCCCGCCTCCTCCTCGAAGTGAAACTGAAAGACGAAAGCTTTCTGGCCCTTAACGAAGCAGCCATCCTAAAGGGACCTTTGGGACACATGATCCATCTTCGGGTAGATGTGCGGGGGAAACTGCTCACCTTCTACCACGGCGACGGATTGATCATAGCCACCCCCACGGGTTCCACGGCTTACAATCTCTCCGCTGGTGGACCCATTGTCTATCCCACCAGCGAGGTCGTCATCTTGACCCCGATTTGCCCTTTCATGTTGAGTGCCCGGCCGGTGGTTATCCCGGCTTCCTTCAGACTGGAAGCCACCCTCGGAGCGGAGGCCGAAGAGGTGCACCTTATCGTCGACGGCTATATCAACCGTCCCTTTTTTTACGGAGAAAAAGTGATCGTTCGGCAGGCTCCGAGGCCTTTAAAGTTGATCCGCTCTCCTCACCGCGACTACTTTGGTATCTTGAGGGCCAAACTGGGTTGGGGCCACAGTAAACTTTAGGCTGTTCCCTCAGGTTCTTCCTTTTTGATTTTGGAAAGGAGCTTCTCTTTTTCTTTTTCCATGGCTTCCTTGCCAGCTTCAATGGCTTCTTTGAGAGCCATGGTCTTTTCGTCAAGGAGTTCCTTGCTCTTGCAAACAATCCCTTCGCTCTTCTCCCTTAATTCTTCCTTGAGTTCTTCGACCTTTTCTTGAAGCTGGACTTTTACCTCTTCGGCTTTTTCTTCAAGGTCTTCTTTGGTGGTCAGAAGCTTCAATCTGGCCTCTTCTGCAGCGATCCGGGCCCTTTCTCGCCATTCCTCCGTGGTTTCTTTCAGGAGATCTCGGGTTTCACGGCCGCTTTTGGGGGCCAGGAGAAGGGCCAATCCAGCGCCCACCAGACCACCCAGCAGAAAAGAACCAAAGACCGTCTTTAAAGAAAAACGCCTTTCTTCAAGCATATCTTTCACCTCCTGGGAGTAATCTCTGGCGGAGGACCTTAAGGGCAGCCTCTAACCCTTTGGCCACGGCAGCTACTTCAACGGCTGCCTCCATTACGTTTTTGGTGACCACTTCGGTCACAGTCCGGGTGGCTCGCCCGGCCTCCTCTACAGCTCGGAAGAGCTCGTTGGTTCGGGCTACCTTTTCTTGAATATCTGCTACGATGGCGTTCAAATGTTCTATCAATTCTTCGACCTCCTTCAAGATGGCGGGCACCTCATCTGAAAGGCGTCTAGTGCCTGCCTCCAAGAGGCCGTTTACTTTTTCCAGGGTCTGTTCTAAATCATCGGTCAATCCCCGGAGGATGTCGACCAAATTTTCCAGGATCTCCTTGATGGCAGGCGGAAGGGCGGTGATTTCTTCCACCAGGCGTTGAAGGCGAACACTAAGCCCGCTTACTTCGTTGAGGGTCTTTTCGGCCGAGGCCAACACCGGGGTGAGATTTTGATTAAGGGCTTCAAGGGTTCCTCGAATCTCTTTAAGGCTTTCATCCACCTCCGAAAGGGTTCCTTTGAGACGTCCCAGAAACCCCACGGCCTGCCAAGCCAGATAGGCCAAGGCCAAGAGAGCGATGCTGGCTGTGATCCAGAGGATGTGTTGTAGGGTCATCTCCCACCTCCTCAAAAGTCACTCTTAAGTTAAACATGGCCCCTCTCCCTAGCAAGGAAAAGTTGACGCGAAAGGCAAGCTATAGTAGCTAACCACCCCGTCATGGTAGACATCAGGGCTTTCCACGGTTGGCGATACAATCCCGAAAAGGTCGATCTGGCGCAGGTTCTGGCGCCTCCTTACGACGTTGTTACGCCCGGGGAGCAAAGGGCCTTTTTAGCCAAGAGCCCTTACAATGTTTTTCACTTGGAACTCGGTGAAGACGCCCCTGGCGAAGACCGCTATATCAAGGCTCGCCGTCTTTGGGAAGAATGGCGCCAAAAAGGGATTCTGCGGCGAGATTCCTCTCCGGCTCTCTATCTCTACCAGTTGCGTTTTTCCTGGCAGGGCCAGAGAATGGTCCGACGTGGTTTCATCGCTCTGGTCCGCCTTTTCCCATGGGAGGAGAAAAAGATCCTTCCCCATGAAAAGACCTTCGATCGGGTAACACAAGATCGTCTCCAGCTCCTGCGCGCCACCAGGGCCCAATTCAGCCAGATCTTCTGTCTCTATCACGACCCTGACCTCCGTTCAGTAGAAGCTCTGGCTTCTGCCGCCTCGCCGGTTTTCTCCGTCTTGGATGAAGAAGGATTCGAACACGAACTCTCTCTCGTTACCCAGCCCGAAGTGATCGGAGAAGTGCGACGGCTCCTTTCCCAGGATAAACTCTATATCGCCGATGGCCACCACCGGTACACCACCGCTTTGCGCTTCATGCGTGAGATGGAAGAAATTTACGGCCGGGAACCATTGCGCTGTTTTCATTACATGATGATGTATCTCTGCCCCTTCGAAGAGCCGGGTCTTCTGGTCCTTCCGACCCATCGGCTTCTAGAACTTTCTCTCTCCCGTGAAGAACTCTTCAGGCGTCTCAGGGATTTCGGACGTTTTGAACCCCTTGCCTCTTCTTCTTTGGAGGAAGTCTTGAAAACCCTCTCTCCCCTTGAATTCCTTGTGGTCCACGAAGGGGAGGTCTTTCGTTTTCGTCTGAACGAGGGCGCGGCTCGGCTCACCGAACATCTACCACCGGAGATCTTCCGGCTCCCGGTAGCGGTTTTTACGAGTGTGATGACCGAGGCTTTAGGGCTTGAGGAGACGCTCCTCAAAGAGGAAGGTCGTTTAACTTACACTCCTTGGGTGGACCAAATCCTCAAGGAGGCTCGAGGAAAGCGTTTTGGTTTCCTCCTGGCCAGGACCCCTGTTCTGGCCTTGGAAGAGGTAGCGCGAGCTGGTCTGGTGATGCCTCACAAGTCTACTTACTTTTTCCCCAAAATCTTGACCGGGACGGTCTTTTTCGAGATCGATCCCGAAAAGTCTCCTCCCTGTTGATGAGGGCCAAAGATCTTCTCGTTCAAAAGATTTCCCGGGTCGAAACCATCTTTCACAAGTATCGCTTACGTCTAGTTCGGGATGAGACCCTTTCACGATTTCTTTCCTGTTACCTGGAAGCCGTGGCTGCAAGCGAGGCCGTGGCCCAGGAGACAGGACTAGCGGCCTTTTGTGCCCGATGTGGACGGGAAGGACTTGGTACCTGCTGCGGAGAGGATATGGAGTTTCATTGTGAAGACGTGCTCCTGCTGGCCAATTTGGTCCTGGGGGTAGAGATACCTTCGAACCGATATCGGCCCGAAGGTTGCTACTTTTTGGGGGAGGAAGGCTGTCTCCTCCGGGTACGTCCTCTCATCTGCCGAAATTTTCTCTGTCCAGAGCTTGTTTCTTTTCTGGGAGAAGAAAAGGTCAAGGCGATCCAGGAGACCCTGGGCCCCGAAGCCGAAGCCCTCTTCCGGCTGTGTGAATACCTGCGCCGGCTATGTCCGGAGATCTAACCCCTTTTCTCAAGTAAGCGTGCCCACTCTTCAGCGGTGAAACCGGAAAGCTCTCTGTTGAGGTTTTTGGCAAGCCAGGTCACCTGAGAGACCTTCTCCAGGATGCACATCAAGTTCAGGGCTTCCTCCAGGTTCCTTCCCAAGGTGACCGCTCCGTGACGGGAGAGGACGAAGACCTTCCCTCCGTCGAGAACAGGCAAGAGTTTGGCTGGGAGCTCTTCGCTGCCTGGTACGGCAAAGGGTACCACTCGGATTTGGCCCAGGAAAAGGGCAGCTTCTGCAAGGTGGAGTTCCGAGAAATCGTGTCCGGCAAGTTCCAGCGCCAAGGTATAGGGGGGATGGGCGTGTACGATGGCCTTCACGTCTTCACGGACCCGGTAAATGGCCAAGTGCATGGGAAGTTCTGAGGAGGGTCTCCCTCCTTCGAGGACCTTTCCCGTTTCGTCTACCAGGATTATCTCTTCGGGCTGTAAATCCTCCTTGAAGCGTCCAGAAGGCGTGGTGAAAATTCCCTGATTCGTCCGGAGCGACAGATTGCCTTCGGAACCCACGATAAGCCCGAGCTGAGCCATTTTGCGGGCACTCCAGGTGAGGGCCCGTCGGGGATGGCGTTCGATCATCTCTTGACCTCCACCAAGGTCCCCGTCAGATGGCCGATGGCCAACTCTCCTTCACTTTTGACAACCAGGCCGTCTGCTACCCAGAGATGGGCCTTTTTGGCCCGTTTGACCAATTCGCTTTCGAAACCAAACTGCACCAGGAGTTTTTTGGCCTTCACCGGACCCTTGGGTCCTTCCACTTCTTCGTCTTTTTCGTATTTCACCACCGCTCGGTTGGCTTTCTTGTGGGCGTAAACCCAGAAGACCTTCTCCTCTCCCACCTTTTGCCATGAAAGTTTCATGGTGGCGTAAAACGCCGAAAGTTCATCGAACACCGGGTAGTGATCCAGACGATATTCTTTCATCTTTCCTCTCTTGAACCGCCGCACGATTCCCTTTTCTTGATCAAAAACGAAGATTTTGGTCACTTCTTTGTGACGTTTTTTGCGCCAAATGCGGCTCTTGAGAGGATAGCCGTTCGGATCACACCAGGTCTCCCAACGGGATTTGAAAGGAAAGAAGACCTTGACCAGGCCCACGGTTTTGGACTTGGCCAGGAGGTAAGTTCCCTTTTGATCTTCACGAATGAGGAGTTTGATCTTCCCCGCGGGGATTCCCATCCAGGTGACGCGATACTTGAGGACCATTTCTCCGGCCTGAGCCGGGAGACTCAGGAACAGGAGACTAACGAGTAAAACCAAACTTTTCACGCAGTTTCTCCTCCACTACCGGTGGCACGAGACCCGAGACATCGCCCCCAAACTGAGCGGCTTCTTTGATAATGGTAGAGCTTATGAAGAACCAGCGAAAACCAGGCATCAGGAAGACGGTGTCAATTTGCCGATTCAAACGGCGGTTCATGAGAGCGAGCTGAAATTCGTATTCAAAGTCCGAAACCGCTCTCAACCCCCGAATAATGGCTTGAGCCCCGCGGGAAGCGGCAAAATCCACCAGGAGACCGGAGAAACTGGCTACTTCGATTCGGTCCCGACAGGGGAAGTCTTCAATGGCCTTTTCCACCATGTAGAGACGTTCTTCCAGACTGAAAAGGGGTCTTTTGGCCGGATTTTCACCGATGGCGATGATCAAACGGTCGAAGAGTTTGAGGGCTCGCTGCACCAAGTCGATGTGGCCGTTGGTAATCGGATCAAAGGTTCCGGGATAGACTGCCAGACGTTCCTCCATCTCTGCCTCCTGATTTCTCGAAGACCATAGCTTCGTCCAGAGCTTTTGGTCAAGGGGCGGAACGTCGGAAGAAGAAGAGACAGGTCTTCCCGTAAGTCTTTTCCTTGTGAAGTTCCAATTCTGGTGGCGGTAAGATCTTCTCTCCGACCCTTTCTTCCACGATTATCCAGCCCCCAGGACGTATCAGAGATCCAAGTCCTTGCAAAGTGCGACGGGCCAGGCCTTGGCCATAGGGTGGAGTGACAAAGATTACGTCAAAAGGACCTTCGGGATGCAGGCGAGCCAGATCTCGGGGCAAAGAGAGACGGAGGAGTTTTATCCCTCCCTGGACCCTGGCCCGGTGCAAGTTTTCCTTTACCAGGCCGAGGGCCTTTGGATTCTGGTCCACGAAGACCACTTCCCGGGCCCCGCGTGAGAGGGCTTCGAGTCCAAGGGCTCCGGTACCACAGAAGAGATCAAGCACCTTGCTCCCTTCTATTTCTTCACCCAGGATGTCAAAGAGTGCCTTACGCACCCGGTCCATCATGGGGCGGATGCCAGGAGTTTTGGGAGTCTTTAGCCTCAAACCCCGAAAGCGTCCGGAGGTGATCCTCATCGTTTTCCCCGTACAAGCTCTTCTAACACTTTGTGATGGAGCGCATCATCTGGGGCCCGTCCAAGGCGTTCGACGATCTTCGACCAGAACGCCGGCTCTTTTTCAAAGGTGTGACAGGAGGCACACACGTTTAGACGTTTGAGTCTTTTCAGTTCCTTGGCGTTGAAAGGTCGGGCTCCCTGATGGCTGGTGGTTTGTAGCTGGCGTCCGTCTTCGGTGACCAGCTGGTCCAGACCAAAGGGAAGATCCAGCCCGTTTCTGCTGGCGAGGTAAAGTCCGGTCCCCAGGCCCAGGGCCTTGGGATTGGCGTGGCAATCTTCACAGGTCCTGGCTTGTGGGCGGAGGGTGTGGGGCTGGATGGGATTCATAGCCAGACCGTAGGTTCCATCTGATAGTCGGAAGACGTGGTTAAGAAAGCGGGCCCCTCTTTGATCAACCTGGGTGAAGATTACCTGGCAACCTGGCACAAATGGTGCCACTAGGCCCTCGGAGTTTATCCCCAGAGCCGGACTTTCCCAGCGAAGATAAGAACGGGTCTCCCGCCAGTGGAAGACGTCCTGTTTTCGGTTGGAAGCTCTGGCCTGCCGGGAGGGATCAGGTCCTGAGTGATAGGCCAGCCAATCCCCGGCCCGTTCGGTGAGGTCTTGTTGGACGTGACAACCATAACACTGTGGTGCCCAGATGGCGTGGCAGGCGTAACATTCGAGCCGGCGAACGTGCCCTGGAAGCCTCATGGCGGTAGCCGCCAAGGGGTTGTTCTTTACCACTTCCTTGACCTGGGGTACTTGATGTCGCCGGCCGGTGAATTTTGAGACCAGATAGATCTTTTCCCCTTGGCGCTCAAGATGGACCAGAGGGTTCCCCCAGCTGGTCTTTAGAGAGGCGCTTTCTTCTGTCGTCCCATGACAGGACACGCACTCGATCTCAACGGCTTCTTCCTTTTTGCTATAGATGTTTCCATCGCCATGGAGTTCCCGTTCCGTGTGGCAATCGATGCAAACCAGCCCTCTTTCGTGGTGGATATCAGGCAGGAGATAATCGTAATATTTGCCATGGATCTTCTGGCCGGCCTTGACGCCGGGCTTGGCAGACCAGGGTGAACCGTAGCCAGCGGATTCCATCATCCCTAGGAAGCTTACACCGGTTCGCCCTCCGCGATTGTGACAATGGACGCACTGAAAGGAGGGGATTTTTCTGGTCAGGCGATGCATCCTGGGGCGTGAGGGTCGGGTATGATCCACGGTTTGATCCCCTCCGCGATAGAGACCATCGTCTTCGTAAATCATGTGACACGCCGCACATCCACTGGCCCGGTAGTCTCCGTAGGTTTCTTTCCCTTTCGTCCAGAGGTGACAGCGCAGACATTCGGCTCGGAGATAGTCGTCTACGGGATGGTTATTCGGGGAGATGGGCTGGGAGGGATCGTAAGAGGGCAAGCCTGCCAGAGAGGGTCGGGCCCCTCGGGATGTTGGTACATCCCCGTCATCGTCTTCCACCGCGTAGTTAGCGTAAAGGGCGACCTTGGTCTCCTGGGCCTTCCAGGTATAGCGGGCCCCGCTGATGATCCCGGCACTGGTGGCGTGAAGTGATTTTTTGACACGGTTCACCACCTCTTCGTGACATCGACCGCAGGTCTGGTCCACCACTCGAAGATCGGACGGATTGGCCCAAAGCCCTTGATGTGCCTCTGTGATCCCTTCGGCTTCAGGATTTCCGCGATGACAATCCACGCATTCCAAGGCTGCCATGGCTGGGACCTCGGAGATGGGCTCTATTGCCTGGTGGCAAGACAGGCAGGCCAGAGCCAGATGGCACCAGAGGAGAAGGACCAAGGCCGTGGAGATCAAGACCATGGAAACCTCCTTTTCTGTTGCAGGATCATCTCCCGGACCCGACCTACCAGGTAGAGCGAACCGGTAACCAAAAGCGGAGGATTTGTTTCTTTCAGGGCCTGATGCAAGGCTTCTTGCCAGTCTTCAAAGAGATGTACGTTTTCCCGTGGAATTTCACCATTTTCCAGGTGTTGCTTCCATTGCTCTATGGTCACTGGTTCCCTGGGGCCTGGCGGGGGACAAAGAAAGACCCTTTCAGCGCGTGGCAGCAGGGAATGGAGCATAGAAAGATAGGGTTTGGTTCCTCCCTCGTTTGAAGCGGCAAAAAGCAGCCGATAACATTCGATGCCATCTTGCCGAAGGCTCTCAAGAAGGACTTTCACCCCCTCGGGATTGTGGGCCCCGTCCAGGATGATCAGGCCTGGAAGCTTGATTTTTTCGTAGCGTCCCGGCCAGGAGACCCTTCTTAAGGCCTCGCGGATCCTGGACTCTTCGAAAGGGAACCCTTTCTCAGCCAGCAACTCCAGGACCTTGAGGGCCAGGGCCAGGTTCTTGTGTTGAAATGAGCCTGCCAGACGCAATTCCAGTCGGGGCAGTTGGTGTTTTCCCTGATAGAATAGTCCTCCGCGACAGGGAAAGACACGGAAGTCTTTTCCATAGCGCCACAGGGGTGCGGAGAGTTCTCGGGCTCGGGCAGAGATTACCTGAAAGGCTTCTTCGACGAGGGGACCTACCACTACCGGCTTTTGTGGTTTGATGATACCGGCTTTTTCCCAGGCGATCTGGTCCAGGGTCTCTCCCAGATAGGCCTGATGGTCGAACCCCACGTTGGTGATGACCGAGACCTCCGGTTGTAAGACGTTGGTGGCATCAAGGCGACCTCCCAGGCCACATTCCACCACGGCCAATTCCACCTTCTCTTCCGCAAAGTAAAGAAAGGCCAGGGCTGTGGTAAGTTCGAAGTAAGTGGCTGGCATCTCTCCCAAGGCCTGACGCAATTTGGTGCAAAGGGAGGCCAGACGGGCTGGATCTATCGGTCGTCCTGAGACCACGAAGCGTTCCCCCACCCAAACCAGATGGGGAGAAGTGAAAAGCCCGGTCTTTACCCCGTGTTGACGTAGCAGGGCCTCGAGTATGGCAGCGGTGGAGCCCTTACCATTGGTACCAGCCAGATGGACGCTACGAAAGCGACGTTCAGGGTGTCCTAAACGTTTGAGCAAGACCGTAATGCGTTCTAATCCGGGCTTGATGCCATGGAACTGAAAAGAGGACAGCCACTGCAGGGCTTCCTGATAATTCATCTTTCTTTTCCTTTGACTAGAAATTTGAGGCCTGTCCAGGCTCCGAGCCCTGCCAGTAAGACGGTGGTTAGATCGGGATAACGTCCTGCGACGAATATTTGAATGCCTTCAGCGAGCAGGGCCAGGGCCATGGCGGAGCGTATCGGATGTTCACGATTGATGAGGGGCCAGAGGACGAAGAGGAAAAGGGTCCCCAATAAGTTGAAGAGGGTCCCCACGTAAAAATGACGCAAATATCCCTCGAAAGGAACCAGGTCGAAGAATTTGTGAGACCAGTTGAAGCGGAAGGGTACCAGGGCTTCGAAGAGATAGGCCAGGACAAAGGCCAGGTTTCCCCTTTGAGGACACCAACGCAAGGCGTAATAGAAGGCCAGGCTCAACCCCAGGCGAGCCAGGCTCTTGGGGGGAGAGAGATGGGCTGTGAGCATGAAAAGGCGACCGCTTTCTAGCAAAGATCCCATGAGGAGGAATCTTCCCGGAGAGACTCGCCCCCAGCTGCCCCAGAGGGCCAGAAGAAAGGCTGGAAGGGCAAGGTTTGCCAGACCAAGGGACCAGTGAAGGGTTTTGAGATGGGCCCAGACCTCTCCTGGATCGAAGCTCAAGAAGAAAGGTCTGTAGAGGAAAAAAACGGCCAGAAGAAGGGGCAGGAGGCTTCGGTGCCAAGAGAGGAAGCCGCGGAAGAAGGCCGCTCCCAAGAAGCCCAGGAAGGCTCCAAGGACGTTGGCCATAATATCACTTATCCCTGGGTGCCTGGCTGGGAAGTAACGCTGTAAAGACTCGATCAGTCCCGAAAGTAACAAGGCTCCCAAAAGGGTGCCTGCAAGACCTTTCGGACAGCGCCCCAAAGCCAGGGCCATGAAAAAGCCAAAGGGAAGGAAAAGGAGAACGTTGCTTGAGAAATCAAAGAGGGAATGGTGCTTGGGAGAAAGAAAAGGCAAAGACCAATCAAAGGGGCTGGGCTGAGCTACCGGATGGAAGGGATAGAGAGTCAAGTAAAAAATGATCCCTACGCTGATCCCCAGGGCCCACCACGGGGCCCGCGGATTCTCAAACATTCCTCCCCCAAGTAAGCTCTGGTAAATTCCCCCACGGGGAACGCCATGATTTTAACCCGATATCTCTGCCTGGAAATCGGTCGAAGTTTTTTCGGGAGCTTCTTGGCCCTGAATGGTTTGCTCCTCATCTCGCGTTTGGTGACCTTACTGGTTGATCTGGCCGGTGAGCAACTACACCCCGTAGATTATCTGCGTTTGGTCCTCTTCTTGGCCCCCTATTTTCTGACTTTTACCATCCCCCTTTCAGCCCTTCTGGCGGTAATCTTGGTGTTCATGCGTCTTTCTCAGGATCAAGAGCTCCTGGCTTTTGAAAGCCTGGGCATTCCTTTCACTCGTCTGTTGGGGCCGGTGGTGGTCTTGGGACTGGTGGCCCTTATGGCCACCTATCTGGTGACCATCCGCTATCTGCCCTGGAGCAAAAGGGCCTTTCGTTCCTTTCTCTTCGAACTCACCGAGCGAAAGATTGCTCGCGGGTTACCGGCCAAGACCTTTGTCAACTGGCTTCCCGGTCTTTCCATCTTTGTCCAGGAAGCCTGGCGCGAAGGCCGAAGCTTCGCTCTGGTCTTCATGGTGGATGAGACCAACCCGCAGAAGAGGGGTCTCATCTTTGCCAGACGCGGAGAGCTTGAGACCGAACCCGGGGCCATAGTCTTTCGTCTCTATCAGGGCAGCATCCATTTGGTCAACCGGGACTACACCCAGACCGAAGAGCTTTCTTTTGAGGAATATGTCTATCGTCTGGACGCGGCAAAATTTGAGAAATCACGCCGTCGCTCCCGGGGAGAGATGACCTTGTCGGAACTCAAACAGAAGGCCCTTTCTTATCCTCCAGGTCATAAGAAGCGGATCTATTACTGGCTGGAATATTACCAGCGTTTAACCTTCCCCTGGGCGGCCTTCCTTCTGCCTCTTCTGGCAGCTCCCTTGGGGGCAAGCATCAAGGCTTCGGGACGGGGCGCTGGCCTGGCCCTGGCGGCGGCTCTCTTCCTGGGCTACTACTTCCTTCAATCCGGGGCTTCTTCTCTGGTACAAAAGGGCTGGCTCTCTCCCGCCCTAGCCCTTTCAGGTCCTAATCTTTTCCTGGCCTTCCTGGCAGTACTGCTGATCTGGGCGGCTAGGGAAGGCCGAATCGGGGCTGGAAAATGAAACTTTACGTTCGCTACCTCTTGCGTCCCTACTTCTTCATGTTCATACTCCTGGCCCTGGTGCTGGTGGGTCTTTACGCCCTGGTAGAGTTCTTTGACAAGCTCGACAACGTCACCAAAGCGGGCGTCTCCTATCGTGTGCTGCTGGAATATCTCCTCTACCGCTTCCCCCAGATGCTTTTCGATCTCTGGCCTATCGTGGTGAGCCTGGCGGGGCTCCTCTCACTGGCCTTCCTTTCGCGAGGAGGGGAACTGCTGGCCTTTCGTACCCTGGGATTTTCAAACCTGCGTCTGGCCTTTCCCTATTTTGTTTTGGCCTTCTTGTTGAGCCTTGGGTTTGTATCCCTGGCAGCAGAAGTCATCCCAGAGACCACCTATCGGGCTCTCTACGTATGGGAAGTCAAGGTTTACAAAAAGGAGCCCCGGGGGCTTGTAGTCAAAGGGAGACTCTTTTTCCGGGGAGTGGATTCCTTTTTCACTGGTCACGTGTTGCGTCCCGACGCTTCTCTGCTCCGGGACGTAACTTACGCCCGGGTGGACCATGAGGGGCTACCCACTTTTATCATTTGGGCCAAGAAGGCTTACTACGAAAGGGGACGTTGGGTCTTTGAAAAAGGTCTTTATAAACGAAAAGCTCGGGGCATGAAGCCGGTCTGGTTCGAGAGGAGGTCCTTTTCTCTAGAATTTTCCCCAGAGACAGTGCTCGTGGTGAAACGCATCCCGCGGGCTCAGTTTCTCAAGGAATTGTGGGATCAAAGGGAATTCCTAAAAGAAGCCGGCCTGCCTACCACCGCTCCGGAATCCGAGATGGCTTACCGACTCTTTTATCCTTTGGCCGGACCGATCCTTCTCTTCTTGGCCTTGCCCATGCTCCTCGGTCAACGAGGCCGTCAGGCCCTTGGACGCGGTCTCTCCCTGGGGGTGCTGGCCATCGCCTTGGGATTGGCCGGGGTGATGGGGGCCAAGAGCCTGGGAGATCTGGGCTATTTTTCACCCTTGATCACTCTGCCCGTGGGCCTTTTAGTCCTCTTTGCTACAGCCCTGGTGCTCTTCGTTCTGAAGCGTTTTTAAGTCAGGAAGGCCAGGGTGCCAAAGCGGCCACACTGTTTTTGTCGCCGATAGGAGAAGAATTCCTGCTGGCACCGCGTACAAAGTCTGGAGACCAATATGTTTTCGCTGTGGAGACCCGCCTTAAGGAGGAGGTATCGACTCAGGGCCGGCAGATCGAATCGATCACCTGGTAGCCGGAACCTGGCGAAATAGGGAGGAAAGATCCGGCGCCAGTCTCGAAACTCTGCACAGCACGGCTGGAGGGAAGGGGAAAGCAGGGCCATCAATCCACGTGGGTGAACACCAAAGGTTTGGTGAAGGGTCTCGATGGTCCGTTCGATCACCCCGCGAACGAGTCCCCGCCAGCCGGCGTGAATTAGCCCCAGGACTTGTTTTTCGGGTTCGAAAAGGATCAAGGCTTGGCAATCGGCCTGTTTGATGAGAAGACCAAGTCCGGGTTGAGTGGTGATCAGGGCGTCGTAGCCCTCGACTTCGAGGTCTTCTTTTATCCCCTGGGCCACGAAAACCCGGGAGCCATGGACCTGTTTGGCTGAAAGGAGGACCTCGCAACCGATAGCCTCCTTGAGACGACGACGGTTCTCCCTTACTCGTTCTGGCAAGTCTCCCACTTCGAAGCTCAGATTCAGACTTCGAAAGGGTCCTCGACTTACGCCTCCTTGCCTGGTGGAAACAGCGTGTCTGACAGGGAATTCCGGTGTTCGGTAATAAGGCAGAGCGCCACCGGAGTAATATTTCAGGGGTTCTGAGGAAAGGAGGCTCATGCTATCTTTCGCTCCATGAGTTTGCGGGTAGGGGTAGTTTCCTATCTCAATACGGCTCCCCTTCTCTTTAGCTTGCGAGAGGAGGCTTTGGCAAGGGGTTGGGTCTTGGTTGAGGACCATCCTACCCGTCTCAACGAGCTCCTTGCAGCCCACAAGCTCGATCTAGCCCTGGTTTCTTCGCTGGAATATGCCCGCAATGCCGCCCAGTACCGCCTCCTTCCGGACGTCTCCATCAGTGCCACGGGACGCGTGGGAAGCGTGATCCTCTTTTCCGCGTCGCCCTTGGAGGCCCTTTCCGGCAAGGTGGTCCTGCTGACTCCGGCCAGCGCCACCTCCGTGGCCCTGCTGAAACTATTGCTAGAGGACTTCTATGGCCAGCGTCCTCGTTATCTGAGTGGGACTTGGCCTGCAGGCCCCGAGGTCAGTGCTTACCTGGCCATCGGTGACGAGGCCCTTCGGCTCAGGCGTACCTCACCCTTTTCTGAGGCCCACGATTTGGCAGCGCTCTGGATGGAGCGGACACACCTACCCTTCGTCTTCGCCCTTTTCGCCGTGCGGGAGGAGGCCTGGCAACGAGATCCTTCTGCCGTGCGCGACTTTGCAAGTGCCCTTTATCTCTCCCGGGCGCGGGGCCTGGCCAGCCTGAATTCCCTGGCCAGCCGGTGTCAAAACCTTTCGAGCCTCTCCTCCGGGGAGCGTTTGCTTTATCTCAAGGGGATCGAATACGACCTTTCTGGTCTGAAGCAAGAGGCGCTTATAGTATTTTTTCGCCATCTGGCCCGTCGTAAAGAAATTCCCAGGGTGCCAGAGCTACGTTTCGTGGAGCTTTGAACCTTCCGGACAGCTTCCATCAAAACCGGGATGACAGAAGAGCTGGTAGTTTTCTTGTTCCAGATCGCGCAGCAATCCCTGTATTTCAGCCTCGGTGAGGAGATAAAGCCTCAAGGTGCGTGCGAAGATTTCAAAGGCGGCCACCAGCTCTTCTGGTACTACCTCGTTGGCTCCAAGACGAAGGAGGGGTAGGATTTCGGCCACGTAACGGGTGCGTACGATGAGGTGGAGATCAGGATTAAGGCCGCGGGCTAAGGCCACGATCCGACGGGCGGCTTGATAGTCCGGAATAGTAACGGCCATGACACGGGCCTTTTCGAGACCAGCTTCGTGGAGAATAGATTCGTAGGAGGCGTCTCCAAAGACGATGGGTTCTCCCCGGACCTTTTCACGTTTTACGGTCTCCGGGTTCATCTCCACGATTACGTAGGGGATGCCAGCCTTTTTGGCAGCAGCTCTCAAGGTGCGGCCGATGAGGCCGAAGCCTACGATGATCAGGTGGTCTTCAGGGCCTCTACGCTCCCGGACCAGAGAGGCCCCTTTCCTTGGCCAGCGCTGGGCTAGGGCGATAACCAGGGGTGTCAAGAGCATGGTGAGGATAGTTACGGCGATCATGAGCTGATATTCCGACGGGCCCAGGAAATCGAGCTTCAAGGCCTCTTGAGCCAAGACAAAGGAAAATTCTCCGATTTGGAAAAGATTGGTCCCTACTAAGAGAGCAGTGTGGGAGGGGTAGCCCAGGGCGCGGACCACAAAATAGATGATGAAACCTTTGAGCAAAAAGATAAGACCTGCAAGCCCCAAAATATGTCCCGGTGTCTGGAGCACCGAGGCCGGTTCGAACAACATGCCGATGGAGATGAAGAAAAAGCAGGTGAGGAAGTCTTTGAAAGGCAGGATATTGGCCACCGCCTGGTAGTTGTATTCGGATCGAGCCAGGATAAAGCCCGCCAAAAAGGCCCCCAGCGAGAGGGAGAGACCAGCTCGATAAGTAACCCAGGCCACTGCCAGGCAGAAGGTAATCACAGCCAAGACGAAGAGTTCTCGGCTTCTGGTGCGAGCTACTTGCTCGATGAAAAGAGGTGCCCCCCAGCGTCCCAAAGCGTACACCATGGCGAGGACCAGAAAACTTTTTAGAGCTACTAACCCCAGGGCTTGAGGATCTGCGGAGTTTTTGCCCGCCAGAAAGGGAATCAGGAGCATGAGAGGGACGATGGCCAGATCCTGAAAGATCAGGATGCCGAGCGAGATCTGGCCGTGTGGAGACTCCAGCTCACCTCTTTGTTGGAGCAAGGTGAGGACGATGGCCGTTGAACTCAGAGCTGCCATGGATCCCACCAGTATCGCTTTGGGCGGATTAGGAGACACAAAAAGATAGAAGAGTCCCCCAGCCAGCAGGACTGTGAGGGCAATTTGAGCCGGCCCTCCTAGGAGGGCCACCCTGCGCAGCCGTCTCAAATGGGCCGGTGAAAATTCAAGACCGATGGTGAATAGGAGGAGCACTACCCCGAGTTCAGCCAGGACTTCCACTTCGTGGACGGAATGGATGAGTTTTAGTCCGTAAGGTCCGATGATGGAACCAGCTACAATGAAGCCCACCAGATTCGGAACACGCAGACGATGAGCCGCTAGACTGGTTCCCAGGGCGAAGGCCAGAACCAATAAGATGTCTCGCACAATGTCCATCGGCTCCTCCACTACGAGAAATCTCCGTAAAACTTAAGCTTTTCTTTCTCTGATATCACGAAAAAGTGCTAAACTGAGTTGAGAACAGATTGCAGGAGGTTGGCAGAATGGCCCTTTACAAGATCCATCCTATCGTCGTGGGTACCAAGATCTTCGACAAAGGCATGATGACTTACCAACACGACTACGGAGTGGAATATACTATCCCCATCTTTGCCTGGTTGTTAGAGGGTGGAGACAAGAACATCCTGATAGACACTGGTTATTTGAGTCCCATCATCTCTGAGGCCAGGGAGCAGGCCATCGGTGGTAAGATCTACACCTTCGAAGAGGGCTTGGCTAAATGGGGCCTCACTCCCAAAGACATCGATCTGGTCTTGCATACCCATCTCCACAACGACCATTGCGAAAACGACTTCAAATGCGTGAACGCCACCTTTTATGCCCACGAGCTCGAGTTCGAACATCTTTATCATCCCCATCCTCTGGATTTCCGTTACATGGCCGAATTCGTGGAAGAGGTGGATCAAGGAGGACAGATGGTCCATCTGAAGGGAGACCAAGAAATCGTACCGGGAGTACGTATGATTCATACTCCTGCTCATACGGAAGGGGGAATGACGATCCTGATAGACACGGAGAAAGGTTTAGCAGCGATCACTGGTTTTTGCGTGATCATGGAAAACCTCTTCCCTCCACCCAAGATCGTGGCCATGGAAATGGAAGTCATTCCACCGGGTACTAACGTGAATCCGTATCTGGCTTACGATCAGGTGTTGCGCGTCAAGAAGATGGCCGACATCTTGGTGCCACTGCACGAACCCCGGTTTGCCTCGGTGGAGACCATTCCCGATGATCTCTGAGGTCTTATCTTCAAAATCAAAATAAAGGAATAAAAAATTCCCAGAGGAGGTGGCTGTTATGGAGGTCAATCCTCTCATGTTTCGTGAGTATGACATTCGAGGTCGGGTGGACGAAGACCTGACGGTTGAGGTGGCCGAGGCCATCGGAAAGGCCTACGGTACGGTGATCAGACGGCGTGGAGGGAAACGCGTGGTCTGTGGCAGAGATGGTCGTCTTTCCGGCCCCAAGCTCCAGGAAGCCCTCATAAGGGGTATCCTTTCTACCGGGGTTTCAGTGGTAGACATCGGGGTAACACCCACTCCGGTGATGTATTTTTCTCTTTTTACACTTGAGGACCTTGATGGTGGCATTCAGGTGACGGGGTCGCACAACCCACCAGAGTTCAACGGTTTCAAGATCTGTGTGGGAAAGGAGACCATCTACGGAGCAGCGATTCAAGAACTCCGCCGGCTCATTGAGGCCGAAGACTTTGAGACCGGGAAGGGAGAAAAGGAGACCCAGGATGTCCTACCACGTTATCTTTCTTACTTGAAAGAGAACATTCATCTCAGACGTCCGGTCAAACTAGCCCTTGACTGTGGCAACGGGGTGACAGCCCTTACGGCTCCCGAGGCCTTTCGGAGTCACGGCTGCAAGATCAAGACCCTTTATTGCGAGGTGGATGGGACCTTTCCCAATCATTTTCCGGACCCTGTGGTGGAGAAGAACCTTGTTGATCTCAAAAAGGCCGTCCTTCAGGAGGGGGCTGAGTTCGGTGTGGGATATGACGGGGATGGAGACCGCATTGGGGTGGTGGATGACCGGGGACAGATCCTCTGGGGGGATCAGCTCCTTATCATTTTCGCCAGGGAAATCCTCAAGGAGCACCCTGGGGCTACCATCATCGGGGAGGTGAAGTGCTCGCAGGTAATGTACGATGAGATCGCTCGCCTGGGAGGGCGTCCGATCATGTGGAAGACCGGGCATTCTCTCATCAAAAACAAGATGAAGGAAGAAAAAGCCCTTCTGGCCGGGGAGATGAGCGGCCATCTCTTCTTTGCTGATCGTTACTTTGGTTTTGACGACGCGGTTTACGCTTCTTTGCGCCTGGCGGAGATCGTCTCGGCTTCCAGCAAACCCCTTTCCGCCATGCTGGAAGACCTTCCCAAGATGGTTTCCACCCCGGAGATTCGGGTCGAGTGTCCGGATGAGAAGAAGTTTGAGATCGTGCGGCGCTTGACCGAGCGTCTCAAGGCCGAGGGTTACCAGGTCATAGACATTGACGGGGCCAGGGTGGTCTTTGAAGACGGCTGGGGCCTGGTGAGAGCCTCCAATACGCAACCTGTTCTGGTCTTGCGTTTCGAGGCCAAAGATGAAAAGAGACTCGAAGAGATTCGCCGTCTTATAGAGGAACATCTAGAAGCTGCCAAGAAGGAGGTTTAATGGAGCCCCTGGGGGAGATAGTTTTTCGGGCCTTTTCCACACCGGCTTGGCGGGAAAGACTGCGGGCCATGAAGGTCCTTTCCCGCTGGGAAGAAATCGTAGGTGAGGTCCTGGCCCGCAATACCAGACCACGTGGGTTCTCAAGGGGGACCCTCGTCCTGGAGGTGGAGGATTCCCTCTGGATGCAACGTCTGCGGTTCGAAGAAAAGAGACTTCTTGCGCTCCTCAATCAGGCCGCCGGGGAAGAGCTCTTCAAGGGTGTGCGCCTGGTTTTGAGCCGGGAGGGGATCCGCCGCTCTCCGCCTCTCTCTCCCGAACCACCATCTCCCAGTCCGGAGCTCCTGGCCCAGGTGGAAAGAGAGACCGCAATCATCGAAGATCCTGACTTAAGGGAGGCTTTCAAGCGTTTGCGCCTGACCCTCCTTCTTAAGGCTCAAGCAAGGAAGCGGCCTCCGGGGTATAAGGCCCGCCGGGATACTGATAGATGAAAAAGGGAGGCAGGACCCGCAATTCGCGGCCTCCCATCTTGAGGGCCTGAAGCCGCAGGAGTCTGCCTTCGTCACCGGGATAGGAGTGGATCATTTGGAGCTTTTTGGGTGAAAAACCTTCTCCGGCAAGGGCTATCAAGAGTTCGTCCAATCTGCTGGCCGGATAGATGAGGATGAGCCGTCCTCTATGACGCAGGAGTATTTTGGCGCTCTTTACCACTTGAGGCAGGGTGGCCAGGATCTCGTGTCTTGCTATCTGTTCTTCTCTCTCAGGTGGCAACCGTCCGCTCCCAAGGGAGTAAAAAGGTGGGTTGCTAAACACGACGTCAAAGGTGCCCGGACGAAAGGGAGGTTTCCGAAGGTCTCCTCCTACCGCAAAGACCCTTTTTTCGAGCTGGTTTTCGCGGATGTTGCGGGCCAGACAGCGAAGAAGACGGCCCTGGATCTCCAAAGCCAGAAGGCGAGCTTCGGGTTGGCGTTTGGCTACAATGAGACTCACTACGCCACATCCCGCCCCGAGTTCCAGGGCCAGTTCACCGGGCTTGAGGGCCACGAAGTCCGCTAGTAAAAAAGCATCAACAGAGAAACGATACCCCTTCCGGGGCTGATAGAAGATCAGGTCCCGGAAGACCTCTTTGGTGAATTCAGAATTCAACGATCACCTCACCCTGGCGTCCAAACTTCTCGTAAGCGGAACCCTCGGTGACGGCGATCTCAAGCAGGCCGTCACTGCCAATGAGAGCCAAGGGGGTCCCGGGTGGGGCCTCACCATAGGTGCGGAGAAAGGGCAATTTTTGCCCCTGGAAGACCACAGCCCTTACCCGGCGTGAAAGGATCTTTTCTGCGGCAATGTTGGTGATCAAGTTACCAAAGCGGTCAACGTGGATTACGCTCCCTCGAAGTCGATTCCCTTCCTCTGTAAGAGGAGGAACAGGAAGTCGTACGAGATCGTGCACCCGCGGTCCGAACTCTTCAGGCGGTACGCCCCGAAAGAGATGAGCGGCACAGGGAGCGAAAATGTCACGGCCATGGAAGGTATGGCTTACTTCAGGCAAGAAGAAAGCCGGATTTTCCAGGGAGAAAGCCACGAAATCGGGATTTGCATCGAGAAGCCAGGTAAAGAGGCCGTTATCGGGTCCCAGGAAGAAACGTTCCGCCATTTGTAGGAGGAGTCCTCGACGTTTAGTGCCCACTCCCGGGTCAACCACGGTCACGAAGATGCTGCCTTCGGGAAAGTAACGATAAGAGGCCCAGAGATGAAAGGCCCCGCTCAGGACATCTTGCGGGGGAACTTCATGTAGTAGATCGATGACCGGGGCCTCGGGGGCCAGACGGGCTATGACACCTTTCATTACCCCTACGTAATGGTCCTTGAGACCAAAATCCGTCAGGAAAACGATGGGTCCCCTCTTCACTTGCCTTCTCCTCCAGAGGGACTAAAACCATAGTGAACAAACTGTGGAGGATTGTCCAGGGTGAAGATTGCGATCGTGGGGGCTGGCAGCTGGGGGACAGCACTGGGGGATCTTCTGGCCAAAAAAGGCCAGCGGGTCTGTCTCCTGGCCCGACGCAAAGAGGTGGTGGAGGCCCTCAACCTGCGTCAGGAAAATCCTTTCTATCTTCCGAAGATCAGGCTTTCCCCAGCGCTGCGAGCTACTCTTGACCCGCAGGTCGCCCTCTCGGAGGCCGAAGTGTTGGTCCTAGCTGTTCCCTCCCATACCCTAAGGGAGGTGGTGCGTACGCTGCGGCCTTATCTCAAGAGGGCCCTTCCCGTAGTTTCCACCATTAAAGGCCTGGAAGAGGAAAGTCTCCTTACCATGAGTCAGGTCCTGGCTGAGGAGTTACCCTCCTTTCCGGTGGTGGTGCTTTCAGGGCCGAGTTTTGCTGAAGAAGTGGCCCGGGAGCGTCCTACCGCGGTGACCGTAGCCGGTTATCAGCGCGAGGTGACGGAGGAGATCCAGCATCTTTTTGCCACTTCCTATTTCCGGGCTTATCTGAGTCTCGATGTCCTGGGAGTGGAATTGGCCGGGGCCCTTAAGAACGTGATTGCTATTGCCGTAGGAATTTCCGACGGTCTAGGACTGGGGTTGAACGCCAGAGCGGCGCTTATTACCCGGGGATTGGCTGAGATCTCTCGCCTTGGTGTGCGACTGGGAGCTAATCCCCTTACTTTCTCCGGTTTGGCCGGGTTGGGCGACCTGGTGCTCACCTGCACCGGGCCTCTTTCAAGGAATAGGACCGTTGGTCTTCGTTTGGGACGAGGGGAAAGACTTGAAGAGATCCTAAGAGATCTGCGCCAGGTGGCAGAAGGTGTACGCACCACCGCTTCGGCTCGGCGCCTAGCGGAAAAACACCAAGTGGAAATGCCCATAACCGAAGCCGTTTATCGGGTGCTATATCACCGAGAAAGTCCCCTTGAAATGGCCAGGGGACTCCTTTCCCGCAAGTTGAAGGAAGAATTTGCCTAGCCTAGTCTATGGGAAAGGCCCTGTTAGGAGGCGCTCATGCCAATCTATGAGTTTCGCTGTGAGATCTGTGGTGAGGTCTTCGAACGCATCCTAAAGATAGATGAACCTTGGCCACCCTGTCCGCGTTGCGGTGAGAAACGCGTCATGAAGTTGCCTTCCATCTTCGGTTTCACCGATGCCGCTTCCTTCCGGGCAGAAAGAGAGCAGGCCATCCTCAAAAGGGCACGCGACTACTTAATTGATGGCAAGGTGGGCGAGGCCAAGAGGTTCCTCAAACAGGCTCAACAGTATGTGAAAACCGAGCGCATCAACAGGCTCTCAGATGCCCTTCAACAGCGTCAGCCCATTAAAGGAGGATATGTCAGCCGGACGGAACTGGTGGTCACCAAGAAGAAGGATTAATCCAGTTCCAGGACTTGCTTGATCTCCTCGAGTAACTGACGAAAAGTGAAGGGCTTCTTCAGGATACGAAAGGACTTTTCATCAAAGCCGTATTTCTGGAGGACGTGTTCGGCGTAACCGGAAATGAAGATGATGATGAGATGGGGCGCTTCTCGCTGGAGGCGACGATAAAGCTCGACACCGTCCATCTTGGGCATGACCACGTCGGTGATGATAAGATCCACCTGATAGTTATTTTCGCGGAGCCATTCAAGGGCTTCCTCACCGTTACTGGCGGTTACCACTTCGAAGTTATGGCCCTCCAGCATTTCGGCAAGCATTTCGCGAATATGGGGTTCGTCCTCCACGACGAGGATGCGTTGTTTCGTCACCTTGGGCCCCTCTGCTGACGACCGTGGGAGATCTTTCTGGCCGTCCTCCCTTATTTCTTTTTCCAGTGGGAGAAGAATTTCAAAAGTAGTACCCTTTTTGAGCTCGCTTTCAACCTTGATTTCCCCCCCCGCGCGTTTTACCAGGGAAAGAATAATATTCAACCCCAGGCCCGAGCCCTCGCCTGGAGCTTTCGTAGTGTAAAAGGGCTCAAAGATATGGGCAAGGGCCTCTTGTGAAATTCCTTGCCCAGTGTCGGAGACCCTCAGCAGGGCGCAGGGACCGCGCTCGGTACTTTCAACGAGCCGGGTCTCCAGGGTGAGTTTTCCCCCGTATGGCATGGCGTCCCGGGCATTGATAATGAGATTGGTCAGGATATGCTGGATTTCTTCGAAAGAAAGACGTACCGGAAGCGGATTGTCACAAAGCTTGGTTTCAAGTTCTATTTTTTCTCCAAGGAGTCTCTTGATGAGATCGATTTGTTCGCGGATGGCAGCGTTGAGCTCGGTGTAGCCTTCTTCTGTCTCCTCCAGCTTCCCACGTGAGAGGATGAGGAGCTGTTTGATCATCTTGGAGCCGGATTCTACGGCCTTCTGAATGCGATCCAAATAGAGATTGACTTTTTCGTCTTCCTGAATTCGGGCGCGCAGCAGGTCAAGGTATCCTCCGACGATGGCCAAGATATTGTTGAATTCATGCGCCACGTTTCCGGTCATCTTACCGAGTAGCTCCATTTTTTGAGAACGGATGAGTTCCTCCTCGTGGCGCTTGAACTGGGTAATGTCTTCCATCATGCCAAGACGTACCAGGTTTTCGTCTAACCAGGGGATATAGACCTCATGGCTCCTCAACCAGCGACCTCGGCGGCGATCGTAAAACTCGCGTACATCTTTCAAGCCGGCTTGGGCCTCACGCAAACGACAAAAACCGCAAGGGGCTTCCTGACCGAATAAGATTCGATAGCAAGGTTCCTTGCCTATGAGATTGGCCCCGAAATATTCCCGAAAGGAGGAATTGTGATAGAGGATGCGACCCGTGGCTGGATGTACCACGTAGACCATGGCTGGCAGATTTTCCAGGATGGTAAGAAGCCTTTCCTGGGCCAGTTTAAGGGAGGTGATGTCCCTTCCCAGGATGAGGATGCGCCTTTCTTCGTCACAACGAAAAAAGATGAGACAGAACTCCCACCAGAAACGCCTCTCACCACTCCGAAAGGGGACAATCTCCTTGACAGGGGGCTCCCTTCCGACCACTTTTTGACGCAGCTCCTCAAGTTTTTCCAGCAGGGGACGGAATCCGGGTCGCAGCTCCCCGATCTCTCGAAAGGTGCGGCCATGATAGATGTCCCGCTTGAACTGGAGGAGGTTCATAAGGTTGCGATTGGCCAGCAACCACCGTCCCTGAGCATCTACCAGGAGCACCAGGTCGGGGACGTGATTCAAGAGTTCCTGAAAGACCCGACTGACGTCTAGGTATTCGCTTTCTCTTTTCTGGCGCTTGAGGGCCAGGGAGAGGGATTCGGAGAGCTTGACAAGCAACAGGATCTCCCGGGAGTCTGGTTCTCGCTGGCCGAAGTCGAGGATGAGGATGCCTGCCCACCACTTGCCCTCAAATATCGGGAAGACGTAGAAGACGTGATTGTTTTCTTTCAGAAAACCCAGGGCCTCTATCTCTACCGCTCGCAAGCGTACAGGACCCTCGGTGATCTTCGTCTCAAGCCCCGGGGCCACCTGCTGATAATCGATGGTGTCCGGGAAGCGGGGTGATGATTCTTCTGGTTCCCAGGAGGAGATGCGGTTAGCCACTAGTTGCCAGCGATGATCGAGACGGTTGTAATAGATGGCGGCCCTCTTGAGACCGAGGTCTTCTCCGAGCTCGGCGAGAAAGGTGTCCAGAGGTAAATGGTACTGAGAGGCGAAGAGGCGATTGACAAGATCGAGAAATTTCAAGTTATTCATTGGTTCCCGCCCCGGGAAACTTGGACTTTGATCCTTTTATCGTTAGGTTCGAAAAAAAATCAAGTATTTTGGGAGGTTTCTGTTGAAGGTAAAATTGACCGCAAAAGTTAGGGCTGCTGGTTGAGCCGCCAAACTTCCACCAGCGGAGCTGGTGGAGATCCTGAAAGCCCTTCCTCGGTTTGAGGATCCCAACCTTTTGGTGGGCTTCGAAGGGGCGGCAGACGCGGCTGTTTACCGCTTGCGAGAAGATTTGGCCCTGGTCTGCACCCTGGACTTCTTTACGCCTGTGGTGGACGATCCTTTCTGGTTCGGCCAGATTGCCGCGGCCAATTCGCTTTCAGACGTTTATGCCATGGGCGGGCGTCCGGTGCTGGCGCTCAACATCGTGTGTTTTCCAAAAAAGGGCCTGGACAGGAACGTCCTGCGCGAGATCCTGCGAGGTGGAGCAGAAAAGGTGCGGGAAGCGGGGGCGGTTCTAGCAGGTGGCCATAGTGTAGACGACCAGGAGATAAAATACGGACTATCAGTGGTAGGGCTGGTACACCCCGAGGCCTATCTCTCTAACGCTGGGGCCAGGGCTGGGGACCGCCTCTTCCTTACCAAGCCCCTGGGCACCGGAATCATTGCCACGGCCTTGAAGGGAGGGGTAGCCAGCGAAGCCGCGGTACGGAGGGCCCTTGAGGTCATGGCTTCTCTGAATCGGGCTGCTTCCGAGGCCATGAATGAAGTGAAGGTTCACGCTGCCACAGACGTGACGGGTTTTGGCCTTCTGGGACACGCCTTGGAGATGGCCGAGGCCAGCCGGGTAAGATTGGTGATCTCAGCCGGACGCGTCCCCGTGATCAAGGAGGCCCTGGATCTGGCCCGAATGGGTATCATCCCAGAGGGTGACTACGAAAACCTAAGATTCTGCGAGAAGAAAGTCCGAGTGTCGCCAGGGGTGCCGGAAGAACGGCTCACTCTCCTCTACGATGCCCAGACTTCCGGTGGACTTCTGGTGAGCGTGTCCCCTGAGAAGGCTCGAGACTTCTTCACCAAGCTCCTCGAAAAGGGCGTCTTTGAAGCCGCAGAGATCGGCTACGTGGAAGAAGGGGAGCCTCAGGTAGTGGTAGTACCTTAGTTTTTGGTACTCGGTCCCTTTTCTATGAGGGTTGAAATCTGTTCCTCCAGGAACTTCTTGCCCACGTAGCCTACAAACTTGCGTACGATGCGCCCCTGTCGGTCCACCAAAAAGGTGGTTGGCAGGAGATCGGGCCAGCCAAAGGCCGAAAGAACGCTCTCATCTGCGATGGCCACATAATAGGTGATACCCTTTGAATGGATGAGATGGGGCAGAAGTCTTTCTCCACCCGGGTCCACCATGAAACTGATGATCTCAACCCCTTTAGGCTTGAATTCCCTGTAAAGGTCAGCGAATTCAAGGAGTTCCACCTGGCATGGAGGGCAGTAGGTGGCAAAGAAATTTACTATCAGGATCTTGCCCTTGAAGTCCTTAAAAGCGAGCTTTTCCCCGCTGGGATTGAAAAGGTTGAGCTTCAGATCCCAGGGAACACTTACCGAAGCCGCCAGAGATCCCCAACCAGAAAGGATGACGAAAACGAGAAGGATGATTCCAGTTATGGTCTTGCGCATCAAATCTCCTCCAGACTTTCGATTTTAGTGGCCAGGTCACAAATGGCCTGGGCCAGACGTTCAGCAAACATTTTACCTTTTTCTGCTGAGGCCTTGGAAGGATTCCCCCAGATTCCTCCGGGCCAAAAACGTCTCTTTTGGCGTACCAGGATAGGCTTGGGAAAGCTTGGATACTCTTCGGGGCCGGTCCCCTGGACCAATTTCGGGAAAAAATAGAGCATGAGCGAGGTTTCGAATTCTCCGGCGTGTGAATCCCCCGGTGTTTCTAAGAGATCAAAAGCTGCCTCTCGGAGCAGATCCAGGACAGAGGCCACGGCGATCTTCACCCCCGCATTTTTTTCCAAGAATTCCTCAGCCGCATCGATGAGGAAAGCAAGATGCGTGCCTCCTGCGTGCCCCGACAGGACGAGAAAGTTTTCAAGCCCTTGGCGGTGATAGGATTCCAGGAGGTCGAGCAAAAGGGCTCGCAAGGTCTCACCACGAAGGCTGATGGTGCCAGGATGTTCTCGGGTGCTACGGCACAACCCGTAAAAGACCGGTGGCCCCACGAAGAGAGGTCTTTTCTGCGCCGCTAGCTTGGCGATCTCGTACATTTGGAAAGTGTCGGTACCCAGGGGGAGGTGTGGACCATGTTCTTCTACGGAGCCAAAAGGCAGCACAATGGTACGTGTGCGGCCCAGGGCCTCTTCAAATTCCTTCATGGTAAGATCAGTGATCAACATGATTTTCAAACTTAGAAAGCTTGGAGGTTGGCGTCAATTGGAGGGGCTGAAGAAAGGGTCTTAAACGAGTAAAATTGAGAGAAACTCCCTGGCGTTTTGGAGACCCATGAAAAAGGTATTTATTCGGACTTTTGGCTGTCAAATGAACGAATATGATTCGGAACGCATGCTGGCGCTCCTGCGGGAGGAATATGTCCCCTGTGCCGAACCCAGGGAAGCAGATCTCATCTTGGTCAACACTTGTTCGGTGAGAAAAAAAGCCGAGGAGAAGGTCTACGGTCTGGTGGGTCGACTCAAACATCTCAAGCGTTCTCGTCCCTCTCTCATCATAGGGGTTTGTGGTTGTGTGGCCCAGCAAGAGGGCGAGAAACTTCTCAAACGTTTGCCACACGTGGATCTTGTTCTGGGCCCCCAGGCCGTCTATCGGTTGCCAGAGGCCTTGGCCAGGATCCGGTCTGGGGAAGGCCCGGTAGTAGACGTGGAGTTCAGGGAGGATTTCCGACAACCCCTGATCCTGCCAGATCTTGACGGTCAACGCCCGGTAAAGGCCTTCGTGACTATCATGCAGGGTTGTGACAATTTCTGTGCCTATTGTGTGGTCCCTTATACCCGAGGACGTGAGATCAGCCGTCCTCCTGAGGAAATACTGGCTGAGGTGGAATGCTTAGTGCAGCAAGGTGTACGAGAAGTGACCCTTCTCGGCCAGAACGTCAATTCCTACGGTCGTAAAGAAAAAGGGTTCCCACGCTTTGCCGAGCTCCTGAGGGAGGTGGCCCGGATCCCGGGTCTTTGGCGAGTGCGTTTTACTACCAGTCATCCCAAAGACCTTGACGAAGATCTTATGCGTTGCCTGGCTGAAGTGCCAGAGGTGTGTGAACACTTGCACCTTCCAGTTCAGGCTGGTTCTAACCGGGTCCTTGCCCGGATGAACCGACGTTACACGCGAGAAGAATATCTGGCCAAGGTGAGGCGGCTCAAAGAATATGTGCCCGGGATCGCCCTGACCACCGACATAATTGTCGGCTTTCCCGGAGAAACCGACGAAGACTTTCGTCAAACCCTTTCTCTGCTTGAGGAGGTTCGGTTCCACGAGATCTTTTCCTTCAAATACTCGGACCGTCCTCTGGCGCGCTCCACTTCTTTTGGAGACAAGGTGTCAGAGGAGGAAAAGGCCAGACGTCTGGCCCTGGTACACGAGCTCCAAAATCGTATCACTCGCGAGATCAACGAATCCTTCGTAGGGCGGGTGGAAGAGGTCCTGGTAGAGGGACCAAGCCCTGGTAACCCTGATCTCCTCACCGGGCGTACCCGCACCAATCACGTTGTAAATTTCGAAGGCCCGGTGGGTTTGAAAGGGCAGCTGGTTCATGTTTTGATTGAAGGATGCGGCCAGCACTCCCTCAGAGGCCGCTATCTTGAGACGGTCAATCCGACGAAGGGGGAAGTTTGATGAAAGTAAAGATGAAGGTCCAGGCCATTGCCTTGGATCCGGTCTCAAACAGCCCGGTGATGATTTTGCGCGAGGAGGAGGGAGAAAGGGCCCTTCCTATCTGGATCGGGCTGTTAGAAGCTACAGCCATTGCTACCAGGCTCGAAAACATCCAGTTTTCCAGACCCATGACGCACGATCTCATGATCAACATCCTTGATCACCTCGGTATCAAGATCCCGCGCATCGAGGTCTGTGACCTGCGCGACAACACTTACTATGCCTTGATCACACTTGACATTGACGGGCGAGAGGTCCAGATAGACGCTCGTCCGAGCGACGCGGTGGCGCTAGCCTTGCGCACCGGGGCTGAGATCTGGGTACACGAAGAGGTTTTCCGCAAGAGTAAGGCCCTGGAGGAAGCTGCCAAGGCCGAAGAGAAAGAAGGGACAACCAGTGCCGAGCAGGATCAGGACAAAGAAAAGCTCAAAGAACTCCTGGAAAAGCTCGATCCTACAGCTATCAGCAAGTACAAGATGTGACAGGATGTTTGATCTTCATTGCCATTCGATTTTCAGCGACGGAGAACTTATTCCTGCTGAACTCTTGCAACGGGTTCGGGTAATGGGTTATGAAGCGGTTGCTATCACCGACCACGCAGATCACGCCAACATCGACCTTATCGTTCCTCGTTTGGTAGCAGCAGCCCGGGCCTTGAATCAGTTTTCAGAGACCCGTCTTATTCCAGGCATTGAGATCACCCACGTTCCACCTCCCATGATCCCGGAGCTGGTCTCGCGGGCCAGGGCCCTTGGGGCAGAAATTGTGGTGGTACATGGGGAAACCCTCGTAGAGCCCGTGGAACCGGGGACAAATCTCGCTGCTATCAAAGCCGGGGCTGATATCCTGGCCCATCCCGGTCTCATCTCAGAAGAGGAGGTGAGGCTAGCGGCTGAAAGAGGGGTCTTTCTCGAACTTTCCGGGCGCAAAGGTCATTGCCTCACTAATGGACACGTGGCCGCCCTGGCCAGGCGTTACAAGGCCCCCTTGGTGATTAACTCCGATGGTCACGCTCCCGGGGACTTCATGACGCAGGAGTTTGCCTTCCGTGTAGGCCTTGGGGCCGGTCTTTCAGAAGAAGAAGTGTGTGAGCTTTATCAGGAGGTGCGGAAGAGGTTCCTCAAGTGAGCCTCTTCCTAAAATTTCCTCCTGTAAAAAGCCCACTTAACCCTTTAAAGCCCTTCAGACCATTTGCCAAACTTCCGATTTTTGAGTAATTCGTTTGCCCAACATCGGGTGAGGAGCGAACCATGGAAAGAAAGATCAACCACGTCCTGATCGCCAACCGGGGGGTCCCGGCGGTGCGTATCATGGACACCTGTCGGGACCGTCGCATCAAGACCACGGCCATCTATAGTACGGCAGACCGCTTGGCCTACCACGTGCGCTTGGCGGACCAGGCCATCTGTATTGGAGAGCCTCCTCCACTTGAATCCTATCTCAATATGGAGAAGATCGTGGGGGCGGCTCTCAAGGTGGGGGCAGACGCCATACATCCTGGCTGGGGTTTTCTGGCGGAAAATGCCGATTTTGCTGAGATGGTCCAGGAAGCAGGCCTCATCTGGATCGGTCCTCCGCCCAAAGTCATTCGGGCCATGGGAGATAAGGTGGAAGCCAAGAAGTATGCCCGTCAGGCCAACGTGCCCACCATCCCGGGTATCGATAACGTGCGCGACATTGAAGATATCAGGCGCTGGATTCAGGAAGAGAAAGTCGATTTCCCCATCATGCTTAAGGCGGCCCGGGGCGGTGGAGGAAAGGGTATGGTGAAAGTGGAGAACGAGGATCAGCTTCCCATCGCCTTCAACCAGGCCAAATCCGAGGCCATGAAGGCCTTTGGTGACGATACGCTTCTGGCGGAGAAATACATCCAAAAGGGCCGTCACATAGAAGTCCAGGTTGTGGCTGATATGCACGGCAAGGTACTCCACCTCTTCGAGCGAGAGTGTACCCTTCAGCGACGTAATCAGAAGATCATCGAAGAGGCCCCGTCTCCTTCCATCGATGAAGACCTACGGGAGGAGATCTGCTTCACCGCCGTGCGCCTCATGCGAGAGATTGGCTATACCTCTGCCGGAACCGTAGAGTTCATTTTTGATTCTGCGACTAACAAGTTCTATTTCCTGGAGGTCAATACCAGACTTCAAGTTGAACACGGGGTCACGGAACTCATCACCGGGCTTGACATCGTCTCTCTGATGCTTGATGTGGCTGAAGGCAAGAAACTTCCCATTCGGCAGTCTGAGATCAAGGCTAACCGTTGGGCCCTTGAAGTTCGGTTGAACGCCGAAGACCCCATCAACTTCAATCCTTCCTTTGGCACCATCACCCGCCTGCAGTTGCCACAGGGACCTGCGGTTCGGATCTCCCAAGGAGTTTACGAAGGGGCTGATATTCCTCCTTACTACGATTCCCTTATCATGCTCATCATGACAGCCGGTCAAAATCGGGAAGCGGCTATCCGGACCATGGACCGTGCTTTGGGGCGGGATCTGAGGGTGGAGGGAGTAAAGACCATCGCTCCCTTGCTCCTCTCCATCATCAGACACCCCTCCTTCCGGGCGGGGCATTTCTCTACCACCTTTATTGAGGAACATCTCGACGAATTGGTAGCGATGTTCAAGGAGAAAAGCACCGAAGACGAGGTCCTCAAGATCGCCAAGTTTGTGGCCCGGGTCTCAGCTCTGGGGCCGCAACCTTGGATGTAATCGAGAAATAAGGGAGTGTGAGCCATGTGGAATATCGTCAAGCCAGGGATGACACCCCGAGAAATCGTTCAGACCCTGCGAGATCTCGACGGGGTGATGTTTACCTCAACAGGGATGCGCGATGCTGGTCAGTCGGACTACAAGAACCGTCATCGTATCTACGATCTAGCGACCCTTGCCCCTTATTATGAAAAGATGGGGCTTTTCAGTTCGGAGTGTCATGGTGGAGCGCGCTGGCACGTGGGCATCATGAATCGCCGGGAGGATCCCTTCGAGGAGATCCGCATTCTGCGGGAAAGGATGCCTTCGGTCCTCCTCCAGACCCTGATCCGGGAAACAAATCTGTGGGGATATCGCCCCTATCCCAAAAACGTCATCGAGTATGTGGTAGCGCGGGTAGATATTGATGTCTGGCGTTGCTTTTCTTTCCTGAACGACATCCGCAACATGCGCACGGTGGCTGAAATCGTCATGAAGCGGGGGCGGCTTTTTGAACCGGCCATTTCTTTTACCCAGGCCGAGTGGACCACCGACGAATACTATCTTTCGGTGGTAGATGAAATCGTTGATCTGTGCGGTGGGGTTGACGAGATCATCCTCTGCATCAAGGACATGGCGGGGGTGGGTAGCCCGGCGCGTATCGCCCAGCTAGTTGACGCCATTAAACAGAAGTATCCGGATCTGGTGATCCATTATCATCGTCACACCACTGACGGCTTGGCCCTCCCTGCTTATTTGGCCGCTGCCAAGGCCGGGGCCAAGATCCTCGACGTAGAGGAAGATTCTCTCACCCGTTTTTACGGGCAGCCTCCTATTCTGGCGGTCCATGCCTATCTCGAAGAGGCCGGTGTCAGGGTACATCTCAACCGGGAAGCTGCAGAAGGGGCGGTCCAAAAGGTGCGTGAATGGATTAACCAGTACGCCTGGGCCGAGAGTCCCTTCAAGGGCTTTGACCACAACGTGACCAAACACAAGATGCCGGGTGGAGCCTTTCCGAGCTCCTTCGAGCAGGCGGAAAAGGGCGGATTCCTCCATCTCATGCCACAGATCCTGCGGGTTATGTCGCTTTACAATCGGATTGTCAAATACTTCGACGTGACCCCGGGTTCCCAGATCACCTGGGTCACCTGTTCGGGAATGGTCAATAAGTACGCCAAGGAACGGGGCCTTAAAGGAGTGGAACATCTCATTCGTCTCCTCACTAAATTCGTTGAAGAGGTCGATCAGGATTTCGATCGTATGAGCCCGGAAGAGCAGGAAGAGCTCTTGCAACTCTTTCGTACGGCCCCCGGAGACTTTAAGAACCTCATCCTGGGCAAATACGGCCGCTTACCTCAGGGCTGGCCGGCGGACTGGGTATACAAGAGTACCTTTGGCGAAGAATGGGAAGAAAAGATCAAAGAGCGCACGGACAAGAGCCCTCTTGAGACCGTCAAACCGGATGATCTCGACAAGTTGCGACGGGAACTGGAAGAACAGATCGAGCGGAAACCCACGGAAGAGGAGTTTATCCTCTTTCTCATGCACCCCAAGGACGCGGTGGAATACATCAAGTTCCGGGATGAATACGGCCAAGCTCCGTTGGTGCTGCCGACTAACGTCTGGCGTGAAGGGCTCAAGAAGCCCGGTGACAAGGTGGATTTCGAGCTCGATGGTAAGCCTTATACCATCGAGTTGGTCTCCGTAGGGGCAGAACATGAGGGTCTGATCCACGTGGTGATGAAAGTCAACAACAAGACCCGGGTTTATACCGTAGAAACCCCGCGGGCCAAAAAGAAAGAGATCAAAAAGGCCGTGGGACCCAACCAGATCGGAGCCCCTATCAGTGGTAATGTCTGGCGAATTGGTAACCCGGAAAGGGGCACCCTCAAAGTAGGAGACATCGTCCACAAGGGTGAGGAAATAGCTAACATCGAGGCCATGAAAATGGAAAACGCCATTGTGGCCCCGTTTGACGCCCAGATCGTGGCCATCCACGTCAAGCTAAACGAAACCGTGGAAGAAGGCCAGCTCATGTTCGAACTCAAGCCTCTGGAGAAGGCCTGAGTACTTCTGTCAAAGATTTGCCAAAAAGCTGTGATCCTTTTGTGATCTCCAAAGGTTACCCTCCCTCCAAAACCTGCAAAGGAGGGAGGGTATGCGTTTTTGGTGGGTCTTTCTTCTTTGTTGGTCCCTCTTACTTTCCAGCCTTTGGGCAAGCTCCATAGAGCATCCCTTGTTACGCCTTCTGGTACGCAAAGGGATCCTCACCCAACAAGAAGCCCAAGAGATCTTACGCGAACTGGCAGAGGAACAGGAAAGGGCGCGCCAACAGGAGAGAAAAAAAATCGTAGCCCAGGCCGTGGCCAAGGCTCGAGAGGAGGTCAAGGCCAGAGATTTTGAAAGGCTACGGCTTGGTACCCTCACCTACGTTGATTTTTCCGCTGGTCAGGAAGGGGGAGAAGATCGGAGTCGGTTTGAGATCACCCGGGGATATCTGAACTTTAAGGTAAATCTGACCCCCTGGCTTTCCTTTAGGCTCACCCCGGACGTTCACCGGGAGGAAGGGGGAGATCTCAACGTGCGCATCAAATACGCCTACGCCGCTTTCAAGCTTCCGGATCTTGGTTTTCTCACCCATGTGAAATCCGAGATTGGACAGGGACATTTTCCCTGGCTCGATTTCGAAGAACACATCAATCCCTATCGTTGTCAGGGGACCATGCCCCGCGAAAGGGCCGGGACCTTCAACTCCGCTGACGTAGGGATAGGATTGATGGGTTATTTCGGTGGCAGTTTGCCCGCGGACTATCTTCAAAAGCTCACCCGCCATTATCCCCTTTTTAACCATTACACTGGTAAGTTTGGTTCCTGGCACCTGGGAGTCTACAACGGTTCCGGGTATCACGAAAAAGAAGCCAATAGCAACAAGGCGCTTGAAGGACGCATCACGCTTCGGCCCTTTGGGGCCTGGGAATCATCTCTGAGGGGACTCCAATTAAGTTACTTCTTCATACGAGGCGAGGGAAATCGAACGGCTCAGGAAGTGCTGGGTAGTCGTCTCACCGATCCCTCCCGGGCCAATGAATACCCTGAATACGACGTGGACCTCTTCATGGTTTCCTTTCAACATCCCTGGTTTGTATTCACCGCCCAATACAGTACCTCTTCAGGCAACAGTAAAGGTACATGGGTACGTCCTGATGGTCGGGCCCTGGATACCGAACTATGGTCGCTCTTTGTGGATTTCACCCTTCCGGTCTTTCAGGAGAGATTGCACTTCCTGGCGCGCTATGACTGGTTCGATCCGGACCGAGACGACGTATGGACCGATGGGGAAGGAAACGACGAATATCGACTCTATCTGCTGGGTTTGGCCTATTATTTTCATCGCAAAAATATCTTTTTGCTCGACGCCGAATGGGTGGACTATGCTCGGAATAACGGAGGTGGGCAGTGGGGCAAACCCGGAGGGGCTCTGCCTAGGCTTGGGGCCAGGCCTGAAGACGATTTCCGGGTCCAGGGAGTATTACAGATCTCATTTTAGGTGGGAAGCGGGTCTCAGGCCCGCTTTCAGCTCCTGGAGTGACGCCGGTGATCGTGGCGAAGATAGAAGTTTAGCCAGGAGGAGGTGCCAGCCAGGCCCCAGTCGCGGGGAGGCAGGAAACCCTCTTTAAGGGACTTTTCCTGTCCCAGAGCTTTGAGACGTTCGTAAACCCGTACGTAAAGGCAACGTTTTTTGGGATAAACCTCACAGAAACCGTCCCGGCTGCCTCCGCAGGGTCCGTTGAGGAGACCCTTGGCACACTGACTTTGCGGACAGAGATAGGCCATCTCTCCCAGGGTGCAATCTCCACAGTGTTGACAGTCGAAGAAGAGTTCCTTGATCCAATATTCCATGTGGGTGAGGGGGCCTTCGAGTCTTGAACCTTTGATCTTTCGGGCCAGAGACCGGGCCTGAGCGTAAAACCCACGGCCGGGCTCGAAGAAGAGTTGGTGGATCCACTGGTTGAAGGTGAAGAAGGGGGAAGGGCGAGGTCCCTTTTTCAGGGGTTCCCTTTCTTCGGTGTTTAAACCGGTTTGAGGATCACGTTTAAAGAGGTAGAAGGTGTCTGGTTCAGCATCCTGGAATTCCGGCAAGAATTCCATCCAGCGCGGATAGAATTCCTCAGCGCGTTCTAATAGGTAAACGATTTCTTCATATATGGGTCTGGCTCCGCAGATGTGAACCCCGTCGTAGCCCAGACCACGGAGTATGGCGATGAGTTTGGCGGCTCGCTCAAGGGCGGCCCGATAGCCTCCGTCCGGTGTCTTAGCCTCTTTTTCGATCCTTTCAAGGAGCTTACGAGTGATCCGACACCCGGGCACCACCCCACGATAGATGATACGGGCCAGCCGGCGGTCCATTACCAGTACGCTACCGAGCAAGGGGATGGTGAGCCCTTCCTGTTTCATGTAACGTCGCAACTCGTCAAACTTCCGGGCGTCAAATCCTACCTGGGTGATGACAAAACGCGCTCCAGCAGCGACCTTGCGATGCAGCTTGTAATATTGGGTCATGACCTCGGGTTCGTAACGTTTGAAGGGCGAGACTACACAGCCCTTAAAAAAAGGCATTGGCGGGAGCTTAACCCCTCCTCCCGGGGCCTCTGGTGGTAATTCGTAACCTTGTTCCATCTCGGTGATCAGTCGTAGGAGCTGAACGGCGTCCAGATCAAAGACCGGCTTGGCCTTTCCCATGAAACCGTAACGGGGATAGTCTCCGGTTAGTACCAGGAGGTTGTAGAGTCCCTCCCGGTCGCGGGCAAAGAGGGTACTTTCGATTTCGCTGCGATTTTTGTCTTTGCAAGAAAAATGAAGGATAGGGTCAAGGCCGAGGGCTTTGGCCTCTCTCCCCAATACCACCGGTGAAAGGGCAGGGTGCCCTCCGGCGTTCTCTGTGATGGAGACCCCGTGAAGACGGCCATTTTGAGCTGCTTCTTCCACAAAACGCATGATCTGCCGGAATTGTCGGCTCCGGGTGCTGCGTCCAGGGACGAGTTCGTAGGTGATGGTAAAGGACTCTGGATCTTCGAGACTCCGGCGAAAAGTGCCCACTTCAATCTCCTGTCAAACCGAGGGCTTTGAGCTTCCGGTGCAAATAGCTTCGTTCAAGTCCGATGGCTTCAGCAGTACGCGAGATATTGCCCTGATAATGGGCCAATTTGCGCCTCAAAAATTCACGTTCAAAGAAGGCCCGGGCCTGTTTGAAATCATCACAGGCAAACCAAGGTTCTTCACCTTGGGTTGGAAGATTACTCCTGGCAGTCCTGGTTTGGATTTCAGGGGGCAGATCTTCAGGTAGAATCTCTTCCCCTTGCGCCATGATGACCAGCCGTTCGATCAAGTTACGCAACTCTCGTACGTTGCCCGGCCAATGATAACGCTTGAGGATTTCTAAGCTCTCTTCTGAGAGGCGCTTTTTACCTAAACCAGAGTGTCTGGCAAGTTCGGTAAGAAACTCTTCCACCAAGATTGGAATATCCTCCACCCGTTCTCGTAAAGGGGGAATGGTGATGGGAACCACGTTGAGACGAAAGAAGAGATCTTCTCGGAAACGTCCCTTCCGAATCTCTTCACGTAGATCCTTGTTGGTAGCGGCGATGACCCGGACGTCGACCTCAATGGTTCGTGTTCCTCCTACCCGTTCGAAGCGTTTTTCTTGGAGGACCCGTAGGACTTTGGCTTGAGCCGAGAGACTCATGTCACCAATTTCGTCCAGGAAGAGGGTACCACCATTGGCCAGGTCGAACTTGCCACGTTTGGCACTGGTGGCCCCGGTAAAGGCCCCCTTTTCATGGCCGAAAAGTTCACTTTCAATCAACTCCTCAGGGATTGCCGCGCAATTGACTTCCACAAAGGGACCTTCCCGGCGCCGTGAGAGGGCGTGTATCATGCGCGCTGCCACTTCCTTGCCCACCCCGCTTTCTCCCATAATGAGAACCGTGGCGTCTGTCGGTGCCACCCGGGCAATTTCTTCCTTCACTTTTTTGATGGCCGGACTTTCTCCGGTGAGTCCGGGCCCGGCCTTAAGGCGGATATTTTCCTCTTCCAGGGCCCGGAATCGGAGGGCATTGGCTACGGTTACCACGACGCGATCGTAAGACAGGGGCTTTTCCAGAAAATCGAAAGCTCCAAGCTTGATAGCTCTTACAGCCATTTCCACCGTGCCGTGTCCGGAGATGACGATTACCGGAAGACCCGGCCATTCAGCCCGGAGTTTTTTAAGGAGTTTCAATCCATCTTCATCAGGGAGCCAGACGTCGAGGATAACCAAATCCGGGGCCTCAGATAGGCGGTCCAATCCTTCCTGGGCGGTGAGAGCGGTTAAGACCTGGTAACCCTCGTCTTCGAGGATGTCCGCCAGGCTCTCTAAAATGCTTGCTTCGTCGTCGATGACCAGAATCCTGGGTTTCATCTCTGGAAAGGTTACCAGGCCGCCTGGTAAGAGGCTAGTTCAAGGGGAGCTTGAGGACGAAACAGGCTCCCTGGCTACACTCTTCGACCTGGATGTTTCCTTGGTGTTCTTGGACGATAGAACTGACAATGGCCAGCCCCAGACCACTTCCTCCGTGGCCGGAAAAATATGGTTCGAAAAGCCGGTCTTTGATGTCTGAAGGGATACCCGGACCGGTGTCCCTCACCTCAACTCGCAAAAAACCATCTTCCCGACAGAGACGGACACGGATGTGACCTTTGCCTTCCATGGCGCGGATGGCATTGTCAAAGAGATTGAGAAAGACCCGTTTCATCTGTTCACGGTCAAAACGCAGTCGGCTCTCCCCGTTGACTTCAAGACTAAACTCGATATCAGGATGGCCTTCGCGATAAAGGTCCATTACTTCTCGAACCGTTGGTTCGAGATCGGCTTCCTCCAGCTTAAGGGATGGCAGACGAGCAAAGGCCGAAAATTCATTAACCAGATGTTTCAGTTCTTCCACCTGTTTTTCAATGGTAGTGGTACAGCGTTCCAGTATCTGGCGGTTTTCTTCATCAAGGGCTTCAGTGAGCCTCCTTCTCAGGCGCTGAGCCGAGAGCTGAATGGGGGTGAGAGGATTTTTGACCTCATGGGCGATACGTCGCGCCACTTCTCGCCAGGCTGCCAGACGCTGGATTCGTTCCTTTTCTGTAATGTCTTCGAAGAGACACAGATATCCCAGGGATCGGCCGTCTTCGGCTTCAAGGAGTGTTATGGTGACCGCCAGGATGATCCGCTGTCCGCGGACTTCAATGCTTACAGGTTGTTGTACAAGACGCCGGGGTTCCAGACGTACCGCAGCCAGCATTTCTCGGGCCTTCTCTCGATACTCCTCCGGTAGGACCTCCTCCAACATTTGGCCTACCAAGCGCTGGGGATGGGCTCCAAAGAGTCTGGCTGCCACCCGATTGATGAAGGTGATGTGACCGTGTTCGTCAAGGGCCACTACCCCGGCGGTAATGTTGGCCAGGACCGTTTCCAAATACCAGGTACGGCGTTTGAGTTCGGTGGTGGTTTCTTCTACTTTGGCTCGGTAAGCCTTGAGTTCTTCCGTCATGCGCCGGAAGGCCTTCACCAGGCGACCCACTTCGTCCGGACTTTCAGGGGGCAGTTCTACGTCGAAATTTCCAGAGGCGATTTGACTGGTGGCCTCTGCCAGGGCCTGGACTGGGGCGGTGAGACGCCGCGCAAAACGCATACCAAACCAAAGGGCCACAAAGATTGTGAGCAGGGTAACCAACAGGAGGACTAAGAGTAAGGAAGATTTGAGAGGGTCCTTAAAAAACTTGAGCTGCTGGTAGGCTTCAAGACCCTTACCCACTTCACTGATCAGTTTTTCCAGGCTCGGATCGAGAAAGACACCGGTAGCCACGGCTACGGTTTTGCCCTGGTAAGGGCCGGGGATGAAGACCCTTAAGAGGACTTTGTCCTTGAACTTACTGGTTTCGCTAACAGCCTCTCCTTCCTCAAAGACCTTCTTCAGGATGGAAGGAGGTACTCCAAGACGAATATCCGGTTTATGACGATAGGCCCCTTTGATAAGCCGGCCCGAAGGGGCGTAAACTTCGAGGGTATCGAGACCTAGCCTTTTACGCCATTCCTTTACGTGCTTGGAACGCAAGCGCCTGGTCTTCTTGAGATAGCGTTTTATGAATTCATCTGCTTTGCCTGCAAGTTCTCGCTCTTTTTCCTGGTAGATGGAGCGTGCCTCAAGCAGGGCCTCCTCCAGACTCCGATCCAGGTTGCTGCTGAACCAGAATTCAAGGCTGGTCTCAATGAACTTGATGGAGACCAGGAAGAGAAAAATGGTGGGTACCAAGGCCAGGAAGAGAAAGGCCACGGTGAGGCGGGTGCGCAATCGTTCGGCTATGCGTCCTTTTTCACGATCAAAAAAGAGCTTAAGGACGTTGCGAATTACAAGATAGGCCACTACCAGGAGCAGGATGGCGTTTACCTGGAGAAGGACGTAGGCCAGAAGATTGGCCTCGCCTCGCGGGATCTCCTGAAAGGCCTTGATCTCGATGAAGGTCAGAATACCAAGCAGGAGAATGGAGACCAAGATAATGGCGATTTCTCGCCTTCTCTTGCGACGTTCCTGTCCGGGGTCAGGATGCATTTCTTAAAGCTTAAATCGAATCGATACCCAATCCGACTCTATTTTACCGCTTCGGAAGACGAAACGTAACACGCGAGATGGAAGCCCCGGGGTAATGGTTTGAGTGAGGACACATCGCACCATAAGGCGGTAGGTCTTACCCGGGCGCAGCCGATAAAGGGGAAGGATGGGAAGGGCTTTAAAGTTTCCGGCCATTTCCATGGCCTCTTCAAGAGAGCTGGCCTGTCGGGGCAGTTCGGGAAGACCAACAAACTGCACGAAGTAGAGCTTTTTGACGGAGTCGTAATAGATGTCGCGGATCACCTGATGGCGAAGGATTTCCTTGTCCCTGCGTAGAGTGCGGATCTCAAGGATGCGCAGTTCAAAACCAACTTTGAGCGGCACCCCGTGACGCAGGGCTTCGTCGAGTTGGGCAAAGGGGACGCCAGACAGACGCCAAGAAGCCACGAGATAGCCCTTTTCTCCCCCTACCGAGAGATCCACAATCTCAAGGGCCCAGCTCACAGAGGCCAAGAGGAAGAAAAGAGGTATCAATAAGAGGAGACGAAATCTCACCAGTACTCCTTTAAGATCACTTCTTCCAACGGTTTGCGCGATGAGGTCTGACGTCGGTGTTTGGGATGTCCTAAGGCCACGACAGCCATGAGTTCGAGGTTTTCTGGGAGGGCCAAGATTTCCCTTACGGTTTGGGCGTTCTTGAGGATTTCTCCGAGCCATACACCTCCAAGCCCCAGGGCGTGAATAGCAAGCAACATGTTCTGGATACAGGCTCCCATGGCTTGATGGTCTTTGACCTCGTGATACATAGCTTCCCGGTCCACAAAGACAGCGATCACAACCGGGGCCCGCCGGATGATTTCTCCATAGCGGGTAAGCTGGGCCAGGGCCTCTTTCTTCTCCGCGTCTTGGACGATGGCAAAACGCCAGGGCTGATTGTTGAGCCCAGAAGGGGCCCAGGTGCCAGCGCGAATAATTTCGTAAATAGTCTCCTTCGGAACGGGCTCTTCGGTGTAATCCCTCACGCTTCGTCGACTGTAGATGGCTTCAAGGACCGGATTTTCCGAACGAGGCCGTTCCATCAGGACTTTTCCCCCCTTTCTCGAACCTTACGGCGAATTTCAGCCATAAGTTCTTTGTTGTCAAGATAGGAGATGATTCCTTCTTGCCCCCGCAGCCGTTTAGCCAGCCCTACGGAGAGGAGTCCTACGTTAATGGCGTCCATCACCGCGCGGTCATCGGTGAGGGCTCGATCTGCCAAGCGCGAATAGGCGTGGGCCCAGGGAGGAATTATGGCACCCATAGCGTTGAGTGCCGTGAGGAGATAGCCTCCAGCCAAGGTGAGACCCGCGTCAGCCCCCACGGTGATTACGCCAACCACTTTCCCTTCCATGTAAGAGGGTTCCCCGTAAGCCACCATGTTTTCCAGGCAGGTCAGACGGTCGATGAGATTTTTGAGTAGACCAGAAGGCGCATACCAGTAGACCGGTGTGGCGAAGATAACCACTTCGGCTTCACGAACCTTGATCAGAAGTTCCCGGCCGTAATCCTCAAAGATGCAGGGGAAACGACAATTTGGGTCCTCGTCTTGAATGCAACCCTGACAGGGCTTGATCTCACCTTCATAGACGCTTCGCAGTTCTACCCGAGCCCCTTCTCGTTGGGCGGCCTCCAGGGCACAGTATAGGAGCTGAGCACTTCCTCCAAAAGGGCGGGGAGAACCCAGGATACCCAGGACCTTCATGGTTTCAGGACCTCCTCCCAGAACTTTGGTATGGCAAAGGAGGCCCGATGGATTTGGTGGTTATAATACTTGGTGTCTTTGAGGACCGGACGTTTTGGTTCTTCCGGGTCTTGCCCCGGGTAGCGCAAAATGTAGGCGTTATCTCCCCCGAAAGAAGGAATGTCGGCTCGGTAACAGAAAACTTCCTCTTTACCATAGACCCTCGCAAAGGTCTGATAGGTCCATTCCAGGACGTTTTTCATGGTAAAGGGAGTGGCGGCTTGCTGGACGATGAGACCTTGGGGGGCCAGTTTTTTCAGAAGGTGATGGAACTCATCGCTGAAAAGGGAGTGGGAAAGTTCTAGGATAAATTCCCCAGAGGGGACGTCTGGATCAGTGGAATCTATGATCACCAAGTCGAAGGTTTCTTGATGTTCGTGAACCAGTTTTTCTACCAGCTGATAGGCGTCGGTGATAAGGAGCTCCAGTCGGTCATCCTTAGGTGGTAAGAGCTCGGGAAAATATTTCTGAACTACCTCTGGGACACGGGGGTCAATATCAGCGATGATGACCTTTTCAATGTCTTGGTATTTCAGGAGCTCTCGGGCTGCTCCAAAATCACCACCACCACAGATAAGGACCTTTTTGATCGTGCCCTCCGGACGACTTTGGACGGGAATGTGAACCAGGGCCTCGTGGTAGATGAACTCGTCACGGGTGGTGAACTGAAGGGTCCCATTGAGAAAGAGGATCCGTCCCCAAAAAACGTGGTCCATCACGTAGAGGGTTTGGGGTCCTCCTTCCGAATGGATGATGTTGCCGTGATAGAGAAAGAAGAAATCGCGCTGGATAGGTTCGCCCAGCATAAGACGCAGCCCCTCGCCCTCTGTGGGGAGGGAATCTTCCATAATGGCCATAGAACTCCTCCTGGCAAGGCTTGCCAATCAAGGTTCCTGCTAGGATAGCTCAAGGGTTAAATCTAGAAAAGACTCACCGAGATTTTTCCCGTGAAAAAGGCCTTTGAAAGGGGGATTCAGGATCTATTCATCTTTGACAAAGAGAAAAGCTCTGAAGTAGGGTCAGAATAAACGTCTCTATCGGAAGTCTCAGGAGAGACAAGCAAGAAATCGAGGCCATCTTCCTAAAGGAAAAGCCATATTCATTTAGAAAATGGCTAATTTTTACTCCTTAAGGCGTAGAACCGCGTTTTAAATTTTTGGCTTTTGGGTTTATAAAGGCTCTTGGTCTAAGGAGCGACCTTAGCGAATCAAAACTATAAGGAGGTGTCCGATGTCGAGGTTTCTCATTGAACGTCCTTTGCCTCACGGGGGCAGGCTAGTCGAAAGGGTGGTGACGAACAAAGAAGTAGCGAAAAAGATGATCAAAGGTTGTCCCACGTACGACATCAAGCCTACCCTCCACTATGAAACGGGCGTTCCGGTTCGCAACGTTTATCGTGAGATTATGTCTATTTGTTACGGCTTCTTTAGTCCCGTTGAAGGTTCTATGACCCAGGCCGAGGTGGAGCGCATCCTCAAAGAGCGCCGTCTGCTCAATGAGTGGATTTTCCCTTATCCGCTCGTCTTCGATATCAGCGAAGAAGACTACAAAAAGCTTGGTGTTGGCCCTGGTGATCGCCTGGTACTCAACCTAAAGGGCAAACCCTTTGCTATCCTTGACATCGAAGAGGTCTGGCGAATTGACAATCCGGAGGAGTTGGCCCACCTTACTTTTGGAACCCCCGAGCGGAACCCCGAGGTCGTAAAAGAACCTTTCAACAAGAAACATCCGGGCTGGGTAATTTATCGTAGTCTCCAGCCGGTGGTTTTGGCCGGTAAGTACACCATCATCAATGAACCCAAGTTCCGTGAACCCTTTGATCGCTTCTGGTATCCGCCGCGCAAGAGCCGTGAGGAATTTGATCGTCGCGGCTGGCGGACGGTTATCAATCACCAGACCCGTAACGTGCCACATGTGGGTCACGAGTTTCTCATGAAGTGTGCGGCTTTTACCGGCGACGTTGAGCCTTGTCACGGCATCTTGGTCAACGCCGTGATCGGTGTGAAACGTCGGGGTGACTATCCGGACGAGGCCATCGTGGAAGGTCACGAGGCTGTCAACAAGGGTGGTTACATCAAGCCGGAGCGTCATCTTCCGACCATCGTTCTCTGGGATATGCGTTATGGTAATCCGCTTGAGTCCCTCCTCCACGGAATTATTCGTCAGAACATGGGTTGTACGCACCACATGTTCGGGCGTGACCACGCTGCAGTAGGCGAGTACTACGACAAGTGGGCGACCCAGATTCTTTGGACCAAGGGTATCCCGAGCTACGGTTTCCCTGCTCCGCCCACCGATGTGCCCTATGGCTTGCATATCAGGCCGCAGAACATGCGTGAATTTTCCTATTGCCCGACCTGCAAGGAGATGGCCTACTCCGAGACCTGTGGCCATAAGCGTGAGAAGCTCTCTGGTAGCTTCCTGCGAGGCATGGTGGCCGAGGGAGTTCAGCCGCCTACCATCATTATGCGGCCTGAGGTCTATAAGGTTATCGTCAAGTGGTGGAAGAAGTTTGGTTATCCGTTCTGTAACGAAAAGTACGTAATCAACAAGGAGAAGGATCTCGAGGTTGACCTTGAAGATCTTTAAACCGAAAAACAACACTTCTGGAGGAGGTTTAAAATGGCTGAATATTTCATGGTAGTACTTTTGGACGACCATCGGATGAGCAAAATCCGGGGTACCGGTTTGGAGGAACATATTAAGTATATGTTTGGTGGGGAGCTCCGGCTCCTTGAGGTGAAGGTCTCCGAGGAGCTAAAAGATCGGATCCTCCAGGAATTCGAAACCGCCCGTGTGGATTCCCGGGGGGCCATCACGGACGTGCCTGTAGCTTTTATGCGAGAGCTCTTCAACCAGGTGGTTGAGAAGAAGTCCTTGGGTCCTGAGGTGGTGGAGGCCGTGCTGGCGAAGATCGACGAGATCAAAGAGGCGGCCCAGAAGGAATCTGAATATCTGCCGCCGCCAGAAATCGAATAATTCTTTGGGTTTCTGAAGAGATGGAGAAGCCGCCTGCCCAAAGGCAGGCGGCTTTTTCTATAATGTTAGAGACCGGTCTAGAGAGACTTCTCAAAGACCCTCCCAGAGATCTCAAAGGGCGCCGTTTGGGGTTGCTCTGTCATCAGGCTTCGGTGACCCGGGATCTGCAACCAGCCTGGCGTCTCCTGAAGGAACTCTTTCCAACAGAACTCCGTCTCTTGTTTGCTCCCCAGCATGGTCTTATGGCTGAGCAACAAGCTAACATGGTCCCTTCGGCGGATGGAGTGGAAGAAGAAACAGGTCTTCCGGTAATCAGTCTTTATGGTCCTCGTCTCTCACCGGAGCCTTCTCATCTGAGCGAAATAGATGTCTTACTCGTGGATCTCCAAGACGTGGGCTGTCGCGTCTATACTTACATCTGGACCACCCTTCTCGCGATGGAGGCTTGCGCCCATCAAGGGGTGGAGGTGCTGATTCTGGATCGGCCCAACCCACTGGGACGCATGGTTGAAGGGCCGATGCTTGATCCTGCGCTCCTTTCCTTCGTGGGGCTCCATCCTCTGCCTATGCGCCATGGCCTGACCTTGGGAGAATTGGCCCTGTATTTCCAATGGGTCAGGGGTCTTGATCTGTCCTTACAGGTGATCCCTCTTTCAGGCTGGGACGGGGGATTCTTTCCTGAGACCGGTCTTCCCTGGATCCCGCCTTCGCCCAACATGCCACGTTTTCAGACGGCTCTGGTCTATCCGGGGCAGGTGATCCTCGAGGGTACCAACCTTTCTGAAGGCCGCGGTACCACCTGGCCTTTTGAAGTTTTTGGTGCTCCTTGGTTGAGGGTAAAGGAGATCCGGAACAACCTTCCCGAGTTTCCGGGTGTCATCTTAAGAGAAGTCTCTTTTGAACCCTGGTTCGACAAATGGGCCGGGCGAAGATGTCTGGGCTTTGCTCTTCACGTGACAGAACCCGAACTTTTTCGGCCGGTTTATACTACTCTCTCCGTTTTGGTGCTGGTGGCACGATTCCACGAAGAATTTGCCTTTCGTTCTCCTCCCTACGAGTTCGAATGGCGCCATTTCCCATTTGACATTATAGTTGGTAGGGAAATTTTCAGACAACGTTTGTCTGAGAAAGAGGTTTGGGAGGCAGAGCTTGACGCCGGTTTGGAAGAATTCCTGGAGATGACCCGCCCCTTTAGACTCTACCATCATGTCTAACAAAAACCGTCATCACAACGGAAATCAAAAGAAGCTCGAGCCCAAGGTTTCGAGATTCAAATCCAACAAGGAACGGGTTCGAGCCCTTCTTTCACATTTCAAGAAAGACGACCGGGTGCTTATCATGATCTGGGCCGATCCGGATGCTATGGCTAGTGCTTTGGCCATGAAGCGCCTCATCCGGCAGAGGGTCTCGGAGGTCACCATTGCCCATGTAAACGAAATCCGCCGGGTAAACAATCTGGCCATGATGCAGCTCTTGAAGATCCCTCTGGTGAAGATTCGGCAGGTCAAACCTGGAGATTACACCAAACGCGTGTTACTGGATTCTCAACCTCCTCACAACCCTGAATTCATGAAGTGGACCTTTGACGTGGTGGTGGACCATCATCCTCTCACCTCGGGTTGGGAGGCTCCCTTCATTGACATTCGGCCGGATTACGGAGCCACCTCTTCCATGCTCACGGAATACCTGCGCACCCTTAAGATCAAGCCTTCAGTGGCTTTGGCCACAGCTCTCATCTATGGCATCAAGACGGACACCAACAATTTTGAAAAAGAGTGTACCCTTCAAGACGTGCTCTGTTTCCAGTATCTCTTCAAACATATGAACCGCCATCTCCTCCATAAGATAGAGGCCTCTGATATTCGACGTTCTGAACTCAAGTATTTTAGACGAGCCTTTGAGGAGGTTAAGATCCGCAAGCAAAGACTGCTGGCGCACATCGGAAGGGTGCCCAACCCCGACATCTTGGTGATAATTGCGGACTTTTTCAATCACGTCCATGAGATAGGCTGGGTATTCATTTCTGGTGAATATAAAGATCGATTAGTTGTGATTATTCGATGTGATGGTTATCGTAAAGACGCGGGTAAGTTGGCCCAGAAGGTCTTCGGGCCTTTGGGGTTTGCAGGGGGGCACCGAGAGAAGGCCCGAGCCGAGGTTCCCCTTGAGAAACTGAATGGGGCCAACTTTTCGACCCGTAGTCTTATTCGGATCTTGGAAAGACATTTCAAGAAATAGGAGGCGAGATGCCTATCTATGAATATCAATGTTTGGTCTGTGGCAAGGTCTCAGACCATCTCGTCCTCAATCGGGAGAGTTTCGAGCCTTATTGCAAGTATTGCGGGGCCAAAGAGATGAAGAAACTCATCTCCCGGGTGAGGGTGAGGCTCTCGCTTGATACCCGCATTGAGCGTCTGGCAGACCCAACGATGCTAGGTTCCATTGACGAGAACGATCCCAAGAGTGTGATGAAGCTGGTAGAACGGATGGGAACGGAGTTTGGTTCCGAGCTGGGTGACGATTTCGATGAAATCATGGATCTGGCACGTGAAGAGATCGAAGAAGAGATGGCCAGGGGAGGGGAGGGAGAGACTCCGGGGGAGAGGACACCCGGGGAGGAGGACCTCACCCCTCCGACCAACGAAACCACGTCACAGACCTTGAAGGACGAATCCGTATCCGGGGAGGCCTCTTGAGGCATCGACGGCTTCCGGTCCTGGCGATGATTTTGGCCGGAGGGCGAGTTGATGAGCTCTCCGTGCTCACCTTTTATCGGCCCAAGGCGGCGGTCCCCTTCGGAGGGCTCTACCGGGTGATAGACTTCCCGGTGACCAACCTCATGCGTTCCGGGATCTTTTGCTGCGGGGTCCTCTCACAATACCGCCCCTATTCCTTGATGAATCATCTCGATTACGGTCTCCCTTGGGACATGTTTGGTCGACGCCGGGGGATTTACATCCTCCCTCCCTTTCGGGGTTACGAAGCCTCGGATTGGTATCGAGGAACCGCCGATGCCGTGTATCAGAACCTGGAATTTATCAAACGCTGGCAGCCAGAACTCGTTCTTATCCTCTCGGGAGATCACGTCTATTCCATGGATTATCGGCCCCTTTTGGCCTTTCATCGCGAAGTCGGAGCGGATCTTACCGTGGCTTTCACGCCGGTTTCATGGGAGACGGCCCATCGTTTCGGCCAGGGGGTCATCGACTTCGTCAAACCTTTTGGGGGGCCTTTAAGGGATTACCAAGAAAAGGTCTCGCCTCCTATCTCGGAATTAGCTTCCCTTACCATCTATGTCTTTCGTCCGGAGGTTTTAGAGGAAGTCCTTTTAGCCAACGCCCGGGAGAGTTCTCACGAATTTGGACGCGACGTGATTCCGAAGATGGTAGGGAGTTATAAAGTCTATGGTTTCCTTCATCGGGGCTACTGGGGTTATACCCGAACCATCCAGGAATACTGGCAGACTCATATGGATCTGCTCGGTGTCCATCCCAAGATCAACCTGGCCAAATGGCGGGTCTGTAGTAATTTGGCCCATCGTGATATCCGTGATCGACAACCCACCATCCTGGGCCGAAGGGCGGTGGTGTGTGATAGTCTCTTTTATAACGGTTCGGTCATCGAGGGCCAGGTGGAGCGTTCAGTTCTTTTCCCGGGAGTGAGAATCGAAAAAGGAGCGGTGGTCAAAGAATCGATCCTATTGCACGATACGGTGGTAAGGGAGGGTGCGAGGCTTGAACGTACCATTACCGACACAGAAGTGGAGATCGGAGCCGGGGCCAGGATTGGTGGGGAAGAGATCACCGTTATCGGACGACGGACACGCCTTCCCGAGGGTTGTGAATTGGGACCAGCAGTGGTGGTCTATCCGGGGCTGGGTCCCGAAAATTTCCAGGCCCAATCTTATCCTCCGGGGGCGGTGGTCAGGTAAATGGTTCGTCGGGAAGTACGCATTACCGACGAACTGGGGCTTCATGCCCGCCCCGCCGCTCAGGTGGCCAAACTCGCCAGAAAATATCGGGCCAGAGTCTTCTTGAAAAAAGGTAAACAAACGGCTGAGGCCTCGAGTATTCTCGACGTGTTGGCCTTGGCCTGTAGCAAGGGTACGGTGCTGGAGATCCTGGGTGAGGGAGAGGATGCTCAAGAAGCAGTGGAAGCCTTGGCGAAACTACTTGGGGGAGAAGCAGATGAAACTCCTTAAAGGGATAGGGGTCTCTCCCGGGGTGGCGATTGGTCCAGCCTACATCCTGATTACCGGACGGGTAAAAATTGCCAGAAGAGTCATCAAACCAGAAACAGTGGAACAGGAGATCGCTCGCTTCCGGAAGGCCATTGAGGAGACCATTCGTGATCTCAAGGCTGTCAAGGAACACATTCCGCAAGAGATGGTCCAGCCCCTTTCCATTATCGACGCCCACATCCTCATGCTTCGTGATCCGGGACTCATTCGGGAGACAGAGAACTTTATTCGGACCTATTTGGTCAACGCCGAATGGGCTTTGCGCAAGGTCTTTGAGAGATACAAGAAACTCTTTGCCGAATTTCGAGACCTCTATTTAAAGGAACGCATCCACGACCTGGAACATCTCATTGATCGCGTCATCTTGGCCCTGCAGGGTCTCAACAACCACCAGCCCCATTTGGAGGAGCCGGCCATCATCGTGGCCCATGATCTCTCACCAGCAGACACCGCTCGTCTCCGCCCAGATACGACCCAGGCCTTTGTAACAGAAGTGGGGAGCCGAACCTCTCATACCGCCATCGTGGCTAGGAGTTTAGGGTTGCCCGCGGTGGTGGCCGTGGCTGGTATCCTGGAAGAGGTCAGTCCAGGTGACACTCTGGTGGTGGATGGTCTTTCCGGAGAGGTAATCATTAATCCTTCCGCCGAGGTATTGGCGGAATTTCAGGATCGTCGTCTCAAGTGTCAAGAAAGAAGGGCCTTTCTCTTCAAACAGGCTGAAAAACCCGCTGTCACTCTGGATGGCCATCGGGTGACGATCAAGGCCAACCTGGAACTGGTAGACGAGATTCCTTTGGTCCTGGAGTACGGGGCCGAAGGCATCGGCCTTTACCGGACCGAATATCTCTACGTGACCCGGCGGGAACTACCGAGCGAAGAGGAGCTTTTTTCCGCTTACCGTCAGGTGGTAGAAGGGGTGCGGCCCCGGCCGGTGACCATCCGGACCCTCGATCTCGGTGGAGACAAGTTCGCCTCAGAACTCGATTTACCAGAGGAGATCAACCCGGCCCTGGGTCTTAGGGCCATAAGGCTTTGTCTCAAAAATCCCTCTCTTTTCAAGGTGCAACTCCGCGCCATCTTGCGCGCCAGTGCTTATGGACGGGTTCGCATCATGTTTCCCATGATTTCTGGTTTTTCAGAACTCTTAGAGGCCAAACAGTTGCTGGAAGAGGTCAAACAAGAGTTGACCCGAGAGGGGGTCCCCTTTGACGATTCTGTCCCCATAGGGGCCATGATCGAAGTCCCTTCTGCGGCCACTATTGCCGACCTTTTGGCCCAAGAAGTGGATTTCTTTAGCATTGGTACCAACGATCTCATTCAATATGCCTTGGCCATTGATCGAGGAAACGAGCAAGTGGCTCACCTCTATGAACCCCTTCATCCGGGCATCCTGCGACTCATCTCCCAGATCGTCAAAGCCGGACACGAAGCCGGAATCGAAGTGGCCATGTGTGGCGAGATGGCGGGTGACCTGCTCTATATCCCCTTTCTGGTTGGTCTAGGGCTTGACGAATTGAGCATGAACCCTCAAACCATCCCCGCGGTGAAGATCCTGATTCGATCCCTTACTTACGAGAGATGTCAGGAGTTGGCCCAAAAAGCTCTCAATCTACCATATCCCGCCGAGATCCGGGCCTTGCTCGAAGAAGAGCTCAAGTCCCTTGAGCTTGATCTACCTTGGGAAGGTCTGGCCGGCTAAAGGCCCCTTGTGCGCAGGGTGTTGATACGATTCTTAAGACGATCCATAAATTGACGCAGCTCGCTCTTGAGCTCTGGAAGACTCTGATGCCCTCGATGGTAGATCTTTTCTAATTCGGACAACCAGTATTCGAGACTTTCAATTTCCCTTTTGACTAGTTCTTGCTGGACCTTGTGTTTGAGTTGTTCAAGGAGCTTGCGATCAAGTTGTGTCATCTTGCCACCTCCGGCAGAGAAAGAATAATCATCTCCTTTTCCTTTGACCAGGAGTTCATCGCCAAAAGGCATGTTTTTGGTTAAGCTTAGCAGAGTGAGAAAGGAGGAGGAGAATGAAGCATCCACACGCGCACCCGGCCTCAACGGAGACCAAATTTGTCCCCCGGCTAGTGGCCTGGGAGCTTACCAGGCATTGCAATCTCAATTGTATTCACTGTCGGGCGGCTGCAGATCGGGGTCCTTACGAGAATGAGCTCACTACCGAAGAATGCCTTCGCATCCTCGAAGAAATTCGCGAGGTAGGAAATCCCATCATCATCCTGACGGGGGGTGAACCATTGCTCCGTCCGGATATCTTTGAAATTGCCGCCAGGGCCTCTTCTCTCGGTTTCAGGCCGGTGATGGCCACCAATGGAACCCTGATCACCCAAGAGATAGTCAAAAAGATGAAGGAGACTGGCATCGCCCGCGTCTCGATCAGCCTCGACGGCGCAAGTGCTAAGGCTCACGATGAGTTTCGCAAAATGCCCGGGGCCTTCGAAGGAGCACTTCGAGGGATTGAGATCTTGCGTGAGGCCGGACTTCCTTTCCAGATCAACACTACGGTGACCGAGGTCAACCTGGAAGAGATTCCAAAGGTCTTGGCCCTGGCTCTCAAGCTGGGAGCCGTGGCCCATCACATCTTCCTTCTGGTACCGGTAGGTCGGGGGAAAGAACTGGCGGATCAGGCCCTCTCAGCAGAGAAATACGAAAAGGTCCTGCATTGGTTTTACGAACAGCGAGCAAGGGTGCCCGAGGGCTTCCACCTCAAGGCCACCTGTGCCCCCCACTATTATCGGATCCTCCGCCAAAGGGCTCGTGAAGAGGGCAAGGAAGTAACCTATGAAACCTTTGGTCTGGATGCTGTTACACGGGGATGTTTGGCTGGGACCGGGTTTTGTTTTATCTCGCACCGAGGCGTGATCCAGCCTTGCGGGTATCTGGAGCTGAATTGTGGTTCCCTGCGCGAGAAGTCCTTCCCGGAGATCTGGTGGAACGCTGAAATATTCCAAAATTTGAGGAATTTTAGAGGTTACAAGGGCAAATGTGGGCGTTGTGAATACGTGAGGGTATGTGGTGGTTGTCGGGCCCGGGCTTACGAGGCCACGGGAGACTATTTGGCCGAAGAGCCCCTCTGCCTCTATCAACCACGCTCCAAGAAACAAGAAGAATAGCTCCCAAATTTCTTGTCTCTTGAGAGGGCCAAACCTATAATTGGTTTGTAGATGTTTTTCAATCTCAAAATTAAGGAGGGTTGAGAAGCGGGTGAGCAAAGAGATGTTGGCCTTGAAGAAGAATAGCCGGTTTCTCGGTGCAGAGGAGTTGGCACGACGTATTGGTCAGTTGGTCCTTGACAAGAAAGGAGAAGAACTGGTGATCATCGACGTGCGAGAACGAGCTACCTATGCAGATTTCATCTTGATCGCTAGTGCTCGTTCAGCCCGTCATGTCCAGGGCATAGCGGATCACGTCGAAGAGGAACTTTTCAAGGAAAGGATCGAACCTCTTGGGGTGGAAGGTAAGACCGAAGGGCAATGGGTCCTTTTGGATTACGGTGACGTAATTTTGCACCTTTTCTTTGAACCCGTAAGGGAGGTTTATGATCTGGAGGGGCTTTGGATGGACGCCCCTCGTGTGGCTCCTGAAGACTGGGGCTTGATCCTGCCGGAAGAGGTTTCCGATGAAGACTAGACCCCTTCTCCTGATCATCATGGACGGCTGGGGTTATCGAGAAGAGACCGAGGGTAATGCCATCCGTCTGGCGGGCACTCCTCATCTGGACGCCTTGAAAGAGATCTATCCTTTTACCTTACTTCGGGCCTCAGGCGAAGCCGTAGGGCTTCCAGAAGGCCAGATGGGAAACTCCGAGGTGGGACATCTGAACATTGGGGCCGGGCGCATCGTCTATCAAGATCTTACCCGGATCAATCTGGCCATCAAGGACGGGTCTTTCTTTGAAAATCCGGTCTTAAAAGAGGCCTTCAAAAAGGCCAAGGAAACCGGAGGCAAGGTCCATCTCCTGGGCCTGGTCTCAGATGGTGGGGTCCACAGTCACATCGACCACATTTATGCCCTTTTGGAGTTTGCCAGACGAGAGGGGCTTTGCGATCGGACTTTTGTCCACGCCTTCACCGATGGACGAGACACTCCTCCCACGAGCGGTGTGGAGTACCTCTCCGCCCTGGTGAGCAAGATGCAGGATCTTTCCTGCGGCCAGGTGGCCTCGGTCTCCGGGCGCTATTACGCCATGGATCGAGACAAGCGCTGGGAGCGGACCGCGTTGGCCTATCGGGCCCTGGTAATGGGTGAAGGTTACCAGGCCCAAGATCCAGTGGAAGCGGTAAAAGCGGCTTATGAACGCGGTGAGACCGACGAATTCATCAAACCCACGGTGATCTATCGAAACAACCGACCTGTGGCCCTCATTGAGGATGGAGACGTGGTGATCTTCTTTAACTTTCGAGCAGATCGGGCCCGCCAACTCACCCTGGCCCTTACCAAAGAGGACTTCCGGGAATTCGAAAGGCCTCGTTTCCCCAAACTGGCCTACTTCGTCTGTATGACCCTTTATGATGAGACGTTTGATTTGCCGGTGGCCTTTCCCCCGGTACACCTCAAGAACATCTGGGGAGAGGTGGTAAGTAAGGCCCGTTTTCATCAACTCCGGATTGCTGAGACGGAAAAATATGCTCATGTAACTTATTTCTTTAATGGAGGGGAAGAGGAACCCTTTCCCTTGGAAGACCGCAAACTTATTCCTTCTCCCAGAGAGGTCCCCACTTACGATTTGAAGCCAGAGATGAGCGCCTACGAGGTCACGGAAGAGGTTATTAGGCGTATCAGGTCTCGTAAGTATTCTTTTATCGTGATGAATTACGCCAACGGAGATATGGTAGGTCATACCGGAGTGTTGGAGGCCGCTATTAAGGCGGTGAAGGTGGTGGATGAGTGTGTGGGGAGGGTGATCTCAGTCTGGCGAGAAGTCATGGATCGGGCTCCGGCGATTGTGACAGCGGATCACGGCAACTGTGAAATGATGATAGATCCCGAGACCGGAGAGCCCTTTACCGCACATACTGCTAATCCGGTGCCGTTTTATCTGATCGATGACCGCTTCAAAGGTGCCAGGCTAAGAGAGGGTATCCTGGGAGACATAGCTCCTACAGGTCTTTTTCTCATGGGACTGGAAATACCGAAGGAGATGACGGGAAAGGTCCTCATTGAGGGAGTCTAAACCACGCCTGCGGGATGTTTTTCGGGTCTTATTTGTTTACGACGAAGAGGCCAGGGTTGACCTCTTTGCCCTTTTTCCGCGCCTGAAAAATTTCTTCCTCAACCGGCGTCATTTCGCCCTGATCCGATCCTTTGGGGACGTTTGCTTCACCATTCTTATCTTACTGGGACTTTTTGGTCCCCAAGATCCTTCACAAAATGCCATGCTCTTTGTCTCATGGGGGATATGGTGGACGAGCGTGGTGCTCTCTTGGTTTTTTCTGGCACGAATGTGGTGCGCCTTCTGCCCCTTTCCGGGTGCCGGTCGTCTCGTACAAAAGCTTGGTCTCTATCGCCGTCGTTTACCTCCCCGGTGGCTAGGTCAATATTGTACTTATATCTCTACTGTCCTTTTTGCCCTGATCATCTGGGCTGAAGCCGTGACCCACATGAAGACCTGGCCCTTGGCCACGGCTATTCTCTTGCTTTTCATCTTGGGAGGAGCCACTTTTTGTGCCGTCCTTTTTAGGGGACAAGCCTGGTGTCGTTTCTTTTGTCCTATGGGTAAGATCACAGGATCTGCTGCTACCATGGCGATCATTGAATTCCGGCCGGACCTCGAAAAATGTAGAGACTGCAAGACCTTCGCTTGCAAGAGGGGAAAGAACACCACTCCCGGGTGTCCTATCTATTTGGGGGCTTACGCCGTGCGCAATAACCTCCTTTGTTTTATTTGCGGCCATTGTTTGCCGCTGTGCGAGAGGGATTCCCCTCGCATCTATCTGCGTCATCCTCTGAGAGAGCTTATCGTCAACAAAGGACGCTTCCTCACTTGTGCCAGTATCATTCCTTTTCTCATCGCTTCTCAGATTGCCCGTTTCGTACAAGAGAAAACCGGATGGTATCCTCATTTCAAACAAGCTCTCTGGGATTCCGAAGCCCTGGCTTTCAGTGTCATCTTGCTCGTTTGCTTCGTTATCTATCAGATCATTGCCCGGGTGGGGACCAGACTCTTTACCGTTTATGAAGACGAGCTCTTCGGTAAGTTTTCGCCCATGGTACCGGTTTTGGTCCCTTTGGCCTTTACTGGCGAGCTCATCTACCGGTCCGAGTATTTTCTCAAAAACATAGGAGGATTTTTGCCAACCCTCGGGCGCCAGCTTGGTTTTTCATGGGATCATTTGGCCTTCGACGTCCCGGAACTTTTAATTAAGCGCTGGATCTGTCTCCTTCTCTTCCTGGGGACCGCTGGCAGCCTTTACGTGGCTTACATCTTTTATCGTTACGAGTTTGAGGGTCTGGTTCCGCGAAAGAATTTCCTCCTTATATTAGGTCTGGTCTTCCTTACCACCGGAGCTTATTGTTACTTCCTCAAGGCAGGGGGGTAGGATGGAGCTTAAGTACGGAGAAAAGGCTATCTTGGAGGCGGAACTTGAGCCTTGGGAGAATCCTTATCCTGATCGTGATTACGAAATAGAAATCACCTTTCCAGAATTCACCTGCCTGTGTCCTCGATCCGGATACCCAGATTTTGCGGTCATCCGGATCGTCTATGTGCCAGATCGGTACATCGTCGAGCTTCGTTCCCTGAAACTTTGGCTCAACAAGTTTCGCCAGCGCTACATTTCTCACGAAGCGGCTACAAACGAAATCTTCGATGCCCTCTGGGAAAAATTGAAACCGCGGTATCTTAAAGTAGTAGGGGACTTTCATCCCCGCGGCAATGTCCACACGGTGATCACCGTGGAACGTCGCCGCGAGGATTAATTTTTGGGGCCGAGAAACTGAAAGAGTTTTTCTACCGCCTTTTCTTTTATTTTCCTCTCCACCTGCACTAAGGCCAGTTTAGGTTCGCTAAGGGTGCCCTGAATGGTAATGGGAATGGCATATCCCTTGTCAGTTTTGAAAAGGCTGGCCCCGGGAAAGCGTTGGGCGAAAAGTTTGGCCATTTGGCCCTGAAAGAAGATTTCAGGGGTGAGGTTAAGCCTCCCATCGAGCCCAACGGTCCCTTCTATCAGGAGTCCCAGCCCTTCGTGCTGGAATTTACCGCGGAGATGGACCAATCCGTTTTTGACTTGGAATCTCCCTTGCCCTTCTCTGAAATGGAGATTCCGGAGCTCCTCCATCCTCAAAAGGTTGGCCAGGGCCTGGGTAACAGGAGATGGTTTAAGCCCCAGATTCAGAAACTTGGCCTTTCCCAAGCCATTAAGGGTCTTTTTAATGCGAGAACCCTCAAGACCCTGAAAGGTGAAGTTTCCTTCACTCCAGACCTTCCCGCTTGTAAAGTAATTGCTCTCCGGTACCAGGGCTTGGAGGAGGGCTGGGAGGTCGAGGCCTGCTACCGAGTAGGCCATCTGCCCGCGAGGGTGTTTCGGAAGCCCTGTGATTTTTCCGTTGGCCTGGGTTACGGCTCCTCCCAGAAAGAAATTGAGGTCTCTGAGATCGATTTCACCAGGACTGAGATCTATTTCGCTCTTTACCTCCTTGGCACACACAAGATAACAAAGCTCTGCCAAGTGGAGTTTCAATTTTCCCGTCACCGGTATAGAAAGGGCTTCGTGTTTTTCGCCTTTGGCCGTAGAGGAGTCCTTTTCAAGGGTCTCAGGTCCTTCAGCCAGGAGAGGTTTTAGATCAAACTTCTCGCCTTCTATCAGGAGATCAACCTTGGGGACCTTTGGTTGTAGATCGATTCGGCCAGAAAGGTTTAGCTCTTCACCATTGAAACTTATCCTGAACTGAGGAGAAAAGACCATCTTTTGCCAGAGGCCTTGGCCTGTTATCTCTATCCGATATGGTTCGTAAGTGATTTTCAAAGGATGAGCTTTAAAGACCGCCTGGATTTGCGGGGCCTTGGTCGAACCACTGAGATCAGTTTCCAGATCAAATTTTCCCGCCAAAGCTGGCAGCTCGGATTCGGGGAAGAAATAGGGTTTAAGTCTTTGAGCCAGCTGAGCTAGGACTTGAAAATCGGCTTTCTCCAATCTTATGAGCCCAAGCAGACGTTCTTCCCGGAGACTGATTTCGCCCGTGAGTTCTCCGTCAAAGACCTTCCCCCCTAGCAGGGAGACCTTGATTCCAGAGCCGGAAAAAAGGCGAAACTTGAGATCAGAAACAAGGGGGGCCCCGGCTACGCTGGCTTCAAGGTTTCCGTGGCCATCGAGGGCGAGACGCCCTCCGGCCAAGGAAAGCTTTGAATCCAGGGAAAAGAGGACTTCTGCCGGAGGGAGTTCCTTTCGTTCGTCACGGAAGCTGATCTGGGCCTTTTCTATCCGTAAGTTTTGAAAGACCAGGGCGATTTTGGGAGGGCCTTTGGCCTCGGTTTCCCGAGAGGTCTCTTTTCCTTTGAGAAAGTAGCGCTCCAAATTGAGTCGTCCATCTTTTTCCCTTACAATCGCTACTTTAGGTCTGATAAAAACCAGTTCCGTCACGTTGAGTTCTCCCCGGATCAGGGGAAGGAAACGGAGGGCCACACGCAATTCATCAGTAGAGAGCACCCTTTGCTTTTCTACCGGATCCAAGAAGGAAACCCGGGTCACCTTGGCTCCAAAGAGACCACTCCTTTTGACCTCGCCAATCTTCACTTTGAGTCCGGTGGCTTCTTCAAGGGGTGGAATGATCAGGGCTTTGATGCGGTCTTCAGTAAGATAGCGCTGGGCCAGAAACACGGTGCCGGCTACAACCAGCAAAACGATGATCAATATGCCCACCAAGACCTTCAAGACCTTCATTTCCCTACCTCCTGCTCAGACTGAGGCTATGTTACCTCAGTCTTTCTTAAGAAACAAAACAAAAGTTTTGTTGAAAAGTTATCCTTGACAGCGATCGTTTAATACTTAGCTTTCCAAACATGAAAAGAGGTAATCTCAATTTTTCCTACGTTTGCTTTTCCAGAAGATGATATTCGTCTTTTAGAGACCAACCCAAACTAATCCCATGAAGGAGGTTAAGGATGTTAAAGAAGAAGGTTTTGGTGTGTCTTTTGATTGTTTGGTGGTCCTTTCTGGCGGCTGCTACAGGCTGGACGGCGGAAAAGAGCGTAGAGGGAGTAAAGAAGGGAGCGGTTAGTGAGGCCAAGAAGGAGGCTGAAGAATGGCGCGAGAAGGTGAGTGCGGAAGCGGCCGAAGCTGTGGCCCTGACCATGCAGGCCCTTACCCTGCTTGAGCAGGGCCAGAAAGATCAGGCCTTAAAGACTATTCAGAAGGCCCTGGGCAAACTTGATGTGGCTTTGGCGGTAAACCGGGATCTCTCTACCGTCCCCATCGATGTGGACATAGTGGTAAACGATGTGGTAGCGGATATTTCTTTTATTAAGAAGAACCTCGAAGAGGTAAAGCGCCTTTTGCACAAGGGTTACGTACAGGACGCGCGCCGTCTCCTAAATACTCTCCAGTCAGAGATAGACATCGTGATTCAGGAGTTGCCCCTGGCTTCTTATCCACCCGCTCTGCGTCTGGCTGCCAAATACGTGTCTGCTGGAAAGATTGAGGAAGCAAAGGACGTGCTCCATCTGGCTCTCTCTTCTCTGGTGATAAAGGAAGTGGTCATTCCTCTGCCCTTTGTAAAAGCAGCGGATTTGGTGGCCCAGGCCGAAGAGACGGCCAAGCAAAAACCTGAAGAAGCGGTCAAATTCCTCAAAGAGGCTGAAAAACAGCTCAAATTGGCTCAGATTCTGGGATATGCTGCCGGTGAGAAAAAACGTTATCGGGAGGCGGAGAAGCTCCTTAAGGAAGCTGAAAAGAAACTCGAGGCCAAGGAACATCCCAAAGGACATTTTGAGCGCCTGAAAAGGATCATCGCTGCGCTTAAGGCCAAAGTCTAAGATGGTTTCCAAGGCGGCCCATTGGCCGCCTTCCTTGATTCCGCCCGCCTGGTGATTACCGTAATCTCGACCACGGTGAGGAGGTGAGAGCGATGATTGTGACAGTGAAGCATCTGGAGATGTTGCGGCGTTTGGAAACCGGGGCCCTGGCCAAGATGGAGGAATGGGGAGAAGAAGAGCTAGAAATTCTCTTGCACCTGCGTCTGGCTGGTCTGGTTACAGAAGAAGAAGACAGTTTTTCTCTTACACGAAGTGGTCTTTTGGTACTTGAGTCTCTAAACCAGGCGGAAAAGGCAGGAGATCTTTCCTTTGAGGATCTATATGAAGGCTATCGTCTAATAGGTTCCCGTATCATTACGATGTTGCTCACCTGTGAGCGAGCCCAAGGGCGTACAGATTTCGATCAGGAGATCAACAAACAGTTAGAAGAGCGGGGGTTGGCCCGGGGAGGGCGTCTTGAACCTTGGGCGCAGGCCATTTTGGAGGCTTATCGTTCCGCCGAAGTCGAATTTTTCATTACGCCCTCTTTGGCCAAAAGTCTCTTGGCCATCCCTCCTGGGCCGGCCAGGAAGAGTTTTCTCGAAGCTATCCCCACCGAACACATCTTTGAATTGGAGGCTCAGAGACTCCTTACTTTCAGTCTCCCGGAAGGGCAGTACTACACCCTTACCGGGGTGGGTAGTCAGCTGTGGGCGGCTTTGCGTACTGGACTGGTCCCGGAACTGTCGATCAGTACTTCTACCCTGCGAGACATCGTGGCGGGTGAAAAGACCGAGGCCCTCGAGCGTTTGGGGGCGATTGACGCCTCCGGAGACCTGACCCAGCCAGGCAGACATCTCCTCATGGCAGCCAAACTTTTCTTTAAACCCATCGTGGTCAACCCCAGTCTCGATTTAAGTGGCTGGAACCTTTCGGTCTTGAAGGCCGTGGCAGAAGCTCCGGATAAAACTCCGACGGGAATCGAAGAATTTCTAGCCTCCCAGGAGTTGAGGGATCCTTTTCGGATCAAACAGAGTCTCCATCGTCTGGAGGGTTTTCGTCTGATAGAGAGCAACCCAGAGGGAACCTACCATCTGACTCCCTGGGGGGAGGAACTCCTGAAAGTGCCAGAGCTGGCGCCTTTTAATGCTCAGGGGATCTTGGCTCTCACCATGTCCCGCACCGAAATCATGGGGCCTGATGATCAATGGATCAAGAAAGCCGAGGAGGAAGGCGTCATTGGACAGGGATTTCCCTCACAGAAGGGACGCCTGCTAGCTCAAATCGCTTCAAGCATCGAGCGCCTTCCAGTAATCACCAAAGAAGAGATGAAGGTTTTGAGGGGCATTCCTCTTTGGCGAGGGCTTAGCGAGGCCGAAATCCTGGCAAATTATCCCGAATCCGAACATTCTTCGATTCGGAACGCCCTGTGTAAACTTTTGGCTTCTGGTCTAGTGGATCTCCTCCCCGGCAATCTCTACGTCCTTACCAAGGCTGGAGAAAAGATCAAACAAGGTCTTTCGGCTGTGCCTGGAGGGGTCGACTTCCCTGTTACCCCGCACGTCTGGTACGTCCTCCTTACCTTGAGGGAGATTGGCCGTTTCTCTCCTCAAGGACGTAAGATCAGGGTTCGAAAGGAAGATTACGACAAACTGGAAGAAAAAATCAAATTAGCTCCAGAATTCATCGGGGCAGCCCTGGAAGTTGCCCGTCTTTGTCGTTTTGTCTCCGGGCTCGATGTGCTAGAAACCGGGGTGAACTTACTTGAGGGTTTAGATCTCCTGAAGGAGCTCAAGACCGAGTGGGAAGAGATCAGGATTTACGCGTAGGAAAGCTCCTGATTTGGCGCAAAGATCCCCGGGCCAGGCTGCCAGAGCGAGCCTCGCCCGGGGCGGTTGGTTTTGATCTCTTTGCTTTAGAAAGAGAAGAGGTACCACCCGGTCACCAGGCCTTTGTTCGAACGGGTCTAGTAGCTAAGGCTCCCAGACCGTACGCCCTCTTTATTTTCCCGCGCTCCTCTCTTTTCCGAAAAAAGGGGCTCGTTTTTCCCCATTCGGTAGGGGTAATTGATTTTGATTACTGTGGAGAGGAAGATGAGTTAATGGTTCCGGTCCTCAACTTGACCTCTTCGCCGGTGGTGGTGGAAGCCGGAGAGAGGATTGCCCAGCTCGTCTTGCTTCGAGTCCTCCCAGAACCGGAACTCGAAGAAGTCATGGGTCCTCCTGGAAGCAATTCCAGGGGGGGGTTCGGGAGTACCGGTGGATATGGAGAAGACTGAATGCGACTGAAAACCTATCTTCAGAGTTTTCGTCAAAGGGTACGCCCCTTTTTTGATCAGGTCCTTGAGACCAGAGGGCCCGCCCTCTTCCGAGACACCCTTTTCTTGAGTTTTTTAGGAGCCCGTATCTGTTACGCTTCATCTCCTCCTCTGGCCCTCTTTTCTGAGAGGCGTTTTCAGGATCCGGAAGAACTTTTGGCCTTTTTTATGCGACTTAAGGCCTCTGGACACACAAGCATCTTTGCGCACTCCCCTCTGGTTGTGTCTGGTCCCCCTAACAAGGAAGCCGCTTCGCTGGCACCGGTGCTCTACAAGGCTTGGTGGACCCCGGATGGCCAGAAGGTGTGTGTGAACCTTCGCCACTGGGCTGAGGTTTACGAAGACGACACCTTTCGTGAAATCCTCAAGGCTTCTCTGGACGAAAGTCGAGCCTGGCTGGAGTTCCGCTGTTTTCGCTTGGGAATCGTGGAAGGCGAACCCAGGCTCCTGGAAGAAGCACCTTTGGGGGAATTTGTCCGCCGTGGATTGAAAAAGACCTCTACCGACCTATGGGCGGAACCCGAGATCGTGGTCATCGAGACCTCCTACGAGATTACGGCCCCCTTCGGCTGGCTGGTAGTCGTGGTGGAAGGAATGAGTCGTCTCTTTTCTCATCAATTCGTACGGCACACCTGGCTTAATTTCAATCAGCGTTCCCATCGTTATACCGAGGTAGATCGTTTCGTCTGTCCTCCGGGCTATCCCGAGAAGGCCAAAAAACTTTACCGGGAAGAGATCGAAAGCGGGATGAGACTTTATCGGGAGCTCTTGGAAATAGGGGTTAGAAAGGAAGATGCACGCTTTGTTATGCCCCAGGGTTCTGCCACTACGATTCTAGCTACGGGCCCCCTCTTTGTCTGGGAGGATTTTATCCTTAAAAGACGGCATCTGAAGGCCCAGTGGGAGATCAGAAATCTGGCCCGGGCCCTAGAGATCGTCTTGACCAAGGTCAACTTTTAGTTCTATTCGTCGGGCTTCCTTTACGCCTCTTAAACTCTGGACAAAGCCCCTTATGGTATAAGCCAGAGACTTGGAAACAAAACGGGTCAGACCTACAGGATGGCCATCCACCAGAAGGGAGATCGGCTGGCGTTTCGGCTTTTTTGAAAGAAGAAAATCCACCAGGCCCTTGGGATCCTCTGGGGAGAATTGAGGGAGGGGAGGGACGGGGAGACGCCCTACCAGGGCGATGACCCCTGGCACCCGTTCGAAGAGGAGCTCTTCGGGCTCTTCGGGAATTACTTCTATTTTGCTCAAGGTCAAAAGATTCTTGAACCCCTCACAAACGACCAGATCACAGTCGAAGAAGAACCGTTCTATCACGGCCCAAAAAGTAAAATCCTCTTTGGGTGGGGCATTGACCGAGATGAACACTTCGTCTTTTCCCCAGAAGACAGTAGGTAAAGCCCCGCTTTCTCTAAGGAGCCTGGTATCAGTACCGTTTTTCTCTAAGTCCGCCAGAGACTCTTTGGAAGATTTGAGGAAACCCACCCTGAGCCCCCGGCTGGTGAGTTCCCGAACGACTTCTCTCAAAAGAGAGGTCTTTCCAGCGTTGTGTGGTCCAATGAAGCTTATGGCCCAGGGCATCAGAGCTTGACCGTCTCTCCGGGCTCAAGTACCAGGAGTTCCACCTCAGGGGCCCATTCTTTCAGATGTTGGGCAAAGGCTTCAGGAGTGCCGGTGAGGAGAGGGAAGGTACCATAATGCATGGGGATGACCTTCTTGGGTTTGAGTAGTTGACAGGCTTTGGCCGCTTCCTTCGGCCCCATCACGTAGTGATCTCCAATAGGGATCATGGCTACTTCGGGCTGATATAGTTCACCGATGAGGACCAAATCGTAAAAGAGACCAGTGTCTCCAGCGTGATAGATGGTCCGGCCGTCTTCCAGACGAATGACAAAACCCGCCGGGTCTCCTCCATAGATGATGTTGTTATCTTCCTGGATGGAAGAACTATGAACCGCCTGAACCATGGTGATGGTAAGGCCTTTGGTTCGGTAGGAGCCCCCGATGTTCATCCCGGTAACATTTGGTATCCCCTGGGCCAAGAGATATTGCTGAATTTCATGAATCGCTACCACTTCAGTGGCAGCGGTGCGAGCAATCTCCAAGACGTTACCAAGATGGTCTCCATGGGCGTGGGTGACGAGGACGAGATCATAAGGCCCCAAATCCTTTTCCGGAGGGGCCTTGGGATTGTCCAGCCACGGGTCAATAAGGAGACGAATTCCTTCCCTAGTGACGATCTTAAAGGTAGCATGACCATAAAAGGTGATCTCCATGGCCGGAACCTCCCGGAAGTTTTTGAGACGCTTAAGTATTTCTACCCGTAAGCCGAAACAAGAGTCAACCTTGAATCTGCGTTTGGCTGAGGAGGGGGATCTGGCCTTCGTATCTCTTTTGAGTCGATCCTTCAGGCGTTTCGGTCCTTATGAAGAGATTATTCCCAAATGGTTTCGCGATCGCTGGGTGCGTACTTATATTTTGGAGGAAAACCAGCAACCAATTGCTTTTTTCATGCTGGGTCTAATGCTGCCGGTTTGGTTTTCGCGGGTTCTTGATCTCATGGCCATTGCCGTGGTCCCGGAAAGACGCAGCTGCGGCATAGGTACTTATTTGGTAGAGACCGCTAAGGGGATCGCACTTGCACATGGATATCGTCTCCTGCGAGCTCATGTGGGTTGTGACAACGCTCCGGCTTTGGCCCTCTTTCGCAAGACGGGTTTTCGTTTGAAAAAGAGGATTGAAAACTATTATCCTTCAGGCCTTCCGGCTTACGAGTTTGTCGCTGAACTCGGGAAATAAATTTTGGAAGGAGGGGATCAATCATGTCCGGGAAAAAGATCATCGTTCGCCGCCAGGAGAAAAAACAAACCACTCCTCCTGCACCACCGACTACCGGATTTTTTGAGCAGCTCAAGGGCAAAAAAATCGTCATTCAGTCACGAGCTGGTACTCGCTATGAAGGTCTCTTCGAGGCTTATAAGGACGGGTTTTTTTGGCTTAAGGAAGCAGAGATCGTGGGACACACTTTCAGGATAAAAACAGATCTGGCTGCTATCGACCGGGGACAAACCGCCCATTTGCATCTGGAACCCACAGAAGTAGAAAAGATCGGCGAAGACTAGGCTTTTTCCTTCTTTTTGTTGGCTCGCTCGTCCAGCGAGCAGGTAGGAGAAGCTCAGGTGGGAATGCCGAATTTTGGTAACACCAATCGGTTTACCAGGATCCAGGCCACCACAACCAGGGCAATGATCAGGATTTCGCCCATTATTTTCCTCCTTTAAGATATTGAAGCGCCTTCTTCAGGCGCTTGACAACGGTTTCTTTACCGAGGATATCCATCACCTCAAAAAGCCCCGGGCTTACCGTGCGTCCGGTCAAGGCCACCCTTACAGGTTGAGCAATGTGTTTGAGCTTGAGCTGGTACTCTTCGGCGAGATTCCGAAAGAGACGCTCAAGAACTTCTTCGTTGAATTCCGGAAGGCCTTCGATCTCCCGCACAAGACGTTCGAGAACCGGAGCGATCTCTTCTTTTAAAAACTTATCGACGGCCTTGGGGTCGAACTCGATTTCATCTACAAAATAAAAACGCATCATTTCAGCCATTTCTTTCAGGGTGCGAGCCCGAGGTTTGACACTTTCTACGGCTTTCAAAAAGCGCGGCTCCTGCGGATTTGGGATTTCAACCCCTAGGCTCTTGAGAAAAGGGATCACTTCCCGGGCCAATCGTTCGGTGGGCTCTTGACGGATATAGTGGGCGTTTAAGGCCAGGAGCTTGTCCGGATCGAAACGGGCCGCTGATTTTGAGACCCGAGAAAGATCGAATTTTTCGATCATTTCTTCGAGGCTGAAGATCTCCTGATCTCCATAAGACCAGCCAAGACGCACCAAATAGTTCCTCAGGGCCTGAGGCAAAAACCCCTCATCGCGATAAGCCAGGATGGAAAGCGCTCCGTGCCGCTTGGAGAGCCGGCTACCATCCGGCCCTAGGATCATGGGTACGTGGGCATATTTGGGAGGCTCGGCTCCTAGGGCCTGGAAGAGAAGGATCTGCTTGGGAGTATTGGACAGATGGTCATCGCCCCGGATCACGTGGGTGATTTCCATGGTGAGGTCGTCTATCACCACGGCGAATTGGTAGGTGGGAATACCATCGGGACGCAAGAGGACGAAATCGTCGAGCTCCTGATGGTCAAAGGCAACCGCTCCCCGGATGAGATCTTCCACCACCGTTGTACCTACAAGTGGAGTTTTGAACCGGAGGACACGACCAGGTCCAGGGCCAAGCCCCTTTTCCCGGCAGGTGCCATCGTATTTGGGTTTACGTCCTTCGGCCAGGGCCTTTTTCCGTTTTTCTTCCAAAAGCTCAGGGGGACATTCGCAATAATAGGCCTTGCCCTCTTCGTAGAGGCGTCTGGCAAACTCTTGGTAAATTTCCAGACGCTCCATCTGGAAATAAGGCCCTTCGTCCCAGAGGAGGCCAAGCCATTCTAGGGCCTCACGGATAGAGTCCACGTATTCCTGGCGGGAACGCTCACGGTCCGTATCTTCAAAGCGCAGGAGGAAGATACCTCCGTGATGGCGCGCAAAAAGCCAGTTGAAAAGGGCCGTACGAGCTCCACCCAAGTGGAGATGTCCGGTTGGGCTAGGTGGGAAACGTGTCTTTACTTTGCTGCTCATCACGAGGCTCGTATTTTACCGAATAATGATCCCGGCGTAACCCACCACCTGATAAAAATCTCCGGACACCTCACCCGAGGTAGCATACTTTACCAGTTCTGCGCCTCGAGCTCCCAGTGCTTTGGCTGCCACCAACGTAGCGGCGGTGGGAACCACCCCGCACATGCTTATCTTTTCTTTCACCACCACTTCGATCAGTCCCACGTGATCAAGTTCCAGGATTCGTTCGATGGCCAGATGGTCCTTTTCTTTGGCCACCGCGTGGGGGACATAATGACTCATGTCCGTGCTGGCCACCAGAAGGACAGGGTGCCGATAGTTCATTACGGCCCGCGCACAGGCCTGTCCAACGTCTTCGATTTCGGGCAGAGAAAGCATGGAGAGGCAAATAGGGACGATACGGACCCGAGGGTTCAGATACTGGAGAAAAGGTACCTGCACTTCCAGGGAGTGTTCGTAGAGATGGGCCTGGGCATCGTCTTCCAGGACCTGACTTTCGGTCAGGATCAGACGCGCCAGGTCTTCTGCTATTTCAACAGGACCAAAGGGCATCTGCCACGTTCCAGAGGCCATGACAGCGGCGGGATGGCCAAGTCCGGTGTGATTGGGGCCCATGATTATAACCGTCTCTGGTACGATGATGCGTCCGTAAACCGCTCCTGCTACGTGTCCTGAATACATGTAACCCGCGTGGGGACAGACCACGCCGATAACCTCTTCGCGGGGCTCACGCAGGGTGAGATAGGCCTCTATTTCTCGTTTCAGTAAAGAAGGTTTAGCCTCGTAAAACTGACCGGCGACCGCGGGCATCCTGATCATGTAGCACCTCCTCCTTGAGCTACTTGCAAAATAAGGGCCTCAAGCTTGTCAGTAAAGGGCGGCTTTGGTAACTTGAGCCTAAACTTCCTTTTTGGGGCTTTATTTGCATGTTTCGTTCTCTGGCGGGCTGGTTTTCCACGGATCTAGCAGTTGATCTGGGCACGGCTAACACCTTGGTCTACGTCAAGGGCAAAGGCATCGTCTTGAGGGAACCTTCGGTGGTGGCAGTGCGTTCTGATGGGCGGGGAAAGAGGGTTTTGGCGGTGGGCCAAGAAGCCAAACGGATGCTCGGGCGCACCCCGGGTAATATTCATGCCATTCGTCCCCTTAAAGATGGTGTCATTGCCGACTTCGAAGTGGCCGAGGCCATGCTCCGCTACTTTATCGAAAAAGTCCACAACCGACGCATCTTTGTCCGCCCCCGGGTAATCGTGAGCGTTCCCTCTGGCATTACCCAAGTAGAACGCCGGGCGGTACGCGAGTCTGCGGAATCTGCCGGAGCACGAGAGGTTTACCTGATAGAAGAGCCCATGGCCGCGGCCATTGGAGCAGGGCTACCCATTACTGAACCCACGGCCAACATGGTGGTAGATATTGGGGGTGGGACCACGGAGGTGGCGGTGATCTCTCTGGCGGGCATCGTTTATTGCAACTCGGTGCGGGTTGCAGGAGATAAGATGGATGAGGCCATTATGAATTACATTAAACGTAAATACAATCTCCTTATCGGAGAACACACCGCCGAACAGATTAAGATCGAAATCGGAAACGTGCTTCCCGAACCTCCTTTTGAAACCATGGACATCAAAGGCCGAGACCTTATCACGGGCGTTCCCAAGACCATTACCGTTAACGCGGAAGAGATCCGGGAGGCCATTCAAGAACAGGTTGATATCATCGTGGAGGCCATCAAAGATGCCCTGGAACAAACTCCCCCGGAGCTCGCAGCCGACATCGTTGACAAAGGGATCGTCCTGACCGGTGGAGGGGCCCTTCTTAAAAACCTCGACCGGCTCATCCGACAGGAGACCCAACTTCCTGTGATTGTGGCTGAAGATCCTCTTTGTTCCGTGGTATTGGGTTCTGGAAGGGCTCTGGATAACATCCATATCTTGCGAGAAATAATGTTACGATAGCCCGTGCCTCCTTCTCCTTCACGAAAAATTTTCTCTCTTATCTTTTTGATCCTCTTCGGGATGGTAGCCCTGGCCTTGGTATTTGGCGGGCTCTCGGGCGAGAAAAGACTTTCTTTTGGTGAGCGCTTGGGGCTCAAGGTTTTTGGTCCCTGGTCTGGAGGGGCTTCAGAGGGGGGCTTTGGTTTGCGTCACCTGTGGCGCAAATATCTCTGGCTAGTAGGGGTGGCAGAGGAGAACGAAAGGCTAAAAAAAGAAATCTTAAGACTTGAAGCGGAACTGGCCCGTCTCGAGGAAGAGGAGTTGGCCTACCAACGTCTGGCCAAGTTGCTCAAGGTTTCAGCTCCCTTTGGGGAACAGGTGGTTGTGGCCCGAATTATTGGCAAACCCCTAGGGAGCTGGCAGGCCATGATTGTCATTGACAAAGGTATCAAGGACGGTGTCCTTCCAGAAATGCCAGTCCTGAGTGCAGCGCCCAAAGAAGGCGGGGCCCTGGTAGGCCAAGTGGTGGCGGCCGAGGATCATTATGCCAAGGTCCTTCTCCTTCTTGATCCTTCCAGCGCGGTGGACGTTTTGGTCCAGCGTTCCCGTCAGAGAGGTGTCCTTCGAGGACAAGGCAAGGGGGTGTGTTTGCTGGATTACGTGCCGGCGGAGGCCGACGTGCGCGAAAACGACCGGATCGTGACCTCCGGTTTCGACGGTCTTTATCCAAAGGGTATTTTGGTAGGGTGGGTCCAACGTATTTACCCTGGACGCCTCAAGGGGCTCTTCCGCCCTATTGAGGTAAGGCCCGCAGTAGACTTTGAATCTCTGGAAGAAGTGGTCGTACTTCAGAAAAAACCTCCAAAATGAGAATCATTACTTACCATTTGCTCCTTTTTGGTGTCTTTTGTCTTTATCAGTTTCTAGCGGCCCTTGTGGCACCTCCTGTCTTTGATCCTTTTTTTCCTATCCTTTTGGGGGGTCTTTTCTGGGGCCTTTCTCATCGTCAGATGGCCCTGGCCGTCCTCATCTGGGGCCTGGTGAGCGATACCTATTCTTTTCTGGTCCCCGGAGCTTCGGTCATTTCTTACGCCTTGGGGCTTTTTTTATTCCTACAGCTCAAACGGCGCCTGGCCCTTACAGTCTTCTTCCCAGCCCTCTTGTCTCTTCTGGTTTCCATTTCAATCTGCGAGCTTTTACGGCTTTTTCTGATTCCGGTCTTGCTAGAACTTTCGCTTCCGGTGCCGGGGTTTTATTTTGTAGGCCGGATTCTCCTGGGCACTTTGGCCTGGGGATTTCTTTGCTGGTTGTTTTGTCAATTTTCGATGGTGAGGAACTTCTTTGAACTATCGTCTATTTAATACCGAAGAACCTGATCCCATCGAACGTCGGCTGCGATGGGTGGTCTTTTTGGTGGGACTGGTCTTTTTCTTTTTGTTGTTGAAACTCTTCTTTTTGCAGATCATTAAGGGTGCTCATTACCGAAAGCTGGCTCGCAAAAGGAGTTTCAGGGTCTTTTATCTTTCTGCTCCTCGGGGAAATATCTACGATCGGCGTGGCATCCTCCTGGCAGGGAACCTCCCTTCCTTTGCCCTGGCTGTGGACCCGAAGGTCATTCGGGGAACTCAGGGCGACGAGGTGTTGAAACGCCTAGCAGACCTTCTTGGAGAAAGTTTTCCAGCGCTCAAACAACGTTATCTCCTGGCCCGCCGGGAAGCGGGGACCAACCAGGTAATCTTGGCCTTTGATCTTGACCGAGACACGGTGGCCAAGATCGAGGCCCGCCGGTACTTTTTGCCCGGGGTAGACATCCTGGTTGAGCCTACGCGTTACTATCCATTTGGTCAGGAAACCTTCCACCTGGTGGGTTATGTGTCTCGCATCAACGCCGAAGAACTTAAGAGACTTGGTCCTCAGGGGTTTACCGCGGAAGATTTTCTGGGCCGGGCCGGGCTTGAAGCCCAATTTGATCGGCGTCTTCGGGGCCACAAAGGGCGCCGCTTGGTAGAAGTGGACGCCAGTGGACGGATCCGTCGGGTGGTGGCGGAAGAGGCGCCGGTGATGGGGGAGAGTCTCGTCCTGACAGTGGATATCTTTCTCCAGCGTCTAGCCCACCAGCTCCTTGAAGGGCAGGCTGGGGCCATAGTGGTGATGGACCCGCGTGATGGGCGCCTTTTGGCTCTGGCCAGTCATCCCGGAGTGGACCCCGTCTATTTCGTTAAAGGGTTTTCCGCCAAGGAATGGGAAAAGGTTCGCCGCGATGTGAAACATCCCCTGCTCAACAAGGCCCTTTCTGCCTATCCTCCAGGCTCCACCTTCAAAGTGGTCACGGCGATGGCGGCTCTGGAAAAGAAGGTGGTTACGCCGGCCACCACCATCTATTGCAAGGGTTACTATCGGTTGGGACGACGTATCTTTCGATGTTGGCGTTCTTGGGGACACGGAGAGGTGAACCTTGTCAAGGCCTTGGAGGTTTCTTGCGATGTTTATTTTTACCGGGTGGGAGAAGAGGTTGGGATCGACTATTTATCTCAGATGGCCCGGGCCTGTGGTCTCGGACGTATCACGGGCTTGGGTTTCCCGGGAGAGAAGGCGGGTCTTGTGCCTGACAGGGCCTGGAAGAGGAGGGTATTTCACGAGCCCTGGCAGAAGGGCGAAACCTTGAACGTGGCCATCGGACAAGGGGCCCTCAAAGTAACCCCCCTGCAACTGGCTAAGTTGCTCTCGGCGGTGGTTAACGGAGGTGTACTCTACCGGCCTTGGTGCGTGATACAGCTCCTCAATCCTTACGGTGAGATCGTAGCGGAATTTAACCCTCACCAGGAAGGAAAGCTTCCCGTTCATCAGCGGACCCTCTTCTACGTAAAACAAGGTCTGGTGGCAGCGGTGAATGGCAAAGAGGGTACCGGTCGAGCCGCCAGGATGGAGGACGTCACTGTGGGCGGCAAGACTGGAACGGCACAAGTGGTGGGGATGAAAAAACGCATCCACAGCAAGAAATTGCCCTATCTCAAGAGAGATCACGCCTGGTTCATGGCCTTTGCTCCGGCTGAGAAACCCGAAATCGTGGTGGTGGTCTTTGTGGAACATGGGGGACACGGGGGTTCGGCTGCTGCCCCGCTGGCAGGGCAATTCCTCAGGGCCTATTTCAAGGGAGAGCACCCTTCATGAGGCTGGGACGAACTTCTTTGAAAATCGACCCGTGGCTGGTGTTCCTGGTAGGGGCCTTGCTCGTATGTGGCGCTTTGAATCAGGCCAGCGCCACCATGGGGGGTCTCCTTTTCAAAAAACAGTTGATCTGGTTCGGCCTGGGCTTGTTTTTGATGGGGATTTTGGCCCTGACGGACTACCAGCGTCTTCTCACCCCCCGACTCATTTTCGCGGCCTATGTGGTCCTGTTGCTGGTGCTTCTTTTGCTCGATCTCAAGCACACCCGCTGGTTGCGTGTAGGAGGGATAGGTATTCAGCCATCGGAGTTCGCCAAATTGGTCCTGGTGTTGGTCTTTGCCTTGATCCTTGGCCGGCGCGACCAGGATCGGCTGGATCTGAGGACCTTCGTGGTCCTTACTGCGTTTGCCATCTTTCCTATAGCTCTGGTGGCTGCTGGAGACCTGGATCAGGGAGGAATGCTTTTTTTGATATATCTCTCGTTTCTCTTTCTGGCCGGAGTGCCTCGCCGTTGGGTCTTGGTAGTGATCCTTGTCATGGTTTTGATCGGGGGGCTTCTGGGGCCCAAAATCTGGGCGTTGCTCAAGCCTTATCAGCGGGCCAGGGTGGAGGCCTTCTTGAATCCCGAGGCCTTCCGTCTCAGTCGGGGCTATCAAATCCTCCAGGCCTTGATCGCGGTAGGCTCTGGTGGTCTGACGGGGTTTGGTTTTAAGGAGGGGCTTTCGAGTCGTCTTAACTATTTGCCTGAAAAGCATACGGATTTGGCCTTCGCGGTCTGGGCTGAAGAATGGGGATTTGTGGGTGCCTCTTTGGTCATCTTACTCTTTGCGGCCCTGATTTATCGTCTTCTCCGTCTGGCGATGGAGGTGCGAGAACCTTTGGGACGGGCTGTTCTTTCTGGGGTGGCTTTGATGTTGTTTTGGGAAGTTTTTATCAATATCGGTGGTATTCTTCATCTCTTGCCTGTAGCCAGTGTTCCCTTGCCTTTTTTGAGCTACGGTGGTTCTTCGGTACTGGTTAATCTGGTAGCAATAGGGCTTGCTCTAAGCATTTCTCGCCGGCGCTATTCCTTCCGTTAAGCTGATAGAACCCCAAAAACTGAATTTTTCGCCTCAAATTGCCCTTTTTGGCCTATAAAGAACCTTTGACACGCCATCTGAAATGATGTAAAAGCGCCAACATGAATGGCAATTCAGTCAAAATTCCCAAAAAGAGGGGTTTATAGATGCTGAGTTTTGACATCACCCTGTGGATCCAGATCATCGAAGCTCTTATCCTTACGGCTATTTTGAACGTCATCCTCATCAAACCGGTGATGCAGATCTTCAAAGACCGGGAGCAGAAGTTTAATGGGTTGCGAGGAGACATCGAGCGTTTTACGCGCGGGGCCGAGGAGGCCCTTCAGCAGTATCAGCAACGTCTGAATGAAGCCCGGATGGAAGCAGCCCAGCGGCGGGAGGAGTTGAAGCAACAGGGCAAGGCCGAGGAGAGGCAGATCTTGGAAGCTGCCACGAAGGAAGCGGAGCAGCTTAAGCACCAGATGCTCTCTCAGCTTTCTCAGCAACTCCAGCAAGTGAGGCAATCGCTTCAGGCGCAGGTGGAAACCTTCGCCGTCTCTATAGCGCAGAAGCTCTTGGGGAGGTCCTTATGATCGGCCGTTTGTTTGGGGCGGTTTTTCTTGCTTTGGTTTTGGTGTGGGCAGTTCCTGTCTGGGCGGAAGAGGGCCACGAGGTCCCGGCAGCGCATCAGGTGGAGAAGGCCGCTCAAGAGGGAGCGGGAGTGGGGCACGAAATGGCGCAAGAGGCGGAGCACGGTGCGGCAGCGGTGGAACACGCTGTTCACGAGGCGGTTCACGGGGAGCATGCCAAGGTCAAGCCTCATGTAACCAAGAGCCAGCTCCGCAATCTCCTGTGGTGGGCGGTCAATTTCCTGGCCCTGATGATTATTTTGGTCAAGTTTGGACGTCAGCCCATGATTGATATGTTCCGTTCTCGACGAGAGGCCATTGAGAACGAATATCAAGAATTGGAAGAGAAGCGTCGGGAGGCTGAGGCCCGGTATCAAGAATATGAAAAGAAACTAGCCACCCTCGAGGAAGAGGCCAAGAAGATCGTGGAGGCCTTTATCGAGCAAGGTGAGAAAGAGAAAGAAAGGATCATTGCGGAGGCCAAGGCGGCGGCAGAGCGGATCAAGCAACAGGCCGAATTTTATGTGCAGCAAGAACTAGAGAGGGCGCGGGAAGAACTCCGCAAGGAAGTGGCCGAACTGTCGGTCCAGATGGCGGAGAAAATTATTCGTGAAAAAATCACGCCTGAAGATCACAAACGTCTGGTCCAAGAATTCATTGAAAGGGTGGTGCACTAGTGATTAGGACAATCATAGCCCTTAAATACGCTCGGGGTCTGTTTGCGGCAGGCAAGGAAGATGGTCGTTTTAAGGAATACGGGGAGGAGCTCCAGCGCGTGGCGGAGTTCCTTAAGGGCCAGCCCGAAATCTTGGAAGCCCTGGAGAGCCCCATCTATCCTCCGGATCTCAAAATGGAGATTGTGGAGGAGGTGATCAAGGGGCTCGGGGTAGATGAATCCGTGGCCAAGTTTTTGCGTCTCCTCGTGGAGAAACGTCGCATCCAGTTTATCGCTGACATCGCGGCGGCTTATCAGAATTTATTAGACGAAGAGCTGGGTATTGCGCGGGCCGAAGTGCGGGTGGCCACGCCTCTTGATGAGGAGATGCAAAAGGCCTTGGCTGAGGCCCTTTCCAAGAAGATCGGGCGTGAAGTGGTCCTTCAGGTGGTAGAGGACCCTGAAATATTGGGTGGTGTGGTGGCCAGGGTAGGAGACCTGGTCCTGGATGGAAGTATCCGGGCCCAGTTAGAAAAATTTAAAGAATCCATTATAAGGGGTGAGGTGTCCTGATGCAGGGGATCAGAGTAGAGGAAATCAGTGATCTTATTAAGAAGCGGATTGAAGAGTATGAGAAGAAGGTAGATCTCAATGAGATGGGCGTGGTCATCTCGGTGGGAGATGGTATCGCCCGCGTCTATGGCCTACGGAATTGCCAGGCCATGGAGCTCATTGAGTTCCCTGGTGGCGAAATGGGGATTGCCCTGAACTTGGAGTTCGACAACGTGGGTGTCCCCATCATGGGTGACGCCACCAAGATCAAAGAGGGTGACATTGCTAAGCGGACCGGGCGTATCGCTGAAGTCCCTGTAGGGGAAGCGGTGCTTGGTCGCGTAGTAGATCCGCTTGGTCGTCCTCTTGATGGAAAGGGGCCGATTCAGGCTAAGGAATTCCGTCGAATCGAACTCAAGGCTCCGGGAATCATTGCCCGGCGTCCGGTACATGAGCCCATGTACACGGGGCTTAAGGCCATCGACGCGATGACCCCCATCGGGCGTGGACAGCGTGAGCTCATCATTGGTGACCGTCAGACTGGAAAGACGGCCATAGGGATCGACGCCATCATCAACCAGAAAGACAGCGATATTTACTGCATTTACGTGGCCGCGGGCCAGAAGAAAGCTTCGGTGGCGCAAATCGTGGAAGTCTTACGGCGTCATGGGGCGATGGAATATACCACCGTGGTAGCGGCTTGCGCTTCGGATCCGGCTACCTTGCAATATATTGCGCCTTATGCTGGATGTGCGATGGGCGAATATTTCCGGGATACCGGTCGTCACGCTCTTATCATTTATGATGACCTTTCCAAGCAGGCGAACGCCTATCGTGAGGTATCTCTGCTGCTTCGTCGTCCTCCGGGTCGTGAGGCGTATCCTGGGGACATCTTTTACAATCACTCTCGTCTCTTGGAGCGGGCGGCCAAGCTCAACGAAGAGCATGGTGGTGGTTCCTTGACGGCTTTGCCCATTATCGAGACCTTGCAAGGTGACGTGTCGGCCTATATTCCGACCAACGTTATTTCCATTACCGACGGACAGGTTTATTTGGAGCCGGGTCTCTTCTTTGCCGGTATTCGTCCAGCCATTAACGTGGGTCTTTCGGTTTCTCGCGTGGGAGGTGCGGCTCAGATCAAAGCTATGAAGCAGGTCGCAGGACGTTTGCGTCTGGAGTTGGCTCAATATCGTGAGTTGGCGGCCTTTGCTCAATTTGGTTCGGAGCTTGACCGGGCTACTCAGCGGGTTCTCCATCGTGGTGCCCGGTTGACGGAAATCCTCAAGCAGCCGCAATATCAGCCTCTGCCGGTAGAAAAACAGGTTTGTATCCTGTTTGCCGGGACACGAGGCTTTCTTGATGAGATGCCGCTTGATGTTCTGGCGGACTACGAGAAGGAGCTTTACGAGTTTATAGGTTCTCGTTATCCGGAGATCTTTCAGGAGATCAAGGAGAAGAAAGAGATCAGTCCCGAGCTTGAAGAAAAGATGAAAAAAGTTTTCTCTGAATTTAACGAGGAGTTCAAGACCAGGCACAACGTAGAAACGGTTCCCGTGCCTTAAAGAAGAGGACAGGTGAGGAAAGATGCCGAACCTAAGAGACATTAAGCGCAAGATCGAAGCGGTTAAGAAGATTGGCCAGATCACTAAGGCCATGAATATGGTGGCGGCGGCCAAGTTGCGCGGTGCCCAGGAAAGGGTGGAGCAGTTTCGGCCATACGCCACCAAGTTTAAGGAAGTAATTCAGGAGCTGGTTGGTTCGGGAGCGGTTAATACTTCGCAGTTTGAACTCATGCAGGAGCGAGAGGTCAAGAAGGTAGAGATCATTCTTGTTACCGCGGATCGGGGTCTGTGTGGGGCCTTCAACGCCAACCTCATCAATACCTGCGAGCGTTTCATCAGGGAACAAAAGGCCAAAGGCCGGGAGGTATCCCTGATCTGTGTAGGGAAGAAAGGGGCCCAATATTACCGGAAATTCGATTTTATGCGGGCCTCTTATGAAGATGTCATGAGCCGCGTAGAGATGTTCAACGCCCGGGCGGTGGCTCGGGAGGCCATGCGCGCCTTTATCGAAGGAGAAGTGGATGAGACCTATCTCATCTATGGGTATTTTGTAAATGTGGTCCGTCAGATTCCAAAGACCGAGAAGCTCTTGCCCATTACGGTGGAAGCGGAAGAGGGAGTGGAGGAAACGGAGAAGAAGATTTCCGGGTCCTACATCTACGAGCCGGAACCAGAAGAGCTCTTTGCACAGATTCTGCCCCTTTACGTGAACACCCGGGTCTACGCGAGCATGCTCGAGACGGCGGTTAGTGAACAAGCGGCTCGGATGACAGCGATGGACAACGCCAACCGGGCTTGCGGTGATATGGTCCAGAGTCTTACGCTCCTCTTCAACAAGACGCGTCAGGCTTCGATTACCAAGGAGCTGATGGATATTGTGGGCGGTGCGGAAGCCCTTAAAGGATAGCAAAGTTTAACAAGGAGGAAGAGGCGTTATGGCCGAAGAAAAAGTGATAGGTAAAATCGTTCAGGTCATGGGTCCCGTAGTGGACGTAGAGTTTCCGCCGGGTAAAGTGCCCAAGATTCTTGATGCCTTGCGGGTAACCAACCCTGCGATTGATGATCGTGAATGGAACCTGGTGCTTGAAGTGGCCCAACACCTGGGTGACAACGTTGTACGTACCATTGCGATGGACACCACCGACGGTTTGGCTCGCGGTCAGGAAGTTTGGGCCACGGGGCAGCCCATCGTGGTGCCGGTAGGTAAGGCGGTGTTGGGTCGGATCATGAACGTGGTTGGTGACCCGGTGGACGAGGCGGGGCCCATTCAGTCCGATAAAGTGTATCCCATTCACCGTCCAGCACCGGCCTTCACCGAACAAGATGTGACCATCCGTGTCTTGGAGACCGGTGTTAAGGTGCTTGATCTCTTGGTCCCCTTCCCCCGAGGCGGTAAGATGGGCACCTTCGGTGGAGCGGGTGTGGGCAAGACCGTCGTAATGATGGAAATGATCCACAACATCGCCATGCAGCACGGAGGTATCTCCGTGTTCTGCGGGGTGGGGGAACGGACTCGTGAAGGAAACGATCTCTACCTTGAGATGAAGGAGTCGGGGGTTATCGATAAGGCCGCTCTGGTTTATGGTCAGATGAACGAACCACCGGGAGCCCGTGCTCGTGTGGCGCTTACTGGGGTTACGGTGGCAGAGTATTTCCGTGACGAAGAAGGGCAAGACGTGCTCTTCTTCGTAGATAATATCTTCCGTTTTACCCAGGCAGGTTCGGAAGTTTCGGCGCTCCTTGGTCGAATCCCTTCGGCCGTTGGTTATCAGCCCACGCTGGCGACGGACTTGGGGGCCTTGCAGGAGCGGATTACCTCGACCACCAAGGGCTCCATTACTTCAGTACAGTGTGTTTACGTGCCTGCTGACGACTTAACCGATCCTGCACCAGCGACCACCTTTGCTCACCTGGACGGTACGGTGGTTCTTTCGCGACAGATCGCGGAGCTTGGTATTTATCCGGCGGTGGATCCTCTCGACTCGCAGTCTCGAATCCTTGATCCGAACGTCTTGGGTGAAGAGCACTACCAGGTGGCCCGTCAGGTCCAGCAGGTGCTTCAGCGCTACAAAGATTTGCAGGACATTATTGCCATCCTCGGGATGGACGAACTTTCCGAGGAAGACAAGATCATCGTGGCTCGGGCCCGTAAGATTCAGCGTTTCCTCTCTCAGCCCTTCCACGTAGCTGAACAGTTTACCGGAACGCCGGGTCGTTACGTGAAGCTTGAAGACACGATTCGAGGCTTTAAAGAAATCCTGGAAGGCAAACACGACGACCTCCCAGAACAGGCCTTCTACATGGTGGGCACCATTGAGGAGGCCGTAGAGAAGGCCCGACAAATGGCTGCTGGAGGTTAGTGATGGCTCGTATTCTCCTTGAGATTGTCACGCCGAACCGCCTGGTTGTCAGCGAAGAAGTTGATATTGTTACCGCGCCGGGGGTAGCGGGTGAGTTCGGTGTCCTGGCGAACCATGCCCCGATGGTAGCGGCTATCAAGATCGGGGAGTTGCGTTACCGGGTGGGTGACCGGGTGGAGTATCTGGCGGTAAGTGGTGGTTTCTGTGAGGTCAGTCACAATAAGATCACCTTTTTGTGTGAGGCTGCGGAAAAGGCGGAAGAAATAGATGTAGAGCGCGCTCTTAGAGCCAAGGAACGGGCGGAACGGCGGATTCAGGAGGCCATGGCGAAGGCGGAAAAGATAGACATGGCTAGGGCACAAGCGGCCCTACAGAGGGCCCTGGTAAGATTGAAGGTAGCAGAACATGCAAGGCACGCGGCTGCCAGATAGGTTCTGATTCTTTCTTCTGAAAATAAAAGGGGCAACTTCGGTTGCCCCTTTTTTATTTGGGGAGGAGAAAATGGGTTTGGTTACTATCATCCTGGCTGCAGGTAAGGGTACGCGCATGAAATCCCCTTATCCCAAGGTGCTTCATCTCCTGGCAGGTGAACCGATGGTGATTCACGTCTTGGAAACGGCCCGCTGTCTCTCACCGGAAAGGGTCTTGGTAGTAGTAGGGTACAAGGCTGAAAGGGTAAAAGAAGCCCTGGTAGGCTATCCCGTGGAGTTTGTCTACCAGAAGGAACAGCTGGGCACAGGGGATGCGGTCCGAAGGTGTAAGTCCTTTCTCAGAGACTTTTCAGGGGAGGTCTTGGTGTTGTGTGGGGACGTTCCCCTCCTGCGTCCAGAGACACTCAAGGAGCTTCTGGAGGAACATCGACGCCGGGAGGCGGCGGTCACTGTCCTCACGGCTGAAGTAGAAGATCCATTTGGTTACGGACGTATCGTAAGGGACAGCAAGGGGCTGGTGCGTCGTATCGTGGAAGAAAAAGACGCCACCCCCCAGGAGAGGTCTATCAGGGAGATCAATAGCGGGACCTACGTGTTTGAGGCCCGTTTTCTCTTTTCTTCTTTAGACAAAATCCGGCCGGAGAACGTCCAAAAAGAATATTATCTCACAGATGTGGTAGAGATTGCAGTGAATGAGGGATTGCGGGTGGCGGCCTTCCGGGTGCCCGATGCCACGGAGGTGCTGGGGGTCAACAGTCAGGAGGAAAGGGCGCAAGTGGAGGCCCTTTTTCAGGAGCGCCTCCGAAGGCGCTTTATGGACAAGGGAGTCACTTTCCTCCTGCCAGAGACGGTTTATCTCGAAAGGCGCGTGAGCATTGAACCCGGAGCTACTATCTTTCCGCACGTCGTCCTGCGCGGACGGACCAGAATAGGGGCCGAAGCACAGGTGTTGAGTTTTTGTTATCTTGAAGATGTTGAGGTTGCCCCCGGGGCAGAAGTGGGCCCTGGCCTCAGACTCAAAGGTTGGCGGGTTCCTCCGGGAGTCCACTTGAGAGAGACGGGTTTGTTGGGTTAATTCGTTGACGCTGTTTCCTGACTTTAGCAAACTGAACAGGAGGGCTTATGGAATTTCAGGAGATCAAACTCCTTGAGGAAAAGATTGAAGCTCTTTTGGGTGTGGTGGAAAACTTGCGACGAGAAAGAGAGTCGCTTCTACAGCAATTGAAACAAAAGGAAGAAGAGATTGCCGGATTGCAGGCGGATCTGGCCCGATTTCAGGAGGAAAGGGCCCAGATTAAAGATCGGGTTCAAGGGCTCCTTTCTCGAATCGACCAATTGATAACGGGTTAAAGTAGTTTGGAACGCGTGGTGGACTTCCATCTTTTGGGACAGACTGTTTCCCTCCGGACTGATCTCCCGGAGGAAATGGTGGAGGAGATTCAACAACTCTTGAGGGAAAGAGAAAGGGAAATAAATCGAAAATATCGATTTTTACCACCCTTAAAGGTGGCCATTTTGCTGCTCTTACAAATCTCTGGAGATTATGTAAAAATGAAAAGGGATCAGGAAGCTTTACGGCAGGCCCTTTTGGAGAAGGCCAGCCAGATCGAAAAATACTTGGAGAAGGAGAAAAGTTCCCTGGGGTGTTCGTGATTAACCCATCAGCCCGCCGAGCCAACAGCGAGACCTTTGGGAGGCTCCTCTCCTGTCGGAGGCAGGCTCCCAGGGGGGAGAAGCCGGACGGCAGGATGAGCCACCCACGTAGAGAAAAGGGTCTCGAGCGGGCCGGTTAACACGGCACCCCGGGGTCTATTTTTGTAGCAAGACCCCGTGAGGGATAGATAAAGGCCTTGCGGTAGGTGAAAGGAAGAGGTTCAACAGGCCTCGGGCCTGAAACATATGTTTTCTGATTTTGAGGCTTTCAAAAATATCTTCCAAAGAGGGTTTGGCTTAGAATAAAGGTTAAACAGGGCCAAAAACCTTCTTTTGCGTCCTTCCTTTCACCACCCGCTCTTCGTCCCCACGGGGTTCAGTAGATAAACAAGGAGGGTAGCCTATGGAATGGGTCTTGTTAGTGGTGGGCCTGCTCGTGGGGGTCGGGGTCGGGATTTTGGCAGGCATCGAATACAAAAAACGAAAGGATGCCCGGCACCTGGCAGGGGTAGAACACCAGGCGCGGGAAATCCTGGATGCGGCTCGCAAGGAAGCAGAAAATCTCAAACAGGAAGCTCGTCTCGCAGCTCGTGAAGAAGCCCTGAAATACAAAGAAGAGATTGAAAGAGAATTTGAGGGTCGGAAACAGAAGCTGGCAGAGCAGGAAAGGAGACTTTCGGAAAGGGAGTTCAATCTGGAACGCCGTGGTGAGCAACTTGAGCGGCGGGAACGGGAGCTCAACCAAAAAGAGGAGAGTCTTCGTCAGCGTGAAGAGGGACTGAGAGCCAAAGAGACCGAATACGAAGAATTGATTAAGGCTCAAAAGGAGGAATTGGAGCGGGTGGCTCAGTTGACCGTGGAAGAGGCGCGGGAGATCGTCCTTAAGCGGGCTGAAGAAGAGGCTCGGGAAGAAGCGGCCCGCACCCTGATGCGAATTGAGACCGAGACGCGAGAGGAAGCTAACCGTCGGGCAAGGGAGATCTTGGCTTTGGCCATTTCTCGCTGTGCTGCGGAGTTTGTGGCAGAAAAGTCGGTTTCGGTGGTTCCGCTTCCCAGTGAGGAGATGAAGGGGCGGATCATTGGGCGGGAAGGTCGAAACATCCGGGCTCTTGAAGCTGCAACCGGAGTGGATCTCATCATCGACGACACACCAGAGGCCGTAGTACTTTCGGCTTTCAATCCCTTGCGTCGGGAGGTAGCGCGTATCGCCCTTGAGAGATTGATCTCCGACGGCCGCATCCATCCGGCTCGTATCGAGGAAGTGGTTCGCAAGGTCGAAGAAGAACTGGAGGCCACCATCAAAGAAGTTGGGGAACGGGCGGCCTTTGACGTGGGGGTTTACGGTCTGGCTCCGGAGCTTTTGCGACTCCTTGGCAAACTCAAGTACCGGACCAGTTATGCCCAAAACGTACTTCAACATTCCATAGAGGTGGCCTATCTCTGTGGGGTAATGGCCGGAGAGCTGGGACTCGATGTCAAGAAGGCCAAGAGGGCTGGACTCCTGCATGACATTGGTAAGGCTGTGGACCAGGAGCTTGAAGGACCCCACGCCCTGATCGGGGCTGAACTGGCCAAGAAATACGGGGAAGACGAAGAAATCGTCCATGCTATCGCCGCTCATCACGAAGACATAGCTCCGGAGACCCCACTGGCTGTGTTGGTCCAGGCGGCAGACGCTGTTTCCGGGGCCAGACCCGGGGCCAGACGGGAGCTCCTTGAGAGCTACATCAAACGTCTGGAAAACCTGGAACGGGTGGCCACTTCTTTTCCTGGGGTTCAGAAGGCCTATGCCATTCAGGCCGGTCGAGAGATTCGGGTTATGGTGGACAGCGGCAAGGTCTCCGACGCGGACGCGGTGCTCCTTTCCAGGGAGATTGCCAAAAAGATCGAAAAGGAGCTCACTTATCCTGGTCTTATCAAGGTTACGGTGATCCGCGAGACAAGGGCGGTGGAATATGCCAAATAAATTGCGGGTGCTTTTCGTGGGAGATGTGGTGGGGCGTCCCGGGCGCAAGGCAGTCCAGCGGTTTTTGCCAGAACTGTTGTCTCGTTACGAACCGGACTTTGTCCTGGGCAACGCCGAAAACGCCGCCGGGGGTTATGGTCTTACCGAGAAGACAGCCCAGGAGCTCTTTGATCTGGGTTTTGATCTCCTTACCTCCGGCAATCATATCTGGCGTCGGGAATTTTTGCCTTATTTGGCCCGCAGCGAGCGGGTCTTGCGCCCGGCCAACTATCCGGCGGGAGCCGTGGGCCGGGGGTACGCCCTGCTCCGGAAAGGAGATCAGCGCCTGGGAGTGATCAACCTTGAGGGGCGTGTTTTCATGCGGGCCCTGGATTGCCCCTTCCGGGTGGGTGCTGCTCTAGCCGAACACCTGCGAGAGGAAACCCCCTGTATCGTGGTGGATTTCCATGCCGAAGCCACTTCCGAAAAAATAGCCCTTGGTTGGTATCTGGATGGGAAGGTCTCGGCCCTGTTCGGGACTCACACCCACGTGCAGACCGCAGATGAGAGGATCCTTCCAGGGGGAACGGCCTATATTTCCGACGTGGGGATGACAGGTATTCGCGATGGAGTAATAGGAATGCGTGCGGATCAGGCTATAGAGCTCTTTCTTACCCAAGTGCCCCGTAAACTTGAGGTGCCAAATTCGGGCAAGGTCAAACTGGAGGCCGTCTATCTCGAGCTGGAACGAGACACGGGGCGGGCCCTTAAGTTAGAACGAATCAGATGGAGCGATTAGTCCAGAGGAGAGACGAGGATCTTTTGGGCCAGTCCCTGTCCCAAGGCCAGGCGGGTACCCTTTACGGAAACGATTACCGGACCACAGTTGTTAATTACCTCGAGTTCTTCTCCCGGGAAGATACCCATAGCCGCCAGGCGCTGCTGCATTTTGCTCCCTCCTAGGAACCTCTCCACCCGAACCTTCTCTCCAGAGGAAACCAAGACGAGGGGTAAGGCCGGACGGGCACGGGCGGCCTGACACTTTTCACACAATCCGTAGATCTCAAGACGATGATCCAGGGGTTTGAAGCCGTAGCGTTTGGCTATTTCGTCTTGAAGGGCTTCAAGATGGGGGAGAAAGAACTCTTGAATGCGGCCGCATTTAGTACAGATGAGGTGATCGTGGTGTTCTCCCAGGTGACGATGTTCATAGACTGGAGCCTGCCCCAAGAACTCCTTTTTCTGAGCAAACCCTAAGCGACAGAAGAGTTCCAAGGCTTCGTGGATGCGTTCTAGGGGTTCCAGCCGACCCTTTTGAACCAAAGCCTCCTGTAAGCCCTCGGGAGAGATGTGTTCCTCACATTCCAGGAAGGTCTCGAAGACGCGCAACAAAAACTCACGTTCTTCTTCGGGAAGGTGCCCGATGAGACGCTTTAGGTTTTCTTGCTCCCGCTGATGAATTTCATGCATTAGCATAACTGCGTCTCTGTTAAAGGATTGGGTCTGAAAGGGAAGCATCTCTCTTTCGAAGGAAACTGTCAAGTCTTGCTCTGGATAGCTTTTTTGTGCCTGAGGGACGAGTATAATCAGCTTAAATCCTCAGAACAGGAGGAGGCTTTTGGGTTCCCGAGACCTGATCCTCACCACCGCCCGCAAGGTTATAGAGGTCGAAATAGAAGGGCTTCATGCGGTCAAAGAAAAACTTGGCCCCTCTTTTGTGGAAGCGGTGGAACTCATCCTTTCTGCCCGGGGGCGGGTGGTGGTTACTGGTATAGGAAAGAGCGGGCTTATCGGTCGCAAGATCGTGGCCACACTCTCCTCTACCGGGACTCCGGCTTTCTTTCTTCATCCTGCCGAGGCCCTGCATGGTGATCTGGGGATGGTGGTGGGACAGGATGTACTTTTGGCCATTTCCAATTCTGGTGAGACTGAAGAGGTGAACAAGCTCCTGCCCACTCTCAAACACCGGGGGGTAAAGATTATTGCCTTTACTGGTCAGCCTGGTTCCACCCTGGCAAAAGAGGCCCACGTGGTGGTAGACGTCGGGGTGCCGCGGGAGGCTTGTCCCCTAGGAGTGGCTCCTACGGCCAGCACTACAGCGGTACTGGCTGTGGGAGATGCCCTGGCCATGACCCTGGCCAAGCTACGAGATATAAAACTTGAGGATTTTCGTCGCAATCATCCGGGGGGCTCGTTAGGAGAACGACTTCGGGTTCAAGTGCAGGAGATCATGCTCACCGGAGAGGCCCTTCCCCTCGTGGAAAGGGGCCAGCCGATGGAAGAAGTCCTCAAGGAGATGGATCGTAAGCGACTGGGATGTGTCTTGGTGTTGGAAAAGGGGCGTCTGGTGGGTATCCTCACTGATGGAGACTTGAGGCGGGCCCTTTTGCGTTACGGTGACCTTAGGGGTCTGAGCGTGGAGGTTATCATGACTCGTCATCCCAAGGTCATCCGTCCTGAGAGATTGGCGGCCGAGGCCTTGGAACTTATGGAAAAGAATCTGATTACCGTACTTCCGGTGGTCAACGGAGAACAGGAGGTCATAGGAATCCTCCATTTGCACGATATTTTGGGTAAAGGTCAATTCAAATTCACAGGAGTCTGAGATGATGAAAATTCGTGAAATTTACACCCTGACAAGGGAATATCGAGATCTGGCGGGGGCTGGTGGTCTCAAAGACGTGGCTCAAGAACTGTCCGAGGCTTTGGTGCAGAAAGGCTTGCGGGTGACGGTATTTTTGCCGCGCTATGGTTTTCTGGACCCCAAGGCCCTTGGCTTCCGTGAGACGGGGCTTACCTTCAAGGTTGACATGGACTACGCGCAAGAGGAGCGCCGAGAAACAGTCTCCCTCTGGGAGGGGGAGATCAATGGGGTGCGAATCTTCTTGATTGAAGCGGATCGTTATGCGGAAAAACTCGGTATTTATACTTACACCGAAGAAGAGGAACGGCGCGAGCCTTGGAAGAAGAAGGGGAGTGGGCATTTCGACTACTTTGCCATGAACCTTCTCCTCCAGAAAACAGCCCTTTGCACGGCTATTCGCCTTTCAGAACGTCCTCAGATCATGCATTGCCACGATGGTCACACGGCGTGCACTCCGGCCCTGGCCCGAGAAATCATGGGACTGAGGGATTATTTTCCCCCCACGGGTTTTGTGATCACTATTCACAACGCCGGCCTGGGATATCATCAAGACGTCGCAGATCTGCCTTTTGCTAAGGCCAACACCGGATTGCCCTGGTGGGTGATCAACGATTCTTTGCTCAACAACGCCTTCAATCCTTTTCTTTGTGGGGCGCGTTACGCGGTCATTAATACTGTTTCTGAACAATACGCCAAAGAACTCCAGGAAACAGACTTGGACGCCCATACGGGCTGGCTGGGGCACGCTCTCAAAGAACGCGGCATAAAACTTGAGGGCATCACCAATGGGATCAACCCTGCGGATTTCGATCCCCGTGAACCCGAAAAACTGGGTCTACCCGCGGGTTTCGATCCGGAAAGGGGAGATCTGGAAGGGAAAAGGATCTGTCGGGAGGAGCTGATCGCCCGCATCTTGCGGCGTAACCTTCGGGTCAAGGTGTATGGCAAGGTCAAAGACGTACCAGATTGGCCCCTTTTGACCGCCATTTCCCGTCTTACCGAACAAAAGGGCATTGATGTCCTGGCTAACGCCCTGCGCCTCCTCTACGAAGAAGGAGAACCTTTCTTAACGGTCATCTTGGGGACCGGGACTCCGGAGATCGAAGAACGTCTCATCGCGTTGAGTCGGGACTTCGAAGGCAAGATGGCCCTTTTGCTGGGCTACGATCCGGCCTTGGCCAATCTCATCTACGCGGCTGGAGATTTCTTTGTCATCCCCTCCAACTACGAACCCTGTGGTCTTACGGACTTTATGGCTCAGTTGATGGGAAATCTTCCTATTGTGCGACACACCGGCGGTCTGGTGAAGGTAATCGATGGTTTCAACGGATTTTCTTACGTGGAACAAAGACCAGAGGAACTGGCACGGACTATCCGGCGTGCCTTTCAGGTCTTTCGGCAAGAACCAGAGAAACGGCTTGAAATGATCAAACAGGCCATCCGGCACATCTACGAACGTTATACCTGGGAGAAGGTCTCGGAGAGATATCTGGCCCTCTATGAGAAGGCCCTTTCTTTGCGACCTCTTTAGCCGTTGACCTTACGCATTTCGAGCTCTCGCTTGAGGGTGTATTTGATGAGGGGCTCGCGATCTTTTTCCTTTTCGATAAGGAAATGGACGCCGTAAAGTTTGCGTCCGCGATCGCGGGGCTGTTCACGGACAACCCGGGCTCGAGCTATGCGGATGGGTTTCTCGAAGGGTTTGCCAGTGGAGACCATGAGGTTCAAGGTGATGTCTTCGATTTCGTCTCCCACGATGAGAGAATTTCCCTTCTTCGTCAGGATAGCCATTCCGGAACCACTGATGTTCAAGATATCTGCCATGAGCTGTTGGTCACGATGACGAAAGATGGCTTCTGAACCTTCTGGTACAGAAATGCGATAATACCCCCGTCTTTCCAAACGATAGATTTCTCGGGGATAAGAGGTGACGACCAGTTTTTCCTCTGGGTCTGTTTCGATGATACGCACCCGGAAAGAATGCATGATGTGTTCCTTGTCGCGGTAGATAACGCGGGCCTGTTCCAGGAGGGGATTCCAGGGACGGGGTAGGTCGAACAGAAGGCGGGATTTTTCGATTTCCAAGAGGATAGTGGGACCGGAACGAAACTCCGGTGCCACGAACTGGACCCAGAAGGCGTTTTCCTTCAGATCTTGAAGTAAGATGCGGATGAGATTTTTGTCTCTGGTGCGCTCGTAACCGCCTTCGTAACTCTCCCAACTCATGCTTTGGCCTCAGCCCAGTTTCTTCCGGTGGCCAGATTCACCTTCAGAGGCACCTTTAGGGTGACCACCCCTTCCATCTTTTCTCGGACAAGAGCTTTAATTTCTTCAAGCTCTTCAGGAGGAACTTCAAAAAGGAGCTCGTCGTGGACCTGAAGAAGCATGCGCGTGCGAAAGCCTCCCTCTTTCAAAGCGCGGTCGATGCGAATCATGGCCAGTTTGATGATATCTGCGGCGGTACCTTGAATAGGGGTGTTGATGGCCGTTCGTTCGGCAAACTCCCGGGCCACCCGATTAGGACTCTTGATGTCGGGAAGGGGTCTCTTCCGCCCAAAGAGCGTCTCCACATAGCCCTTTTCCCGGGCCTCGGCCACGATTCGTTCCATGTAGGCCTTTACTCCCGGGTATCGTTCAAAATATCGTTCGATGAAGGCTTTGGCCTCTCTACGGCCGATCTTGAGCTCCTTGGCCAGTCCGTAAGGACTCATCCCATAAACGATGCCAAAGTTGATAGTCTTGGCCATGCGCCGCATCTCCGGAGTGACGCTTTCGGGTGGAACGCCAAAGACCTCGGCCGCTGTGCGACGGTGGATGTCTTCCCCGCGGTGAAAGGCGGTGATCAGGGTTTCATCTTCAGAATAATGGGCCAGTACTCGGAGGTCTATTTGAGAGTAATCCGCCGAGAGGAACCAAAATCCTTCCTCTGGCACGAAGGCCCGTCGGATCTTGAGACCTTCCTCTCCTCGAACCGGGATGTTTTGGAGATTGGGCTCACTGCTGGAGAGGCGTCCCGTAGCGGTGACGGTCTGGTTGAAGGAGGTGTGCAGCCGGCCGGTCTCAGGGTGTACCAAACGCGGCAGGGCATCCACGTAAGTGGACTTAAGCTTGGCCAAGGTGCGATAGGCTAGCACTAGACGAGGGAGCTCGTGGTGGGCGGAGAGCTCTTCTAAGACCTCGGTGTCCGTAGAATAAGCCGTGCGTTTGGGGGTCTTTTTGACTTTGGGAAGCTTCAGTTTTTCAAAGAGGATAAACCCAAGTTGTTGACTGGAATTCAAATTAAATCGTTCTCCGGCCAGGTGAAAGATCTTTTCCTCAAGCTCGCGCAGCTTGGCTGCCATTTCACGGGATAATTCCTGCAGATAAGGGATATCGAGACGGATACCCGCCATCTCCATCCTGGCCAGGACCTCGATGAGGGGGCGTTCGATGGTCTCAAAGAGGTTCCAAAGACCTTCTTCTTTCAAACGAGGCCAGAAGTATTGGTAGAGGAGATAGGTGACGTGGGCGTCCTCACAAGCGTATTCTGCGGCTTGTTCTATGGGTACAAAGGCAAAGGATTCCCCTTTTTTGAGTCTGGCTGTTACTTCCTTGTAAGAGATCATCTGATGCCCAAGGATCTCTTCAGCCAATTCGTCAAGCCCGTGCTGACGTCTGGTGGGGTCGAGGAGATAGGAGGCCACCATGGTGTCACCTTCAAGGCCTTTCAATTCCAGGCCATGGCGTTTGAGGAGGATGAGGTCGTACTTGATGTTGTGACCCACCTTGCGGGGACGTTCCGCAGCCAGAACGGGTTTCAGGAGATCCAGGGCCTCGGACGGCAACTGTCCTGCAGCCTCTAGGCCCTGGTGTTTGAGTGGAAGATAATAGGCTCTGGGGGGTGCGAAACAAAGGGCCACCCCTACGATCTGACCCCGCATGGGATCCTTATGATCGCTCTCAAGGTCTATCACCAAGATCTCTTGCCCCTGAGCTTCCTGAAGGAGGTCTCTGAGAGCCGAAAGATCCCGGATGATCTTGTAGTGACGATAGGAGATGGTTTTTTCGGCCGGCAGTTCTCTGAGCAGTTTCTTGAAGTCCAGCTCACGGAAAAGTTCACGCAGGCGAGAGATGTCAGGTTCCCGGCGCCGGTAGGCTTCCAGCTCCAAGGGCACCGGGGCCTCGGTTTTCAATTTCACCAGTTTGTAAGAAAGGCGGGCTTGGTCGGCGTGGGCAAGGAGTCTTTCCCGCAGGCGCTTCTGAGGGAGGCGGGCCGCGTTTTTTAGTACCGCTTCAAGGGAGCCAAATTCCCGAATTAGCTTGAGGGCAGTCTTCTCTCCAATACCGGGTACTCCCGGGATGTTGTCGGTGCTATCGCCTGCCAGGGCCCGTACCTCAAGCAGCTTGGTCGGGGGGAGTCCGAAGCGATCTTTGATGGTCTCTTCGTCTAGGATCTCATCTTTCATTGGATCCCACATCACCACACGGGAAGAGATGAGGGGAAAGAGGTCTTTGTCTCCCCCTACGATAACCACCGGGTGATCCAGTTTGGTGGCCAGGGTGGCAATGAGATCGTCTGCTTCGTAACCCTCGACTTCCAGCTGGGGGATCCCGAAGGCTTCGGCTATCTTGCGAATGTAGGGGATCTGGATTGCCAGGTCTTCAGGCATGGGAGGACGATGGGCTTTGTATTCCGTATAGATCTCGTGTCGAAAGGTGGGACCTTTGGCATCGAAACAGATGACTACGTAACGTGGGTCCATCTCTTTGAGGAGTTTCATGAGCATCTGGGTAAAGCCAAAGATGGCCTTGGTAGGAAGGCCCTGACGATTGGAGAGATGCCCCTTGATGGCATAATAAGCCCGAAAGATGAAGGAACTTCCATCGATGGCGAAGAGGGCCCTTTCCGGAGGGAAAGGAAGTTTTTTGGCAAACAAAGAGGCCTGTGGCATGCCCTTTATCTACTATTACTTCCTTCTTTGCAAAAGTCTTTCGCCAGATTAGAAAAGGGCTGATGGGCGTGTTGACCCCTGAGCTCTGGGAAAAGCTCCAAAACGAGGCACGGCGTTATTATGAGACCGACGATGGTAGCCATCGCTGGGATCATGTCAAACGGGTCATGGCCTTGGCCGAACACCTGGCTCGTTGTGAAGGGGCTGATCTTGAGGTGGTGCGAGTAGCGGCCCTGTTTCACGACATTGGTCGAGCCGAGGAAAGACGTACCCAAGGTCGGGTGTGTCACGCTCGCTACGGGGCGGAGCTTACCCGGAAGATCCTTCAAAGACACGGGCTTCCTGAGGAGTTTATCAAACGAGTGGTAGAGGCCATTGCTACCCATCGTTTCCGGAGTCCAAAGCGTCCCGAAAGCCTGGAGGCTAAGGTGCTCTTTGACGCCGACAAACTCGATGCCTTGGGAGCCGTTGGCATTGGACGGGCCTTTCTTTTTGCAGGTGCCGTGGGGGCAAGGCTCCACAATCCGGAAGTGAATCTCGAAGAGACGCAACCCTACAGCCTGGAAGACACCGCTTGGCGGGAGTTCAAACTCAAACTCTCCAAAATCAAAGATCAAATGCTCACCCGTGAAGGACGCCGTCTGGCTGAAGGGAGATATCGTTTCATGGAAGAATTTTTCAAGCGTCTCCATCAGGAGGTGGCAGGGGAGGTCTGATGCGCGAGGCAGTGGAGATCACGGTTTTTAATTCTTTGCTGGCAGCGGTAGCCGAAGAAATGGGCATCGTGCTCCAGAAATCCTCCTTTTCCCCAAACATCAAAGAACGACGTGATTTTTCCTGCGCCATCTTCGACGGAGCAGGTCGTCTCATCGCTCAAGCTGCCCACATTCCAGTACACCTGGGAGCCATGCCTCATACCCTGGCAGCGGTTCGTGAAAGATTGCTCCTGGCCCCGGGAGACGTGGTCATTACCAATGATCCTTACGCTGGTGGCACACACTTGCCAGATATCACCCTGATCAAACCCCTTTTCTTTGGAGAAGAACCGGCCTTTTTCCTGACAGTACGGGCCCATCACGCCGACGTGGGAGGTAAGACCCCAGGGTCCATGCCGCTGGCCACACACGTTGAAGAGGAAGGGGTCCTCATTTCCCCCCAGAAACTTTATGAAAGAGGACGTCTGAACGAGGGCTTCTGGCGGGATTTTTTACGTCAGGTCCGGAATCCTGCGGAGAGAGAAGGAGATCTGCGGGCTCAGATCGCTGCTCTCCACCGGGGTGAGATAAGACTTCGAGAACTGGTGACCCGCTATGGACTGGAACAGCTCGAAGAAAAATTTGACCTGCTAATAGCGTACAGTACCCGCCTCATGGAGGCCCTCGTCCGGGAAATTCCGGATGGTACGTATTTTTTCGAGGATTATCTTGACGATGACGGGTTACACAAAGACCCGATTCCCCTGCGCTTGAGGTTGAGTATAAATGGTTCGCGGGCGGAACTCGATTTTCGGGCCTCGGCTCCCCAGGTGCGTACAGGTCTTAACGCCGTACGTGCCGTTACCTGTGCGGCGGTCTATTACGTCTTCTTCTCTTTAGCCCGTGGCGAGATACCGGCAAACCAGGGAGCCTTTGCTCCGCTTTCCATTCTCACTAAACCGGGTACCGTGCTCGACGCCCAGCCCCCCGCGCCGGTGGCAGCAGGTAATGTGGAAACTTCACAGCGAGTGGTGGACGTGGTGCTGGGAGCTCTAGCTCAGGCCCTGCCAGACCAGATTCCTGCGGCCTCCTGCGGGTCCATGAACAATCTGGCCTTTGGAGGGCGGTGCGAGGGGAAAGAATTTGCCTACTATGAAACCATCGGCGGAGGGATGGGAGGACGTCCCGGTTTGCCCGGACTCTCTGGGGTGCATACTCATATGACCAACACCCTAAATACCCCCATCGAAGCCCTCGAACGCGACTTTCCCGTGCTGGTGACCCGTTATTCCTTGAGGGATCGCTCTGGTGGTTCGGGCCGATATCGGGGAGGTGACGGATTGGTGAGGGCCTTTCGGTTCCTGTGTCCGGCTACAGTGACCATTCTCTCTGAAAGGAGACGCTTTGCCCCTTATGGTCTCTTTGGAGGGCAAGCTGGAAAACGCGGACAGAACATCCTTTTCCGTCAAGGCCAGAAGCGCCTCTTGCCTGGCAAGGTGGTCCTTGAAGTGGAAGAGGGTGACGTGATCGAGATCCGTACGCCAGGAGGAGGGGGCTGGGGCCAAAAGTGAGGTCTTTGTTCTGGATTTGGTGGTTCTTGATCTATCTGACTGTACCAGTAGCTCGCGACGCGTTGGCCTATCTTAGAGAAGCGGGGCTTCTGCCCTGGTTTGATCAGGTACTCAAAGTGGGCCTTTTGTCAGGAGCCCTGGCTGCTGGCCTCTGGCTTGTGAAGCGAGGGCCCCAGGCGCTTCCGTTCCTCGGGTTTTTGATCTTCCTTGTCTGGTGGACCTGGCAACTGCCTTTTCCCGAGGAAAAGGTCCATCTTTTTGAATACGTAGTTCTCGGATATTTGGCGATTCGGACCTTTGGCTCTCCCTGGAAGGCGCTGGCCTTGGTTTTCCTGGCCGGGGTGGGTGACGAAGTTTTTCAGTATTTTTGGCCTAACCGGGTCTTTGATCCAAGGGATATCTTCCTCAATACTTTGAGTGGAAGTGGCGGGGTATGGTTTGGTTACTTCTCTTCAGCCTCCTCCTAAGTCTTCCGGTCCGAGCCGGGACACTCAAAGTATTTTTCTTGGATGCAGGAGAGGGTGAGGCCATCTATCTTGAGACCCCTGGGAATAGAGCCCTTCTCATAGATACCGGGAATTTGATAACCGGCTATCAGGTAGCTTGTTTTCTGATTTCTCGTTCGAGGAGGGACCTTTCGCACCTCATCGTGACCCACGCCCATCCCGATCACGCCGGAGGGGTCTTTCTCCTCTTGCGGGCCTTTGAGATTCAACGACTCCAAGACCCGGGTTTCCCCTTGCCAGAAAAACCCTTCTACCGATGGTATGCCCAGGCCTTTCGGCAAGATCCCCGCTATCTTCCCTGGCGGGCTCCGGAGAGCTTTGAACTTGATGGAGTGAAGTTCATAGCCCTTTCACCTGTCCGGGCCACCGGGGATCTCAACGCGGATTCCTTGGTGCTGAAGGTTTCTTTTGGAAAAGTTTCGCTCCTCCTTATGGCTGACGCCACGTTGGAGGTGGAGAAACGACTTCTTTCCGGAGGGCAGGATCTTCGAGCTCAGCTGCTCAAAGTAGGGCATCATGGGGCAAGAGATGCTACGGGTGAGGATTTTTTACAGCAGGTTTCTCCACGCTGGGCGGTGATTTCCGTGGCAAAGGACGATCCTTACGGCCGACCTCATCCGGAGGTGTTGGCTCGTTTGAAGGCCCAAGGGGTGCAGGTCTTTCGGACTTCTTCGGGGACGATCCTGTTCGAGACGGACGGTCACCAGGCAAAGATACGGGTTTTCCAAGTTGATAGCGCAAAACCGCCCGCCAGTGTTCTTTTAAGGTGCGGGAAAAGTAGTGTGTCCCGTCCCCTTTGGCCACAAAGTAGAGGTAATCCGTTTGGGCCGGATAGAGTACAGCCCGGATGGAATCCTTCCCCGGACTACAAATAGGCCCCGGAGGAAGTCCGCGGTAGAGATAGGTGTTGTAAGGGTTTCGTACCCGTAAATCCCGTTTGCGTAAACGACGATGGAATTTCTTTACCGCGTAACGCACGGTAGGGTCGGCTTGAAGAGGCATTCCTCGTTTGAGTCGATTCCAGAACACTCCGGCGATAAGAGGGCGTTCTCGTGGATCAAGGGCTTCCTTTTCCACGATGGAAGCCAGGGTGACGACCTGATAGACATCAAGCCCCAGTTCTTGGGCTCGTGGAGAAAATTCCGACCATACCTCCCAGAAGCGCCGGATCATCTTGACGAGCATGGCCCGGCAGCTGAGCCCCCGGTAATAGGCGTAGGTGTCAGGAAAGAGAAAGCCCTCGGCAGTCTTTCCCGGAATACCCATCTGTTTCAGGAAATCCGAATCCCGTACCAGCCTAAAGAATTCTTCCTGGGTGCAGATGTTGACCTTGGCTAGGACCCTGGCGATTTGCCAGAGGTTATAACCCTCGGGGATGGTCACCAGATAGGTCACCACCCGTCCTTCGGCCAGGAGGCGCAAGATTTCAGCCGGACTCTGACGCGGGTCTATTTCGTATTCCCCGGCCTTTAGTTTATCCACCAAACCGAGACGGAAGGCCTCGAGCATGAAGCCCCATTTGCTCCTGATGAGTCCTTCTCTCTCGAGAAGGGTGGCAATATGGTCAAAGGGGGTCCCGGGAGGTATGTAGACGATCTTGGGCTGGACCTTGGCCCTTTCAGGGGCCGCGGGTTGGGTGAGCTCCAGATACCAGCCCGTGAGATAGAGTCCAAACCAAAGCCAGGCCAGCAAAAGGCAAAGAGAATTACGCCAACGCATGGAACATCTATTCTAAAGGTAAAATCTGGTTTTGGCCTCCCTTGTAAACTTTGGTCTGGATGATAGATTCTCCCAGACCAAGGAGGCTTTTTATGGATGAAAAGCAGCTTGCTCTCCTCGAACAGGAAGTCAAGGAGAATCCCAAATCCGTTTTTGCCCAACACCGGCTGGCCATTGCCTACTGGCAGGCAGGCAAGATAGAGGAAGCCATTAGGGCCTTTCGCCGTCTCTTCGAGCTTGATCCTCCCAACTTTGAGGCTCGTATCAATTTTGGCACCCTGCTGGCACAAATGGGACATCTCGAAGAGGCTAGACGACAGTTCCAATACGCCTTGAAGGCCTATCCTTCTTCTCCTGAAGCGCTGATCAACCTGGGTCTGGTCCATTTTCACCTAGGAGAGTTGCAGGAAGCCAAGGAGTGTTATCTCAAGGCCTTGGAAGAGCTTGAGAAGATGAAAGCCAGTCCAGAGACGGTAGAAAAGAAAGAGATCAAGATCCGCTCGGCGGAAATTTCTCTCCTGGTGAACCTTTCCACCATCTACGTTGAAGAGGGTGACTTCGAACGGGCCATCGAGTGTTGTCAGAAGGCCCTTGAGAAAGAACCCAATCTGGCCCTGGCTTACAACAATATGGCGGTGGCCTGCCATTATGCTGGCAAGTCAGAGGAAGCACGCCAGGCCTTGCAGAAGGCCAAGGAGCTGGGTTATCCGGTCTCCGAAGAACTGGAGAAGATGATTCTCGGGCAAGATGTTCAAAGGTAAACCTGTTCTCTGTCCATTTTGTCAGTCGCCTGTGGCACCGCCACGCGATCTTGGATTCCAATATGGTGACTTCGAGGCCGGTTTCTGTGAGTGTGGTGCGGTTTACGTGAGCGATGTTACGGGCTACAACCGCGGTGCCGCTTTTGTGGAGGCCCTGCTTTTGGCCTGCGGGGGAGACTGGGATCTGGCCTGGGAGCTTGTCCCTGAAGAGGACTACCAGGAAGAGATCCTTGAGCACTACGACCAGAAACTCCATCTCCTTTTCCACGAAGATCCGGAACGCCCAGCCAGGGGAGTACTTTATTTTCTGCGTCTGGCTGATGACGTACGCGGTGTCTCCAAAGACCGACTGGAGGAGATTCGGCAGCAACGCCAGCGTCCCTTCCGGCCTCCTGAGGGTTTCCGGCCCAAACGTCTGACCCGGCAGGAAGCCGAGCGTCTCCTGCGAGAAGGCAAGCGCCAGGAACTCCTGCTCTTGGCCCGTTACCAGCCTCTTAATCTGAGGGTGTTTCAAAAGCTGCTCTATAGTGCCGACCTCGAACTTCGCTGGCAGGCGGTGATGCTTCTTGGAGAAGCGGCCTCGGAGGTCCTGGCTGAAAAGCCAGAGATAGTAGCAGACCTCGTCAAACGTCTTATTTATGCCAGTGCTGATTCGGCGGCTTCGGCCTGGGGAGCCCTGGAGACCGTAGGTGAAATTATTCGTCGGGCCCCTGAGAGGTTTGGGCTCTTTGTAAAGAATCTCTTCGCCTTTTTAAAGTATCCGGAGTTTCGTCCCGCAGCCCTTTTTGCTCTTGGGCGGATTGGTGAAACCCACCCCCAGCTCCTGCGTCGGGAACCCGCCCTCAAACTCCTGGATCTCTTGGAAGACAAAGGGCCAGAAACCAGGGCGATGGCCGCCTGGGCTATAGGCCAAATTGGTCTTTTTGAGGCCAAACCCAAGCTTTCCGAACTGCTGCAAGACCAGACTCCGGTTCGTTTTTTTGACCCCGCGGAGGGTCGTCTTCGAGAGGTCACCGTGGGAGAGATGGCCCAGAGGGCCATGGAACGCCTTTTGCGAGGGAAAGATGACTGAAGAAAAACCCGGGAAAGAGATTCCCCAAGAGGTGCTCGAGGCGCATCAATGGTATCGAGAAGCTGAAATTATGTGGGCTCAGGGCCGCAGTCTTGACGCCTTATCCCGCTATCAGAGTGCCTTCGAAGTCTTCCAAAGACATGGTCTTTTCAAGGAAGCTGCCAACGCGGTGGAAAAGATCGGCGACATACACTTTTATCGGAGCAACTTCGACAAGGCCCTCAAACCCTACAAGATGGCCCTGGATATCTGTGAGGAGTTTGGCGACGAGATCGGGGCGGCGGTGATGGCTGAAAAAATCGTCTTTGTCTATCAAAAACTTGAACAACCCGAGAAAGCCATTCCTTATCTTTATCGCTCGCTTGAGATCGCCGAAAAGTTTGGCGACGCCCATCGGGCAGCTCGGGCCCTGGTGGGTATAGGGGACGTGCGGAGATACCAAGGAAATTATCAAGTGGCCCTTGAGGCCTATGAATTGGCAGCCAAGATCTACCGAGGTCTGGGTTCCAGAGAGCAAGCCGAACTGGTTGAGAAAGCCATTGCTTCAATCCGTGAGAAATTGGACTCCAGGGAAGGAGCCCCGAAGGGCTGCGGAGAGGGAAACCCTTAACTGCCTGCCGTTGGGAGCGATCTTCTCTGAAAGGGCAGCCAATCTTTCCTGTACCTTGTGGAAGATGACAGTGGGGTATTTCTGTCCTGGTTCGAAGCCGGAGTGTCCGCAGACAAAGGTCTCGCCGTCTATCTCTACGGGGATGCCATAGAGTCGACAGGTGGCAGGACGGGCGTGATAGAGATCGCATCTTTTTTTTTCGTTGAGCAAAGGACATCTGATCTTGATGGTGGATAGTACAAAAGGGGTGAGGACCGGAGGTCTCTGGCGGGTCCAATCTCTTTCGTATTTTTCAAGGCGTCTTAGGATCTCGCGCCGTTTCTTCCGTGGCAGACGGCGGAATTCTCTCTGAAGCAGAGCAGCTTCAGCTAAAGAGAGATCGAAGAGGGCGTAGCAGCAGTCGTCACAACCCAAACGACACCTGACTTCCTTCGGGAACTTTCTTTTGGTTTCTTTAAAAGCGGTTTCGATCTCGGCAAAGAGGGCTTCAAGACCTTGCCAGATGGCCCGCATCTTTAACGCGAATATCCCGGAAGATTGAGATGGCTACAGGTGCCACTTTCACACTTGTGGGTCTCCACCGTAGGTTTGGCCGAACCTCCACCGTCTGTGATAATGGCAGCCGTGGCGCTCATCAGACGTTTAACCCGTGGGCTCTGACACTGAGGACATCGCACCCCTGAGACTTCGTCCCGGCTCTTTAAGAGGGTTTCAAACTCGTGTTCGCAATCCTGACACACAAATTCGTAGATAGGCATGGTTTCTCTCCACGGCCAAATTTCTGTTAAACTTGCCTTGATAATTAAAGTGAACCGTCAAAAAGTCAACTCGTGAGGTTTCGATGCCAGGGAACACTTTCGGACTTTATTTTCGGGTGACCACTTTTGGGGAGTCACATGGGCCGGCCTTGGGGGCGGTAATAGACGGTTGTCCTCCGGGGCTGACTCTTTCGGAGGCCTACATCCAAGAGGAGCTTGATCGCCGACGTCCCGGCAAGGGAGTGGGAGAGAGTCCCCGTCGGGAACCAGACCGGGTGGAGATCCTTTCCGGAGTCTTTGAGGGAAAAACCACGGGCTGTCCTATCGGGCTGCTGATCCGCAACCGGGATGCGCGTCCTTCGGCCTACGAACCCTTGAAAGACCTTTTCAGGCCAGGACACGGGGACTGTACTTATTTGTGGAAGTATGGTCTTCGCGATTGGCGTGGTGGCGGCCGTTCCAGCGGACGTGAGACCGTGGCGCGGGTGGCGGCTGGAGCCGTGGCCAAGAGATTGCTTGAAGAATTTGGCATAGAAGTTCACGCCTACACCCTGGCTCTGGGAGGGGTGCGGGCAGAGCGCAAGGACTTGAACTATATCTACGAAAACCGCTTTTTCTGTCCGGATCCGGAGGCCGTGCCCAAGATGGAGGAGCGGGTGGTTGAGATTCGCAAAAAGGGTGATTCTCTGGGGGGTATCGTGGAGATCGTGGCCAGGGGAGTCCCGGCTGGCTTGGGGGAACCTGTTTTCGACAAGCTTGATGCCGACCTGGCCAAGGCCCTGATGAGTATCGGGGCGGTAAAGGGGGTAGAGATCGGGGCGGGGTTTGCCGCTGCTGAAATGCTCGGTTCGGAACACAACGACGAAATTACCCCCCAAGGCTTCAAGACCAACCATGCCGGGGGCATCTTGGCTGGTATCTCGAACGGAGACGAAATCCTATGTCGAGTGGCGGTGAAACCCATTCCGAGTATCGCTAAAGAACAGGACACCATCGATTTTCGAGGGGAGCCAAGGAAGATAAAAGTTGGAGGTCGCCATGACGCCTCGGCCATCCCGCGCATTGTGCCAGTGTGTGCGGCAATGGTGCGTCTGGTGTTGGCGGATCACCTCCTGCGACAACTGGCCATCGCTCCGCTGGCAAACTGGCAGAGAAGAGTCTTCAAATGAGGCGTAACCTTTTGATCGCCCTCTCCATCGTCCTGGTCTTTGCGGCTTTGCTTTTTATCTTTCGTCGCCAGGCCCGAGAGCTCTGGCTCAAGGTGAACCCACCTCATGCCTCACGCAAAGTCCCCTCCATGATCCGATCCTTACCTTTTAAGCCTGAGAAGCGTCCCAGACGTCGTAAGAGTCTCCTCCTGGCCAAGTTGCGGGATGATCAACTCTACTTTCCTGATCTCCTCTTCACCCCCAAGGGTGCCCCCCGGGGAGAGTATTTTCAGTTCTCTCTAGTTCTCCAATTCGATTCCAAAAAGAGCGCGAAGGAATGGCGTGAAAAGAGGGCCCTTCTGGAAAGTCTCATCGTGGAGGTGGGAGAAGGGTTTGATTACGCCGATTTGCGCACCCCCGATGGCAAAAGGCTTTTTAAAAAAGCCCTGCTACAGGCCTTGCGCCGAAAATACGGGTCAGAGATCCAGGATCTCTGGCTCACAGAATACAGTTTTGCCAAGGTAAAAGGCTTATGAAACCGTTGCTTCTGGTGGTAAAACAGCCGGGGTCCTGGGAGGTGGCTTTGATTCGCGCCTCAAAGGAGGTCAAGACCGGGCGTGAAGTGACTCTCCTTTTTCTGGGTGAAGCTGTAACTCGCTGTCCCCGTTGCGAACCAGAGCTTTTCCGGCATCTCCATCAATTTGTGCTCGACGGAGGACGTGCCGTCGTGTGCGTCAAATCCCTGCTGGAGAAGGGGATACCCGAGACTCGTCCGCCCGAGGTCTTTGAGAGAGTCCCAGATGGTCAGCGTTTTCTGGAGGAATTTAAGGGGGAATTGGTAGAAATTTGAAGGCTCCCTTCTCTTAGCCCTAACCCGGGGCCGATGGCGTCAAGGATTTTCAGGAGAGTGGGGACCTGCGGGGAAGAGGTATGAACAATGACGTGGCCACCCTTGAGGGTGGTGAGCCAGCCCAGGTGCCCATGTCCTTCGAGGATGAAACGCAAGAAATAGATCCGATGAGGATCGATCTGAAAATGGAGGTGAACTTCGGTGGTTGACACCTGGTTTGAGGGAGAATTACCCTCCTGGCTCATGCGGCCTTCTCCTTCTTGGATTTCAGTTCCTCCGGACGAGCCTAGCATCAAAAGATTGAGCCGGGAACTCAGGATTTCCCCTCTTCTGGCCCATCTTCTGATTGTAAGAGGCATAAAGGAGCCGGAGGAGGCTCATCGCCATCTCTATCCCCGCCTGATCTACTTTGCCGATCCCTTTCTCCTGCCTGATATGGAAAGGGCCATAAGGCGTCTGGTCCGGGCCGTTCGTCAGCGTGAGAAGATAGCTATCTATGGAGACTACGACGTTGATGGTACCACCGGCGCGGCGGTGCTTTACCTCTTCCTACGAGAACTGGGGCTTGATCCGGTGGTGCTCTTTCCTCATCGGGAGCGTGACGGTTACGGATTTCACGCCTCTTATCTGCCCCGCTTGAAACAAGAAGGGGTCAAGCTGATAATCACCACCGACTGCGGCGTTACTTCTCAGGAAGCCTGTTCTCTGGCCAGGGAGCTGGGAATAGAAGTCATTGTTACAGATCACCACGAAGTCCCTCCGAAACTGCCACCAGCTTTAGCGGTGATAAATCCCAAGCGAAAAGACAGTCGTTATCCTTTTCGGGAGCTGGCAGGTGTGGGAGTAACCTTTGCTCTGGTACGGGCTTTGAGGCAGGCCCTTTACGAAGAAGGCTTCTTTGAGGAGGTCCCCAATCTCAAACGTTATCTCGACCTGGTAGCTTTGGGCACCATTGCTGACATCGTACCTCTGACAGGAGAGAACCGGCTTATCGCCTGTTTTGGTCTGAAAGAGCTAACAGAGACCTCTCGTCCGGGCCTGTTGGCCCTCAAGGAAATAGCAGGCGTTCGGGGAGAGGTGGGCACCACAGAGGTGATCTACCGTCTAGCCCCGCGTCTCAACGCTGCCGGGAGATTGAAAGAGGCCCGGCTGGCTTTTGAACTCCTGGTCACCGACGAGCCTGCCAAGGCTGGAAAGTTGGCAGAGGAACTCCACCGTTTGAACGCCGAGAGACAGCGCCTGGAAGAGAGGATTCTACGTGAGGCCTTGCAACAAATCGAAGGACGTCTCTCCCCGGAGAGATGGGCTTACGTTTTGGCTGGAGAAGATTGGCCTTTAGGCGTGATAGGGATCGTGGCCTCCCGCCTTCAGGAGTTCCTCTATCGGCCGGTGATCCTTCTCACGAAAAGAGAAGATGTTTGCCGGGGCTCCGGACGCAGTATTCCAGAAGTGGATCTTTACCGATGTCTGTCCCTTTGTCGCGAACACCTTTTGAGTTTTGGAGGACACCCAGCGGCAGCTGGTCTCAAACTTTCTCTGGAAAAACTTGAGGATTTCGTCCGCTCTTTTGAAGAGATCGTGGCCCGGGAGATGGCTGGAGAAAGGCCTGTTCCCAGTCTTCGTCTCGACGCCTGGGTGAAGGTGAAGCACCTCTTGGATCCCCAGTTTATCGAGGGTTATATCCGTTTGGGACCCTTTGGGCCAGGTTATCCAGAACCCCTTTTTGGTTTGCGAGGCTTTGAGGTCAGGCGTCCCACCATTGTGAAGGACAAACATTTCAAATTCTTTCTCTGGCAAGAAGGACTTAGTCTTGAAGCCATCTGTTTTGGTTTTGGTCCGGAGATACCGCAGGCGGTAAGGGCTTTGGCAGGAAATCTTGATTTTTCTTCCTTTCAGGGAAGGCAGTATCTCCAGTTCCGCGTACGGGATCTAAAGACGAACCCTTTGGGAGACGAAAAGTAGAAAGGATCAGGGGTTGACAATCACCGGCGATGCCCGTTATTTTTAGCTGCGCTGGGTCGGTAACTCAGTTGGTAGAGTATCGGCCTTTTAAGCCGAGAGTCGCAGGTTCGAGTCCTGCCCGACCCACCAGGCTTTTATAGAGAACAAGGTGTCCCCGTCGTCTAGCCAGGTCCAGGACACCGGCCTTTCACGCCGGCAACAGGGGTTCAAATCCCCTCGGGGACGCCATTTATCCTTCCCTCAAAGGCTCCTCCATGGAAATCAAGGTCCTGGCGGCTGAGAGTCTTGGTGTCCGTTCGATGGCGGTCTTGGTGCGGACGCCAGATGTCAGTTTTTTGATTGATCCAGGAGCGGCTCTGGGGCCCAAACGATACGGGCTGCCACCAGATGAATTGGAATGGAGGAGACTTCGGTCTCTTAAAAGAGAGATTCGTGATCTCCTCCAACATGAAGCCCAGCTGGTGGTCATCACGCATTATCATTACGATCATTACGATCCAGAATGGGCTCGTGATCTCCGAGGGAAACGCGTCTTTCTCAAAGATCCCCACCGAGCCATCAATCGTAATCAGTCCAAAAGGGCCAAGGAACTCTTGAAGAGGTTGGCAGCCCAAGGTGCCCTATGGCACGTAGCTGAAGGCCGGCGAGAGCTGTTTGGGGGGACCGAAATCGTTTTTTCACCTCCGCTCAACCACGGTCCAGAAGAACGCTTTGGAGCGGTGGTGTCGGTGGCTGTTAAATCCGGGGGGCGGGTCTTCCTCCACACTTCCGATGTTTCCGGACCGGTTCAGGAAGAAGCCCTGCATTTCATCTACCAGCACGAACCACAGATCATCCTGGTCGATGGTCCTGGCACCTATCTGGGGCCACGTTTTGGACTGGAGGCCTCAGAGCTTGCTCGAAGTAACCTGGTTCGCCTGGTGGAGGATCTCTGTCCAGAATATCTCCTCCTGGATCATCACCTTCTGCGAGACCTGAACTGGAGGAGATGGGCAGAGCCCATCTTTGAGGCTGGCTTCAAAAAGGGAACCAGGATCTTGTGCGGGGCGGAGTTCATGGGCTGTGAACCCCTTCTCCTTGAAGCCGAACGGCGAGATCGCTATAAAAATCACTCAAAAACGGTTGACACCCGACTCATACCTGGTTAGGTAGCGCCACAAAGTTTTTTAAGGGGGAGAAGTATGAGTCTTTCGAGTTTTCTTTTCACTTCCGAGTCTGTTACCGAAGGGCACCCCGACAAGGTAGCAGACCAGATCTCAGACGCCATCCTGGATGCCATCATTGAAAAAGATCCTTACGCCCGCGTGGCTTGTGAGACCTTGGTCAATACCGGCATGATTCTGATTGCGGGTGAAATTACTACCGAGGCCCGGGTGGATTATCCCAAGATCGCTCGAGGAGTGGTGAAGGAGATCGGCTACAACCATTCGGATCTGGGTTTCGACTGGCAGACGTGCGCCGTGCTTACCAGTATCGACCGGCAAAGCCCTGACATTGCCATGGGGGTAGATCGGGGCGAGGAGATCGGAGCCGGAGACCAGGGTCTTATGTTTGGCTACGCTTGTGATGAAACCCCGGATTTCATGCCCATGCCCATCTGGTATGCTCACCGTCTGGCCATGCGTCTGGCAGAGGTGCGCAAAAAGGGCATCCTTCCCTTTCTCCGACCTGACGGAAAGACACAGGTCACCGTAGCCTATGAAGACCGGCGCCCCAAGTACATCCACACGGTGGTGATAGCCGCCCAACACGAACCCTGGGTGGAATACAAGGAACTACGCGAGGCCATCATCGAAGAGGTCATTAAAAAGGTCATCTCTCCAGAACATTTGATCTCCGAGACCAAGTTTCTGGTAAACACTACCGGGCGTTTCGTGATCGGAGGCCCCTTGGCGGATTGCGGGATGACCGGGAGAAAAATCATCGTTGACACTTACGGCGGCCGCGGACACCACGGCGGAGGGGCTTTCTCCGGCAAGGACCCCACCAAGGTGGATCGCACGCCTTCTTATTACGCTCGTTACGTGGCCAAGAATATGGTCGCCGCCGGAGTGGCCAGGGAGCTTGAAGTTCAGGTGGCTTACGCCATCGGGGTCCCGGAGCCTATTGCCATCAACGTAAACACCAATGGTACCAACAACATTCCACTTGAGCGGATCGTTGAGATCATCAAGGAGCTCTTTGATTTCAGGCCCCGTCACATGATCGAATATCTGGACATGCGGCGTCCTATCTACCGGAAGACTGCAGCCTACGGACACTTTGGCCGTCTGGAACCGGAGTTTACCTGGGAAAAACTCGACATGGTGGAAAAGATCAAAGAGCTGGCCGATCTCTAGATTCAAAGCTCTCATCTCGCAATTAGAGCCTCTCTTTCAAAGAGAGGCTCCTTGTTTTTCTAAACGCCGCTTAGCAAGGAGGAAGAAATGAAATATGACGTAAAAGACCTTTCCCTGGCGGAGAAGGGCAAGCTTCGCATCGAATGGGCCGGGAGGGAGATGCCGGTTCTTAGGCAGATCCGTGAGCGGTTCGAACAGGAAAAACCCTTGTCCGGGATTCGTATCGGGGCCTGTTTGCACGTGACCACGGAGACCGCCAATCTCATGGATGTCCTCAAGGCTGGTGGGGCAGAGGTGGCCCTTTGTGCCTCAAACCCCCTCTCCACCCAGGACGACGTGGCCGCAGCCCTGGTCAAGTTTTACGAAATTCCGGTCTTTGCCATTCGAGGTGAAGATCGCGACACTTACTACGCCCACATCAAGGCTGTGCTTGAGATGGAGCCCCACATCACCATGGACGACGGGGCAGACCTCATCTCTACCCTCCACGCCGAGTTCCCCGAGCGCACGGAAAACGTCATCGGAGGGACCGAGGAGACAACCACCGGAGTTATCAGATTGAGGGCCATGGCCAAAGACGGAGCATTGAAATATCCGGTGATTGCGGTGAATGACGCCTTGACCAAACACCTCTTTGACAACCGTTATGGCACTGGACAATCCACCATCGATGGTATCTTGCGAGCCACCAACCGGTTGCTGGCGGGTTCGATCTTCGTGGTGGCGGGTTATGGCTGGTGTGGCCGGGGGGTGGCCATGCGAGCCCGCGGCATGGGAGCCCGGGTGATTGTGACTGAGGTGGATCCACTTAAGGCGCTAGAAGCGGTGATGGATGGTTTTGATGTCATGCCCATGGACGAAGCAGCGGAACGGGGCGACTTCTTTTGCACCCTCACCGGCGATATCAACGTCATTCGCAAGGAACACTTCCTCAAGATGAAAGACGGGGCTATCGTTTCCAACTCCGGCCATTTCAACGTGGAACTCGATCTCGAGGGTCTCAAAGAGATTTCAACCGGAGTGCGGCGCATTCGTGAACACGTTGACGAATACACCCTGGTAAACGGCCGGCGGGTTTATGTCCTGGCTGAGGGGCGGCTGGTGAACCTGGCAGCTGCTGAGGGGCACCCCTCTGCGGTGATGGACATGAGTTTCGCCAACCAGGCCCTTTGTGCGGAGTATCTGGTCAAACACGGCCGCAAACTGGAGAAAAAGGTCTACAAGGTGCCAGACGAGATAGACCGTGCCGTGGCGGAGATGAAACTCTCGGCCATGGGTATCCGCATTGATCGTCTTACACCGGAGCAGGAGAAATACCTTTCCTCCTGGGAGATGGGCACCTAGATGAAACCTATTGCTGTGTGTCTGGTAAGCGGCGGGCTTGATTCCTGTGTGGCTGCAGCGGTGGCAGCCAGGGAATGCGAGCTCGCCTTCCTTCACGTCAATTACGGCCAGCGCACCGAAGCCCGAGAACTCAAAGCTTTCCACGAGATAGCGGATTTCTACGGGGTGAGACTGCGCCTCGTGGCAGAGGTTCCAGCTCTCAAGCAAATCGGCGGTTCGGCCCTTACGGACCAGAAGATCGCTGTGCCTGAAGGAGAGATCTCAACGGATCGTATCCCGGTAACTTACGTTCCCTTCCGAAACGCCCATTTTTTGGCCATTGCGGTCTCATGGGGAGAGGTCCTGGGAGCCAGGTTTATCTTTATCGGGGCCAGTGAGGTGGACTTCTCAGGCTATCCTGACTGTCGGGCCTCATTTTTTGAGGCCTTCAACCGGGTCATTGAAGAAGGCACCCGTCCGGAGACCAAAATTCACATCAAGACCCCTTTGATCAACCTCTCCAAGGCCGAGATTGTAAGGCTCGGGGTGGAACTCGGTGCCCCCCTACATCTCACCTGGTCCTGTTATCAGAGGGAGGACGTGGCCTGCGGACGGTGTGAGTCTTGTCTCCTGCGTTTGAAAGGTTTCCAGGAAGCTGGTCTCAAAGACCCCATTCCTTACGAATGATTCCCTTCCCGGATTTCAGGCTCTTCAAACTCCTCATCACATCTGGAAGTCTTTCGGGTTCCTGGCTTCGGTAAGTTGGTAAACAGGCCTGGTCCGGCGGGAAGAAGATGGTATTTTAACGCCATGGCCAGAAAGCTTTTCGAGTGTCAGCGCTGTGGTTTCTGTTGTCAGGGTGAGAGCACCGTTTCCCTTTCTCCTGAAGAGCAAGAACGCATCGCCCGTTATCTCAATCTCAGTTTGGAAGAGTTCCTTTCCAGATACACGGTGCGCCGCGGAAAACGCATAGAGATGAAAACAATGGCCGGCCACTGTATCTTTTACGACGAAAAAGAAAGTCTCTGTCGGATCCATCCGGTCAAGCCCTTCCACTGTCGCCAATGGCCTTTACATCCAAGCATCCTTCGTGATGAAGAGAGCTTTGAGATCATTCGTCGCACCTGTCCCGGATTTGCCAAAGAGGCCACCTGGGAAGAGATCAAGAAACTCCTAAAATCCGAGCAATAACCCCAAACGATAGATGATAAAGGCCAGCAGCCAGGCCAGGGCCAGTTCGTAGGCGATGCAGAAGGCGGGCCACTTGAGGGCTCCGGTCTCCCTCCAGATCGCAATAACCGTCGCGATACAGGGAATATAGATCAGCACAAAGACCATGAAGCCCAGCGCCACGCTCTTTGAAAATCCGGCCTCCCGCAACCTTTCCCGCAGAGAGTGGGTGTCTTCGTCCTGTACCTGATAAAGCACACCCAAAGAGGAGACGACCACCTCTTTGGCTACGAACCCTGTAGCCAGGCTCACGCCCAGACGCCAGTCGAATCCTAGGGGTTCCATCACCGGGGCCAAGGCTCGGCCCAGGTGACCGATGTAGCTTTTTTCAATGGGAGGGGCCTGGCCATTGACCCTGGGAAAAGCCGTGAGACCCCACAGGATGACCGAACAAACCAGGATAACCCCGCCCATTTTCTGGAGATACACCTTGGTTTTCTCCCACATGTGGAGGAGGAGCCCCCTCAGAGTGGGCATACGGTAGGGAGGTAGTTCCAAGACAAAGGGGGTGTCTTCTTCCTTGATGAGTACCCGGCTGAAGAGTTTTCCAAGGATCATGGCCAGCCCGATTCCCAGGGCGTAGATTCCGAAGACTACTCGGCTCTCCTGTCCTGGGAAGAAGGCCCCGGCGAAAAGGACGTAAACCGGAAGTCTTGCCGAGCAACTCATCAAGGGATTGATGATAATGGTTAACACGCGATCGCGATGGGTCTCGAGCGTACGAGTGGCCATGATAGCTGGCACGTTGCAGCCAAAGCCCATGAGCAGAGGAATGAAAGATTTGCCGTGGAGCCCCAGGAAATGCATGACCCGATCCATAATAAAAGCGGCGCGGGCCAAATAGCCAGTATCTTCAAAGATACTAATACCAAGAAAGAGAAAGAGGATGTTTGGCAAGAAGACCAGCACCCCCCCCACTCCTCCTACGATGCCGTCCACCAGTAGTTCTTTGAGGAGGCCATCGGGGAGTTTGGCCGAGAGGAGACGAGCCAGGAGGTCGACTCCATATTCGATGGCTGTTACAGGGTAGGCGGCCAGGGTAAAGGTCAAGTAGAAGAGGGCGTACATGGCCAGGATGAAGATGGGAAAGCCCAGGAAGCGGTGGGTAACGATGTCGTCGATTCGGTCTGAAAGGGTGCGGCGGTCAATGGGGGAGACCTTCACCACCTCTCGCAGGGCCCCGGCGATGAAACCATAGCGGGCCTCGGCGATGATGGCCTCTGGTGTGTCATCCAGAAGTTCGCGGAGTCTCGTCTCACTCCGACGCAGCTGTTCAAGGACCTTTTCACTCCCCGGGATGGTAGAGATCCGTTTCAGGATTTCGCGATCATTTTCCAAAAGTTTGATGGCCAGCCAACGGGCCGGGTATTTCTGGCACAAGGGCTCTATCTTTTTGATTTCTTCGACCAGGGTTCGAATTTCTCTTTCTACTTCCGGACCATAATTGATGCTCACCGGGCGGGTCTTGATCTTTCCTTCGGCCACGGCCACGATGGTTTCCAGTAATTCGTCGAGTCCGAGGCCCTTGGTGCCCACCGTGGTCACAATGGGTACCCCGAGGAGGCGGGAAAGGAGCTCGGTGTCAATGATAATGCCTCTGGCTTTGGCTACGTCTATCATGTTCAAGGCAAAAATCAGGGGGCGACCGAGCTCCATGAGCTGGACAGCTAGGTAGAGATTTCTTTCCAGATTAGAGGCATCGATGACATCCACCACCACGTCCGGCTGGTCTTCCAGGATGAAGTCTCTGGCGATGATCTCTTCGATGGAATAGGCCGTGAGGGAATAGATGCCGGGGAGATCTACGATACGAATGTGGTGATCTTGATAGACGAGATGGCCTTCTTTTTTCTCCACCGTAACGCCAGGCCAATTCCCCACCTTCTGCCTGGCACCGGTGAGAGCGTTGAAAATGGTGGTCTTCCCGGCGTTGGGATTGCCGGTTAGAGCAACGGTGATCTCCATTCAGGAGACCTTTTCTACTAGAATCTTGGCCGCCTCTTCGTGGCGGAGGCTGACGTGGTATCCCTTGATTTCGTACTCCACTGGGTCTTTAAGGGGAGCGTACCTGATAACCTTCACCTCGGCACCCGGGATGAAGCCCATTTCCATCAAACGGAGACGAAAGGGACCATTGCCCATGATCTTGACAATGCGACCGACCTCGCCCGTACGCAGATCTTCCAGACGCAAACCAGCCATCACTCTCCTCCAGCCACGTTAGGAGATTTCCTTTTTGAGGCACTCCGGGCAATAGCCGATGAGTTCAAACCGAAAACCTGTGAGACGATAACCAAAACGTTCGCTTACATCGCGTTCAATCTCTTGAAGACGGTCGTCTGTGAACTCATCCACCCGGCGGCAGGCCAGACAGCGCAGATGGGCGTGGGGTTCGTGGCCATAGACGTGTTCATAATGCATGTGGCCGTCTTCGTGATAGACTTCCTGAATGAGGCCACAGTCTTTGAGGAGGGGGATGGTGCGATAGATGGAAGCCTTGGAGAGCTTTTTCCCCTTGTTGCGAAGGCGTAAATAGAGTTCATCAACATCGAAGTGGTCGTGGATCTCAAAGATCTCGCGTACGATAATCTCCCTTTCCGGAGTGAAACGCAGTCCCTTGCGCCTGATATATTCCCGAAAGATGTCAATCTCTGGCACGTGTTCGCTCTCTTGTTCCTTGTTCTTTTTGCCTCGCGCCATGAGCAAATTTCTCCTCTTTTGAAGAATTAACCTTCGATAAAATGTAACAGTTGAATTTCTTTAACAATTTCTTAACAATTAGTAAAAGATTCGTCCCTCCCTTGTCAAGCGTTGCTTTCAAGCCAATTTGATTTCAGGCCGATTCCCTTGAAGGAGAAAATTTTTTCAAGGGCTCGATTATGCCAGAAAAACGGGGTTTGTTACTCCTGAATAGCTACACACCAGAAAATGACGAAGAAATTGCCAGGTTTTTGAGACCTTATCTTCGGGGCAATGGAACAGACCTGGAAAAGATAAGGGAAGTCCTTCGTAAGGCCCCTCTCATCCTCAAGCGAGATATCGAAGAACGAGAAGCTCGGTTTTTTCAAGAAAAATTGGCCTCTCTTGGAGCGGAGGTCGTATTCATTCCTCATCAAGACTGGTCTCAAGAAAGCGGTGGCAAACAGACAGGGAGTGAGCCGCCGGGAGAGTCTCGAAGCGAAGGAGAAACAAAGTCCAGCTCTCAGGGGCCGAGTCTTTCGGAGACCGAAAGGAAGAGTCCTCCACCGGAATACTTACTGGAGGAACTCCTCTCTGAAAGCGAACCCCTTGAACCTCCTCGTCCGCCTCTGTACGAACGGTTGAAAAGACGGCTGAAAGAAGAATTCTATCAAGTAAACAAAGAGTTTTGGCTTATTCTTTCTCTGGTGAGTATCATCGCTCTGATGAACTATCTAGTGGATTCCCAGCGCCTATTGTTGAGCTTCTACATCCTGCCCACCGTGCTCTCGGCCTATTATTTTGGGAGGCGACACGCGGTCTTCACCGCCTTGGCCAGCATCACCTTGGTCCTCTTTATTCTCTACTATCTTCCCCGTCTCTTTCAGACCGAGCCTATTTTGCGGCTAGGTCCTGAGGGATGGCGCGAACTTGTAGTGTGGGGCGGAATTCTCATCATTACGGCCTATGCTATGGGGACCCTCTATGAAAAACACCGGGATAAGATCCGCGAACTCCAAAAGACCTATCAGGGTATCCTGCTGATCCTGCGTCACTTCATCTCCAAGGACGAATACACCGAAAATCACTGCTATCGGGTTTCCATCTATGCCGTGAAGATCGCTCAATACATGGGGCTGCCAGAAGAACGCATCGAAGACCTTCGGGCGGCAGCTCTCCTTCACGATATTGGCAAGCTCAAGATCAGCCGAGAAATTCTTTACAAAGCCGCCAAACTATCCCAAGAAGAGTTCGAAGAGGTTAAGAGACACGTTACTGCGAGTGCCGAACTGCTGGAACCTATGCAGGGGGCTCTGGGTCGCATCATTCCCATCATCCTGGCGCATCACGAACGATGTGATGGTTCGGGTTATTTGGGACTTGATTGCAACAAGATTCCCGTTGAAGCCAAGATATTGGCGGTGGCGGATGTTTATGACGCTCTGGTGAGTGATCGGCCTTATCGCAAGGGTCTCCCTCCCTTTGAAGCTAAGGAGATCATTGTTAAAGGGGCTGGCAAACATTTCGATCCCAAGGTGGTGGCGGCCTTTGTCAAGGCCTTTGATCGGGGTGAGATGGATGTCCCCCGCATTGTGGTTTGAAACTTGTCTACGAGATGAGACGCGCTAAAATTGGAGCCTCATGATACCCGGTCTCATTCCCCAAAAAGATGGTTCCTTCGCCATTAGCGTTGAGCTTCCGGGGACTACGATTTCGTCCACGGTTCTCAAGGTTTTGGCGGAGCTAGCTAGCGAGGGAGTGATAGTCCATCCCACCACGGCCCAAAAGATTATGCTTTTGGGTCTTTCGGAAGAGCAGGCCAAGGAAGCGCTTGCCCGGCTTGAGGCGGCGGGCGCCATGATCCGCAAATCTGGAAAGAGTCTTCAGCCGCGCACCTGTGTGGGATTGCCCTATTGCAAAATCGCCATCAGGGAGACCTTTTCCCTTTCGCGTGCCATCTACCAAGCCTTTCCCAGCGAAGACCTACCCCATAAACTCAAGGTGGCGGTGGCAGGTTGTCCGGCCTGCTGTTCCTGGGCCAATATCATTGACTTGGGTTTTGTGGGGGCCAGAGAAGGATTTAAGGTTTACGTAGGGGGTAAAGGGGGCTATCAACCCCGTTTCGGACAGTATCTGTCCACGGTAACCAGCCAGGAAGAAGCCCTTTCTCTCATGCGCGGGGTGCTTCGTTTCTTTAAAGAAAAGGGGCAGAAGAAAAAACGCCTGGCAGTCCTCCTGGAAGGAGGAGGGCTGGAGGAGCTTAAAAGGTCTTTGAATCTCTAATACCAGCCCGCGCCGAAAAGCGCCTCCTTGGCCTCTTTCAAAGTCTGCTGGGCAAACCGACGGGCTCTTTCATTGCCTGTGGCCACGATTTCTTCAAAGAGTCCGGGCTGTGATTCAAGGGTTTTCCTCCGTTCCCAGAGAGGTCGTAGGCTCTCGATGACCTTTTCGGCTAATTTTTTCTTGCAGTCTTTGCAACCCAGTTGGGCTGCTTTGCAGGCTTCAATCACCCCGGTTTGTTCTTCGGGGGTGAAATAGAGACGAATAAGATTGAAGGCCACGCAGCGTCTTTCTGGATCTCCCGGATCACTTTTTCGCGGGCGCTCGGTATCAGTCACCATGGAAAGGATTTTCTGACGAACGGTATCTTCGTCATCCGTAAGAAAGATGGCGTTGCCAAAACTTTTGCTCATTTTACGACCATCTATCCCCGGGACCTTGGGAACCTCGGAAAGTAAAGGCTCGGGGAGGGGAAAGACCTCGGTCTGGTAAAGATAATTAAAGCGTCTGGCTATCTCGCGGGTGAGTTCGAGATGGGGTAACTGATCCACTCCCACTGGCACGCGATGGGCTTTGTAAATCAGGATGTCGGCAGCCTGAAGCACCGGATAGCCCAAAAATCCGTACGTGGCCAGGTCCTTCTGTTTGAGCTCGCGGATCATGTCCTTGTAAGTGGGGTTTCGTTCCAGCCAGGAAACAGGCGTTATCATGGCAAAGAGGAGATTGAGTTCAGCGTGTTCCTTGATGGCTGATTGGACAAATAGGACGCACTTTTCTGGATCAAGTCCTACGGTGAGCCATTCCAGGAGGAGCTCCTTAGAAAAGGAAGGGATCTTCTTGGGATTTTCGTATTCGGTGGTAAGGGCGTGCCAGTCGGCTACGAAATAAAAACACCGGTACTCCTCCTGCAGGCGCAGCCAATTCTGGAGCACGCCGTGGAGGTGACCCAAATGTAAGGGACCGGTGGGCCTCATACCGCTAAGGACTCGTTTTTCGCTCACAGCCAGATGCCTCCCCGAAAGATCTGACTCAGATAAAGGATCGCCGGGAGTATAATTTTTTGGATAGCCCCTGTAAAGATGAGAAGGAGCAGGATGAGGAAACCATAGGGCTCAAGTCGGGCGTATTTGAAGGCCAGGGGACGGGGTAAGAGACCAGTCAAGATGCGACTGCCATCGAGCGGAGGAATGGGAATGAGATTGAAGACCGCTAGACCGATGTTTAATTGCACTCCTAGGGCTAGCATCAACGCAATGGGCCGACCGAAGAATACCGTGGCCTCCTTCCCCAACAGAGAAAAGGGCCAAATTAGATAAGGCAGGAACTTGAGGAGCAGCCCACACAGGGCAGCCAGAAAGAAATTGGCCAGGGGGCCGGCGAGAGCCACCCACATCATGTCACGTCTTGGATGACGAAAATGGCGTGGGTCAACAGGTACGGGTTTGGCCCAGCCAATGGCCTGGGTAAGGATAAAGGCCAGGGTTCCAAAAAAATCGAGGTGTTTGATGGGGTTTAAAGAGAGGCGACCAGCCATTTTGGCGGTGGGATCTCCCAGATGATAGGCCACCAGGCCATGAGCCACTTCGTGTACGGTGACGGCGGCCAAGAGGGGGACCGCCATGACAATCAGGATGTGAAGATCAGGTAGAAAAGACATCAGGATACTCCTTTTGCAAGAAGGTCCATTCTTCGGTTTCGTTTTGCACCAAGCCGTCGAGTCTGGCAGCGCGCAGTCTTTTTAACATCTCTCCAAGCTTTGGCCCAGGGGGTACGCCGGCTTGGCAAAGTTTTTTTCCGGACAGCAGGGGTTTGGTCGAGCGGTACTCACGAAAAAATCTTACAAAAAAGGGAAAGAGCGTTTCATCCCGGGCCCCTTCTGCGACCAGTACCGGAGCGGGAAGGCGTTCCAGAAAAAAGACCTTTTCACTCAGCTTACTCTTACCTCGCAGGAACTCTCGCCGACTGTTGAGTTCTTCTCGGGCCCTGTTCAGAGAGAAGAAGCGCTGTCCAGGGATCCCGAAAAAAGAGGACTCTCCCTCCCGGGCTAAGAGGAGGGCCAAGGCTTCGAGCTGATCCTCTTTTCTCAAATGACGTGCTAAGACAAAGAAACGTTTGAGCTGTTCCATGCTGGTTGGTCTTGAAAACAGCAGGGACAAAATCCCTTGGCGCTTGAGCCAGTTGATGACGCCTGCCGGGTCTCTTTCTTCTAGGATACGCAGCCACTCGTTGCGCATCCGGGCTGGAGAAAGCAGAGGGAGTACCTTTAAGTTCAAGGCCAGGTGAAGGGCTTTCCGGGTCCCGGGGCTCAAATCCCAGCCAAATCGGGTGGCATAACGAGCCGCTCGAAAGATTCGGGTAGGATCATCAACAAAACTCAGGGTGTGGTGTACCTTTAGCCGTCTGCTGGAGAGGTCTTGGAGGCCACCTAGGAAGTCGACAAGACGTCCAAAATGAGGTCTTGAAAGGGCCAAGGCCAAGGCGTTGACGGTGAAATCACGTCGGAGGAGATCTTCCAAGAGATCCCCGGAGACCACCTTTGGCAAGGCTGCAGGGGACTCATATTCCTCCCAGCGGGCTCGAGCCAGGTCTATCTCGAATTCTTCCAGTCGAAATTTGAGCGTCTCAAAAAGGGAGCGTTTGCACCTCTGAGCCCCCAGCTTTTCTAAACGCCTTCCCAGGGTTTCCAGTTTACCGAAGACCACGATATCGAGATCAAGGGGCGAGCGATCCAAGAGGAGGTCTCTAACCGCTCCCCCCACAAGATAGATCTCAACTCCGAGCTCTTCTGAAACTCCATAGAACCAAGCCAGGAGGGATTTGAGCCTTCGAGGTAGCGCTTTCTTGAAAGAAGAATGGCGAGGGAGGGCCAGTCCTGAAAAAAGGAGACTTTTGGGGGAGAGAAGTCCCAAGGGTCTTTCATCTTTGAGGATCAGAGCCCTTTGAAAGGGGTTTCGAAGTAGAAGCCCCAGTTTTTCAGGAAGGGCCTCTTCTTCAGCGTCGACGATAGGCAGATCCGGATTGGCGAGATCCCCGGCCCGAAGGGGCAGGGAGAATCTTCTGGCCTTGAGGGCCACGTGGCGTGAGAGGAGTCCAAGGGGTCTTTGACCTTCCATTACCAGGAGATATTCGCCACCGAGACGCTCGAAAAGGTCTTTAACTTCAGCCAGATCCGCTTCAGCCGGGATGGAACGCAGGGCTTTCTCGCACAACTCTCCCAGTCGCATCTCAACCTCTGGGGTGGTAACGGGCATGAATGCGACGCAAGGTTTCGGCTTGTACATGGGTGTAGATCTGAGTGGTAGCCAGGGAGGCGTGGCCAAGCAAAGCTTGGACAGTACGCAGGTCAGCACCACCTTCGAGCAGATGCGTGGCAAAGGAGTGTCTCAAGACGTGGGGAGAGATACGTTCCGGATCAAGCCCTGCTTTCAGGGCGTATTTCTTCAATATCTGCCAAAAGCGTTGTCGGGTAAGGGGTTTCCCTCGCCGATTGAGAAAGACCTCGGGGACATCAGTGCCAGGGCGCAAGAGTTTCGGACGCCCATAGAGGAGATACTTTCTGAGTCTGTCTCGGGCCATCTCTCCCATGGGGACCAGTCTTTCCTTGCCACCTTTGCCTTTGACCCGTACAAAACCTACTTCCAGGTTGAGGTCAAAGAGACGAAGTCCCACCAGCTCCGAGACCCTCAATCCGGAGGAGTAGACCAGTTCGAGCATAGTCTGATCCCGTAAACCGATGGCGTTCTTTCCCTCCGGGGCTTCAAGGAGACGTTTGACTTCTTCCACCGAAAGCACCACCGGTAATTTGCGTCCGGGCTTGGGACCTTCGACGAGGAGCAGGGGATTTTCCGCCAGTCCGTGTTCTAGGACCAGAAATTTGAAGAAACCCCTGAGGGAAGAGAGCCGGCGGGCTATGGTCTCTTCAGCCAGACCCCTCTTCCTCAGGGAGGAAAGGTAAAGGAGCAAGTGGGGAGCTTTGATTTCAGCAGGTGATTTGAGCCCTTGATCTTCCAGAAAGTCCAAAAAGTCGGAAAGATCAGCCGCATAAGAAGAAACGGTCTGTTCCGAGTAACCGCGTTCCACCGCTAAAGTGGAGAGATATTCATCCACCAGGAGATGGAGGTCCATTCAGGCTCCTATCTCTTCGAGTACCATGAGGGCGGTGTCACGTACTTCATCTTCTTTAGCTGTCATGGAAAGGATTCGTACCTTGCTCACGAAACCCTGTTGTTCCACCAGCCCTTTCTCTGGATAGAGCTCTTTCAATGCTTTTAAGGCCTGGCATACGATCCCCCGGTCCTTATGATCAAGCAGAAGGATGAGGGTGCCCCAGTCTTCTGGGAAACCGTATTCCTTAACGTAATCTCGAACAGCTTTGTGAAATCGGCTAGTGCCATAAGACTTATGAATTTTTTCGAGGGCCTTGTCGTGTTCCTTGCTTCCTTTTTTGCCGGCAAAGAGCTTTTCGACCTCTTTGAGATAGCGCTCTTTGAGCCACTTGGATTTCAGGGCCCGTTCTATTTCACTTTCGCTACGGTCTCGTCGTCTGGTGTGTGGACTACGGTCTCGTCTTTTGTCGATTTCGCGCCAGGAAGGACGCTCTCGTTCGTCGTCGTAAGGCACTTTTTCACCTCCCGCAAAATTCGAAATAGAATTCCACTTCAGGGAGCTTGACCGCGGTCAATTTCCCACCATAGACACAACCCGTATCAATGCCAATTTTGTTGGGGGCTACAAAAGGAGTGGAAAATGGGGTATGCCCGAAAATAACTCTCTTTCCCCAGTCGTAATCTGAGAAAATGAATTCCCCACGGATAAAAAGCAAGTCTTCTGGTCTCTGTTCTCTTAGAGGACGGCCTGGTCGTAGTCCGGCATGAACAAAGATGTAGTCTTCAGTCTCCCAGAAGTAAGGCAGGCCGCGCAGGAAAGAGACCACCTCTGGGGGCACCTCAAGTCTGCCTCCAAGGCTGAACTGGGCTAGAGTCACGTCGCCTCCGTTGAATAGATAGAAGTCTTCATCCAAGCCATGAAGATAACGTAAAAACATCCACTCGTGGTTTCCCAGGAGGGTAACCACCCTTTCACCGTGGATCTCTTTGAGCATCATGATGGTCTCCAGGGTAAGTCGGGGGTCTGGTCCCCGATCCAGATAGTCTCCCAAGAAAACGAGATAGTCTTCCTCCCAGTTCAAAGGTAATTTCTCAAGGAGCCTCTCAAGCGGTTTCAGACAACCGTGGATATCTCCAATGGCAAAAATGGCCATCTTTAAAATGTGAGCCAGAGGAGTTTACGAGCGGCACGCTGGTCAAGCCGGGTGAGACCCGCTTCTCGGGCCCATTTCAAGGCTTCTTCATATTCCTCCTTTGTGAGACGTCGGTCAAGAGGGGGATATTTCCAGGCCTCACCACAGGGATAATATTGGTCCATAACGTTTACGTAGGTGTGGGGAGAGATCTCCTCCGCTATCCAACGTAAGATCTCCCTGGTGCCAGCCAACCCCCCAGGCAAGACGAGATGCCGGATCAGAAGCCCACGTCTTGCAATGAACTCTTCGTCTAGGACGAGATCTCCTACCTGACGATGCATCTCTTTGATGGCAGCCCGTGCCACCTGAGGATAGCGGGGAACCTTCGAGAGTTTCAGGCCGATTTTCTCATCCCAATACTTAAAATCCGGCATGTAGATGTCAATGATGCCTTCTAGAAGTTTGAGGGTTTCCACCTTTTCGTATCCTCCGCAATTGTAAACCAGAGGTAGACAAAGGCCCTTTTCCACGGCAAGGCTCAAAGCCTCTACGATAAAGGCTATCTGATGCGTGGGGGTGACAAAGTTGAGGTTGTGACATCCCCGGGCCTGGAGGGCTAGCATCATGCGAGCCAGTTCCTCTACGGAGACCGGGTCCCCTTCCCCAAGATGACTGATTTCCCAGTTCTGACAATAGACGCAGGCCATATTGCAAAAGGTGAAGAAGATGGTACCAGAGCCTCCGTAACCCACCAGAGGCTGTTCTTCTCCAAAGTGGGGGCCGTAACTCGAGACCACGGGCTGGTCCAGTACGCGACAAAACCCCTTTTCTCCCCTCAGGCGGTTCACTCCGCATTCATGAGGGCAGAGGTCACAGGAAACCAATCGTTCTTTTAGGAGGGCCACACGTTCTTTGAGTTTCCCGCGGCGATGGAGTTCCAGATAACTCGGCTCTCTAGGATACGCAGCCATCTTTTGACGATGGTAGATCCTCTACCTGTACGTTGCTTGGTCACCCCACGCCGTCGTAGAAAAAGAGGATTTTTCTTTCAGCTTCGATTTGTTTGGGTGAGAGGGGCCGGGGCCGATTCTGTTTTAAAATCTTGAGCATTTCTTCCCGTGAAGGTAGGTCTTCCAAGCGGTGTCCCAAAGTCTTCTTGGTCTTGGTGTCCAGGACAGAGAATTCTTCACCATTTCCCTGGACACAAATGGGAGGTGGATTCTCGGGAGAGAGCAATCTGGCCGCAGCGATGGTTCCCCTCTCACGACTTACCACCGAGCCTTCATTCAAGCGAAGACACAGGGCTGGATGACCATCTATTTCGACTACCAGATCGGCCTTGGTATAGAGGCGTTTGCCAGGGATTTCCACCACTAGGGGGACGAGCTGACGAATCTCTTCTGGCCGATACCCCTTTTTTTCCACCAGGAAGCGGGCGATCTTTTCCCGCGTCTCCCGGAAAGGATCAAGGGCACATTCACAGACTCCAGTTTCACATTCACAGCTGACGAGAGGCATCATCTTAAAGATAGCACAAACTTTCATGGATTCATATTCGAAAAATAGGGCCTGAAAGATAAAAAAGCGTTTTACGGGATGACGTCTGTATAACGTGCTAGAAATCCGGCTTTTTGGTAGAGCTCCTGGGCAGAGAACGAAAAACGCTCAAATAACTTTTTGAAGAGCGTAAGGCGTTCCTGGACCAATCCCACATGAAGTCTCAGGAGTTGACAATACTGCCGGGTGCGTTCGGGAGAGCCGGTAAGGGCCTGTACTGGACAGCGTCCCCCACAATAAGGTTCGATCCCGCAGCGATGGCACCCTAAAGGATCCCGATAGGCCGCCAGAAAAGAAAGATCTTGAAGGCGAAGGAGAACTTCTCCTTCGGGAGTGATCTCACCCAAGGCGAACTCAAGAGGTAGATCCGCACAGGCGAGGACGCGTCCTCCTACCAGATCAAAGTTGCTGGCCAATTCAGCCCCGCAAGCGGTATGACCGCGCCGATGACCCGTCAACATGAAGGCCAGGAGTTCGAGGAGGTGGACCAAGGGCAAGAGCTCACCTTCTTTGAGTCTTTCTGAAAAGACCTGGAGGAGATCACTGAATTCGGCTTCGTATCGGAGGACATAGTCTTTAAAATTTTCGAACGGTTCCTGCGTTTCGGCGAAGTGATAAAAGAAGTAATCGGCCAGGCCTTGATCGTAGAGATTGAGAAATTCGGTCAAACAGTCCTTGAGAGATTGCTCCTCTCTTAAGGTGGACCAAACGAGTACCCGAACGTGAGGGGCAAAGTCTTTTAGAAGACGAAGGTTTCGATGGATGCGATCAAGACAGGTCCCTCGCCTTATGGTTTCGTGCTGCTCTTTCTGTCCGTCTATGGAGAAGGAGACCAACCATAAATCTTGGATCAGGTCTGGATGGCGTGCTATGGCTTGATCAAGGAGCATTCCGTTGGTGTAGACCATAAAGCGAACGTCTGGCCCCAAAGATTTGCGAAGGAGACGGCGCATGAGGTCCATTTTTTCAGGAGCCAGGAAAGGTTCACCACCGTAAAAGGCCACGGTGATGGGTCTGGGAGCCTTTTGGGCCAACACACTGATGGCTCGGCTCTCCCGTACGGGGTCGGCTTCGAAAAGCTCCAAAGTTTCAGCACGCCCTTGGCAGGTGAGGGAAACATTGATGCAGCCCTTGCACCGGGCGTTACATCGACCAGTGACCGTGACATGGAAGATGGTTCCTTTGTCTTCCTGGAGAGCTTTATCAGAAGTCTCAATGATTACGGCCTCTGGCGAAGAAAGGTCACCAAAACGAGGATGTTTGAAACCGTCAAGCTCAAAAGAGCACAATGCTTTCTCAAGTTTCGTTAAGACTTCTTGAAAGCAAATCTGCATATTTCTTAATTAAGGAAAACTGTAAGGAAAGACAAGTTTATAATACGCTAATCAAAAATGTAATATTTGGTAACACCAAAAATCGATTTGTATTATATTCCCGTCTCGGGGGCACCAGGAGACGTTCCCTAAGACCACAATATATTGTGGATAATTTCTCGTTGACATCCATTATAAGGTGGTTTATCCTGTAAGCACTTGAAACCCGCCGGGAGGTTTAGAGAATGGAACCCTTGGTAAGGAAGCGAGACGGGAGTTTTGTGCCCTTTGATCGGCGGAGGATCATAAATGCGGTCTACAAGGCCGTAAAAGCCGTGGGGCAAGAGGATCGGCAGATAGCTGAAGACGTAGCTAACGAAGTGGCCCTTAAGCTTTATCGGACCTTCTTCAAGTTTGGAAATGTCCCTCACGTAGAACAGATCCAAGATATCATCGAGGATACCCTCATTGCGCGCGGGTTGGCAGAGGTAGCCAAGGCGTACATCCTCTATCGAGAAAAGCGCAAACAGGCCCGCGAGATAGGTAAGGCCATTGTCGATGGAGTCAATCTCATCGAGGACTATCTTACGCGAGAGGACTGGCGCGTTCAGGAAAACTCCAACATGAATTACTCCCTCCAAGGGCTCAACTTTCACATTTCCTCTTCGGTAGTTGCCCGCTACTGGCTGACCAAACTCTATCCGCCCAGCGTGGGGGAGGCCCATCGGGAAGGAGACTTTCACATCCACGACCTAGGTGTCTTGGGGCCCTATTGCGTGGGCTGGGATCTTTATGATCTTTTGCTCCGAGGTTTTGGAGGGGTCCCAGGAAAGGTGGAATCCACCCCGGCCAAACACTTTCGTTCGGCTCTCGGTCAGATTGTCAATTTTTTCTATACCCTCCAAGGGGAAGCTGCCGGGGCCCAGGCCTTCTCTAACTTCGATACCCTACTTGCTCCGTTCGTGCGCTATGACCGGCTCTCCTATGAAGAGGTAAAACAGGGGCTGCAGGAATTTCTCTTTAATGTCAACGTGCCCACCCGTGTCGGTTTCCAGACGCCATTTACCAATCTCACTATGGATCTGAAAGTACCGGAGAGTTTCAGGGAAAAGGCGGTAGTGATAGGGGGGCGTTTGCAAGAGGAAACCTATGGCGAATTTCAGAGAGAGATGGACCTCATCAACCGGGCTTTTTGCGAGCTCATGATGGCCGGAGACGCTAAGGGACGTATTTTTACTTTTCCCATACCCACTTACAACATTACCCGGGACTTTGATTGGGAGAACGAAAACCTGGAGCCTCTCTGGGAGATGACGCGCAAATACGGCATTCCTTACTTTGCCAACTTTGTCAACTCTGATATGGACCCAGACGATGCGCGCTCCATGTGTTGCCGCTTGCGCCTCGATAACCGGGAGCTTCGCAAGCGTCTGGGAGGGCTGTTTGGATCAGCCCCTCTCACGGGTTCCATCGGCGTGGTGACCATCAACCTCCCGCGAATTGCCTACTTGGCCACCTGTGAAGAGGATTTCTTCGATCGACTCTCTCACCTCATGGAGATGGCCAAGGTTTCTCTGGAGATCAAGCGCAAGGTCATCGAGGACTTTACAGAGCGAGGTCTTTACCCTTATTCGCGGGTCTATCTCTCGGCTGTCAAGGAACGGACCGGATCCTATTGGACCAACCACTTTTCCACTATCGGGATACTGGGCATGAACGAGGCCTGTCTCAACTTCTTGGGAGAACCCATTTACACTTCGGCGGGCAAAGAGTGGGCCAAAAAGGTCCTATTCTTTATGAGAGAGAAGATCTCCCAGTTCCAAGAAGAGACGGCTAACCTCTACAACCTGGAGGCCACTCCGGCGGAAGGCGCAAGTTATCGTCTGGCTCGGCTTGATCGCCGCCGTTTCTCTGGCATCAAAACTGCTGGAACAGAAGAAGTTCCATACTATACCAACTCCGTTCATCTCCCGGTGAACTACAGTGACGATGTGTTTGAGATTCTCTCCCATCAGGACGATCTCCAGACCCTTTTTACCGGGGGTACGGTGGTCCATCTCTTTATCGGAGAGGAGATCCCGGACACGACCATGGTCAAGAACCTGGTACGAGCCATTGTCCACCGTTTTCGACTCCCTTATTTTTCCATTACACCGACCTTTTCCGTCTGTCCGGTTCACGGTTATTTGCCAGGCAAGCATGTGGTTTGTCCGTATCCCCACAGTGACGAAGACCTGGAACGCTTCGGGCGGGAATTTGAATTGCCAGAGATGGAGCTGGCACTCCTTTCGGACAAGGCCTACCGGCCCATTTCATAATTCTCTTAAGGAGGGAAGAGATGAAGAACGAATTGCCCAAGGTGAGGATCAAGGCCATGCCCGTGGAGGTCTACTCCCGGGTGGTGGGATATTTTCGTCCGGTCCAGAACTGGAACAAGGGCAAACAGCAAGAGTTTGCTGAACGCAAGCACATTCCGGTGACAAAGCTCGGGGTCTGTGGTTGTAGCAAATAGGAGATATGATCAAGGGTTTTCGGGGTACGAGTTTGGTGGATTTCCCGGGACACCTGGCGGCGGTGATCTTCTTTGGGGGATGTAATTTCCGTTGTCCCTTCTGCTACAACGTGGATCTGGTTGTTCCCGAAAGGCTGAAGAATCTTCCCTCCCTGGAGGAAGAGGAGCTTTTGGACGAACTCCTCCGCAGGGAGGGTTTTATTTCTGGGGTGGTGATCACAGGTGGGGAACCCACCCTTCATCCACGCCGTTTGCATCATCTTCTGGCCATGATCCGGGCGGAAACCAGCCTGGCCATCAAGCTCGACACCAATGGTTCGGCCCCGGAGGTGGTGCGCGAGTTGGTAGAGGCTGGTCTCCTGGATTATGTGGCCCTTGATTTCAAGACCAGTCCCGCTCGTTACGGTGAGCTCTCCGGACGATTCGAACCGGTAGCAGAGACCCTGTCTTATCTGCGTGATCAGGCCCATGCCTTTGAAGTACGGATCACCGCAGTGCCAGCCCTGGTTACTCAGAAAGAACTGGAGGAGATGATTCCCTTTCTCCAAGGGGTACCACGGGTGGCTCTGCAGCGTTTTATGAACGAATACGAACGCTTACAACCTGAAATGGACCTTGGGGTCTACGGACCGGAGGAACTCCATGTCCTGCGAGACTTTTTGGCCCAAAGGCTTTCGGCGGAGGTTCTGTTGCGCCACGTATAGGCGATTAATCCTGTGGCTGACACTTTTCTTGATAGCGTCCTGTGCTACCGCTCCGGTGACCGGGCGCCGTCAGCTCATCCTTATCGACCCTCAGACCGAAATGCGTCTGGGCCTTCAGGCCTACGAAGAGATCCTGAAAGAAGTGAAGCTTTGTCGTGATCCAGTAGTAGACGGGATGGTCGAGCAGGTGGGCAGACGAATCGCCAAAGCTACAGGCAAACACTACGACTGGGAATTTAAGGTCATCGACGACCCCAAGACCATCAACGCCTTTTGTCTGCCGGGCGGAAAGGTCTTCGTCTACACTGGTATCCTGCCTCTGGTAAAAAACGAGGCCGGTCTGGCCACGGTATTGGGTCATGAAATCGGACACGCCATTGCCAGGCACGGGGCTGAACGAATGAGTTTGGGGTTGATGGCTGCCTTTGGAGAAGTACTTCTGGCAGAAATGCTCGATCTTAAAAACCAGACTACCAAGCGCATTTTCCTCACGGCCTATGGTCTTGGAGCCACGGTAGGTCTCATTTTACCTTACAGTCGCAAACAGGAGTTCGAAGCCGATACCATCGGTCTCTACCTTATGGCCAAAGCGGGTTATGATCCGCGGGAAGCCATCGCCTTCTGGAAGAGGATGCTGGAGGTGAGCAAGGGGCGTCCGCGACCTCCGGCCTTTCTTTCCACTCATCCTCCAGACGAGGCCCGTATCAAGCATCTGGAAGAGCTCTTGCCCCAGGTGTTACCGATTTACGAATCAGCTCCTCACAAGTATGGCCGCGGGCGGGAGATCCCAAAACCTCATTGCTCTTAGGCCCTTTTCGCTGTAAATTAGCCTTAATTCACAAAGAGGGTCTCTTGTGTTCGAAAATCTGAGCGATCGCCTTGAAAGTACCTTCAAGCGCCTGCGCGGGCGGGGCAAGCTCACCCCCTCCGACGTAGAGAAAGGTCTGCGCGAAGTACGCCTGGCCCTGTTGGAAGCCGACGTCAATTTCAGGGTGGTTAAAGACTTCATTAATCGCGTTAAGGAAAGGGCCTTAGGGGCCGAGGTCATGGAGAGCCTTACCCCGGCCCAGCAGCTCATCAAAATTGTTCACGAGGAACTCATTCACACCCTGGGTGATCGAGCGGTTCCGCTTGATCTTGCGGGGCCCCGTCCGGTATCCATCCTTCTGGTTGGTTTGCAAGGTTCCGGTAAGACGACTACCGCGGCCAAGTTGGCCCGTTTCCTCAAAAAAAAGGGTAAAAGACCCTTTCTTGTGCCAGCTGATGTCTATCGTCCGGCGGCCATCGAACAGTTGAAGACCCTGGCCCGTCAAATAGACGTTCCCTGTTACGCGACCAAGCCTGGCGAAAGACCCGTTGACATTGTCAAGACGGCTCTGGCCGAAGCCAAGGCCAAGGGGTACGACGTGGCCATCATAGATACCGCGGGCCGTCTCCATGTGGACGACGAAATGATGGCCGAAGTGGAGGAGATCAAAAAGGCGGTCTCACCCCGGGAGGTCCTCCTGGTGGCGGACGCCATGACCGGTCAAGACGCCGTCAACATTGCCAAGACCTTCCATGAAAGGGTGGGGCTAACCGGGGTGGTGCTCACCAAGGTGGAAGGTGACGCCCGAGGAGGAGCAGCTCTCTCTATTCGGGCGGTTACAGGATGCCCCATCAAGTTTTTGGGCACCGGGGAGAAGCTCGAGGCCCTCGAGGTCTTTCATCCAGATCGGATGGCCTCCCGTATCCTAGGCATGGGAGATGTCCTCTCTCTGATTGAGAAGGCTCAGGAGGCCTTTGATCTCAAAAAGGCCCGTGAACTCCAGGAAAAGCTCAAACGAGAGGCCTTTACCTTGGAGGATCTGCGTGATCAGATCCGTCAGATGAAGCGCCTGGGCTCTTTGGAGCAGGTTTTAAAGCTTATTCCAGGGCTTGGCAGCAAACTCAAGGATCTTCCTTTTGATGAAAAAGAGCTGGTCCGTATGGAAGCTATCATTAATTCCATGACACCTCAGGAGCGTCGTAATCCGAAGATCATCAACGCCAGCAGGAAGCGACGCATCGCCCGAGGAAGCGGTACCAGCGTGCAAGATGTCAATCGACTCCTTAAGAGTTACGAAGAGATGCGCCGACTTTTTAAGCGGATGAAGAAACGAGGAGGGATTCAGGCCCTTGCTCGAAGCTTCTTTGGGATGTAAATAAGGCCAAATTTACAAAAGGAGGTGAATGGAGTGGCCATCAGGATCCGACTTATGCGTCGCGGGCGTCGTAATCGTCCCTTCTATCGTGTAGTGGTGGCAGAGGCCTCTTCACCGCGTGACGGGCGCTTCATCGAGATTTTGGGATATTACGATCCCCTGAAAGAGCCTTATGAGTTCAAGGTGGACCCGGAGAAGGTTAAGAAGTGGCTGGATCGTGGGGCTAAACCTACGGAGACGGTAAGGGCCCTCCTTAAGCGGAGCGGGCTCCTCAAAAATTCCGCCGGGGCCTCTACCGCAGCCTAGGGAGGATGCCTATATTCATAAGGCGGAAAGTTCTAGAGGAGGTTAGGCATGGGTAAGCTGAAGGAGCTTATCGAGCAGATCGCGAAGGCCTTGGTGGACAATCCGGATGCCGTCCAGGTCAACGAAATTGAGGGCGAGCAGACCTCGGTAATCGAGCTCAAGGTAGCCAAGGAAGATTTGGGCAAAGTCATTGGTAAGCAAGGGCGCACAGCCCGAGCGATGCGGACCATCTTGAGTGCCGCCTCCACTAAGTTGCGCAAGCGGGCGGTTCTCGAAATTATCGAATGATGTCTGCCGGGCACCCTGTCTCCGGAAAGAAATGGCCGGTAGGGAGGGTGGCCCGGGCACACGGAATGAAAGGGGAGGTGAAGGTCCTCCCCTATCTTGTTCAGAACATCGATCTGTTGCGCGAGCTTCCGCGTTTTTACCGTCGCAGGGGACGGGGTGTCTTTGAGGTCTTGACACCAGAGAGCATTCGAGAGGCCCCTGGAGGGGGTTTTCTTATTAAATTTCATGAAATAGCCGATCGGGCCGAAGCCGAAACCCTGCACGGAGAGGAACTTTTTGCTGAGGAGAGCGATTTCCCTCCACGGGCAGAAGATGAGTACTACGTCTTTGAGCTGCTCGGTTTGAGGGTGGAACTCCCTGATGGTTCGTTTTTGGGAGAGGTGGTTGGTCTCATGCCTGTTGGCCCTTACGAGCTCCTAGAGATAAGACGTCCGGATCGAAAGACTTTTTACCTTCCCATGGTTGAAGACGTGATCCGCGAGATAGATCTCGAACACAAAAAAGTGGTGGTCACTCCTCAAGAGGGGTTGCTCGAGGCTCAGGAATGAATCAGAGTTTGAGAGCCCTTTTGACCTCTTCTGAAAGGCGAAAACCGTGTTCTTCTTGAGGGAAGCGCCCTTCTCGTACCTCTCGTATATATTCCTTTATGGCCTGCCGGGTTTCATCTGCTAGTCGGGCGTAAGACTTGACAAACCTAGGACGAAAACCCTCAAAGAGGCCCAATACGTCGTGAAGGACCAGGATCTGACCGTCGGTTTCCGGACCAGCTCCAATACCTATGGTAGGTACAGGGACCTGGTGGGTGATTTCTGCGGCCAGTTCCTGAGGCACACACTCCAGTACCAGGGCGAAAACCCCGGCTTCTACCAAGGCGTGGGCGTCTTCCAATAATTTGCGTGCGGATTCCAAGTCCCGTCCCTGGACCTTGAACCCTCCCAGGGCGTGGGCTTTCTGGGGGGTGAGTCCCAGATGCCCCAGGACCGGAATGCCCGCTTCCACCATCTTCGCGATCCGCGGGGCCACTTCACTTCCTCCTTCTACCTTGACCGCCTGACAGCGGCCTTCTTTGAGGAAACGGCCAGCATTGCGAAGGGCCTCTTCATCGCTTACCTGGTAGGAAAGAAAGGGCATGTCTCCCACCACTAGGGCCCTTTTTACCCCGCGAGAGACTGCCCTGGCCAACAGGAGCATCTCATCCATCGTGATGGGCAGGGTGTCTTCGTAACCGAAGACGATCATGGCGGCAGAGTCCCCTACCAGCACGAGATCAATTCCCGCTTCATCCAGGAGACGGGCGAACAGCACGTCGTAAGCCGTAAGGGCGCAAATCTTCTCCCGCCCCTTTTTGGCCTTTAATTCTGGGATGGTGAGTCTAGAAGAGGGCATCCTTCCTCCTTACCCCAAGGTATTGGTAGGCTCGTTCCGTAAGAACTCGTCCTCGGGGGGTACGTCGCAAGAAACCACAGCGAATCAGAAAGGGTTCGTATACGTCTTCCAAGGTGCGAGGGTCTTCACAAAGGGCGGTGGCCAGGGTTTCGAGTCCTACAGGTCCGCCATTAAACTTTTCCATGATGGTGCTGATGAGCCTTCGATCAAAGGGTCCCAGGCCCAGATCGTCGAGATCCATGAGGGAGAGAGCTTCTCTGGCTCCTTCTCCTGTGATGATCTCATAGCCGTGCACCAAAGCGAAGTCTCGTACCCGCCGCAGGAGACGATTGGCCAAACGAGGGGTTCCTCGAGCCCGGCGAGCGATTTCCAGGGCGCCTTCCTCTGTTATGGAGATCTCTAGGACCCGGGCGGTCTGGAAAATGATTCGGGCCAGCTCTTCTTCTTTGTAGAAATCGAGTTTGAAATGGATGCCAAAACGATCCCTCAAAGGGGCGGAGAGGAGACCAGAGCGCGTGGTAGCACCCACCAGCGTGAAACGAGGCAAGGAAAGCCGAAGGAGCCTCGCCCCAGGGCCCTTGCCTACTACGAGATCGAGTTTGAAATCTTCCATTGCCGGGTAAAGGATTTCTTCCACGGCCGTGGGTAAGCGGTGGATCTCGTCGATGAAAAGTACGTCCCTTTCAGCCAGATTAGTAAGGATGGCTGCCAGGTCTCCGGGGCGCTCTAATACGGCACCAGAAGTGACGTGGATCTGGGTCCCTAGCTCCGCCGCGATGATGTGGGCCAAGGTGGTTTTCCCCAGTCCCGGATAGCCTGTGAGAAGCACGTGGTCCAGGGCCTCCTGGCGGGTGGCCGCTGCTTCTAGGTAGACCTGGAGGACTTTTTTGATTTCTTCTTGACCAATGTAGTCCTTTAGAGTTTTAGGTCTCAGATCTCTTTCCATCTTTTAGCTGGAAGAGAGCCGTTTAAGGGCTTCTCGAATTAGTTCTGCAAGTTCCAGGTCTTCTCGAAAGACCTGGTTCAGGGCCTTCGTCGCTTCTTTTTGAGAAAAACCCAAGTTGAGCAAAGAGGAAAGGGCCTCCCCAAAAATTGGAGAAGGGGAGGGTGTCTGGTTAGTGAGGCCCAGACGATTGCGCAATTCTACGCATAGTCTTTCTGCCCGTCGCGGGCCAATTCCCGGGACCTGCGACAAACGGCGGTAATCGGCCTGAGCCACTACTTCTGCCAGTTCTTCGGGTTTGAAAACAGAGAGGATGTTCAGCGCCAGGCGTGGTCCTACCCGAGAGATGTTTTGGAGTCGACTGAAAAGCTCTCGAGATTCCCAATCCGAAAACCCGTAAAGTTCCAAGACTTCGCCCCGCAAGCGACCCGTGACAAAAAGGCTACATCGCTGTCCCTCTTCGGGGAGTTCTTCATAAAGAGAGATGGGGACGAGGATTTCAAAGGCCAGCGGACCAATCGAAAGGATTACGCGGCCTGGAAATTTTTTTTCAATGGTACCCGAGACCTTGGCTAGCATTTAACCCAGTTTGGCCTGAATTTTGGCTACTTGCAAATGATAAAGAGCGACGGAGAGGGCGTCTGAAGCGTCGCGAGGGAGATCTTCCTCCAGCTGGAAGATCTTTTTGATAACGAAACAGAGCTGATCTTTAGAGGCGTTACCATAGCCCGTAAAGGCCTTTTTGATCTCAAGGGGATGATAGAGGAAGACGGGTAGCTCGTTCTGAGCTGCCACCAGTAAGGCCACCCCTTGGGCTTGTCCTAGCTTGAGGGCCGCGTGTGGGAAAGATTCCGGTAACACTTCTTCCAGCGCTATCACTTCGGGGCTGTATCGTTTTATGAGTTCTGAGAGACCCTGGTATATCCGGAGCAGGCGCGTTGCTAGATCCTTGTCACGAGGACGAATAACCCCAAAGGCCAGAGCCCGGTGCCCCTCAATTACACCGTAGCCCGTGGCCTTAGAACCTGGATCAATTCCAAGTACGCGCATCACATCTTGGCGCTCACCCGTTCCATGAGCTCGTCTGGGATATCAAAATTGGCGTAGACCTGTTGTACGTCGTCGTGGTCCTCCAGGGTCTCCATGAGACGTAACATTTGCTGAACAGTCTTTTCGTCTTCTAGTCGTACGGTGGTCTTTGGTACCATGGTCACCTTAGCGGATTCAATTTTAAACCCAGCCTGTTCTAAGGCGGACTTTACGTTTTCAAAGTCCTGGGGGGCTGTGATGACCTCGAATTCACTTTCGTACTCCCGTACGTCTTCCGCCCCTGACTCGATAGCTAGGTCCAGAAGCTTTTCTTCATCGGCTCCGTCACGGGAGATTACAATCAAACCCTTCTGTTCGAAGATCCAGGCTACGGCCCCGGGCTCTGCCAGGTTGCCACCGCACTTGCTGAAAAGATGACGGAGTTCCGAGACCGTACGGCGTTTGTTATCGGTGACGCTCTTAATAAGTACCGCCACGCCTCCCGGCCCGTAACCCTCGTAGGTTACTTCTTCCCACGCGGTGCCGGGTTCCTGGCCGGTACCTTTGCGAATGGCCCGTTCGATGTTCTCTTTGGGCATGTTGGCAGCTTTGGCTGCCTGGATGGCGGCTCGCAGCCGCGGATTAGCGCTCGGATCCCCTCCACCTAAACGGGCGGCTACCATGATCTCACGGATGAGCTTAGTGAAGAGTTTGCCTCGTTTGGCGTCTTGAGCAGCCTTTTTACGCTTGATCTGAGCCCAATGTGAATGTCCTGCCATAGGAAAAAGCTTACCCTTGCGGGGGTTGGGTTTATCTGCCCCCAACCAGGGCGGTGATGTCGCCGAAATCTTAGCGGTTTTACCGAGAGTTTGCAAAAATTAAGCGGCTTCTTCCTCTAAGAGCACAAGATTATCGCGATGGATGACCTCGTCCTGTCCGGAAAATCCTAGCCGTTTGGGTATCTCACGGCTGTGACATCCAAGGATCTTTTTGAGGTCTTCGGAGGTGTAGTTGGAAAGGCCTATAGCCACCCGTTGACCATCTTCGGTGATGCATTCCACGCAGGCTCCGCGATCGAAAATCCCTCTCACCTCTTTGATCCCCGCTGGCAAGAGGCTTTTGCGGGCTTTGAGAGCCGCTGCTGCCCCTGGATCTATGACCAGGACACCTTCTGGTCTTCGATGATAGGCCAGCCAGAACTTACGTGAAGAAAGCCCCTTCTTTTCAGGGAAGAAAAAGGTGCCAACTTCCTCGCCAGAGAAAATTTGCTCAAGAATAAGGGGTTCGCGTCCTGGGGCGATGATCATGGGCACCCCAAAAGAGGTGACAATCTTCGCGGCCCGGATCTTGGAGATCATACCTCCTCGCCCAAAACGTCCCGGTTTTTTCCCAGCCATGGCTTCGATGCGTTCGTCGATACGGGTCACCCGACGAATAGCCCGGGCTCCCGGTACCTCGCGAGGGTCATGTTCGTAGAGGGCATCGATGTCCGAAAGACAGATCAAAAGGTCTGCTCCAACCAAACCCACGGTAAGGGCTGCTAGGAGATCGTTGTCTCCAAACTGGATCTCCTCCACCGCTACGGTGTCGTTTTCGTTGATGATCGGTATCACTCTCCAGCGCAACAGGGTGAGGAGGGTGTTTCGGGCTAGAAGATAACGTTTCCGGTCTTCGAGGTCCTGACGTGTCAGCAGCACCTGGGCCACGTGTTGCTCGTATTGGGCAAAGGCCTCTTCGTAGGCCTCGATCAGCCCCGCCTGCCCTATGGCAGCCAGGGCTTGTTTTTCGCTGAGACTGAAATCTCGTCGAGAGATTCCCAATTTCTTGCGACCACAAGCGATGGCCCCAGAGGACACCAGGATTACGTCGTATCCCTGACGTTTGAAGCGGGAGAGTTCGGCTGCCAAATTGGCTATAACAGGGCGGGAAAGACCGTCCTCAGCGGTGAGGACCGCACTACCTACTTTTACCACCAGTCTTTTGACCTTCTCGAGCCAGAATTTGCGATCCGTCATTTTATGGGTTCCCCGGGCCGGGCCCTCACCACAAGTTTCCAGAGACCTTCCAAGAGATCTTTGATCCCCTCGCCGGTGACCGCTGAGACAAGATATACGGGATAGCCCTTCTCTTCAAAATAGGACTTGAGTTCCTGCAGGCTCTCGCGTTCAGGCACCAAGTCGATCTTGTTGATGGCAACAGCCGTAGGTTTTTCAAGGAGTTTGGGATGATAATGGGCCAATTCCCGATTTACAAGCTCGAAGTCTTTTGGGCACTCCTTCAGTCTTGAAGCATCAAGGACGTGAAGGATGACCCTCGTGCGCTCGATATGGCGCAGGAAATCGTGTCCCAACCCTACACCTTTGTGTGCCCCTTCGATGAGTCCCGGAATATCGGCTACCACAAAGGTGCGGTCCTCTGAGAGTTTGACCACCCCGAGGTTGGGAGAAAGGGTGGTAAAGGGGTAGTCGGCGATCTTGGGACGGGCCGCGGTGATGCGCGAAAGGAGGGTAGACTTCCCTACGTTTGGCAGTCCGACCAGCCCCACGTCAGCGATAAGTTTAAGCTCGAGGATGATCCAGCGTTCTTCACCGGGTTCCCCGGGTTCGGCAAAACGGGGAGCCTGGCGTGTGGGAGTGGCAAAGCGGGCGTTACCACGTCCTCCCCGTCCTCCACGAGCTACGACAAAACGTTCCCCATCGCGTGTAAAATCGTAAAGGATTTCACCTGTTTCAGCGTCCCGTACCACCGTGCCCACCGGCACGTAAAGAATAAGATCTCGCCCATCACGGCCTTTCATCTTTTTGCCCATTCCAGGGCGGCCGTTTTCAGCCCGGAAATGAGTCTGATGGTGAAAGTCGTAAAGAGTATGGAGTTGACTGGAGGCCACCAAGATTACGTCTCCTCCGTCACCCCCATCGCCTCCGTCTGGCCCTCCCTTGGGGACATATTTCTCCCGTCTGAAGCTCACACAGCCAGCTCCACCATCTCCGGCCTTAACGTATATTTTGGCGCGGTCTACAAAACGAGACATTTTTTCCGTCTCAAATTAAGCGGTTTGAAGAGATTAGTCCAGGCGATGGACGTAGAAGGCGAGTTTATCAAAAAGGATGGTGATGTCAGAGTGTTCTACCACCACGTTGGAAGGGTGTTGGATACGGACCGGAGCAAAGTTCAAGATACCCCTAATGCCCAATTCGATGAAGCGGTCAGCCACTTCTTGGGCCGCGCTGGCAGGGGTAGTGATGACCCCTATGTCAACTCGGTGTTCCTTCAAGACGTAGGGCAATTGTTCGAAGGAATAAACATAGACGTCGTTTACCACGCGTCCGATTTTCTTCTCGTCTATGTCAAAAGCTGCCACGAATTTGAAACCCCTTTTGGCAAGCAATTCGTAATTGAGGAGCGCCTGACCCAGATGCCCCACGCCTGCCAGAATCATATGCCATTCCCGGTCGGTGCTCAGGATACGTCTGATGTGTTTCAACAATTGGGGGACAGAGTATCCTACCCCTCTTACTCCAAACTGTCCGAAGTAGGAGAGGTCCTTCCGAAGCTGGGCCGAGTTGACACCGCACTCTCGCGCTAGTTCCTCCGAGCTTATTAGCTCCCGACCTTCCTGCAAGAAGCGCTCCAGCGCCCTGACGTAAAGCCCTAAGCGGTAAACCGTTATTCCCGGTATCTTGAAATCAGACATGGTAAAGAAATATTATCTACGAGAAACACCATTGTTCAAGAAAATTTTTACTCTCTAACAAAAAAAATGAAAAGGCCGTGGAGGTTATAGCCCCCACGGCCCTTTTTCTCTGAAAAATTCCTGGTTAAGCCCCGATGAGAGCCATGTAGGAAGGCAGCTTGGCGAAAACGAGATAGAAGCTCAAGACCAGGGCATAGAGGGTCAAAGCTTCGATAAAGGCCAGACCCAAGATCATGGTCACGGTCAGCTTACCGGAGAGCTCAGGGTTCCGGGCGATACCTTCACAGGCACCGCGAACGCAGTGACCCATGCCCACGCCGCAGCCACTAGCAGCCACACCCACGCCCAGGCAGGCACCAAGGACCACCAGACCAAGGAAGCCGTTACCTACAGCCGCCTGGGTGGACTCAGCGGCAAAAGCCATGGCTACACCAGTGAGTACGAAAAGAACTGCAAGACTAAGGACCTTCTTCATTCTGCAACCCCTCCTTTGAAATTTTTTGACTTTTGTCTCAAGGGATGCAAAGGGTCACTCCGCACCCCGTCTCGACTAATGTTCTTCTTCCACGGCGCCAGCAAAGTAAGCCAGCGACAGCGTGATAAAAATGAGCATCTGGATAAAGGCCACCAATACGCCCAGAGCCAGGATCGGAAGCGGAGCCAGGAATGGACCCGCCAAAAAGAGAAGAATGCCGATCAAAAGCTCCTTGGCCATCATGTTGGCAAAGAGTCGGACGGACAAAGAAATGATACGTCCGATGTGACCAAAGATTTCCGCCGGGGCAATGAGCGGAATGAGATAAGGAATAGGCCCCAGAAATTGTTTAAAGTAACGCAACCCCTGAAAACGAAGCCCCAGGAAGTGATAATAGACAATGGTGATCAAAGTGAGCCCCAAGGTGACATTGATGTTAGCCGTGGGGCACATAAAGCCAGGTATAAGGCCCAAATAGTTCGAAAAGAGAATGTAGAGGGCGAACATAACGATGAGGGGGAAGACATAAGGGACAAGATTTATCTTGCCATGCTCACCATGGGGGACATTGTCTTTGGTGAAGTTGTAGAGAGACTCCACGGTGAATTCCCAGAAGTTTTGCCCTCCCTTGGGGATGAGGTCCCGTCTGGTGAGACCGATCTTGATCAGGATGATCAAGAGGAGACAAACAAAATAGCTGTGCACCATGTGGGGGGCAAAAATGTAGGCCATGATGCCATAGTGACTGGCTTCTTCATAGTAATGAGGCCCAGATGGAATGCCAAAGAGCTGGAGCAAGTAACAGAGGAAAAACAGAGGATGTTCCATGCCTCTAACCCTCCTTAAATTTTAGCCAGAAATTACGCCCGATTTCCCGCAAAAAGCAAAGCAGGATATTGACCAAAACCACGGAAATACCAACCAAAAGTGGCAAAGGATGGACAATTCGGAGTTTTATCACAAAATAAAGGACGATTGCCGTGGCTAGGAGACGCAAATAGTACTTAAAAAGATAAGTCCTCTGTGCCCAACCAGGGCTTCTCTCACCGCTGGCTACCGCCTGGGCAACAGCCTGGGCCTCCTTCTGGAGGGAACGGAAGTTTACGAGGGCGAGAATTCCTCCTATCAGGATGCTAAAAGCGACGGTCCATTGGGCAGTGAGGAGATAGGAAATCACCATTGCTCCGACCAACAAGCCAGAGCAGGCGGTCTCGAAACGTTTGAGGAATTTGCTGCTGGTCTCTAGTCGGATCATTTGTTCTCCCTTTTGTTGCGTAGCCGCCGTTTGGTCATGACAAAGATATTCCTTATACCACCTGCAATCCCGAAGGCCGCACAAATGATAGTGAAATAAGGAGAGGTGCGCCCGTGGAAGAGCTTCTCGTCAATGAGCCAACCCGTGATGATTCCCGCAAAGACCGACCCCCCGACGGCCAAACCTATACTCAAAAAGTCTCCCAAAAGACCAAGGAGATAACGAAGATTTTCTCTCATCCATCACCAGGGACCTTTTCAGATCTTCTTCCAATAGCACGTATCCGGAAGCTGAGTCAACGACGTTGAAGACGATTTGGGGGAAATAATGGAGAAGGCTCCCGAGAAAGAGGACGTAAATCGCCCGCTTCAAAACTTCCTAAGTTCCCGGACCACCCGGTTGATCTTTTCTTTGTCTTCCGGGGAGAGCTCTTGGAAACTGACCCCCATGCCGGGAGGGGTTCGGGTGACACCCGGAAGGTTGGTGTGCCATTCCACGCGTCCTTTCACTCGGATAGGTTCTTTGAGGACCGGCAGGAGGAACTCGATGATGATCTCGGTACCCACTTCAAGGGGGCTGGAGGTTTTGATGAAGAGACCCCCCTCGCTTATGTTTTCGGCAAATTCATTAAATAAGGCGTCTGGGGTTCGGTAATCTACGCGGAAGACATGGGGTACCCGTGGGAAACGGCGTCTGTCCTTGTCCATTTCTACTCCGTCAAGGTAAGGATCCCTGCCAAGATGAGAATGGCATAAAGTAGCCTCATGTAAAGCTTTAAACTCAATCGGAAATAGAGTCGGTGTCCTAAAAATAGCCCCAGAACCGTGGTGGGGGCAAACCAAAAGAAACGCTTTCCTACGGACCAAGTGATGAGACCCTCTAAGAAATGACTGATGATGATAAGGATCAACAGGAGGAGAAAGTAGCCTTGTAGGGTACTTTTGACCTCTTCTTTGGGCCAGTTTTTAAGGGTGACATAGATCACCACCGGGGGGCCGGGAGTGTTCAAGGCGGCTCCCAGGGCTCCAGCCAGAAAGCCAAAGAAAAGACCCCAGAGGTCCGACAACACCGGGCGTGCTCTGGGGTTGATGACTCCCCATAGACCATAGGAGATGAGCGTTATCCCCAAGATAAATTTCAGCTCCCCTTCCGGGGCCTTGGAAAGAAAGACAGCTCCAGCTGGTACCCCGAACAGAGCCCCGAGCAGGAGCGTTAAGATTCGTTTGGGATAGAAATGTTTTCTTAGGGAGAAGAATAGGAGGCCGTTTAAAACGAAGCCCAGGAGGGCCATGAGGGGGACAATCTCTTTCAAGGGCCAGAGGAACGAGAGGAGGGGGACTGCCAAAAGGGCGAAGGCAAAGCCTGCCAGCCCGTGCACGAAGGCGGCCAAGAAGAGGATGAAGAGGGCTATCAGGGTTTCCATGTCTCGCACCCACTAGCCACGTAAGGCCACAGGGCCCGCTTGAGCCATGCTTCTTGCCGACGTCTTTTTTCCGTACACAAAAAGATGCGAGGACCCAAGATCAAAGAAATGGCGCCCTCTTCTTTGGTCCCTAGGTGGGGGAGGTTCAGACTTTTTAAGCGCCTCAGGGTTTGGGGAGCGGGGTGGTAGGTCCGTCCCGAAGAAGAGAGCACAAGCGAAGGGGAGACGGCCTTCAGAAAAGGAAGACTTCCCGCGGTACGCGAGCCATGATGAGGGAGGATTAAGACCGTGGCCTTTAAGGGAAGATGGCTCCTGACCAGGGTCCTTTCCCTCTTGAAACCTATGTCACCGGGGAGAAGGAAACAAAACTCCGAAAAGCAGACCCTGCTTACCAGAGAAGCCTGGTTGGGATCGCCGCGCCCCGGATAAAAAGAGAAGAGGACTCCGCCCTGGCTCATCCAGGTGGGACGTTGGAGCCAGAGGCTTCCAGGGCCAAGCTGAAAACCCGAGATGACCTCCTTGATGAAAAGGTGTCTCTTAAGATAAGCCAGGCCTCCAAGGTGATCGGCCTGAGGATGGGAGATGATTACGCTCTCCAGTCTCTTCACCCCCAACTTTCGAAGAGCCGGAGCTAGAACGAATTTGCCAGCGTCATAGCTTCCAAACTTTGGTCCGGCGTCAAAAAGGAAGGCCGCTTCTTTGGTCTTGAGGAGAGCGGCGTTTCCATGGCCTACATCAAAAAGGATGAAAAAGCTCCTGGGAAAAGACCAAAAGAAAAAGTGAAGGAATAGGCAGAGACCAAAGGCCAGAGAGGCAGTCTTTCTGCTAGGCCAGAAAAGGAGAGAGAGACCCGGAAGAAAAGCCACAAAGAAGGCCCCCAGGGGATAAGGAGGATTCAAGAAGAGAGAAGGCCCTCGAGGTATTAGAGAGACCATTCGGGCAGCCAGCTCCGCCACACTGGCTCCCCAGGCAGACTTGATCAAAGCCAACAGGGCACTCAGGAATTCCAATGGAAGGATTGATAAGCCAAAGAGGGGTACGCTTAAGAGATTGTAAAATGGACAGAGCAGGGGCATCTGTCCCTTGAGGCTCAGAATCCAGGGGGCGGTGGCCAGGCTGGCGGCCAGGGAGAAATAAAAGACGTTGAATGGATATCGCCAGCATCCGGAGGTGCCGGGCAACTTTTTTCTTAAGCGGGCCGCTATCAAGATAGCTGCTGTGGCACTCACCGAAAGTCTAAAGGAAAGGCTTCCCACGGTGGCTGGCTGTTTCAACAGGATCAAGAGCACCGTGAGGGCCAGAAGGTCGAGTCCACGTCCTTCTCGATATAAGATCAGGTTCATCGTAAAGAGGCCGAACATGACAACGGCTCTGAGGGCCGAAGGAGTGGGGCCAGAGAGCAGGCTATAGGAGACCAGAAGCGGGCTTGAGACCAGAAAAACCAGAAGTTTTTCCGGTAGAAAAAGGAGAAGAGAGGGCCAAAGTCTCAAAAACAATTTTACCATCAACCAGCTCCAGCTCAGAAGGAGCCCGAGGTGCATCCCCGAGATGGCTAGGAGGTGGAAGGTCCCTTGGGTCTCAAACTTTTCTTGAAGTCCTGCCGGAAGGTGGAAACGACTCCCGAGAATTAGCGCTTCAAAGAGCCCTTGGGCCTGAGGGGAGAGGCCCTCTGCGAAACGGAATAGTTTGTTGCGCAGACGCTCAAGCCAAGACGGACTTTGGGACAGGAGTTTTGCCCTTTTGACATAGGCCCGGAAAAAGAGGCCCCGGCTTTGTTTCACCCGCACAAAAGAATAGGAAAAGGGGTTGAGTCTCTCCTTGAGGGGTTTGAAGACACCCTCTATCAAAAGGAGACTGCCCGATCCAAACTCCTGACCGCCTTTAAAATAAAGTTCGGTCTGGACCCGGGTTTTCTCCCTCCTTTGGGCCAAGGTCTCGATTTCCGCTAGGGCGTAAGAGAAACCCTCCCGTTTGAGAGTGGGGCTCAAGAGTCTCACCACGGCCTCCGTGCGAAGGGGAAAGGAAAGATCCGCAAAGGGGCTGCGAAACTCAAAACTTTGAGAGCCATAGGCAAAGCTCAGCCCCAGAACCAGGAGACCGAGCCTGCGTTTTGGGGCACGCCAAAAGAAAAGACCGGCCAAGAAGAGGAGGAAAGGAGCTCTTTCCCAGGCCAAGAAAAGACCCAAGAAAAGGGCCAAGGCCAGGATCTGTAGAGGACTTCCTTCAACGACTTTCTGAGACAAGATCGGACCCGACCTCTTTTTCCCTTCTTCGGTCAGGTCCTGATGAAAGGTAGAATTTTAACGCGGAAGCCCTTCGGGTCTTTCTCCCAGGAGGTGCTTGAGCCTTTCTATTTCTTCCTGCAGGTCACGGATGCGATCCAGGAGTTGAAGGATGATATCGATGCCAGCCAAATTGACACCGAGTTCGTCACGTAAACGGCGGATGAGGAGAAGCCTCTGGAGGTCGTTTTCGTCAAAGAGATAGCGGCGTCCCTGGCGTTGTGGCTCAAGAAGACCCTCTTCGATCCAGACCCGCAAAGTCTTGGGCGAGAGCCCCACCTTTTCGCAGACCACTTTCATTTCGTAATAAATGGCCATCTTTAACCCTCCTGAAAGATCGTTATTCCCTAGGACCAAAAAGAGCCGTTCCCACCCTTACGATGGTGGCTCCTTCCTCGATGGCTATTTCGAAATCGTGACTCATTCCCATAGAGAGTTCAGAAAGGGGTGCTTCTGGAAAGCGCCTTTTCAGGTCTTCCAGCAAGTTGCGCATCTTGGCGAAAAAGGGGCGCACCTCTTCCGGGTCTTCTCGGTAGGGCGGGATGGTCATGAGTCCCCTGAGCTCCAGGTTTGGCAAGGCGATGATGGTTTCTGCCAGGCCGGGGAGTTCCTCCGGGCTCACCCCGGCTTTGGTCTCTTCACCTCCCACATTAACTTCGATGAAGACCGGCAGAAGGCGTCCCTCCTTCTGGGCTCTTTTGGCCAGTTCCTGGGCAATGCTCGGCCGATCGACGGTTTCAACGAGATCGAAGATCTTAACGGCCTGGCGAGCTTTGTTGGTTTGAAGTGGACCGATAAGATGCCAAGTAAGATCCAAATCTTCCAGGAGTTTTCGCTTTTTTTGAGCTTCCTGGACGTAGTTCTCTCCGATGAGACGGAGTCCGGCCTCGTAGGCCTCACGGATCTTCTCCACGGGCTGGCGCTTAGCAGCTCCCAGAAGGCGGACTTCCTCCGGACGTCGTCCGGCTCGATGGCAACTCTTCCTAATGGCCTCCATCAATCTCTCGTAGTTTTCCCGCACTCTCATGACCTCCACCTCAGCCATAAGTCCCAGGCGATGGCGGCCAGGGAACAGGTGAAGATGATGATGTAATTCCAGCGTTCCTTAGAAACTTTAAGACTGGAAACCAGATAATGAAGGGCCGCCAGGTCTTGGGGGCTCAGTTGACGATGGGCTTCGAGTTTTTCGAGAAGGTCGAGTTCTTCAATCACTCGACGCCGACGACCTGCTACGTAGAAACGAAAGCTGAAAAATACCATGTTCCCGCAGACCCCCAGGTACCACAAAACGGTGATAAGTTCCGGGCGGTAAGCCTTGGCCACCAAGATCAACCGGAGGGAGATAGCTCCGGTGAGCCCGATGAAAAAAGCCAACCAGGGTACCCAGGAAGGAAATTTGTGGGGCACTTGGAAATCGCCTTTCTCCATGTCTTTCAAATTTAGCCCGACTCAGGGCCACGACAAAGGCTTCTTTTAGATCTTTGTTTTGATTAAAACTATTTTCCCTGATTTTGAGAAATCATCATCTACTTTTAATACAATGAAGATAATCTATACGTTTCGTTTTGTTTTATATGACTTTCAGTTTTCGAAATGTAGTTCTAACATCGTGGAAAAGAGCCGCTAACCGATACTATTCTAAGTTTGATATTGAAGTTGTGGATCTGCGAACCTTTGGTTGGGAGTGGAGATCAAAGAGGTCTTGTCCTTGGAGCCCGTCTTGACTTCCGCGGAGGCCGCAGGCAAAGTGTGAAAAATTTTGGGAACGCGGGGGAGATGATGCTTGATCTGCGTCTCATTCGTGAGAAACCGGAGTTTGTAAAGGAGCGGCTGGCCCTGCGAGGTGGAGAATATCCGGTGGATGAGGTGTTGGCCCTTGATCGCCGTCGAAGGCAACTCTTGACCGAGGTCGAACGTCTCCGACACGAACGAAAGATAGCCTCCGAAGAAATCGGACGTCTCAAAAGGCAGGGCAAGGAGGCTGCTTCTCAGATGGAAGCGGTAAAACGCCTTGGGGAGCGTCTGAAGGAGCTCGAAGCGGAGCTGCGTGAGGTGGAGACCAGGTTGCGTAACCTCCTCCTTGAGATCCCAAATTTGCCTCACGAATCAGTTCCTCCTGGTGAAGACGAAGGCGACAATCAGGTGATAAAACGTTGGGGAGACCTCCCAAATTTTGGCTTTACACCAAAGCCCCACTGGGAAATAGGCGAAAGGCTTGGCATCTTTGATTTCACCCGGGCGGCCAAGATCACGGGGAGCCGTTTTGTCGTCTATCGTGGGGCAGGGGCCAGACTCGAACGAGCCCTTATCTCCTTCATGCTGGATCTGCACACCAGAGAACACCGCTATCGAGAGGTCTTTCCGCCGTTCATCGTAAATGAAGCCTCCATGATCGGTACCGGCCAGCTCCCCAAGTTCAAGGAAGATCTCTTCAAGCTTGAGGACTGGAACTATTATCTCATTCCCACGGCTGAGGTCCCGGTGACCAACCTTCACCGGGATGAGATCCTTCCAGAGGAGGTACTGCCGCTTTACTACGTGGCCTATACCCCTTGTTTTCGGGCTGAAGCTGGGGCGCACGGGCGTGATGTAAAGGGCATCATTCGTCAACATCAGTTCAACAAGGTAGAACTAGTCAAGTTCGTCCATCCTGAGACTTCCTACGACGAACTGGAAAGCCTTACCCTAGACGCCGAAGAAGTCCTTCAAAAATTGGGCTTGCCCTATCGCGTGGTGGTCCTTTGTACTGGTGATCTGGGCTTTGCAGCTGCCAAGACCTATGACATTGAGGTCTGGGCTCCGGGACAGGACCGTTTCGTAGAAATTTCTTCCTGTAGCAATTTTGAGGACTATCAGGCCCGCCGGGCTGGGATTCGTTTTCGCCCTAAGGAAGGGAAAAAGCCCCGTTTGGTCCACACCCTAAATGGTTCTGGTCTGGCTGTCGGGCGCACCCTGATGGCCATTCTTGAGAACTATCAACAAAGGGACGGCTCAGTAGTGATACCAGAGGTGTTGAGACCCTACATGGGGGGACAGGAAGTCATCGAACCCGAAAAGTGGGTCTAGATCCTTTCGAGTCTGGCAAATTTGAGGTGAAGGGTCTTTTCACCGGCCTCCTGAAAGCGGACGATGACCTTGTCGGTATCCACCATGCCCTTTACCTTGCCTTCTCCAAACCTGGGATGCCAGACGAGCTCTCCCGGCAAGAAGACGTCGGTTGCAGTTTCGGTTTCTTCGACGCTTTGTGGTTGCCAGCTGTCTTTTTTTTCTTCCCAGTTTTCTAAGTAATTCCGGTTTTCTTCTACAAAGCGTGAAGGCTTGCTGAAGATGCGCCCTTCTCCCGGGGCGTAGTAGGTTGCGGGATAGGTGAGGAAAAGCCTTTCTTTGGCCCTGGTAACGGCGACGTAAAAGAGCCGCCTTTCTTCTTCAAGGTCTTCTTCTCTGGCCATGGCATAACTTGAAGGGAACCTTCCCTCGGCAAGCGAGATGACGAACACACTGTGCCATTCAAGACCTTTGGCGGAATGTACGGTGGAGAGGGTGAGTTTTTCCTCGTCCGAAGAAGGGGCTTCGACTTCTGCTACGCTGGCTTCCGGGGGTTCAAGGGCTAGGTCCGCCAAGAAGTCCTCCAGCTTCTCGTACTTGTGGGCGATGGCCAGGAGTTGGTCCAGATCCTTGGCTCGTTTGGGATGGTCGTCATAGTAGACCCGTTCCAGGATGGGTTCGTAGTATTCGTAGAGGAGAGAGAGCCTTTCCTCTGGTGAGAGGGGTTCTTGGAGGAGTTTGAAGAGCTGGTGGAGCCGGCCAAGCCCCGTGACAAAGGACGCCTTGGCTGGAAATCGTCCTAGGGCTTCGAAGGGATCGTTTTCGGTCTTGATGGTTTCCATGATGCGCCTTGAAGTTTTGGGGCCAATACCCTCCACCAGGAGGAGGACCCGGTTCCAGGCCAACATGTCGTAAGGATTGAGGAGCAACCTCAGATGGGCGACCACGTCCTTGATGTGGGCGGTTTCAATGAGTTTCAGCCCTCCCTGTTTGGTGAAAGGTAAGTTTCGTTTGGCCAGCTCTAGCTCAAGGTCGAAGGAATGATAAGCCGAGCGGAAGAGGATAGCCATTTCGGATAGGGGTATCCCCTCCTCGCGCAGCTCAAGGATCCTTTCCGCCACGAAACGGCTCTGGTCGGCTTCGTCACGAGCCTTGTAAAGGATCGGACGTTGTCCTCCGGCCCGACGCGTGTAGAGACATTTGGTGTATTTTTCCTTGGCCCTTTCGATTACGGCATTGGCTAAATCGAGAACCGGTTGCACGGAACGATAGTTTTCCTCAAGTTTGATGATCTTCGTGCCAGGAAAAAGCCGCGGGAATTGCAGGATATTTCGAAAGTTGGCCCCTCGAAAGGCGTAAATGGATTGTGAATCGTCTCCCACCACCATGACGTTCCCGTGTCCTTCGGCCATGAGACGGACAATTTCAGCCTGGAGGGCGTTAGTGTCCTGATATTCATCAACCATGATGAACTCAAAGCGCTGAGAAATGGCTCGCCTCACTTCCGGGTATTCACGGAGAATTCGGAGCCAGTTGACCAAAAGATCGTCGTAATCCATGAGATGATGTTCCTGTTTGTAGCGCACGTAATGGGTAAACAAGCGCAGGAGGTCTTCCAGGTCTTCGATGAAATGGGGATACTCTTCGGTCACCACTTCTTCTATGGAAAGCCCCTTGTTGACGGCCTTGCTGAAGATGGAAGAGACGGTTTCCTTTTTGGGGAAGCGGCGTCCCCTTTCAGAGAGACCAAGTCCGGTGCGCAACAGATTGATAGCGTCTTCGGCGTCTCCACGATCCAGGATGGTGAATTGTCTGGAATAACCAAGCAGGGGAGCGTATTCGCGGAGCATAAGATGGGCCATAGAATGGAAAGTGCCACCGGCCACGCGTTCGCACGATTCGTTCAAGAGAAGGGCGGCTCGGCGTAACATCTCTCGTGCAGCTTTGCGAGTGAAGGTGAGGAGGAGGATACGTTCCGGAGGGACGCCTTCTTCTACCAGTCTGGCCACGCGATAGACCAGGGTGCGGGTCTTGCCAGAGCCTGCTCCGGCGATGACCAGGATCGGGCCAAAGAGATGGCGTACAGCCTCAAGCTGGGCTGGGTTCAGTTCTCTGGCGTAGTCCAACCGGTACTTCATGTCCTTATCAAGGATACCCCGCTTTGGGGCCTGGCCCAAGGAGTTTGGTTTCGGTTGTAAAACATTTGTCCGCAAGTAGGGGACTCTTTTCAGGGGGTTCGGTCTTCGGCAAAAGCGAACCAGGCGGCACAGGTACCCTCGATGGAGACCATGCAAGGCCCTTTGGGGTTTTCAGGCGTGCAACTCCGGCCGAAAAGAGGGCAGTCCACAGGGCTCTTGCGTCCGCACAGGATGTCTCCGCAAAGACACCCTCTCGGCTCTTCCGCGGGAGGTACTTCCACCTCCAGTTGTTTCCGAGCGTCAAAATCAGCAAACTCCTCTCTCAACCGGAGACCACTGGCTGGGATGAGGCCCAATCCCCGCCATTTGGCCTCACAGGGTTCAAAGACCTTTCGCATGAGTTGTTGCCCCATCACGTTTCCTTCCCAGGTGACAGCTTCCTGGTATTCGATTTCTAGTTCGGCTCTGCCTTGGGCGATCTGTCTGGCCAGCATGTAAAGACCAGCCATGATGTGACGGGCCTCAAATCCCGCAATCACCGCTGGCAGACCGAATTCTTCGGAAACGAAACGGAAGTAGTTGGCTCCCGTAATGGTGGAGACGTGGCCTGGAAGAAGCAAGCCGTCAAGGGCTGCCTCACCGGAGAGGAGAGACCTTAAGGCCTGGGGCATGGTCCGATGGCTAACCGCAAAGAGGAGGTTGGAAAGGCCGTCTCTTCTGGCTTCCAACACCGCTACAGCCACGGCTGGGGCGGTGGTTTCAAAACCGAAGGCCGCGAAAACTATGGTTTCGTTTGGTCTTTCACGCGCCAGCTCTACGGCATCAAGAGGGGAATAGACCAATCTGATTCGGGCTCCCTTGGCGCGGGCCTCTTTGAGCGAGGAGCGAGAACCCGGAACCCGCAACAGGTCTCCAAAAGTGGCCAGAGTGACTCCTGGTAATTGGGCGATTGTCACGAGATAGTCGATCTCTTCCGGAGGAGTCACACAGACTGGGCAACCGGGGCCTGAAACGAGGGTAAGGTTGGGAGGAAAAAGGCTCCGCAGTCCAAAACGGAAGATGTTCATGGTGTGGGTGCCGCAAACCTCCATGAAACGGACAGGCCGTGGAAGGATCTCTCCTATGGCTTTGGCCAATTTAAGGATGTCCATAGGATAACCCTAATCCAAGGGACGCGATTTTAAAATGGCCATGGCCTCCTCGCCAAGGGCTTTGCTCTCCTGTCCCAACAGTTCCTTGAGCCTAAGGGCGTTGGGAACCGCCCAGCCCAAGGCATCGTTGTCGAAATAGACGTAACCCGGAAGCCCCCAAGACCTTATTCTATCGGCCCAAAGATTTAGCTCTTCTTCGGTATAACATGAGCGGTAGAGGACTCGAGAGCCGTGGAGACGGACATAAATGAAGTCTGCGGTGAGTTCCAGAAGGAGAGAAGGATACCGTCCAGCGGTATCCGAGAAACAGAGGGCGACGTTTTTCTCCTTGAGCTGGGTGAGGAAACGTTCTTGATGAAAGCTTGCGTGTCGGATCTCGAGGCTGGTTTGATAACGGAGGTCAAGAAGGTCCAGGAAATCTCCGATGAGATGAGGGTCGTATTTGAGACTTGGTGGAAGCTGGAAGAGAAGGGGCCCGATCTTTTCTCTAAGAGGTGAGATGGTCTGGTAAAACCGGGCCAGGGGCTCTTCAATCTTTCGGAGTCGCTTGACATGCGTGATGAACCGGCTTGCCTTCAGGGCAAAGAGGAAGTTTTCAGGCGTTTCTTGATACCATCGTCGGAAGGTCCCTTCCTTGGGTGTGCCGTAGAAGGTGGCGTTGACTTCCACGGTGTCAAAGTAGGAAGCGTAATAAATGAGCCATTTCTTGGTGGAGAGCCCCTTAGGATAAAAGACCCCTCGCCAGTGAGGATAGTTCCAGCCCGAGGTACCTATTCGGATTTGCGGCATCGTTGACACCTTTTGCGCAACGTATTATAAAGCGCCGTGCAAAACGCGAGAAGGAGGGATTTGTCTTGCCTCAGCATAGATCTGCCGCCAAAGCGCTGCGCCAGAGCCTGAAACGTCGGATGCGCAACAAGGCCATCAAGACCCGGGTGAAGACGGAAATCAAGAAGTTTTTGGCCACTCTGGAGAAAGGCACCGTTGAAGAGGCCGAGGCTGCCTTTCGACGGGCTCAGAGCATTCTTCAACGGGCGGTGAGCAAGGGGACTTTCCATCATCGCACCGCGGCTCGCAAGATCTCCCGTTTGGCAGCCAAACTCAACGCCAAGAAGGCCCAGGCCGCGGAAAACGCTTAGTTGACACCGAATAAGCCTCCCGTTAGCTTTTAAGAGTCGTGGGGATGTAGCTCAGCTGGGAGAGCGCCAGAATCGCAATCTGGAGGTCGGGGGTTCGAATCCCCCCATCTCCACCAAGATTTCCCACCTTTTGAAGCCTTTTAGAAAGCATGGTCCCTTTTGTGCAGCACTTCTGCATCTCTTATTTTCCCAAAAATCCAGAAATTCTGATAGATACATACAATTTGTTTTAAAAAGAAGAATTTTTTCTTCTATTTTTTGAAAAAATTCCCGCGATTTCTTCAAGTTTCTTTCTGGCTCCTCCGAAATAGGGAGTGAATCCCGCGTCAAAGGAGAGGAGCTCATGGGGAGGTCCTGGAAGGAGAGATTTTCTACTTTATCTATTGGCCAAAAGCTTTTGGCTTCTTTTCTGTTGGTTTTGTTTCTGGTGCTGGGTATTACGACCTACCAATCTGTCAAACTGGTCAAAGACCAGGAGCAAGTCCTTATTAGAAAGGAGATTTCCGATCAAAAGGAACTGGCGCCACAAATTGGTCGGATGGCCAGGCAGTATCTTCAGATAGCCTTTGTTTTGGCCGAGCAAAACGTGACCAAAGAAGCCCTGCGCACTCGAGATCGCGAGCTTCTTATGAAACGGGCCATTCCCCTCTGGAAGGAGATCGATGCTCAAACCCCCAATCGTCGGGTCTACATTCACTATCATGTACCCCCGGGGGTCTCTTTCCTGAGGGTCTGGAAGCCGAACAAGTACGGAGACGACCTGCGAAGTTTTCGTCATACGGTTGTGCAGGTTATCCGCACGGGGGAGCCCATCGCGGGGATTGAAGCCGGACGTGCCGGTTTGGCCATTCGAGGGATAGCACCCGTCAAGGACGAAACCGGTAAGATCCTGGGAAGTGTGGAAGTTTTCATCAAAATAAACGATCTGGCCAAAATTGAGGCGAAGAACGAAAACAAAGACGTGGCTGTTTTTCGCAAAGAATTGGTGAAGACGTTTGATGACGAAAATACCATTCGTGTGGGAGATTACCGTCTCATCTTTGCCACCAATAAAACACTTCTCAAACCGGTTCTGAATAAGGCTTTCATCGAAGATGCTTCGAGACGGATTGTAACCTATCAAGACGGACATTACCTCTACATCGCTAGTCCCTTGAGAGATTATGCCGGACAGATTACGGGCATCTGGTTGACGACCCTTGATCTTTCTACTTTTCATCAGGTCCAGCGTTCTCTCATCACCCGCAATGTTATTTTGGCGATTATTTTGGTAATCTTGGTGGCCCTCCTGGTGAGTCTTCAAGTGAGGACTATTGTCAGCAAGCCCTTGCAAGCCTGTTTGGAAGCTGTGAACAAAGTGGCCGATGGAGATCTCAACGTTCGCGTCCCTGTAAGAAGAAGAGATGAGATTGGACGTCTGGCTGAAGGTCTAAATCATATGATAGAAAGTCTACACAAACTTATCAAAAAGGTCTCGGATGGGACAGATCAGTTAGAAGATGCCGAAAAGAACCTTATCTCATCCTCTGAAAATCTGATTAGGGTCTCTGGTGAAACTCATCAAAAAGTAGATGATATTGCTCGCACCAATCAGGAAAATAAAGAACGTATGGTTCAATTGGCCAGTGCTAATGAAGAAATCACAGCTACCGTTCAAAACGTTTCTGAAAATGTGACAAATACCGTTCAGATGTTTAGTGAAGTTACCGAACAAATTGACAAAACTACAGATATCATTAGGCAATTGAATCAGCATTTTGTAAAAATAGAAGAAGTTTTGGGTTTCATCAGTCAAATTGCTGATCAGACCAACCTTCTGGCCTTAAACGCCACCATCGAGGCTGCCCGGGCCGGGGAGGCGGGTAAGGGTTTTGCGGTGGTGGCTGGAGAGGTCAAAGAACTGGCGAAACAAACAGCCGAAGCCACGGATCGTATCGTCAACACCATTCAGGAATTGCGCCATCTGGTGAGTGGTTCGGTGGAGGAAGTGCACAGGATCAGTGAACTGGTCTATCCGGTCAAGGAGATGACAGAAAACATAGCAGCGGCTATGGAACAGACCACTGCCGCAGCCAATGAAATCAGCCAACAGGCCCACGGGGTGCTTGAAGGGACGGAACACTCCCTCGTCTTGATGGAAGAACTCCGGGTAGCTACAGAGGAGGTGGTTCGAGCGGCGGAATTTTCAAACGAAGCCGCACAAAAACTTCGAGATCTCTCCAAGGAATTGAAGGTCATGATTAAGCGTTTCAAGGTTTAGGAAAGCAACGGGTCCGGAGTTCCTCCTAGGAGGGAAAGAATTTGTACTCCCAAGGCAGGAGCTCCGGATCTTCATTCACTTCCGCTTCAAATTCAAAGCGTTTTTCGATCTCTTCCAAAAATTCGATCTCTTCGCCTGTCAGGGCTTCGGCAATGGAAGGATGGACCTTGATCACCACCTGTTTGCCCCTGATGTGGGCTCCCATTTTTTCCAGACGTCGGAAGATTTCATAACAGATGGTACGCCGGCTCTTGGAATAGCCTTCCCCATGACAGAAAGGACAAGGCTCCATCAGCAGGTCATAGAGGCTTTCTCGACGCCGTTCTCGGGTCATTTCAATGATGCCAAATTCAGACATGGGCCGGACGTTGGTCTTGGCCCGATCTTTCTTCAGATAGTCCTTAAGGGCCCGGTAGACGGCTTCCCGGCTCTCGGTTTTCTGCATATCGATGAAATCGATGATGATAAGCCCTCCGATATTTCTTAGACGTAGCTGGTAGGCGATTTCTTTGGCCGCCTCAAGATTGGTACGCAGAACCGTTTCTTCCAGGTCCACTTTTCCCACGTAGCGTCCAGTGTTGACATCGATAGCGGTAAAGGCCTCACAGGGTTCGATGACGATGAATCCTCCGGATTTGAGCCAGACCTTTCGGGAGAGGAGTCTGGTGGTTTCTACCTCTATGCCGTAAGCCTCAAAGAGGGGGGGAGGACCTTCGTGCAAGCGGACGCAACCTTTGAGATGAGGGGCCATGCGATCCATAAACGAAAGGATCTTTTCATAAACCCGCCGGTTGTCCACTACCAGAGAAGAGACCTCTCGCACCAGGAGGTCTCTTACGGCCCGCAAAGAAATATCGAGTTCTTCATAGATCAAGGCCGGGGCCGAGAGTCTTTCAGCCCGCTGTTTGATGTCTTGCCAAAGGGACAAGAGGAATTCCATCTCGGTCCTTAGCTCCTCTTCCGAGGCCTCGCGGGCCACGGTGCGCACGATCCAGCCCGTGCCAGGGGGGCGAAGACGATCAATGAGGTCCCGGAGGGCTTGACGTTCTCTTTCATCTATTATCTTCCGCGAGACTCCGATGTGGGACATGGTGGGCAAGAAGACCAGGTAGCGCCCGGGGAGGGTGATGTTGGTCGTCAGGCGAGCGCCTTTGTTCCCTACCGGTTCCTTGACTACTTGCACCAGGATTTCCTGTCCGGTTTTGAGGAGGTCTTCTATCGGGGAGCCTCTGAATTCTTTCTCTGAGATCTCTTCTCCAAAGAGATCTTCTGCCTCCAACAATCTGGGACAGAGATCTCCTCCGTAAAGAAAAGCGGTCCGGGAGAGACCGATTTCAACGAAAGCGGCTCGCATCCCTGGCAGAACCCGAACTACGCGTCCTTTATAGATGTTGCCTACGTAACCTCGTTCGCGAGGCCGTTCCAGGTAGAATTCTGCCAAGGTTCCATCTTCGAGGAGGGCCACCCGTGTTTCGTAGGGAGCGTAGTTGATGAGGAGTTCAGCCATTCAACCACTCCTCAGGAAGGGCTTCCAGAAAATCCTTTACAAGGCGTAGGAGCTTTTCTTCGGCCTTTTGGGCTGAAGCGATGATCTCCTCGAGTAAGATGGGCTGAAAGTGATCCGGATCGTTGACGTTGGCGATCACTGAGATCCCCAACACCTCCAACCCCGCGTGTTTGGCTACGATTACTTCCGGCACGGTGGACATCCCCACGGCATCGGCTCCGATGAGCCTGAGGTAACGTGTTTCAGCTGGGGTCTCAAGGCTCGGACCAGGGACGGCCACGTACACTCCTTCTTTCAAAGGGATAGAGGCTCTGCGGGCAACCTCCTTGAGGAGGCGACGTAACCGCCGGCTATAGGCCTCGGAGAGGTCCGGAAACCTGGGTCCCCATTCTTCAATGTTAGGGCCGCGGAGGGGATTGTCAGGGATGAGATTGATGTGGTCTCGAATGAGCATGAGATCTCCGGGATGAAAGGAAAGATCAAGTCCTCCGGCAGCGTTCGAGACGATAAGGACTTTGGTCCCGAGGAGACTCATTACTCTCAGGGGAAAGGTCACCTCCCGAGTAGAATAACCTTCGTAGTAATGGAATCTTCCCTGGAAGGCTGCCACTTTTTTGCCTGCTAGGCGCCCTATTACCAGGCGCCCTTGGTGGCTTTCCACGGTGGAACGGGGAAAGTGAGGAATTTCTTCGTAGGGGAGGACCAGGTCTTTTTCTATTTCTTCGGCTGCCCCAGAGAGTCCGGTTCCTAAGATGAGAACGATTTTGGGACGATAAGGGAGTCTTTCGGCCAGGAAGAGACGAGCTTCATCCACTTTTTGACGGTAAGTTTCCAGCTCCATGTTGACTCCTTGAGTTTCTTTTTTGTCACATGCTTGCAAAAGCTATTTAATTCAATAAAATTATCTGCACCAGACTTTGCGGGTATCTTCTAAGATCGTGGCTTCCATCCCGGTTCGAGACATATATCAAGAGGGGCCTTTACGTAATATTGTTGGTAATAGTCCCGCCATTAAGCGGATCAAAGAGCTTATCCTCCAGGTAGCTGATACAGATCTGAACGTTGTTATATATGGGGAAAGTGGGGTCGGCAAGGAAGTGGTAGCTCGAGCCCTCCATGCTTGTTCTCACCGGGCCAAAGGACCTTTTGTTAAGGTAAATTGTGCTGCTATTCCGGGGGATCTTCTAGAAAGCGAACTTTTCGGCTACGAAAAAGGGGCCTTTACCGGGGCCGAAAAACCCAAGCCCGGCAAGTTTGAGCTGGCCAACGGCGGGGCCATCTTTCTCGATGAGATCGGGGACATGCCCCTTCAGCTCCAATCCAAACTCCTACAGGTGCTCCAAGACCAGGAATTTTGCCGTCTCGGGGGGCAGAGAGAGATCAGGGTGGATGTCTGGGTTATTTCAGCCACCAATCACAACCTGGAAGAGGAAATTCAGCGCGGTAATTTTCGGGAAGATCTTTACTATCGTCTGAACATCATCAAGATCCACATCCCTCCTCTTCGTGAACGAAAGGAAGACATCCCTCTCCTTTGTGATTATTTTGCCCGCATTTATTGCAATCGATATCGGGTGTCGGAGTTTGAGATTCCAGATGGTCTGATGCAGCTTTTCATGCGCTATCACTGGCCGGGTAACGTGCGCGAACTTGAAAACTACGTCAAGCGTCTGGTCGTTCTTCGAGACTTTGACGAAGTGACCGAAGAGATCGAGCGTCTTTCAACCACCCTTACTGACCCTCCACGTCGGAGACGTGAAGGAGAAGATGATTTTGCGTATCTCATTTCACGAGAGCTCGCGCGTGCAGAAGAGGGTTCACTCTCCCTCAAAGAAGTCAAAAAACGGGTGGTGGCCATCGTAGAGAAGAGGATCATCGATCTTGTTCTCAGACAAACCGGAGGGAACAAGCGCAAAGCAGCAGACAGTTTGGGGATCTCCTATAAAGCCCTCCTTTACAAAATCCGAGAATTTGAAGAGATGGGACTCTGAGCCCAATTCCTTCGCGGAGGCTTTCCCTATGAAACGATATTTGGTAACGGGCGGAGCGGGTTTTATTGGCTCAAATCTTACGGAATATCTCTTGAAAGAGGGACATTTTGTCCGGGTGCTCGATAATTTTGCCAACGGAAAACCCGAAAATCTCTCTTTTGTTTCCAGGATCCCGGGGGCAGAGGAGCGTTTCGAGCTCCTCAAGGGTGATATCCGCGATTATGAGACCTGCGTGCAGGCTTGCGAAGGGGTGGATTTCGTCCTCCATCAGGCGGCCCTTGGTTCGGTACCCCGTTCTGTGGAAGACCCTGACACCTATCATCAGGTAAATACCACCGGGACTCTCAATATGCTCCGGGCTGCAGCGGCCAGCGGAGTAAAGCGTCTGGTCTACGCGGCTTCCTCTTCGGCGTACGGAGATGTGGACCGGGAACGTCCTACGCCCAAGAGAGAAGACATGGCCCCAGCCCCTCTTTCACCTTACGCCGTGGCCAAGCTCACCGGGGAATATTATTGCCAGATCTTTCCCAAGCTCTACGGTTTGGAAACGGTCATTTTGCGTTACTTCAATGTCTTTGGTCCTCGACAGGATCCCCATTCTCAATATGCAGCCGTAGTGCCAAAGTTCATCACTTCCCTCCTTCAGGGGGAGGCCCCCACCATTTTTGGCGATGGGGAACAGTCCCGAGATTTTACCTATGTTGAGAACGTAGTTCATGCCAATCTGGCCGCCTGCGAGGCCGGGCCCGAAGCCGTGGGAGAGGTAATCAACGTAGCCTGTGGCGAAAACACCTCTATCAACGAACTCTACCGCCTCATCGCCGAACTGATCGGTACGGATCTTAAACCTCGTTATGCTCCCCCTCGCCCGGGCGACGTGCGCCATTCCCTGGCCGACGTTTCCAAGGCCCAGCGTCTCTTGGGATTAAAAGAGGTAGTGGACCTACGTGAAGGCCTCAAAAGGACGATTGCCTGGTATCGCGAGCAAATGGGGCTTTAGACTTTAATCCCCGCCTTGGCCAAGTTGCGTTTGATTGAATCTTTTAGCTCGGTGAGATCATAGGACTTGACGATGTAGTCGTCAGAGGCCCATGAGCTCAGATCCTGTTTGTATTCCGGATAGGCCGAACAGAGTATTACCGGGAGTTCGGGGGTCTTTTCCTTGATCTTGCGAAGTACTTCCAGGCCATCCATGCCAGGCATGTTTATGTCCAGGACTACAAGGTCTGGTCTTTCTTTGTCGACTAGTTCCAAGGCTTCGGGGCCACTCATCGCTGAAATCACCTCGTAGCCTTCTTCTTCGAGTTCTTCTCGATAGAGCAGATGGATACTTTCTTCGTCGTCGACAATCAAAATTTTAGGTTTTTTCTCCGCCATCTTGGCCTCCTTGAGAAAGATTAATCTCACGCAAAAAGTGAGCCGCTTCTTCAGGAGCGGTGGGGGTGATGTAGAAGCCTGTGCCCCATTCGAAGCCTGCAATTTGGGTGAGTTTGGGCAGAAGTTCGAAGTGCCAGTGATAATGTTCGAGATAGGGCTCCCTCAAGGGAGCGGTATGGAGGACAAAGTTGTACGGGCAATGTGGAATCGCGGCTTCCAGACGTTTTAGGACTTCGGAAAAGATCTCCGCCAGGGCCTGAAACTGACCATCATCAATGGCGCGAAAATCGGAATGGTGTTTTTTGGGTACGATCCACATTTCAAAAGGTTGTCTGGGAGCAAAGGCGCAAAAGGCAACAAATTCGTGATTTTCACACACGATCCTGGTGCCGGTCTGGAGTTCTTGTCGGACAATATCGCAAAAAATACAGCGTTCTTTGTAGTCGTAATAGAGCTTGGAACCTTTGAGTTCTTGGGAAACTAGGTGAGGGACGATGGGAAGGGCAATGAGCTGAGAGTGGGAATGTTCTAGCGAGGCCCCAGCGGCTCGGCCGTAGTTTTTGAAGATGATCACGTAACGGAAGCGGTTGTCTCGAGAAAGGTCCACCATCCGATCCCGATAGGCCCAAAAGACCTGTACCAGGCGTTCCGGAGGCATGTCCGCCAGGGTTTCATGATGATGGGGGGTTTCTATGATGACTTCGTGGGCTCCGATACCATTCATCTTGTCGTAAATCCCCTCTCCTTCCTTCCATAGTTCGCCTTCGATCCTGAGAGCCGGAAACTTGTTAGGCACCACTCGCAAGGTCCAGCCTGGACTGTTGGGAGGGGCTCCGGGAGGGCGCCCATAGGCCAAGACTTCGGGTGGGGTGGTGTATTCGTGTCCCGGGCACAGGGGACAAAAACCCCCTTTGACTTCGTCTTTGGGAACGACAAAATCATGAGGTCTCTTTCCTCTTTCTTTGGCGATGATGACCCACCGGCCAACGATGGGGTCTCTTCTGAGCTCGGGCATAAAGCCTCCTTCACACTTGCCACATTACTTGTTCAAAGTTTTCGTCTGGAACCGTAAAAACTAAATTTCCTGCTCGCGGAAAACGCTCCCGTGGCAGGTCACCTTCGAAGAGCTCGAGATAAAAACTTACCCTTTCTCCTACGTGAAACCCCAAGTTTTCAAAGGGGATAGCCAGTTCGATGATTTGTTGAAAGGCAATCTTTCCAGCCTGTCCTCCAAAGAGATGATAAGGGCCGCGAGAGAGTTTGAGGGTTTTCTGGATGTCTTTGGCCTTGGGGCGAAAGTTGAGCTCCACTTGGTGTTTCTCTCCGAAGAAGATGATCTTGATTCGGGTTTCCTCTGGAAGATGTTCCAAAATCTTGGGACGAAGATCAAGTCTCAGATAAAAATTCTGGAGGTCGAAACCAAAATAGAGGGCTTTGAAGAGGCTTTGGCCCAAATACATGGCTTCGCCTAAGGAGTCCGGTTCGTAGCGGCCAGCTCCTATCCATTCGTAATAAAAACTCTCTACACCATCTATTTCCGGCTTGATGAAGGCGGTGGGAAGCTCTTGGGGTTCCACAGGTCTCGGACGCCTCACAGGCTCGGCCAGATCACTCAAAGGTTCCTTACCCAGCACGCGAAAGACATGGAGGAGATGGCCTCGAAAAAGGCGATCGAACTCCAGATCAAAGAGGCTTGTAAAATGGTCACCATACCACCAGAACCAATCGCTTCCCTCCGCTGCCATCATGGCCTCCACCGCTTCCTTGGGGGCCCCTTTCAGATCTCCCAAGAAGTTTCTGGTGCGTCCCAAGAGTTCCCAGGCCCGGTTTTCTTCTTCGTGACCAATCCAGATGTCAAAATTGGCGTTAATCCAGGAGCCTGTGTAGAGATGTGGGATGGATTCTTGAGGAGGATGCTCCGCGAGATAGTCTGAAATCGTGGTCAGAACAACTTCTTTTTCTCTCTCCAGGCGGGAGTAAAGGGTCCAAAGAAAAGCCTTCCCTCCATCAGCGTAGTACTCCCAGGGATTTTCGCCGTCGAGGATGATAGCCAATAGGGGTTCCTCAAGCCCGCTTTTTCGAGCCAGTTCTTTGGCGGTGCCCAGAAGGTTTTCCACCGCTTCTTCAGGAGGCATGGTCCGATAGACAAAACCGATGCGATCTGAAAGTTCGTGATGTCGAAAGACCATGGCTACCTTCTGGTCTTCGTGGACCGCCAGATAGGCTTTGAGCAATACTTCGGGACCGGAACGTCCAAGACTCCGGTAGAGGATTTCTTCATCAGTGGCCAGCCATTTTACCCCGGCCCTGGCTGCCAGGGGAATGAGCTCTGGTGAGACCGACCCCTCCGAAGGCCACATACCATAAGGCCTCTGCCCAAAGAGCCTTTCGTGATATTCGAGGGCCGAGCTGATCTGAAAAAAAGCGTCTTCAGGATGAGAAAATCGCGGGGGTAATGGGGCTTCTGGCAGGTTTCGTCTGGCACAATCGGTGTCAATCAAAAGGGGGAGAATGGGATGGAAAAAGGGGGTGGCTGAAATCTCAATGCGACCTTCTTGCCATAGTTCCTGATAGAGGGGAAGGATCTTCTTTATGATTTCTAGATGCAGGTCAAGGAGGGCATTTTTTTCTTCTTCGGTGAAGTCGCGCCCCTTGGCTTTTAGTTCTCGCACCAAAGGGTGGTCTTGATGGCCAAACCCTATCCAGGTGAGATTGAACCAGACCTGTAGATCCCGGAGATCACCGGGGCTGAATTTTTGAGCGGCTTCGGAGAGATTGCGCTTTTCCCCCGCCCCTCTTTTTTCGAGGAGGTCCAGATAACGGGGGTAAGGATTGAGCATGGTGTCCCAATGACAGCTGAAGAAATAATTCAGGATGAATTCTCGCTCCTCTGGGGTCAGTTCGTCGGCCGGTTTACGTGAAAGATAGAGAAAGTAGTCTTCTCCTCCTTCAACATAGAAGAGGAGCTGTTTCAGGAGTGAGGGGACCAGGTTAAAGTTCCCGCGTGCCTGAGCAAAGGATTGCAACATCCATGGCATGTCGTAATAAGCTTTGACCGCGTGAAGTCTCACCCAAGGCAGGGAAAGCCAGCCCTTCTCCCAATCGAAGTAGAAGGGCTGGTGCATGTGCCAGAGAAAGACCAGATGGATTCGAGAGGCCATCAATCACCACGCAACTTTTCGAGCTGTTCCTGCTTGCGTTTGCAATGGATACAAAGGCTCGCCTCAGGACGGGCCAAAAGGCGTTTTTCGTCGATGTCTTCCCCGCAGGCTTCACAAATTCCGTAAGAGCCTTCTTCGATCCGTTTTAAGGCCTGGTCAATCTTGCGAATAAGTTTTCTTTCTCGGTCACGAATGCGGAGCTCAAACCCTCGATCACTCTCAAAAGCCGCTTGGTCTGTGGGATCGGGCAATCTTTCCGGATTATCTACCAGGTCTCCGACGGTCTTGAGGGCTTCCTTGATCAGTTTCTCCCTTTTCTCCAATAAGAGTTTTCGGAAATATTCGAGCTTTTCTGCTTCCATGGCGCCTCCTATTCGAGGATTATGGTTCCGCTCTTTCCACCACTTTTTTTCACCAGGCGGATATCTGTGATGCGAATCCCTTTGTCCAGGGCTTTACACATGTCATAGACCGTAAGGGCTGCTACAGAAACCGCGGTTAGGGCTTCCATCTCTACCCCGGTTGGGGCCACAGTCTTAACCCGGGCTTCGATTACGAGGCTTTGACTCTCGGGTTCTAACTCGAAATCTATCTCGACCTGAGAGAGAGGGAGGGGATGGCAGAGGGGGATAAGTTCATCTACCTTTTTGGCGGCCAGGATGCCAGCGATTCGGGCCACGGGAAAAAGATCTCCCTTGGGAAGGCTGCGATCACGAACCGCAGCCAGGACTTTTTCTCCAAGAACAACACGACCACGGGCCACGGCTTCACGTTTCGTGGGCTCCTTACCCGAAACATCCACCATCCTCGCCCGTCCGTCTTCCGTAAGATGCGTAAAAGCCATTATTGTCTGACCGAATGCCAAAGGCGCTTGAAAAGGTTTTCTCTCTTTTCTCTCTCTATTTCGGCAAATTCTTTCAAAAGTTCTTCCTGGCGTTTGGTAAGTTTCTTTGGAATCTCCACCTTAAAACGCAGGATCAGATCTCCTGGAGGACCTCCATGAGGGTCGGGCATCCCCTTGCCCTCAACGGCCATGGTCTCACCAGGTTGAATGCCGGCCGGGATCTTTACCTTGATGGGACCTTCGAGGGTGGGAATTTTTACCTCTCCTCCCAGCATGGCTTCCACCACCGAGATCGGCACCTCCAGATAGAGATCCTTGCCGTGGCGTTCAAAGAGTTCGTGAGGCAATACGTGGACCCGCAGATAGAGATCTCCGGCTGGCCCTCCGTGGAGACCAGCTTCACCAGCCCCCGGTACCTTGAGCACGCTTCCGTCTTCGATTCCCGGAGGGATGCGAACCTTGATCTTTTTTCGTTTGAGTTTTCGTCCCTCTCCCCGACAAGAGGGGCAGGGTTCGGAGAAAGTCGTTCCTGTTCCGTGACATCGAGGGCAAGTAGTACTCAGACGGAAGAAACCTTCGGTGTGGACCACGTAGCCGCGTCCCCGACAGGTCGGGCAGTATTCTACTCGGCCCCCAGGGGCAAGACCCGTGCCCTGACAGCTCTCACAGGTTTCATAACGCTCAATTTCAAGCTCGACTTCCTTACCAGCAAAGGCTTCTTCAAGCGTGATGCTAACTTCGTAGGAGAGATCTGCTCCCCGGCGGGGACGACGGCCCTCCCTTCGCCGCCGACCAAATCCTCCAAAGCCCCCCAGAAATTCTTCGAATAGATCCGAAAAGGCGGAAAAGATGTCTTCTACGTCACTGAAGCCCTGATAGCCGTGATCCGAAAGACCGGTGTGCCCCTGGGCGTCGTAGATGGCCCTCTTCTGAGGATCTGAAAGGACCTCATAGGCTTCGGAAATCTCTTTGAAACGCTCTTCGGCTTCTTTGTCCCCGGGGCGCAGGTCAGGATGATATTCCCGCGCTAGTCGACGATAGGCCTTCTTGATCTCTTCCTGACTAGCGTTTCGCGGAACACCCAGGATTTCGTAATAGTCTCTCTTTCTCACGCTGACTTTTCACCTGGGAGGGAACCAAGATTGACCAAGTCACCCAAAGCGAATTCTTCAAGTTCCCGGCCAAGTTGTTCGATGTTTTCAGGCGTTACCTTGCCAGCGGCGATCTCCCGCAGGGCACAGACGATCTCCTTGTTGTGACAAGGCACCAAGGGTTTAGCCCCCTTGCGGAGCTGTTTCACCCTCTGAATGGCCAGGTGGATGAGCCGGAAACGACTTGGGACCTGACGCAGACAATCCTCTACCGTGACCCGGGCCATAGTCTTTCCTCCTTAATCTACGGCTTCAACCGCTTTGACTTCGGGGACTTCTTTCTTGAGATAACGTTCGATCCCCATCTTTAAGGTCATCTGGCTCATAGGACAGCCCTTACAAGCCCCTTGCAGCCGCACTTTTACTATGCCATCTTCGCTCACTTCGACCAATTCCACGTCTCCACCGTCAGCCTGCAGCATGGGTCTCACCTTGGCCAGGGCCTGTTCCACCGCTTCCCGCATAAGGACCTCCTCAAAGGTTTGGGAGCATTTTAATCATCTGCGCTAACCGTGCCAAGGAGAAGAAGAATAAAACGGCAAGAACCGAGCTTAAAGGATCAAAACTGGCGGAGGGGGTGGGATTCGAACCCACGGTGCCCGGTTAAGGGCACACTCGCTTAGCAGGCGAGCACCTTCGGCCACTCGGTCACCCCTCCGGGGACCATCTTAAAGCTAACGAAACTTGTCTTATTTGACAAGCGGAGGGGGAGGGATTCGAACCCCCGGAGGGCACTAGGCCCTCAGCGGCTTTCAAGGCCGCCCCCTTCGACCACTCGGGCACCCCTCCTGGTTGCCTTTTTCGTAAATACTAGTAAACAAACTTTAACAACCCCACAAGGAGGAGACGATGGGCCTCGAGGAAAAAAAAGAAGGGCGGGTGTCTGCGGAGGAACTCTATGAAGAAGGGGCTTTTTTGCTTTTCAAGCAACAATTCGAGAAGGCCCTGGATTACCTAAACCGGGCCCTTGAGCTTGATCCCAAGATGGTCAAAGCCCTTCACGCCCGAGCAGCTGTCCACCTACGGTTTGAACGCTTTGATGAGGCGGAGGCCGATCTCCTGGCTGCCCTCGAGGTGGAACCCAAAAATGCTCGTCTCCATTTCCGGCTAGGGCAAGTGTATTACCGCAAGAAAGACCTTGAAAAGGCCTTGGAGTGCTTCAATCGGGCCATCGATCTTGAACCTCTTTACGCCGCGGCCTTCATGGCGCGTAGCCAGGTTTATCGAGACCTTGGAGAGGAGGAACTGGCGGACATAGACCTTGACAAGGCGGTTGCTATTCAAAAGGCCACGGCCCAAGCCAAAAAGATCGTCGATTTTTAGGACCTTTTAAATCGGTAGGGATTGCAAAATCTTCCAGGGAAAAAGACCCCAAAAAGGGTCTGCCTTCCTGGGTAAGGAATTTCTCAAAAGAGAAATTTTTTTCTTTTTTTGTTCCTGGGCCGAATTAAGGAATTCAGAAGATGTATTAGTTAGGTTACAAACAAGTATGCACGGGTTTTGCATCTACCAAGAGCGTCTATGGTATCCTTCTGCGTTTGGAACGGAGACAGCCTTCTCGGGCGCTACGTGGCGCACCTCCTCTCGCTGGCTTATTTGAGCCCGAGTACCTTGGAGAAGGCGCAACTTATCATCCTCGTGGAGCCGGAGAGGATTCCCCGCGAGGAACTAACCTTCATTGAAGAGCGCCGCTCCTCTCGAAGCACCCTCGTCTCCATAGGGACCAGCCCCTGGAGGGAAGGGGTTCCCCATTTGAGCCCGCCTTTTCAGGTTTCGGCCTTTTTTTCTTTCGTTGAAGAGGTTACAAGGCGTCTTTTTCCGTTGAACCTCATCGAGAGAGAGAAGCCCTTCATTGGGGAAGACGAAAAGATCGAACGTCTTCGGGCCACGTTACCCACTTTGGCAGAGTTACCGGAACCTGTTCTCCTTGAAGGGGAACCAGGGACTGGAAAAGAACTTTTTGCTCGCCATCTCCACGCCAAAGTGGGAGGGGTGTTTGAGAAGTTTGCCACCGCTGCCCTGCCCAAAGAGATGATCGAGCCCCTGCTCTTTGGTTTTGGGCCCGGAGTGATGCGGAGAGTCAAAAAACCGAAAGAGGGTTTTCTCTGGCGTGCCAGGGATGGTGTTCTCTACATAGAAAGTCTCGAAAACCTGCCCCTTGCAGCCCAGCAAAAACTGCTCTTTTTCTTGGAGACCGGAACATTTTTCCCGGTGGGCTCCAGGGAACCGGTTTCAGCCAAACCCAAATTGGTTGTCTCTCTCACACGTTCTCCCGGTCTTCTTATCCAGGAAGGCAGGCTCCTTGACGCCCTTTATTTCCGTTTGGCACGCTTTAGTTTTCATCTGCCACCGCTGCGGAAGCGGCTAGTTGATCTTCCCCTTCTCACCGAACATTTCTTGCAAAATTACGCTGCCCTCTATCGACGACCTCTGCCACCCCTGGACGAAGATTTTTTCCGGGATCTTCTTTTTTATCGTTGGCCTAGGAACGTGGCAGAACTAGAAGAAACCGTCAAAGATATGGTCATCTTTGGAAAAGAAAAGGTCAGAGGGCGTTTCAGTAAAGAAAAATCTCGGATAAAGATCAAACTTCAAGACGTGGAGGAGATCTTGGCGCGGGCCTTTCGCCTCAAGGCTAGTCCACAAACTGAATCCAGCCGTAAGGATCAGGCCGATCACCGTACTGAATCCCAGTAAGCTCATCAAAGAGCCTTTGAGCCAGAGGGCCGGTTTTCCCTTTGTTGATCACGTACTCCCGTCCTTGGTAGGCCAGCCAACCAACGGGTGAGATAACCGCCGCGGTCCCCGTACCGAAACATTCTTTAAGACGACCGGTTTCGATTCCTTCCAATACTTCGTCGATGGAGATACGGCGCTCGGTGACCTTAAGCCCCCAATCTCTTGCCATCTGAATGACTGATTCACGGGTGATTCCGGGAAGGATGCTTCCGGAGAGGGCTGGAGTTGCCAACTCATCTTCAAAATAGAAAAAGATGTTCATGGTGCCCACTTCTTCCACGTAACGACGTTCAATGGCGTCCAACCACAGGACCTGGGTATAACCCAGCCGCTTGGCCTCCTCCGAGGCCATGAGGCTGGCGGCATAGTTGCCCCCGGTCTTGACGTCTCCCACTCCACCCCTCACAGCGCGCACGTATTTGTCCGTTACATAGATCTTTATGGGATTGAATCCTTCCCGGTAATAGGCCCCTACAGGTGAGAGGATAATGAAAAAGATGTACTCGCTGCTTGGTTTTACCCCTAAAAAGGCCTCGGTCCCCATCATCAGGGGGCGTATGTATAGGGCTGATCCCCTTTCTCGGGGAACCCATTCCCTTTCGATCCTTACGAGTTGCTTGAGGGCCTCAAGTACGAAGGCTTCGTCTACCTCTGGCATGCACATGCGTCTGGCAGATCGGTTGAGACGGGCCATGTTGCGTTCTGGACGGAAGAGGCGAATGCGGCCGTCCACACCATAATAGGCCTTAAGCCCTTCGAAGATGGTTTGACTGTAATGAAAGACTACGGCTGCCGGATCAAGACAAATGGGTTCGTAAGGCTTGATGCAGGCCTTTTTCCAACCTTCCCCTTCTCGATATTCCATATAAAACATGTGGTCCGTAAAGATCCGGCCAAAGGGAAGTTGGGAATGGTTTTCAAGACGCCCTCTTCTCTCTGGTGGTAGAAGCCTTAGTTCGATCTCCATCGGTTGCAATCGCCCTCGGGCTAGGATATCTCTTAGGCAAGTCTTAGCACTTTTAACGCAAGGGTGTTTCATGTTCAAGTGGTTCCGCAAGAAGGAAACCGAGAGTATTCCCCCAGCCGAGAATCGTCCTTCGGAGAAGGTGGAGTCTTCTCCCGGACTTTGGCAAAAGTTTCGGGAGAGGCTCTCCCGTACCAGAGAGCGCCTTCAGGAGAGTCTGGAAGAGATCTTCGAGATTGAGCGGGCCGTTGATGAGAGTTTTTTTGAGGAGCTTGAAGAGGCCCTCATCACCGCTGACATCAACCTGGACACTGTGAGAGCTCTCCTGGCTCCTTTAAGGGTACGTTTCATGCAGGGGGAGCTCACCAAACCCAAGGCTTTCAAGGCGGCTCTCAAAGAAGAGATGCTCAAGATCCTCGACCTTCCTGTTACCCCCTTTCCCCCCGGGGCGCGACCAGCGGTGGTTTTCCTGGTGGGGGTGAATGGGGTAGGGAAGACCACTACCATCGCCAAACTCGGCCACCGCCTGAAGGAGGCTGGGTATCGGGTACTGTTCGTCGCAGCTGATACCTTCCGGGCGGCGGCCATCGAACAACTAGAGACCTGGGGTGCCAGGCTTGAGATTCCAGTCATCAAACAAAAGATGGGAGCAGATCCTTCTTCGGTGGTCTTTGAAGGACTGAAGGCTGCTCAGGCCCGTGAAATAGACGTGGCCCTGGTAGACACTGCCGGGAGGTTGCACACCAAATACAACCTGATGGAAGAACTCAAAAAGATGGCCCGGGTGGCCAACAAAGTCCTGCCTGGAGCCCCACACGAGAACTTTCTCGTCCTTGACGCTACCACCGGACAAAACGCCGTCAGCCAGGTGAAACTCTTCGGAGAGGCCTTGCCTCTTTCCGGGCTGATTCTTACCAAAATGGACGGTACCGCCAAAGGAGGCATCGCCCTTACCCTTGCGCATCTTTTCAAGATTCCCATCCGTTTTGTGGGTTTGGGTGAGAGACTCGAAGACCTTGAAGAATTTGATCCAGAAGCCTTCGTGGACGCCATCCTTCCGTGAGACATGAAGCTTAGAGGTCTTCTTTTGTTGGGTCCAACGGGCGTTGGGAAGTCTCCTTTGGGAGATCTCCTTGAGGAAAGAGGTCTCCACGGAAGGAATCTCCTCCATTTTGATTTTGGCCGCCAGTTACGGGCCGTGGCTCAGGGTGAGATAAGGGACGGTATCCTTCCCTCCGAGCGGCTTTTCATCCAGCAAGTCCTGGAGGAGGGATTGCTTCTGGAAGACGAGCACTTTTATCTGGCGATAAAGATCCTGAAGGGTTTTTTGGCCTTCAAGGGGGCCTCGGGGCGAGAAATTTTGGTCATGAACGGCCTTCCGCGTCATCAGGGACAAGCCAAGGGGCTTTTGCCTGAAATGGAGATTCCGTTGGTGGTGATGCTTGAGGCCTCTTTTGAAGAGATCCTGGAGCGCATCCATCGCGACGTGGGGGGCGATCGTCGAGGGCGTACCGACGACCGCATCGAACTCATTTATCGCAAATGGAAAACTTACAAAGAACGCACACGGCCCCTTGTCGAATTTTACCGGGCCCGTGGGGCACGAGTCTTGAAATTGCTGGTGGGACGACATACTAAACCCCTTGAGACCTACGCTCTTCTTGAGAAAGAACTCCCTCCATCGGAATGGGCTAAACTTTTCGCGTAGGTCTTCGATGATGAAAGTTTTCTCTAAGCCTGGAGAAGTTGGTTTTCGTGTTAAACTTTGGGGACACTGGTGAAGGAGGTAGGGATGGAGAAGGTCTATGTCGGATTAGACGTGGGTTCCGGGACAGCCAAGGTAGCGGTTCTCTCCGCAGAGCGGGAGGTCCTCTTTCACGATTACCAGAAGACCCACGGTCAACCGGTGGAAACGGCCCTCAAACTCCTCAGAGCCGTGGAGAAAAAATATGGAGCCCGTTTGGCGGGTCTTACCTGTACGGGAACAGCTGGAAAGTTCATTTCCAAGATCCTTTCCGTGGCTTTTGTAAACGAAGTGATGGCTCATGCTCGGGCGGTGGAACATTTCCATCCCGAAGCATGTACCATTATCGATATTGGTGGGGAAGATTCCAAACTGGTCTTCATCTCTCATGAAGGCGGTCGTTTTCGCATTCAGGATTTCGCTCTCAACACCATGTGTGCCGCGGGCACCGGGGCCTTCTTGGAACAACAAGCAGCCCGGCTGGGTTATACCATCCAAGAATTCGGAGAACTGGCAACCCGGGCCGAACACATTCCGCGCATAGCAGGCCGCTGTACGGTCTTTGCCAAGTCCGACATGATCCATCTCCAGCAAGCCGCGGTGCCAGACCACGAAATCATCGCTGGGCTTTGTTTCGCCATTGTTCGTAATCTGAAAAGCAATCTGGCGCGAGGGCGAAAGATTCTGCCCCCGGTGGTCTTCCAGGGGGGAGTGGCTGCCAATCCGGGCGTGCGCCGGGCCATTCGGGAAGTCTTCAACCTCAAGGAAGAAGAACTCATCATTCCTCGCTATCATTTCATCATGGGGGCTATAGGGGCGGGGCTTTACGGACTGGATGGCCGGTTTGCTGCTCCCTATCAGGGCTCGGAGGTGCTAGAGGCTTACCTTAGGGAGAGAAAGGCCCGTCCCAAGAGGCTTCCTCCGTTGGGGCCCTATACCGTGCGTACCAAAGAGCTGCCGCCCCAGAAATTCGAATTCCAAGACAAGCTCTGTCTCTATCTAGGAATAGACGTGGGTTCGGTGAGCACCAAATTGGTAGCGGTGGATCCCGAGGGTCGATTGGTGGCCAAGACCTATGCCCTCCATCATGGCAAACCCTTGGAAAGCGTAAAGCGCGGTCTTTTGGACCTTTTGGAACGTCTACCAAAGGGCGTGGAAATCGAGGTCTTGGGCGTTGGGACCACGGGTTCGGGGCGCTATCTGGTGGGAGATTTCGTAGGGGCAGACGTCATCCGTAATGAGATTACGGCCCAGGCTAAGGCTGCGGCCTTCATTGACCCTGAGGTAGACACTATCATCGAAATCGGAGGGCAGGATTCCAAATTCATCCGTTTGGAAAAGGGTACCATCGTAGATTTCACCATGAACAAGGCCTGTGCCGCGGGCACGGGCTCTTTCCTAGAAGAACAATCGGTAAGATTGGCGGTGCCCATCGAAAAGTTCGGTGAATATGCCCTGCGTGCTGAAGCTCCCCTGGCGATGGGAGAGCGTTGTACGGTTTTTATGCAATCTGACCTCTTGCATTATCAACAGCAGGGTTTACCCAAAGAAGACCTCATTGCGGGGCTGTGTTACGCCATCGTCCACAACTATCTCAACAAAGTAGTGGAAGGGCGCAAAATCGGGCAGAAGGTCTTCTATCAGGGGGCTACGGCTTTCAACGCTGGAATTGTGGCAGCCTTTGAAAGGGTACTTGAGAAGGAAATCGTAGTTCCACCTCACCATGAAGTGACCGGTGCCCTCGGGGCGGCCCTTCTGGCCCGTGAAGAGACCAAGGGACAGAGTCAATTCCGGGGTTTCGATCTTTCCCATGTCCGCTACGACATATCAACTTTCGAGTGTCAGGGATGTCCAAACCGATGTGAGATCCGGAAGGTCTCCATTGAAGGGCGACCTCCTTATTTTTACGGTGGTCGCTGTGAACGCTACGAAGTGGATCATCGCAAACCACCAGCGGATCTTCCCAACTTGGTCCTGGAACGCGAGAGGAAGCTCCTTTCCTATGTGAACGAAGACCATCCTGGTAATCGAGGGGAGATAGGACTTCCGCGGGCCCTCTTCAACTTTGAACGTTTGCCCTTTTTTGCCACCCTTCTCCAGGAACTGGGTTTCAGGGTGGTTCTTTCCGAACCCACCAATAAGAAACTGGTCAACGCTGGGTGTGAAGTCATCGCTGCTGAGACCTGTTTCCCGGTAAAAGTGGCTCATGGCCACGTGCTCGATCTGTTGAAACGAGAGGTGAAGAAAATCTTCGTGCCTTACATCATCGATCTTCCACCGGATCATGCCCGCCTGGAAAAGGGAAAGATTTGTCCTTACGTTCAGAGCATCCCTTCGGCCCTGCAGGCCTCCTTTGATTTTGCTTCCTATGGCGCGGAGATTCTGGCCCCTGTCTTTCATTTTGGTACCGGAGGGCGGGTGTTGGAAGACGAGAAAAAGGAACTGGCTCGGATCCTTGGGGTCAGCCGACGAGAGCTCAAGCGCGCCTGGGAGGCCGCTGAAGCGGCCCAAAGAGACTTTGAGGGCTGGTTGAAACAGAGAGGAAAAGAGATCCTTTCCTCTCTTAAGGAGGGTGATGTAGCCCTGGTGATCGTGGGTCGTCCCTATAATTCTTGCGATCCCGGAGCCAATCTTGCCATTCACAACAAGATCCGAAGTCTGGGGGTACTCGGTATCCCGGTGGATATGTTGCCCTTATCCGAGGTGAAGGACCTGGACGGTTTGGAAGGAATGTACTGGCGCTATGGGCAGCGTTTCCTTTTGGCGGCGCATTTCATCCGGGAACACCCGGCCCTTTATCCGATCTTTTTGACCAACTTTTCCTGTGGCCCGGATTCTTTCATCGTGCATTTCTTTGAGGAACTTCTGGGTGGCAAACCCTATCTCGAACTAGAAATAGATGAACACAGTGCAGATGCTGGGGTGGTGACCCGCATCGAGGCCTTTTTGGACAGTGTACGCGGTAAGATTCTCAGACCAGAAAAACCTCCTCGGCGCTATCGAAGGAAGGTCAAACCCGAAGACGGGCGTATCCTTTACATCCCACCCATGGCTGACCACGCCCACGCCTTGGCAGCGGCCTTTAGGGCCTGTGGTGTGCGGGCGGTCGTGCTCCCGGATTCCGACGAAGAATCTCTCCTTCTTGGGCGCCGTTACACCTCTGGTAAAGAGTGTTATCCGGCGGTCCTTACCACTGGTGACATGATCAAGATGCTCCAGCGGCCAGATTTTGACCCGAAAAAAGCGGCCTTTTTCATGCCTTCCGGCTCTGGACCCTGCCGTTTTGGTCAATACAATCGTTTGCACCGCAAGATTCTCGACGAGCTCGGTTATCAAGACGTGCCCATCTATTCTCCCACCCAGGACGTTCGTTTTTACGAAGAACTCGGCATGATCGCCGGAGGCAACTTCACCCGTCTTTCTTGGCAAGCCATTGTTTGCGTGGACATCCTCGACAAGCTCTTACGAGAGGTGCGACCTTATGAGTTGAACCGGGGAGAGACTGACCGGGTCTATCAAGAGAGTCTGGCCCGGCTTTGTCGCGCCATTGAGGAGGGACAGGACCTGTTAGAAACCATGATGGAGATTCGAGAAGATTTTGCAGCTATACCGGTGCAAGGCCGGGGCGAAAAGCCAGTGGTGGGTATCGTGGGAGAGATCTACGTCCGGGCCAATCGTTTTGCCAACGAGGATCTGGTACGGGTCCTGGAAGAGATGGGGGCTGAGGTCTGGTTGCCCACTATTGGAGAATGGATCTATTACATCAACTACACTTCCAAACGCACGGCCAAGAGACTGCGCAAGCTCAAGGAACTCATGCGTCTCATCATAGAGAGTCACGTGCAACTAAAGGACGAACATCGGTTTGCCTCTCTGGTCAAGGATCTCCTGCGTACCGCTGAGGAACCGCAGGTAGACGAGATCATTTCTCTAGCCAAACGGTACGTGAGCGAAGAGTTTGAGGGAGAAGCCATTCTCTCCGTGGGCAAGAGTCTGGATTATCTCCGTCACGGAGTAAACGGCATCGTCAATGTCATCCCCTTCACCTGTATGCCGGGAACAGTGGTCACCATGCTTCTCAAACGGGTACGCGAAGAACATGGCCTGGTACCGGTGCTCACGGTCTCCTGTGACGGACAGCGTTCAATGGGGACCCGGATGAGACTCGAGGCCTTCATGCATCAAGTCCACGAGCACTTCGAGGAGGACCGAGGACGTAAGCTAGCGGCGGCCTGAAGCCCTGTGCTATACTAGCTCGCAATTTTTGGGGGAGAGCGGAGTAGGGAATTGCGTATCAAACACTGGATGATCAAAGACGTGGTCACTATCTCACCCGAGGCCACGGTAGAAGATGCCATTCAGCTCATGAAAAAGCACTCCATCAGACACCTTCCGGTAACAGAGGGTGACAAGCTGGTGGGTCTGGTTACGGAGAGCAGCATTCGGCAATATGCCCTTCCTTCCCTCATGGATCTTCCCATTCGCGAGGTTATGATCATCAATCCGATCACCATCGACGCCGAAGCTACCATCGACGAGGCTGCGCGACTCATCTATCGTTACAAGATCGGTGGTCTCCCGGTGGTTCAGGAGGGGCGTTTGGTGGGCATTCTCACCATTACCGATCTGCTTGAGGCCTTCATTGAACTGATGGGTATCCTGCGTTCAAGCTCCCGGATCGACGTTATCCCGGCGGAAGGCCAGAGTTTTGACCAGGTACTTGACATTATCCGAGACCATGGAGGACGGATCATCTCCGTAGGGATGGATGTCCATCACAGTGGTCGCCGTATTTACTACATCCGGCTGGAAAGATGCCCACTTGAGTCCATTGCCACGGCCCTCGAAATGGCCGGTCATGAAATCATTTCTTTGGTGGAATAGGAGGGGCAAATGGCGTTTAAGGTGCGGAAGACCCTTGAGGAGATCAACGAGAAGATCAAAAGGGGAGAGGCGGTGGTGGTGACCGCCGAAGAGATGGTGGAAATCGTCAAGGAACACGGGCCAGAGGAGGCGGCCCGTGAGGTAGACGTGGTGACCACCGGGACCTTTGCTCCCATGTGTTCCTCTGGGGCCTTCATCAATTTTGGCCACAGCGTGCCCACCATCAAGGCCCATCGTGTCTGGTTAAATGGAGTACCGGCTTACGCTGGTATCGCCGCGGTGGATATCTATCTTGGGGCCACCGAACCCACGGAAGATGATCCCCTCAATAAGGTTTATCCGGGCGAGTTTCGTTACGGAGGAGGACACGTCATCCAAGATTTGGTGGCAGGTAAGACTGTCCACCTCAAAGCTGTGGCTTATGGAACCCATTGCTATCCTCGCAAGTACCTGGAAAAGGAGATTACGCTCAAGGATCTCCCTTATGCTTTGCTCTGTAACCCGCGTAACGCCTATCAAAACTACAATTGTGCCATAAACCTTTCTGATCGCACCATTTACACCTACATGGGTGTTTTGCGACCTCGAGCGGCCAACGCCAACTATGCCACTGCTGGTCAGCTTTCTCCTCTTTTTAAAGACCCTTATTTGCGAACCATAGGCGTGGGGACCCGGATCTTCCTGGGGGGTGGCATAGGTTACGTAGCCTGGGCTGGAACCCAGTGCAATTTCAAGGTACCCCGTACGGAAAAAGGACTTCCCATGACCCCGGCAGCTACCCTCATGGTCTATGGAGACCTCAAACAGATGTCTCCCAAATGGTTAGTGGGGGTGAGCATTCTGGGTTACGGTTGTTCCCTGGCTGTGGGGGTGGGGGTCCCCATTCCCATCCTTAACGAAGAGATTGCCTCCTTTGCGGGGGTTTCAGACGAGGAGATCTTCACCCAGGTTGTGGATTACGGTTACGACTATCCCAACGGTGTTAAACGCTCTTATGGTACGGTGAGTTACGCAGAACTCAAAAGCGGTAAGATCCGTATCCTGGACAAAGAAGTCCCCACGGTTCCCCTTTCGAGTTACGTCCGGGCTCGGGAAATTGCCGAAATCCTCAAGGGCTGGATCAAAGAGAAGAAGTTTCTCCTCTCAGAACCTCAGGCTCCCTTTCCTGGTACGGAACTCTATCCCACGCGCTAGTTTTTGAAGCTAAGAGCCACAGGGCCCGATCCAGAAGAATGATGACTCCCCTTCTGGCACGGGCCCTTTCTTGTCTTAACGGGGTCTTGAAGGGCAAGCCCGGGGTAGTGCGTCTCGGAGTGGCTGCTCTCTTGGCCCGGGGGCACCTTTTGCTTGAGGACCTTCCGGGAACCGGCAAGACTACCTTTGCCATGGCCATGGCCCGGGTCTTTGGGTGTAGTTTCAAACGGGTGCAATTTACCAACGATCTCCTGCCAGCTGACATCCTGGGCACAGAAATCTACCTGCCAGCTGAGGGACGTTTCGAAATAAGACCAGGCCCTATCTTCACCAACTTTTTTCTGGCTGACGAATTGAATCGAGCCAGCCCTCGTACCCAAAGTGCCTTGCTTGAAGCCATGGGTGAGGGGAGGGTGAGTCTCGGAGGACAGACTTTGGAGTTGCCTTGTCCCTTTTTCGTAGTGGCCACCCAAAACCCTCTGGAACAGCATGGGACCTTTCCCTTGCCAGAATCCCAGCTGGATCGTTTTCTGATGTGTCTTCGCTTGGGCTATCCGGCCCGGGAAGAAGAAGCGGAGATCCTCTTTCGGGATGGTTTTTATGAAAAGGCCCGAGATCTATCCCAGATCGTATCTACCAAGGCCCTCTTGAAGATGCAGGAGGAGGTGCGAAGGGTTCACATCTCCTCTCTGATTGCCGACTATCTTTTGGATATCGCTTGGGCTTCGAGAGAAGAAAGGAGTTTTGTCTTCGGCCTCTCCACCAGAGGACTTCTGGCCCTCAAACGTGCCGCACAGGCTGTGGCCTATCTTGCCGGGCGAGATTTCGTTCTACCAGATGACGTGAAACAGGTCTTTTTACCGGTTACTTATCATCGACTTCTGCTGGCCGAAGAAGTTGCCGGCCCGGAAAAAGAAGAGTGTCTCAGACTTTTCCTATCCGATGTCCCGGTTCCGGTATAAGATGCCAACGATTCGACTGACCAAAACGGGCCTCCTCTTCTTCCTTATTGAGCTGGCGCTTTTGGTGGTAGTCTTCGTTTCTCGTAATCCCAATCTTTTGGTCCTCTCCGGAACTCTGGCCGCAATTTTCCTGACTTCTCTAATACTGGCCCTACTCAACGTGTGGCTGGTGGAGCTTCGTGTGCCAAAGAGGCGGCCTGTGGGTTCGTCTCTTCTGCTCTTCTTAGAAAGGAAATGGGGGACATCTTACGCCCTGTGGGTCAAGGCCGGTGACTCTCAAGAAGGGTTAGCACGTCTTAAAGGTCATCAAAGAGTGGTGCTTCGGTTCCGTCCTCCGCCCCGGGGGATGCTTTCCCTTTTGATTGTTTCAAAATATCCCTTTGGTTTTTTTCGGGTAGCCAAGACCTTTGACGATTTGCACCTGATCCTTAAGAAACCGGATTCTTCTTGGCAGGCCGCGGACCGGGTGGCTGGCCTGACAGAATACGACGGACGACATCCCTGGTCACGACTGGACTGGAAGGCCTTGGCCCGGCTTCAGCGTCCCCTGGTCAGACAGGGTGAAGAGGAGCCTTTTCCGCCTCACAGGAGACCTTGGCTGGTTTACTCCCAGGATCGACCTTCAGTTTGGCCGGCGTCTTTGGCTTACCTGACTGTTGTTCTCACGGCTTATCCCTTTCTTCTGAAAGCCCCGCTCTGGCTGGGTCTTGGTTTCCTGGGGGGTGTTTGCTATGGACTTTTTCGGGCCCTTTCTCGAAAAAAGGCCCTGGTGTCCGAAAATCTAGGGGCTCTGGCTGTCTTATTGGTAGCTGTCTTCAGTCTCCCGGGACTATCCCTGACAAACCTCTGGGCTCGCCTGGCGGGTTTCACTCTCTCGGTGGTATTGGTCAAGACCCTTTCCCAGCACGCGCCGCGGGATGTGCTTCATCTCTATTTGCTAGCCTTTTTGCTCCTGATACTCCAGACTATGGAAGGAACTGCCCTGCTGTGGCGTCCCTTGTTGCTCTTCTATGCGGTCCTTTTCCCGAGTTTTTACCTCTCCTCTGTCCTTCTGGAAGGATTTTCCCCCAAGGTTTTCTGGCGTCCTCTGCTTTTGTTCCTCGGACCCGCGGTTTTGGTTTCCTGGGGGCTGATTCGATACGCCTTTTTCTTCTTACCGGCCTGGTCTTGGAGCGGGCTTTCGAACTTGCTGGAGCTGGGAGAGATATCCTCTCTTAAGCTTGATCCCCGTCCTATAGGCTATCTCTTTTTGGAAGAGCGCGGAAAGGTCTATTTGAAGGCCTTTGTTTATGGTGATTACCATCGCGGACGCTGGTCAATAGTCTGGCTTCCTTTACGCTGTCAGGGAAGGCAGGAGCGTTACCAGCTGGATCTAAAAGAGCCTTTGCCGGCCCTGCCTTATCTTCGATGTCCCCTCAAGATAGAGGCTCCGTTTGGAAAGTTTCATCCGCAACGACTTCCTTTGCCAGCTGCTCGTCCGGGGACCTATTACTTTGAAGAGGCGGAATTTTCTTTTGGGTCAGAAGAACCCCTTCTTTTTCTCCAGGTGCCACCAGAACTTGAGGAAAGATTGAAACCGCTTGCCAAGCTTTTGAAAGGTCGGGATCTTTGGCAAACCCTGGAGAATCTTCAAAACTTTCTGGCCCACGATTTCACCTATTCCCTCTCTCCTGGGCAACCCGAAGGAGATCCTGTATCGTGGTTTCTTTTTGAGAGTCGCCGGGGATTTTGCGAACACTTCGCCTCTGCCGCGGTCCTCCTCCTGAGGGTGATGGGATATCCAGCGCGAGTGGTTACGGGATTGGTGACGGAAGAGTATACAGGTGGCCATTATCTTCTCAGGGCCTCAGGGGCCCATGCTTGGGTGGAGGTCTGGAACGGCCAGACCTGGCACCCCTTTGATCCTACTCCACCCCGCAGAGGACTTTGGTCTTTGGGGAACTTTTCTTTCGGTTTTTTGAAAAGATTTTTCCCCTGGGGGCTTCTGGCCCTCCTTCCCCTGGCAGGGGTATATCTTTTCTTTCGCTACAGACGCTCTGCAGATCCAGTGGAGGAATTCTTGCGTCTTTTCGAAGGCCTTGGTGAAAAGAAGGCCCCTTCGGAAACCATGGCGGAGTTTGTGAGGCGATTACAAGAAAATTATCCCGCTCTTTCCAAAGAGCTGTTAAACTTTTTAAATCTTTATCACGAGGTTGTTTTTGGTGAAAAGGGTTCCAAAGATCGACTTAGAATTTCTCTTAAAGATATTAGAACCAGAATTCAGCAGCAGGTTAAGGGTTCTGGTAGATATCATTCGTGAAAGGGGTCCTCTGGCCGTTGCCTTCTCAGGAGGCCTTGATAGCGGGGTGTTGCTGGCTGTGGCGGCCCTGGTCCTTTCTCCAAGTCGGGTCCTGGCCTTGACCGTTACCTCGGAAATCGTTCCCCGCTCCGATCTTTATCGGTCGGTGTTGCTCACCGCTTCCTTGGGAGTCCGCCATGTCCTGGTTCCCTTTGATCCCTTGGCCCTTCAAGCCTTTCGGCAGAATCCACCCGATAGATGTTACTACTGCAAACTGGCCATGTATGAGGAGCTTCTGGGGGCAGCTTATCGCGAGGGGTTTCGCACACTGGCTGACGGGACCATCCTTGAGGATTTTTTGGAAGATCGACCAGGTTTCAAGGCCATCTACGAATTGGACATAGCAATCCCCTTAGCTGAAGCCGCTTTTTACAAGCGGCACGTGAGGGCCTTGTGGCAGGCGTTGGGTTTCCCGGATGGTCACCGGCCTTCTTCTCCGTGCTTGGCCACCAGGTTTCCTCCCGGGGAGCCTATCACTTCATCCAAACTGCGTTTGGTGAGTGCAGCGGAGGATTTTTTGCGTTCTTTGGGTTTTGAGAGGTTTCGGGTGCGGATAAAGGCCAACGAAGCTCGTCTCGAGGTCGTCCCGGAAGAAGAACCCCTTCTCCTCCAGGAAAGAGATCTCATCTTGGCCCGCTTCAAGGAACTCGGTTTTAAAAAGGTCTTTTTCGATCTGGAGGGCTATCTTTCTCCTAGGCTACGATCACCCTGAGGAATCTCTTCTTTCCTACGCGAAGGACATACTTTCCGGGAGAGAAGTGAAAATGTTCTTCTTTCCATTTCTCTCCGTTGATTTGAAGACCGCCCTGTGAAAGAAGGCGCTTGCCTTCGGAAGTGCTTCTGACCAAGCCCTGATCTTTGAGGAACCTGGGCAGCCAGGTTTCAGCTGGAGAGATCCGAACTTCGGGGATATCTTCTGGAATGCCTCCGCGGGCAAAGACCCGTTCGAATTCTTCAGCCGCTTTTTCAGCTGCTTCTCGGCCATGATAGCGGGCTACGATTTCTTTAGCTAGGCGAACCTTGAGGTCTTTGGGATTGATTTTTCCTTGTTTTACCGCCTCTTTCCAGGAAGCAATCTCTTCAAGGGGTACGTCAGTGAGCAGCTCGTAATAGCGCCACATGAGTTCGTCACTGATGGACATGATCTTGCCAAACATCTCTTGAGGAGGTTCCGTGATACCGACATAGTTTCCCAACGACTTGCTCATTTTTTGGATGCCGTCGAGCCCTTCCAGGATGGGGACGGTGATGATCACTTGCGGTTCCTGTCCATATTCGCGCTGGATGTCTCGCCCGACCAAGAGGTTGAAGAGCTGATCCGTGCCTCCTAGTTCTACGTCTGCCTCTAGGGCCACGGAATCGTAGGCCTGGATGAGGGGATAGATGAGTTCGTGGATAGCAATGGGGCGTCCGCTCTCAAACCGCTTTTTGAAGTCCTCGCGTTCGAGCATGCGCGCCACGGTGTATTTGGCACACAATCGGATAAAGTCCTCCGCGGTGAACCGGGACATCCATTGGCTGTTGAAGACCACTTTGGTCTTCGAAGGGTCCAAGATCTTGAAGACCTGTTCGGCATAGGTCTTGGCGTTTTCCAGGACCTGTTCTCTGGTAAGAGGAGGTCTTGTCTCCGAGCGTCCGGAAGGATCGCCAATCATGGCGGTAAAGTCGCCGATGAGGAAATAGACTTCGTGTCCCAGATCTTGAAAATGGCGCATTTTCCGCAAAAGGACCGTATGTCCGAGATGGAGGTCTGGAGCTGTAGGGTCGAAGCCCGCTTTGACCTTAAGGGGCTGGCCGGTTTCCAGAGAACGTTTGATCTTGGCTAGGAGTTCTTCTTCCTCGATGATGTCAACCGTACCTCGGCGCAGATAGGCGAGCTGGTCTTCCGGACTCTTGGTGCTCATACCGCCTCCTCTTTTTGGGAAATCGCTCCCAAAATAACGCAACCCTTAAGAGGTGCAAGGAATCAACAAATGCGGGGCAGAGGTTCCCCATGAAGACTCTTGATCAGGCGATGGCCGCCCACCTTGGTTTGGAGGACGACCTGGGCAGGCCCTTTTCTCACCTCGCCTATTATCCTAGCTTCCCGGGTTTCTGGTTGTTTGTGTAAGACGGCCAGAGCCTTCTCCGCAGCCCCGGATGAGACGAAGGCCAAGAAACACCCTTCACAGGCCAGATAGAGCGGATCGAGTCCCAGAATTTCGCATCCGGCCTCGACTTCCGGGCGGAGAGGAAGGTCCTTTTCTTGCAGGAGGAAGGTGGCTCCACAGGACCTGGCCAGTTCATTCAGAACGGAGCCCAATCCCCCGCGTGTGGGGTCTCTCAGAGCGTGAAGCTCAGGGCCCAAAGCCTCAAGAAGGGCCGCTACCGCTTGATGAAGGGGTTGGGAATCGCTCTTAAGACCTTCAAGCCCCAGGCCCTCACGAGCCAAAAGCACAGCCAGTCCGTGTTCGGCAATGGGACCAGAGACCAGGATGCGGTCTCCAGGGCAAATACGATGGGGGGTGATTTCTGTTCCTTCCGGCACCACTCCCAGGCCGGTAGTGTTGATGAAAATCTGGTCCGCCTTCCCCCTAGGGACGACCTTTGTGTCGCCACATACCACCTTCACTCCAGCCTTCTCTGCGGCCCGGGCCAGAGAGGAGACCACTTGTTTCAGGGTTTTGATTGGAAGCCCCTCTTCCAAGATGAAGGCTACCGAGAGAAAAAGAGGCCTGGCTCCCACCATGGCCAAGTCGTTTACGGTGCCGTGGACCGCTAAACTCCCGATGTCTCCTCCGGGAAAAAAGATGGGACTCACTACGAAGGTGTCCGTAGTAAAAGCCAGGCGACCATTACTCGGAGGCAAGAGGGCGCTGTCCAGAGGCCTCACGTCCTTTAACAGGGGGAAAAACAACTTTTCTAGGAGCTCCTCGCTGGCTTGCCCCCCGCTGCCATGCTCCAGCAGGATGATCTCATTGCCAGACGCCATCGATCTTGGCTCCACACTTCGGACAGGTCCCTTCAGGTGTGAGGCGGTAGGTGTTTACCGCAAAACCCAATCTCTCGATGAGGAGTTCACCGCATTGCCAGCAATAAGTATTTTCTCCTTCCTCTCCGGGGACATTTCCGGTGTAGACGTATTTGAGTCCTGCTTCTTTGCCGATCTCATAGGCCCGACGGAGGGTTTCAACTGGGGTCACGGGCCGAGTGAGTAGACGAAAACGCGGATAGAATCTGGTTACGTGCCAGGGAGTTTCCGGACCAAGTTCCTGGGCGATAAACATAGCGATATCACGCAATTCGTGTGGATCGTCGTTTTCTCCCGGAATGATGAGGGTGGTCACCTCAAGCCACACCCCTTGTTTCTTCAAATACTTGAGGGTTTCGAGGACCGGAGCCAACCGGGCTTTGCAGAGCCGTCGATAGAAATCCTCCCGGAAACTCTTAAGGTCAATATTGGCCGCGTGCAGATCGGGGTAAATGAGATCCAAAGCCTCTCTGGTCATGTAGCCGTTTGAGACGAAGACATTTTTGAGACCGCGCTGGCTGGCCAGTCGGGCACAATCCAAGGCGAATTCAAAGAATACCGTGGGTTCATTGTAAGTGTAGGAGATGCTCTGGGAGCGGGTAGCAAAGGCTGCTTCTACGATTTCCTCAGGCTGGACTTCCTCGCCGGGAATCGTGCCCTCAAAGCGGGGAAATTGTGAGATCTCATAGTTTTGACAGAACTCACACTGGAAGTTGCATCCCACCGTGCCAATGGAAAGACTCCGGGAGCCAGGTAAGAAATGGAAGAGGGGTTTTTTTTCGATGGGATCCACGTGCCTGGCAATGATCTTACCGTAAACTAGACTGTAGAGGGTCCCCCCCTCGTTGTAGCGGACGTGGCAGATGCCGAATTTGCCAGCGGGGATCTTGCAACGATGGTTACAGAGCTGGCAACGTACCACCTGGTCTTCTAGGCGTTCGTAAAGCAAGGCCTCTTTCATGCACCACCTCCTTTTCTGTCTTTGAAATTAGACACGGTGGAGCCACTTGTAAATCGGTTAAAGTTTTGGCCTGAGGATTCGAGAAGAGAGACAAGGAACGCCTGAGGGGAAAGGAGAGGTCTATGAGCAAATCCCTAGTAGTTGAGGCGCTAAACGAATCCGTCAAAGAGGTCCTCATGACCTTTACCGGAGCTGTTCCCGAAGCGGAAAAGAGTTTTGTTCGTGGAGAACCTGAGGCCTTGGGGGAGGTTTCGGCGGTGGTGGGTTTGACAGGGAAGGGTTTTACCGGAAGTTTTATCGTCAGTTTTCAGAAAGACTGTATTTTGAGCATCGTGGAAGCCCTTTTCGGGCAGCGTCCAGAAGACATAAACGATGAGGTACGCGACGCCGCCGGGGAAATGGCCAACATGATGTGTGGGGCCTTTCGGCGTCGTTTTGAAGAGAAGGGGATCAGCCTTCAGGGTTCCACCCCGGTGATTGTCACCGGAGAAAAACACGTGCTTGATATCCTTTGTAAATCGAATCGTCTGGTCATCCCTTTTGCTCTGAACGGATCGAAACTCTTTATTGAGTTTTGTCTAGACAAATCCTAAGCCAGGGCCTGTTTGGCGGTTTTAAGTCGAATCCTGCGATGCCGGACAAAACCATCGATAATTTTGACGATCTTTTCTGCGAGACTGGAAAGCCTTTCCACCTGTCGGTAAGTGGCCTGAACCCCAAAGACCCTTTCCAGGGCAATTTGCAATTCGTGTGGTTTGAGAAAAGGAAAACGTCTTTTGACAAGTACCAGCGCCGCGAGTTGTAAATACTCAATGGAGGAGAGGTCCCCGTTTAATTCTTCTTTTATGTCCTTCAAAAAACGCCAAAGAGTACGGTTGAACCGGGAAGATAGGTTCTTTCTCCTGCCCAAACGGTATCGTTTTTCATCCTCTCCCTCTCTGGCCAGGTAGTCCATCTTCTCAAGGATCTCAAGGGTCTGGGCAAAGTTCTGAAAATCTTCCTCCAGCTGGAAGGAACCCGTTGCTGGGAGTTTGAGAGATCCTTTCAGGAGGAAATAGTAAAAATAGGCTTCCGCAGCTTTTAGGGGTTGGACGTGGCGGAAAATATCAAAGATGATTTCTTTGTTGAGATGGAAGACGTTTCCTCGTTCTTTCATCTTCCCCCCTCCGCCCCGCCCCTCGTTTTAGATCTTTTCGGAAGATTTTTTCTTTTTCTTAACCCTCGATGGTATCGCTAAACCAAGCGCAGATTGACCTTTTCTACCAAAGGGGAGAAGGCCTTGGTTCCTTTGGCTTCGCTTACCAGGCGGAGGATGTCTTGTTCCTTGACCAAGAGGCCCGAGAGTTGGGTGATAGGGCTGCCTGCGAAGACCTCAGGGCAGAGGGGCGTGCTGGGGCCTAGGAGGACGATCTCTCTGGCCTCAGAAAGGAGTTCGAGTAGTTCTTCTAAGGTCTTGTTGATAAGAGTGACGGAGGTCACGATGGCCACTGTGGCCTGGGGGAGATAATCGGCCATCTCGGCTTCACTCAAGGCCTGGGCGTAACGACCTTCGGTGCGTTCGAAGACCCAGAATTCCGTTACCTTTCCTTGGAGTCTTTGGGCGAGGGGTTCGAAATAGCCGATCATGGCTACCCTATCTTCCGGACCGAGTCCTAGGAGGGAGAGCGGATCACCTGGAACGAAATCTTCTTGCGGACGGTTGAGAATGGCGTTGATAGTGGCTAAGCCAACGCCAGCTTCTATAAGATTAGGAGAGAGAAAATAGCGGGCCACCAGATCCGCGGGTCTGCCAGCAAAGCTCACCTCAGGCTCAAGGAGATTACAGGTTTTCTTTTCTTCCAAGACCGTGTAAGCCAGACCCAGGCCTCCATCATCTAACAACACAGCGGTATAGCCCAGGCCAATACGGACGTCCCTCACCAGGCGGCCCCTTCCACGGGAAGCGGCCCGCTCAAGGAGTCTTTTGTAGAGGTTCATGCCCGTTTCAATCCGCAACTTCCGAGTCGTTCAAATTCCAAAGACTTTTCAATCACTTTGTCGGCAATCTCTGCGAATACTCGACCGACTTCGCTTTCGGGATCAAGGGCGGCTGGTCGTCCGATATCACCGCTTTTGCTTAAAGTTGGATCAAGGGGGATCTTCCCCAGGAAAGGAATCCTTAGATCGCGCGCCAATTTTTCCCCCCCGTCTTCTCCAAAGACCGGGATGATCTGTTCCTTTCCGTCGGGTCCGACGGCCTTGAAATAGGCCATGTTCTCCACGATCCCCATGATGCGGACCCCGAGTTCGTCGAACATGTGAATGGAACGCACCACGTCAGCAGTTGCCAGCTTTTGGGGTGTGGTTACGATGACCACTCCCCGAAGGGGAAAGACCTGGGCAACGGTAAGGGGAGCATCGCCGGTGCCAGGAGGTAGATCGATGACAAGAAAGTCGAGCACTCCCCAATCTACTACTTCGGCTAACTCCGAAAGGGCCCGATGTACCAGGGGCCCTCGCCAGATAATGGGTTGTCCTTCTGGAGCCAGGAATCCAAAAGACATGACCTTGATCCCCCAGCGCTCAGGGGGCACCAGCTTCTGTTCCCGCGAAAAAGGTCTCTCCCCTTCCAGCCCCATGAGGATGTGTACGTTGGGACCATAAATATCGGCGTCCAGGATGCCCACTTTTTGCCCTTTCTTGGAAAGGGCCACAGCCAGGTTTACCGCCACCGTGGTTTTACCCACCCCACCTTTGCCACTGGCCACTGCTATAATATGTCGGATGTCCTTGAGGGCCTTCTTTTCAGCTACGGGTTTCTTGCCGAAGATCTTCTCCCTCTCTTCGGGGGTCATGGTGGTGAGCTCTACCTCTACCTCCTTTACCCCGGGCAGCTTGAGCACGGCCTCCCGCACGTCTTCGGCAATGCGCTTCTTCATCGGACAACCAGCGATGGTCAGGGCCACGGTGACCTTCACCCTGTCTGCTTCTACTTTTACTTCGCGAATCATGTTGAGATCTACCAGGCTTCGCTTGAGTTCCGGGTCTTGGACCTGCTTGAGAGCCTCCAGGACTTCTTTTTCCGTGGGCATGGTATCCTCCTTGTTGGGAACAAGTATCAATAAGCCGCGGCCTATTCTAACACCATCCAGTCTTTTGGGTAGCAGGAAAGACCGGCCAGGAAGTTTTTTAAGTCCGTCTGGCCAGGACGAAAATTTCCCGACTCTCGCTTCTCGTGCTCTTGGGACGAAAACGCTTTACCGGACCGATTCGCTGCTTGATCTCCTCCACCAATCCCGGGAAGGCTTCTCCCTCAAACACCTTGACCAGCAGAAACCCGCCGCTTTTAAGTAGTTCGTCGGCCAGAAAAAGGGCCCTTTGTGCCAGATGAACCGAACGAAAATGATCCGCACCCCTGTCCCCGGTGGTCTTGGGAGCCATGTCACTCAATACCGCGTCAAAATCCCTCCCGTTTACGAGGTCTCGAAGTTCTTCTGGTTCTACTTCGAAGACATCCCTTTGGAGGAAGATCAGGTTGGAGGCTGCAATTTTGAGAGGCGAGAGATCAAGGGCTATGACCAGTCCTTTGGGTCCCACGCGCTTGAGTGCGTACTTGCTCCAGGACCCCGGAGCAGCACCAAGATCAAGGATGATTTGCCCCGGGCGTAGCAAGTGATACTTTTGGTCAGCTTCCTGAAGTTTGTAAACCGAACGAGCGGGATATTTCTCCTGTTTGGCCTTTTTGAAGTAGTGATCCCTGGGTTTATAAGCCATCGGGACCCTTTTTGATCAGCTCTTGCCACCAGGATGGAATACTGAAAGAGGCCCGGTGTACCGCTGGATTATAGTATCGGCCGTGTAATTCCCGTTGGGGCTGTGAAGCAGAGGAAGCTTCCTTGTGGCCCAGGATGAAGGCGATCTCATCACCATAACAAGGTACCGGAGCCCTTAGGATCTCTACCAAGGGAAAGGCCTTCCGGGCTCGATGATAGGCCAGGGGAAGGGTTTGGGGATAAAAACGAGGGATGCTAGCCTGCTGGATGAAACAGCCATGGGGTTTCAAAATTCGAGCTACCTGAGCGTAAAATTCTTCTGTGTAAAGACTGACCGCAGGCCCAATGGGATCCGTGCAGTCTACGATAACGAGGTCAAAACTCTCGTCTCGAGCCTCCTTGACAAATTTTGCTCCGTCAGCGATTCGGAACTCCACCCGTGGATCATCATAGTCTCCTGCAATCTCTCGGAGATATTTCTGACAGGCCCGGAAGACTTCTTCATCTACCTCAAGTTGCAGGACCCGCTTCAACCCGGGGAGACGTTGTAATTCACGAACCACTCCTCCGTCTCCCCCACCGATGACCAGGACTTCTTCCGGGGGCGAACTGAGAGCTGCCGCTGGGCAGAAAACAATGACTTCGTGGTAAATAAATTCGTCCCGTTCGGTGAACTGAGTGATCCCGTCCAGGACGAGAAAGCGCCCCCAAAGATCGTTCTTGAAGATCAGGAGATGCTGAAAAGGGGTGCGCTTTTCGTAAACGGGGATAACGTGATACCCGTGCGAATAATGCGGCGTGATCTTTTCAAACCACCAGTAGCGAGTCAAGTCTCCTCCATCTCCACGAGTTGTCCGCGTTTCATTTCAAGGGCGTGGACATAATGGGGTTTGAAGGCCTCTTTCAGTCGTTCAAAGACCTCATAGGCCCCTTCTTGTGACCCCGCAAAGATGTCCACCGCCGCGTAGCCGTTTTCCGGCCAGGTGTGGATGAAGATGTGGGCGTCTCCAAAGGTGGCTTTAGCTGAGACACCATAGGGAGAGAACTGATAGCTGATCACGTCTCCTTCTTGCCCCTGACCGTTACCGGCGTAACGTAAGGCCTTTTCTACCTCTCGCGCGTCAGCCAGAAGAGAAAAGGGAGCCTGCCACATCTCCACCAGGATGTGAGTGGTAAGGAAGTTACAGCTCCTGGCCCTTTGGGCCTCCTGGGCGGGAAACTTCTCGATCTGACACACAGGTGAGGTTCTCATTTGGCACCTCCCCCCAGGCAGACGCCCGGTTCTCAAAAAATTTTAAAGGCTCCCAGAAAAGCCAGGAGCCTGCATAAAAAAATTGGTCGGGACGGGCGGATTTGAACCGCCGACCCCCTACACCCCAAGCAGGTGCGCTGCCAGGCTGCGCCACGTCCCGCTGCGTCCCGAACCGTGGAAATCTATAACCACCAGGGAGGATTTTGTCAATCTTTGGAAGGTTTGGGTTAATATAGACTTTCCAAAACCTGCCAAAAATTGGGAAAAGATTTGGCAACACAGGCCGGATTTCGGATGACCATACCTGGAGTGACCAGTCCTAAAATGGCAAAGGCCATAGCCATGCGATGGTCTTCGTAGGTCTCGATCTCCGTGCCCTGAAGTTGAGGTTTCCCTTCGATGATGAGTCCGTCTTCGAGTTCTTCCACCTGAGCACCGCATTTGTTGAGTTCCGTGGCTACCGCGCGCAAACGGTCAGTCTCTTTGTAACGAAGGTGAGGTACCCCTCGAATATAAGTTTTGCCCTGGGCCCGAGCCGCCACCACCGCCAGAGTGGGCACCAGGTCTGGATAACGTCCCATATTGACGTCGATACCTCGCAGGGGGCGATCGGGATCCCTTTTTACGGTGACTCCTTTTTCGTAAGACACCTCACACCCCATCCGAGAAAGGAGACCGGCAAAGGCCGCGTCCCCCTGGAGAGAATTGAGGGGAAGGTTCTCTACCGAGACTTCTCCTCCCACCAGAGCCGCAGCTGCCAAGAAGTAAGAGGCACTTGAGGCGTCTCCTTCGATCTCATATTCTCGGGCCTGATAAGGCTTGGGAGCCACGCGAAAGGTGGATCCATCTTCTTCTATTTCGGCTCCAAAAGCTTGCATTACAGCGATGGTGAGGTCCACGTAAGGACGGGAGACTAAAGGGCTTACCAGCCGAATCCTGGCAGGCTTTTTGGTGTAGGGTCCTACCAAGAGAAGGGCCGAAAGAAACTGACTGCTTTTGGCGGCGGAAAGTTCCACCTCATCCCCATTGAGACCACTTCCTGTGATCTCAACGGGCAATACTCCTTCGCGCTCGAGATATCGTATCCGGGCTCCCCATTGAAGCAAGGCGTCAATCAGAGGCTTGACTGGTCGTTCTTTAAGGCGTTTGGTACCTGTGACTACCAGCGGTCCTCCCTCCCCCAGACAGGCCAGGGCCAGGAAGAAACGCATCCCCGTGCCGTTGTTGCCCATGAAGACTTCGGAGGAGGAGAGTTGCGGGCTACCAGCTACACCTTGGAGGCGGTACGTTTCTCCCAAGGCCTCGACCTTGACCCCCACTTGTTTCAAGGCCTGAACCAGAAGTTCTGGATCTTCGCTGCGCAGGGCCCCTTGTAAGAGACTCTCACCCTGGGCCAGGGCCGCGCAAATCAGGGCACGCTGGGTAATGCTCTTGGAGCCAGGGACCCTGACGCGGGCTTTCAGGGGACGGACTATAGGGTTTATCTCGCGCACTTCCATTCTATTCTCCCTTTAAAGCGGCCAGGGCCGCTTCTTCCATGAGCCCCACCGGAGGCTCCTGGCCGGTAAAGAGGCGGAACTGCTCCGCCCCCTGGTAAACAAGCATTTTCAGGCCATGGACTACCGTACAACCCATCTCCCGAGCCTCTCTCAGGAGTCTGGTCTCGAGAGGGGTGTAGACGATGTCCATCACCACCTGAAAACCTGAAAGGACTTCTTTGGGTACAGGGCTTACGTCCTCTTTCAATCCCACACTGGTGGTTTGTACCAAAACCTCCCCTTTGGCCCGAGGTAGTTCCTCCCAGGGGCGGGCCTCTACACTAAAGCGCTCGGCCAGATCCCGGGCTTTTTCCCAAGTCCGATTGTAGATGACAACCTCCGCTCCTTCGTGTTTTAAAGCGTATACCACCGCTCGCGCTGCCCCTCCGGCTCCCACTACCACGGCGCGTTTTCCGCGCAAGACTATGACCTCCCCCAGGGCCTCCTTTACTCCGATCCAATCGGTGTTGAAGCCCAGGAGCTTCTTTTCCCGGTGGAGGATAGTGTTTACCGCTCCGATCTGCCAGGCTACCTCGTTCAAGGCGTCTAGATGGGGGATGACGTTTTCTTTATGTGGGATGGTGACAGAGACCCCTCGGATGTTGAGGGCTTTAAGACCTTCGAGAGCGGCCTTGAGATCTTCAGGGGCTACAGGGAAGAGTCCGTAAACCGCTGGTATTTCTAAGGCCCGAAAGGCCGCGTTGTGCATGACAGGTGAAAGAGAATGGCTCACAGGCCAGCCAATAATACCGTATACATCCATAACCATGGAGTTTACTTCTTTGAAGGACTTAATCAAGCGGGCTCAAGAGAGGATATCCAGGACTTCTCGTAACTGATCGGCGGGAATTTGTCCGGGAGCTGCCCGGCAACTCCGGGGTAGGGAGGCGTAAGTAAGGGGCGAACCCAAAAGGAGGCACACGGCACGGGAAAATTTACCTGCTTCCCCCATGGCAAAAGCGATGAGGGGGAGCTTGAGCTCCCGTTTCGCCCAGCTGATGAGAGAAAGGGTTATCAGGGCCTCTTCCGGACGGCGGGCGGTGGTGACAATCTTGCCCCATTTGGCTCCGGAGGCTTTCATCTCTTCAGCCTTGCCACGCAACTCGTCTTCTGCCGGCGTGCCAGAAAAATCATGGTAAGAAAGGATGAGGCGCGTCTTTTGGAGTCCTTTCTTGACTTCAGCGATGGCCTCCGGGCCGCTGGCTAATTCCAGATCTATGGCGAAGGCCCCCAGGCGAGAGGCCTCTTTCAGGAGAGAAAGCCTTTCTTCTAAAGGGAGATCCTGAAAGCCGCCCTCTTCCCGGGCCCGACAGGTGAAAAGTAAAGGCTTTTCTGTGACCCGGAAAAAGGGGGCTACTTGAGGTTCTTCAAGGGCATCGAGGCGAACCTCTACTACGTCTGCCACTTCAGAGGCCCGTTCACAGGCTGAGAGAGCAGAAGAGACTTTATTCTCCACCAGGGAGACACAGATCATTCGATACTCGCCGGGTCGATCCCCTTCAGGTATTGATAGATAGCTGTATCATACTGGCTCGTGGTTTCAAAAACCTTTCGGGCCAGTTCAAAACGGGTTTTAAGGGTGGTTTCTCCGTTATTCTCTTTCATTTCCGCTAAAACACGTTGATAATCTGCCGGATCGACCACAACGGTAACATCCCGAAAGTTTTTGGCCGAGGCCCGCAAAAGGGTAGGACCACCGATGTCGATGTTTTCGATGGCCTCCTCCAAGCTGGCCCCACGTTCGACGGTCTTCTCGAAGGCGTAAAGGTTTACCACTACTAGGTCAATGGGGTCGATGCCCTGTTCCTTCAGCTGCTCCATGTGTTCTGGATTGGAACGAATGGCCAAGATGCCACCGTGGATTTTGGGATGAAGGGTTTTGACCCGCCCGTCAAGCATTTCCGGGAAACCCGTTACTTCAGAGACATCGGTTACCGGAACCCCGGCCTCCCGGATGACACGAGCCGTACCTCCAGTTGAAATAATCTCGACCCCCATTTCGTGAAGGGCCTTGGCAAAGTCTGTCACTCCGGTCTTGTCCGTGACACTGATGAGAGCCCGCTTGATCTTGGGCATGGTTCCCTCCTTAAGCGACGCCAATTTCTTCGTCTGTTAAGTAACAGGCCGGGTCAGGGGCCCACAGATCGCCCGTGGCGGCCTCGGCCCGTACCCGGAAGTTTCCTGCGCAACAGTCCAGGAAACGACACTTGGCACAGCGCCCCTTTACGTATTTCCATTTTTCCTTGAGTTTGGCCATGAGAGGGTCGCTTGTGTCCGTCCAGATCTCACTGAAAGGTCTCTCCCTCACGTTGCCAAAGGAATAGTGCCGCCAGAACTGATCAGCGTGTACCGAACCATCCCAAGAGACACAACCGATGCCCACTCCGGAATTGTTACCCCCGTTCATGCGCAAGAGCTCAAGGACTTCCTCGGCCCGCGGATTACCTTCACGCTTCATCCGCAAATAGAGATAGGGACCATCGGCGTGATTGTCTACGGTGAGAACCTCCACCTTAAGGCCTCGGTCGTGGAGCTCTTTGGTCCGATCGATGATGTAGTCTACCCAAAAGCGCGTCTCTTCGTGGTTCAGATCCTCTTCCATCAACTTAGTTCCCCGACCGGCATAGACTAGGTGATAGAAACAAATGCGGGGGATTTTCATTTCCTCTACCAGGTCAAAAACTTTGGGGATTTCCTGGGCGTTAAGCCGATTGATAGTGAAACGCAGACCCACCTTGATGCCTTCGGCCTGGCAGTTCTCCACCGCTTCCATGGCCTTGGCAAAGGCCCCTTTTACGCCCCGAAATCGGTCATGGACCTCTTCCAAGCCGTCCAAACTGATGCCTACGTAAGAAAGGCCCAGCTTCTTGAGTTCTCTGGCCAAGGCCCGGTCAATGAGGACTCCATTGGTAGAAAGAACCGCCCTCATTCCGAGGGAAACCGCCCGGTGGATGAGATCCAGGATGTCTTCTCTCATCAAGGGCTCTCCTCCGGAGAAGAGGATTACAGGAGAACCAAACCGGGCAAGGTCTTCAAGAAGGGCCATGCCTTCCCGGGTGGTCAGTTCATCTGGGTCAGCCTTGGTGGTGGCCTGGGCGTAACAATGGATGCAGCGCAAATTGCAACGTTTGGTCACGTTCCAGACCACTACGGGTTTTTTGTCTTTGGAGAACTGGAGAAGATGGGAGGGAAGATCTTTGGCTCGCCGCCCGTAGCGCAAGGGGTCAGAAGCTTCTACTGTACCGCAGTAAAGCTTGGAGATGCCAATCACGTTTTTTCACCTCGCAGGAAGTTTTTTAGAACTTCTCTTATTTTAGCAGGATTTAGAGGACGCGTAAGATGGGCATCACAACCGGCGTCTTTGGCTTGCTCTTCCTGATCACACCGACCTTCACACACTGCCACGATGGGTATGTCACGGGTGCGCTTGTCGTTCTTCAGGAGGAGAAGGGCCGAGAGGCCGTCTAACACCGGCAGATTCCGCTCCAAAATAATGAGATCAGGGAGGTTTTCCTTGGCTAGATCTACCAGTTCTTGGCCGTCCTGGGCCACCAGGAGTTCGAGTTCCTCTTCTTCCAGGACACGCTCGAAATCCATCAAAGATTCGGCCACGGCGAGCAGGACTTTTTTCATGGCTAACGCGGAGAACGATAGCTTTCCTGGACCAGACGGTTGAGATATTGTTCCGGATGTTCGATTGCTTCGGGCGGGATGACAAAGCGACTCTTGCCGGTGCGTTCGTTGATCAGGCGCAGGCCATATTCCAAGAGGTTTACGATTCGATCACAATAGGCGTAAACCCCTTGGTCCATTTCAATGATGTGTCGCAGGATGCGGTCTACGGCCTCTTCGGAAAAGACCACCTTGAAACCAGTCCTTCGTTCGAAACTGCGCTCGTAATTTTTGACCTGGCGCATGAGGATGAAGAGTTCTTCCAGGGCCTGATGGACGTCGAGGTCATCTCGCCGGTGTAGTTTGACCGCCAGATCCAGACGTTCCGGAGTGAGTTTGAGACCATGGCCCCGCAGAAAATGGGCCTTCTTATGGGAGATAAAATCTTTCAAGCGCTGATTTTCTTCCTCAAGGGCCTTGAGATAACGGGCTTCCCATTCCGGGCTGCGGAAGGAGCTCTCAAAACTTGTCAGCATTCCTTGAGGATCTTCAACCAGTTCCTTGGTGACCACCAAGAACTTGGCCCCCAGGGAAGGAAGCCTCTTTTCGAAGGGGATCAGGACACGCTCAATCACTCGCACCAGGGCACGAGCCCCGGTCTGTTCTGCCGCTGCCAGCTCTGCCAGACGCCTCAAGGCAGGCTCTTCAAACACCAGATCAATGCCATAGGCACGAAAATCCCGTTTCTTGTTTACGATGACTGTACTGTTGGGGTTGGTCAGGATGAGGAAGAGGTCTTCCACGGTCAGGGGATCAAAGACCGTGATAACCGGCAGCCGTCCTACAAACTCGGACTCGAAGCCATATTCGATGAGGTCTTCGGACTTGACAAACCGCAAGTAGTTGACCTCACTCTGATGTTTGGAGGCCACCTCTGCCATGAACCCCAGGCCCTGTTTGTGGAGTCGTTTTTTGATGATGTCTTCCAGACCACTGAAGGCCCCGGAAACCACAAACAGGATGTAACGGGTGTTGATGGTGCGACGTTTGCGTTGGCCCGTACGCCGATAATATTCGATGGCCTCCAGCTGGCTTACTGGGTCGTGCGGGACTCGAAGGTCTACTTCGGTCTCTTCTAGTGGTTTAAGCAGGGCCCGTTGCACCCCGGTTCGGGAGACGTCAGGACCAATGAGGTTGCCACTTGAGGCGATCTTGTCGATTTCATCCAGATAAACGATACCAAACTGGGCCCGTTCCACGTCACCATCGGCTTCTTGCACTAAGTCCCGGATAAGGTCTTCGACGTCACCTCCCACGTAGCCGGTTTCGCTGAACTTGGTGGCGTCTCCTTTCACAAAGGGGACGCCGAGACGATTGGCAACGAGTTTGACCATGTAGGTCTTTCCCACGCCGGTGGGACCGATCATGATGATGTTGTTCTTGACGAATCCGGTGTCGTTGAAACGCCCCCCTCGCTCCAGCATATAGCGAACTCGATGGAAATGGGTGCACATTTTGGTGGCCAGCACGGCCTTGGCCTCAGGTTGGCCGATGAGATATTCGTCAAGATAGGCCTCCAGTTCTTCGGGTTTGAGATCAAAGTTGATGAGGGGCTGGTTGGAGACCTTCGAACCACGGGTCTGGCCTCCAAAACGAGGAGCGGTCATCTCATCTCCTGGATGGCGCTGTTTTTTGAATCTAGCGAAGGAAGGTAGAAACTTGTCGTCCTGTTCCATAATCAATAAGCATCTTACAGAGAGGCCTCCCTTTTGGCAAGGAATTTCAACCTAGTCCGGATCGAAATCCACCAGCCATCGTTCTCTTTTACGGGAAAAATCGTCTTCCCGGAGGAGTCGCTTGAGGGCCAGGTGCAGGTCTTCGGTAGAACCCCGTAGCAGGAGGGAAGAGTAGAAGGTCCCTCGCCGTCTTTCTTCACGGGGGCCAAAAACCTCAAGATCTTGCTTCTCTAGGAGCTCCTTGGCCCTTTCCGCTAGGGCTTCCACTTCTTGACGATCCCTGTCTTCAAAACGGAGGAGAGCAAGCCTCTTGAAAGGAGGGAACCCCGCCCGGTAGCGGGCCTTGATCTCGGCCTGGAAAAAGGCTTCGTATCCTTTTTGAAGTCCATGAAAGACCGGGTGCCGGGGATGGAAAGTTTGGATGATAACCCAGCGGGCAGGGTTGAGGCTCAAGCGTTTCAGGATCTGATAGGTCCTTTCCGCGGCACGCCAGTCTGGGAGTCCGAGCATCTGATCGGCTAGAATCACGGCTATGAGAGAGAGTCTGGGAAGGGGAATCTGCCAGCCCGCTTTGCGGGTAGCGATCAGGATGTCAATCCCTTCAAAATCAATGGTCTCCTTGGCGGTTTCTCGATCCAAACGGGCCATTCTGGCCTGGGGAAAGAATTTTTGGACTATCTCCCATAGCCTTTCGGTTCCGGTTCCAAGGAAACGCAACTCTCCACCTCCGCACTCCGGACAGATCGGAGGGGCTGGGAGGGTTTGTCGGCACAGGTGACAGAGTAGTTTTTCTTCCTGGCGGTGATAGGCCAAGGGAGACCAACAGCGTGGACAACTCCACAGATAACCACATTCCTGGCATTGAAGAGCGGGGGCATAGCCCAAACGGTTTAAGAAGAAAAAGACCTGCTCTTGTCGACGGAGGGTGAGTCTTACGGCGTTTAACAACCTCTGTGAGAGGAGCCCTCGGTTTTGTCGGAGATCGATGATTTCCAGTCTTTCAGGGCTTCTTTTTTCTCCTTTTTGGAGTTTGTACTTTCCGCGTTTGGCCCAGTAGAAACTCTTTATACTGGGAGCCGGACTTCCCAGGATGACCTTCACTTCAAAGAACTTGCCCTTCATCAGGGCCAGATCGCGGGCCTGGTAACGGAAGGCCTGTTCTTCTTTGTAGGAGGGGTCGTCTTCGTCCTCGACGATGATGATACCGAGCTTGGTAAAGGGCAGGAAAAGGGCGGAGCGCGTCCCGAGCACTAATGAGACCTTCCCGCAGAGTACTTCCAGCCAGATCCGAGCCCGCTCTCTCGGATTTAGACCTCCGTGATAGAGGGCCATCGAAGGGAACCTCTCTCGGAGCAGGGGCCAAAGCTCTTGGAGTTTCTTCTTTTCCGGGAGTAGAAAAAGGGCCTGTCTTTTTTCCAAAACCTCTTCAAGATTTCGCAAATAAACCGCCAGACGGCTCTTTTCATCTTCTTCGTGGAGCAGGAATGGGGAAAACCCGCCTCCCTTTTCCTTTGGAGGGATTGGGCCAGCGAAGGATTCCAGGGCTTTGCGCCGGGGCAAGGCAAAGAGGGCGCGAGGTAAGGCATAACGGATTACCTGTCCTAGGGGAGCCAGGTGATAGTCTGCTACCCAGCGCAGAAAAGAAAGTTCCTCTTCCGGCAGAACAGGTTCCTGATCCACCACGGCCTCTACCAGTCTCGTCCCTGGTACAAGGGCTCCTTCAAGACTCGTGATCAGTCCCAGAGTTTTTTTCCCTCGCAACGGAACAATCACCCGCTGTCCGAGACGTACCTCGTCTGGGGCAAGGTAGGAGAGGGATTTTGGGATCTTGAGGGGCAGGGTGACTTCGATCACCCTGCCTTCTTGGTTAGAGAGAGGCAATCTTTTCCTTGAGATAACGTCTGAATTTTTCACCTATTTCCGGGTGTTTGAGCCCGAAAGTGACCACAGCTTGCATAAAGCCGAACTTGTCTCCGGCGTCGTATCTTGTGCCTTTGAATTCATAAGCATAAACCGGATGGTCTTCTTTGAGGGCGGCTAGGGCGTCGGTGAGTTGGATCTCTCCTCCCACCCCGGGCTTGGTCTTGGCCAAATAATCGTAAATTTCCGGGATGAGGATGTAGCGGCCGATGATGGCCAGGTTGGATTCCACTTCTTCTGGCTTGGGTTTTTCTTTCATTTGACGGACCCGAAAGACCCCTTCAGCCACTTCTTCTCCGTCGATAATGCCGTAACGATGGACCTCTTCCTTGGGTACGCGCTGTACGGCGATGACGGGGCCTTTGAAACGCTCAAAGACCTCGATCATCTGTTTTAAACAGGGGACCTCGGCATCCACCAAGTCGTCTCCTAGTAACACGGCAAATGGTTCACGTCCTACGACGTGACGGGTTACGTAGACGGCATGCCCCAGGCCAAGAGGTTTTTTCTGACGCACAGAGATAATGTCTTCGATGAGGTTGGTTACGCGACGAACCTCTTCCAGGAGGTCATGTTTGCCCTTCTCTTCGAGATAGGCCTCGAGTTCGTAAGAATAGTCGAAATGATTTTCAATGGCGGATTTTCCCGCGGCTGTTACCAAGATGACCTGTCTGACCCCGGAATTAACCGCTTCTTCCACGATGTACTGAATAGTAGGTCGATCCACCACGGTGAGCATTTCTTTGGGAATGGCTTTGGTCGCGGGAAGGAATCTTGTCCCCAGACCAGCTACCGGGAGAACCGCCTTTCTGATCATCTTGCCCCCCTCTTGCAGGATTTGTTACGACATAGTTAAGCCCTTTTGGGCCTGATGTGAAGGTCAAAGTTGTTTTTCAAGCTGTTCCTGGGTCTTGAGGAAGGGCTGATAGAAGTCTTGCCAGATTTTTTGTCCCCTTTCCAGGAGGTCCGGAAAGCGGTCCAGGTCCTCGAGATTGACAACCATTTGGAGGCTTTTGAGAAAGGCGGGTCGGGGATCGAGGGTCTTCACCTTGTTTGTGATCCAGACGGTGAAGATTTGCCGCCTCTCGGGCATGGAGAGCCGGTTCAGGATCTCCAGAAAGGGACGCAGTTTTCCTTCTTCACAAACCAGGATGAGCAAGGAAGGGGTGTGAAAGCGTAGCCATTGGGCCAAGAGGGAGGCCTTCTTCAAGGTGCGTACTTCGTAGCCCAGACCAATAAGGACCTTCAAAAAGGCTGACTTGTCCACGGTTTCTTCCCAGAAGACCAAAGCCAATGGTTTTTCAAGCAGGAACTCTCCCTGAAAGACAGATTCCTCTCCTCCCAACTCGAGCATCCCTCCGCATTGGGGGCAAGGTAGGGAGAGGAAATCCATGGCGTTTGGATCACCTTTGAGACGATATCTCTTGCCGCAACCTACACAGCGGGCTTCGATCACCATGTCCTCCCTAAGCGGTTGATTTCGATCTCCAATTTGTCCTCTTCCAGATCGCTTGTTTTCTCCCCGCGTTTGGCCTTGATCTGGTCTATCCCCCGACCTACGATGTCACGCCGCGTACAATAAGCCAGAGCCGTTTCCTCTTCGATAATTCCTTCTTCATAAAGAGTAAGGAGATGCTGGTCGAAGGTCTGCATGTGGTAAGGTGAACCTTTACTCATGATGTCGTAGAAGGTGCGATTTTCGTCCTCTCCTTTGATGATGGTCTCTTTGGTGCGGATGTTGTTGTAGAGGATCTCAAAGATGGCCACGCGTCCTTGGTCCTTTCGAGGAATGAGTTTTTGTCCCACGATCCAGCGAACGGTGTCTGCCAGCCGGAGACGGATTTGGCGTTCTTCGTCAATGTTGAAGAATCCCAAGATTCGATTGATGGTATTCCCGGCCCCTACGGTGTGCATGGTGGAGAAGACGAGATGCCCGGTCTCTGCGGCGGCGAGGGCGATTTCCATGGTCTCCCGATCCCGGATTTCTCCTACCAGGATAACGTGTGGGGCCTGGCGCAAGGCAGCGCGCAAGCCACTGGCAAAAGAGTCAAAATCCCGGCCTAGTTCCCGCTGGTTGAAAGTGGCTTTGGCGGGTTTGTGCAAATATTCTACAGGATCTTCCAGGGTCACGATGTGGAGGGGCTCGGTGTGATTGATCTCTTCGAGGATGGCCGCCAAAGTAGTGGTCTTTCCCTGGCCGGTGGCACCGGTGACCAGGATGATGCCGGCTTTCTCCCTGGCCATGTGGTAACAGGCCTCGGGAAGGCCCAGGTCTTTGATGCGGGGAGGATTGGAAGAGAGCCGTCGCATGACGATTCCATAAGTGCCCTGGCGTGAGAAGACGTTTACCCGGAAACGGGTACCATCTGGCAGGTAGTACGAAAAATCTGCTGATCCGTGGCGCAGGAGGTCTCGTAAGAGACGACGTTCCCGTCCGATGAGAGATAGGGCCAAAATTTCGGTTTGAAAAGGTGTTAACTGTTCAAGACGGAAATAAGGCAGGTCCACCGGGTGAAGTTTGCCGTCAGCTGCCACCTGAAGGGGTCGTCCGGGGGTGAAGATCAGGTCGCTGATCCTCTCCCGGGAACGGGCCATCTGGGAGATGAGATTGGCCACTTCTGCTGGTCTTATCATCCTGGCACCTCGGTAAAGTCTGCTAGATCGGCCTTTTTGACTAAAGGTAGGAAGCGAGCCTTGTCTACGGCTTTGTTGAGGGCTTCTTCGGGACTGATGAGCCCCTTTTGGAGGAGGTCCATGATGGAATCGTCCAAGCTTACCATTCCATACCGCCTTCCGGTCTGGATGACCGAAGGAAGCTGGTAAGTCTTTCCTTCTCGAATGAGATTCCTGGCAGCTGGGGTGGCGATAAGGATCTCAAACGCCACCACCCGGCCAGGACGGTCAACCCGTTTGAACATGGTTTGAGAGACCACAGCTCGCAGGGCGTCGGCCAGAGTAGAACGAATCTGTGGTTGTTGGGCGTGAGGGAAGATTTCGATGATTCGGTCTACGGTCTTGGGAGCGTTAAGCGTGTGCAGGGTAGCCAGCACGAGGTGACCGGTCATTGCCGCCTCGATGGCCAGAGAGATGGTCTCAAGATCTCGCATTTCACCAACCATGATAATGTCCGGGTCTTCGCGCAGAGCCGAGCGTAGGGCTGCGGCAAAGCTTTTGGTGTGCACCCCTACCTCGCGCTGGTTAACCAGACATCCCCGCGATTGGTGGACGAATTCAATGGGATCTTCGATGGTGAGGATGTGATCCTGCCGATTGCGATTTGCATAATCGATGATGGCTGCCAAGGTGGTCGATTTACCAGACCCCGTGGGTCCGGTAACAAGGACCAGTCCTTTGGGGAGCATGGCCAGTTTGGTGATAATCGGTGGCAGTCCCAATTCTTCGGCGCTTTTGACCTTACTTGGGATGAGACGAAAGACCGCGCCGATGCCATTTTTTTGCTGGAACATGTTGACACGAAAACGCGCATACCCCGGAAGCTCGAAACCAAAATCCACGTCTCCGGTCTCTTCAAAGACTTTAATCCTCTCCTCCGGGGTGATCTCATAGAGCATGGCCTTGAGTTCGTCGTTGTCCAGGACCTTGTATTTGATCTTTTGGAGGTCACCATGAATGCGTAAGAGAGGAGGGTTACCGGAAGCCATGTGGAGGTCGGAGGCCCCGGAATCTACCATCAGTTTGAGAAAAGCGTCTATCTTGGCCATATCGCCTCCTTGCCACCTGGAAGAAAAAATCGGCTCCCATCCGATAAGGCTTGAAGGAGACGAGTTGCTAGGTGAGGGGCGGTTGCTATAATCCGGTAAAGATGCCAGATATTCTGCGCTTAGAAAGGGTTTCTAAGTTTTACGAGCCTCATATCAGGGCCCTGGACGATGTTTCTTTTTCGGTGGAAAAAGGGGAGTTTCTCTTTGTTACCGGTCCAAGTGGGGCGGGAAAGAGCACCCTCCTCAACCTGATTTTCCGGTCAGAACGCCCTACTTCGGGAGAGATCTTTTTTGAGGGTCGCCCCCTTTCCTCTTACAAGCGTTCAGAGATCCCCCACCTGCGCCGTCAGATAAGTTTTGTCTTTCAAGACTTTAAACTCCTTTCTCAAAGAACGGTTTTTGAAAACGTGGCCATTCCGCTTGAAGTCCTGGGGCTTCCGGAGGCTGAAATAAGACGTCGCGTCTTTACGGTGCTTGAACAGGTAGGTCTTTCCGGCCGGGAGCGCCAACCAGTGCGGCAGCTCTCAGGCGGAGAGAAACAGCGGGTGGCTCTGGCTCGGGCGGTGATCAATCGCCCCCGTCTCCTCTTAGCCGATGAACCAACGGGAAACCTCGACGCCCGGAGGACCGAAGAGGTGATGGAAATCTTTGAAGAATTGAACGCCCAAGGGACCACCATCATTTTGGCCACCCACGATGAAGCCCTCTTCGTAGATCGACATCGACGGGTTTTGGTGCTCGAGGAAGGGAGGTTGCTCAACCCATGAGACTTATCAGGCGGGCCTTCTCCGAGTGGCGAACAGCCCCCGGGCTTCACCTGGCCTCCACCTTGGTAATTACCCTCTGTGTGGCCATTTTTGTCTTTTTTGGTTTCATCTATCTGAACCTCGACCATTTCTCCCGGGAAATCGCTAGAGAACTGGTCCTTAATATTTATCTCAAACCGCAGCTTTCCCAGGAAGACATCAAAGACCTTGAAACAAGCTTGCTCCAGAGGGCAGAAGTGGCGGGAGTGCGTTACCTTTCGTCTTCGCAAGTCCTGGAAGAACTGAAACATCTTTTTGAGGATCAGACCCTCCTTGAAGGAGTCGAGCCTTCCTTTCTGCCGCCAGTCCTCATTGTTTCTTTTAAGGACCCCTTTTCCGCTGTTAAGAACCTGCCCGAACTGGCAGCCTCTCTTGAGAGACATCCGGAGGTGGAAAAAGTCCAGTACGCCCGTAGCTGGCTGGTCCGTCTCTCCGGGCTTCGGCGCTTTCTTGAACTGCTCTCGTTAACGGGTCTTTTTCTGCTGGGATGGGCTACGGTTCTCATCGTGGGACTGACGGTGCGTTTCTCCCTTTCTGAGAGGCGAGAGGAACTGGAGATTCTCTCCCTGGTAGGGGCTACTCCTGGATTCATCCAGGTTCCTATTCTATTGGTTTCTGCCCTGGAAGGGATGGTGGCCTCGATTTTGGCCCTGCTCGCCATCTTTTTGGTGAAACTCTATCTCAATGGTGTCCTGAAGGGGCTCTTTCCGAGTTTTACGGAGGGGCTTGTCTTTTTCGGTCGTCTAGAAATGGGCATCCTTATCGCAGGGGTGGTAATACTTTGTCTTTTAGGTTCTTATTGGGCATCACGGCGTTATTTGCGCTATTGACGGCTTCTCTCCTCTGGGCGGATTTGAAGGAAGAATTGAATCAAAAGGAGGAGATTCTCCGTCATCTTACCGCCCGTGAAGAGGCCATTTTAAAAGAGCTTGAGGACTTGGCTCGGAAGATAGAGGCCAAAAGACGGGAAGTTGAACGTCTGGAAGACGAAATTGCCACCCGAAAGATCTCCCTCAGGCAGCTGGTTCGGAAGGTGGAGGAAAAGGACCAGCAGCTAAAGGCCCTTGAACACCTCTTTAGACAGCGTCTCAGGGCCTTGGCCACGACCGGACGCCTGGGCTGGCTCAATCTTCTACTGTCTCCCTCGGAGGTCTCTTCTTTCTTGCGACGTGAAGAATACGCCTTCCTCATCTTGGAGCATGATCGTCTCCTGGCGCAACGCATCGCTCAAGAGAAAGAAAATCTTCTTAAGGAACAGGAACGCCTGCTGGCCGAAGAAAAGAGATTGCAGCAGCTCAAAAAAGAGCTTGAACTGGAGCGCGAAGCCCTTGAAAAATTGCAAAAGGAAAAACAGGCCCTCTTGGAGGAAGTGCGACGTAACAAACGTCTTTACGCCGAAACCCTTCGCACCCTAAAGGCCGCCTATCTGGCCATCGAACAGATGGCCGAAGAACTGAAGGCCACCCGGCAGGCCTTGAGGAAAGCGCAAGAGGAAGCAGAAAGGGTCAAAAAGGAAAAGACCAGCCCTTTCCCGCGTCCTCCCCTCATCGAGGTCAAGGGTTATCTTCTCCCCCCGGTGCAGGGAGAGGTGGTTCGTTTTTTTGGTTTGGAACGCGATCCGGTAACCGGAGAAGAGGTTTACGAACCAGGGATCACTATTTCTGCCCCGCCCGGCACTCCGGTGCGGGCCCCTTATGGAGGCCGGGTGGTCCGGGTGAGCAGCGTGAGAGGAAAAGGTTTTGTGGTCTTTATCGATCATGGCTATCATTTCTTGTCGGTGATCGGAGGGCTCGGTAAGGTGAGGGTCACCTTGGGAGAAGAAGTCAAGACCGGAGAGGTCATTGGTGAGGTGGGAGCTCTCCCTTTTGGGCCGGAAGGGGTTTATTATGAGCTCCGTTACAAAGATCGCCCTCGTAACCCTTTAGATTGGCTTGATACGAGTAAACTTAGGTTTTTGAGGTGAGTCTGATGAAGAAAAAGTGGCTCTATCTTTCGCTCTTTCTGGTTCTTTTGTTTTTCCTTTGTACGTTTGGGTTTTCTTACCATCAAGCTCGCTCCTCTACCCAGGAGGACGTCTACCGGCAGTTACGCCTCTTCTCCCAGGTGCTCGACATCGTGCAACGAAGCTACGTAAAAGAGGTAGACGTTCAGGAGCTTATTTACGGGGCCATTCAGGGAATGCTTTCCAACCTGGATCCCCACTCCTCTTTTTTGAAACCTGACGATTATAAGGAACTTCAGATCGAGACCAAAGGCAGTTTTACGGGCATCGGCATCGAGATTACCATCCGGGACGGAGTTCTCACAGTAGTGGCCCCCATTGAAGGTACACCGGCCTGGAAGGCGGGCCTCAAACCCGGAGACAAGATCATCAAGATTAATGGCAAGCCCACCAAAAACATGAGTCTCATGGAAGCAGTCAAGCTTTTGCGGGGTCCCAAGGGCACCAAAGTTACCATTTCCATCTTGCGTAAAGGTTGGACAGAACTCAAAGATATCACCCTGGTTCGGGATGTGATTCCCATCAAAAGCGTGCGCTATCAGACCATAGAGCCGGGTTACGGCTACGTTCGTATTTCCAATTTTCAAGAGAAGACCCCGCGAGAACTGGTTCAGGCCCTTTCGAGGCTTGAGAAAGAAAACAACCCCATGAAGGGTCTAATCCTCGATCTGCGTAACAATCCGGGAGGATTGCTGGATGCCGCCGTCAAAGTGGCAGACGAGTTTATTGATCAAGGTTTGATCGTTTATACCGAAGGGCGGATCAAGCAACAGAATATGCGCTTTGAAGCTACCCCTAATCGGCGCAAACATCCTTATCCCATCGCGGTGCTGGTCAATGAAGGCAGTGCCTCCGCTTCAGAGATCGTGGCTGGGGCCCTTCAGGACCATCATCGAGCCATCATCGTAGGGATGCCCACCTTTGGAAAAGGCTCGGTCCAAACTATCATTCCCCTGCCAGATGGTTCGGCGATCAGGATCACCACCGCTCAGTATTACACCCCGAGCGGACGCTCCATTCAGGCCAAGGGGATCGAGCCCGACGTGATGGTACCACTCCTGGACCCCTCCTGTCTTAAAAAGGTCGAAAAACATCATCCCATTCGTGAGAAAGATCTGGAGGGCCACCTGGAAAACCATCAAACCAACAGCGAACAGAAGGATCAAGAGAAACGACAAGAGCAGAAGGAATCGGAGAGATTCAAATATGACAGCCAATTTCAGGAGGCCCTGAGACTTCTCAAGAGCTGGGGGATTCTGTCACAGATGAAAGTTGATTAGACGCCATGGCTCGTCGCCGTAAGAAAAGGCCCATCCCGGGAATCCTGGGATGGGCCTCTCTTGTCCTTTTTGGACTGTTAACTTTCCTGGTGGCCCTCTGGGTCCTGCGGCCTCTGAAACAGCCCCCACCTAAAGTACAAAGACCCCCCCTCAAGGTGGAACACTGGCGCCGGCCAAGGTCTCCGTTGTCAAGATCAAAGAAGGCTAGGCCTTTGGCGGCCATCATCATCGACGACATGGGACAGAGACCCTCGCTGGAAAGAAGGTTTTTCAAGCTTGGTCTCCCTCTCAACTTCTCCTTCCTCCCTTATGCTCCCTTCACTCCCGAACTGGCATTGGAAGCCCATCAAAGGGGGTTTGAGGTCTTGGTTCATCTTCCCCTTGATGCTGGCAACGGAGAAGGCACCAAAGGGCTCATTTCTTTAAAGATGGGACAGGACGATGTCAAAAGGCGGGTAAGAGAGGCCGTGGCAAACGTACCCTTTGCCGTGGGTATCAATCATCACGAAGGTTCGAAATTTACCGAAGACTGGCGTCATACCCGTTGGCTTTTGGAAGAGGTGGCGGCTTTGGGCCTCATTTACGTGGACAGTCGGACCACACCCAAGACCGTGGTTCCACAGGTGGCTAAAAGACTCGGACTGCCATGGGCCGAGAGAAGGGTCTTTCTTGACCACGAATTGCAAGAGAAAGCCGTTGAGCGGGCTGTGGAACGGTTTATTCTTCGGGCCAGGAAGAAAGGTCCCACTCTGGCCATAGGACATCCACATCCCGTGACGCTGAAGGTCCTGCGGGCTAAAAGAGAGGAGCTCATGGAGGCCCTGGAGCTAGTTTCGGTGAGTGAGTTCGTCAGACGGATCAGGAGGCAACCATGATTAAACCCTATTTGCGAGAATTCAAACCCTATCCTCCCGGCAAACCCATTGAGGAACTCAGGCGGGAGCTGGGTCTTAAAGGACCTATCATTAAACTGGCTTCAAACGAAAACCCTTTGGGCCCCTCTCCCCGGGCTTTAGAGGCCATTAAGAAAGCCCTTCCACACCTACATCGTTATCCGGATGCTGCGGCTTACGAGCTACGTCGCGCTCTGGCCATCCGTTATGGGGTTGAGCCGGAAGAAGTAGTCCTGGGCAACGGGTCCAACGAAGTCATCGATCTCTTGGTCAAGGCCTGTGTGCGCGAAGGCGAGGAGATCCTGATGAGCGAGCCTTCCTTTCTCATGTACGAAAAATTTGCTCAGGCTGCTGGGGCCAGAGTGCGTAAGGTTCCCCTGAAAGAGAGGAGACACCACCTGGAGGCCATTGCAGAGCTGGCAGGAGAAAGAACCCGGCTCATCTTTCTCGACCATCCCCACAACCCTACGGGCTCCATCCTTACCCATCAAGAGGTTTCTTCTTGGCTAAAAGAGCTTCCCAAAGATTTGATAGTGGTGATAGATGAGGCCTACGGGGAATTCATTCGGGAAGAAGGAGCTGTTAATCCCCTTTCCTTCAAGGAAAACCAACCACCGGTGGTTCTTCTCCGTACCTTTTCAAAGGCTTACGGGTTGGCGGCTTTGAGAATAGGTTATGGTCTTATGAAACGGGAGCTGGCAGACGTCTTGAATACCATTCGTCAACCTTTCAACGTCAACACCTTGGCTCAGGTGGCGGCCAAGGCCTCTCTTGAAGACGAAGATTATCTTAGGCGAGTCAAGGAGACGGTGTGGAGGGGGCTTGACTATCTTTCCGAAGCCCTGAAGGAATTGGGACTTACGCCTTATCCTTCGCAGGCCAATTTTCTTCTGGTTGACCTTGGTCGTCGGGCTCAGCCAATTTACGAGGCCCTTTTGCGCCGCGGGATCATCGTCCGCAGTATGGAGGCCTATGGTTTCCCGACCTGTTTGCGAATAACCGTGGGTCTGCCAGAAGAAAATGAGGCCTTGGTAAAAGCGCTGAAGGAGGTCCTTGATGAGACCTAGGGGGCTCCTCATCACCATCGACGGACCTGCCGGAGCTGGTAAGAGCACGGTGGCCCGGGCCCTGGCCAGGGAGCTCGATTATCTTTATCTCGACACTGGAGCCATGTATCGGGCAGTGGCACTGGCGGCCAAGAAAAGAGGGCTTTCGTTTCAAGACGAAGATGCCTTGGCCCGTCTATGTGAGAAGCTTTCCTTGGAATTGCTCCCCTGCCGAGAAGGACTTTGTGTCCTGGTAGAAGGAGAAGATGTCTCGCAGGAAATACGTACTCCTGAAATAGATTATCTTTCTTCGTTGGTGGCGAGAATCCCGGGGGTGAGGCTCTGTCTCAAGAAGAGGCAGCGGGTCCTTGGAGAAGCCGGTGGGGTGGTGGCTGAAGGGCGCGATATGGGCAGTCATGTCTTTCCAGACGCAGATCTCAAGTTCTTTCTCACGGCTTCTCCCGAAGTGCGGGCGCAAAGACGTCATCGTGAACTCCTGGCCAAAGGACATGAGATCTCCTTTGAAGAAGTCCTGGAGGAAGTCCTGGCCCGAGATAAACGGGATCGAGAAAGGGAACTGGCCCCGCTGGTGGTACCGGAGGGGGCTTTGGTCCTTGATACTTCGGAGCTTTCTACCGAGGAGGTAATCGAACGCTTGCTCCAAGAGGTCCGGTCCCGCCTTCGCTCCTGAGGGGGAAGTTGCTCCTCGGTTGAATTGCCTCTTCTGGGGTGGTATAAGGTGCAGTCAAATTTAGGGAGGTCGAGGCGATGGAAAATTTGGCTGAGAATCAAACTCAAAACCCGGCAGAGGAAAATTTTGAAGAGCTCCTCTCCGGTGAATTCAAGACCATCTCGCGGGGAGAGGTTTTAAAGGGTACGATCCTGCGACTGGATTCCGACTGGGTAATTATTGACATTGGTTATAAGAGCGAGGGAATAGCTCCGGCCGAGGAGTTCAAGAGGCCGGATGGTGAATTCAAGGTGAAACCCGGAGACGAAGTGGAAGTCCTGGTTGAAAAAACCCGCACCTCCGACGGTCTGGTCCAGCTTTCTTATCGCAAGCTTCAACGCCGTAAAGCTTGGGAAAAGGTCGAGCAGGCCCGCGAGAGTGGAGAACCCGTTGAGGCTTACGTAATGGAACGAATTAAAGGCGGTTTCGCCGTAGACATAGATGGTCTGAGGGCCTTTTTGCCCTTTTCCCAAGCCTTTTTGCGTCCTCCCAAAAATCCAGAAGAGATTGTAGGGACCACCTTACGGGTCCAGGTCATCAGCAGTAATCGAAAACGCAACAACATCGTAGTTTCCCGGAAAAACGTCTTGGAAAAAGAACTCGAAGAAAAACGTCAGGCCCTGCTTGAGAGTCTTGAGGAAGGTCAAGTGCGGGAGGGCGTGGTAAAGAGTATCACAGATTACGGTGTTTTTATTGATTTGGGAGGGGTAGACGGTTTGCTCCACGTCTCAGACATCACCTGGGGCCGCGTAAAGCATCCTTCCAACTATTTCAAGATAGGAGATAAGGTCAAGGTTAAGATCATCAAATTTGACCGCGAAAAAGAAAAGATTGCCCTTGGCATCAAGCAACTCACCCCGGATCCGTGGGAGAGCGTAGCGGAGAAATATCCGGTAGGCACCAAGGTTCAGGGGCGGGTGGTTTCACTTACGGATTTTGGAGCCTTTGTGGAGCTTGAGCCCGGAGTAGAAGGTCTGGTACACGTTTCGGAACTCTCCTGGACCAAACGTATCAAGCACCCTCGGGATATCCTTTCGGTAGGAGACCAGGTGGAAGTAGTGGTTATCGGAGTGGATCAGGAAAATCGGCGTATCTCCTTGAGTCTCAAACAAGTGGAGCCCAATCCATGGGATGTCCTGACGGAACAGTTTTCAGAAGGAATGGTCATTGAAGCTCCGGTCAAGACGGTCACAGATTTTGGGGTCTTTGTGGAGGTGATGGAAGGGATCGACGGCTTCATCCACGTCTCTGATCTCTCCTGGGGGCGCATCAAGCACCCTTCAGAACTCTACAAGCCTGGGGACACTATCCAGGCCGTGATCCTCAAAATCGACCGCGAGAAGGAGCGATTGGCCCTTGGCGTCAAGCAACTCACTCCGGATCCGTGGGAGAGTGTGCCTGAGAAGTATCCAGTTGGTTCTGTGGTTTCCGGGCGGGTTTCCAACGTGACGGATTTTGGAGTGTTTGTGGAGCTTGAGCCCGGAGTAGAAGGATTGATTCATGTTTCGGAGATTTCAGACAAAAAGATCAAGAGTCCGGTTGGGATGTTCGAGCCGGGCCAAGAAGTGAAGGCCAAAGTTGTCAAGATGGAGCCTGAAGCCCGCCGTTTGGGGCTTTCTATTCGCAAACTCAAAGAAGACGAAGAAAAACGGGAATTTACGGAATTTACCAAGGAACAAAAGGCCGGTAGCATCACCCTCGGGGCCCTTTTGAAGGAGACTCTGGCGGCAGACCGCAAAAAATAAGGTCTGAAGATGTCATCACGAAACACTTTGGTGGTGGGGTTGGCCTTCCTGGGGGGATTCTTTCTCTTTTTGATCTTCCTCCTGGTAATAGGTTTTTTCTGGGCCCTCAAGGGCAAACCTTCTTTACCCCACGGAGAAAAGATCGGGGTCGTAGAGATAAAGGGGTTGATTTCCGAGGCGGACGCTGTCTTGGAAGATCTGCGTCAATTTGCCCAAGACGAAAGTGTTAAGGCCATTATTGTACGGATTGAGAGCCCCGGTGGGGCGGTGGGGGCTTCGCAGGAGATCTACCGCGAGCTTAAGAAGATCGCCCACCAAAAACCGGTGATAGCTTCCATGGGTTCGGTGGCGGCATCAGGAGGACTTTACGTGGCTCTCGGGGCCCAAAAGATCGTGGCAGCCCCTGGCACTCTAACGGGAAGTATCGGAGTGATGATCCAGATCCCAAACATCAGGAAACTCTTGGAGCGGGTGGGAATCGAGGCCACGGTGTTAAAAAGCGGGCCTTACAAGGACACTGGCAGTCTCTTGCGCCCTTTGACCAAGGAAGAGAAGCGACTCCTGATGGAGACCATAAGGGACGTTTACGCCCAATTTGTTCGAGCGATAGCAGAGTCGCGAGGGATCCCCGAAGAGGAAGTAAAAAGATTTGCAGACGGTCGCGTGTTCACCGGAAAGAAGGCCAAAGAACTTGGGTTAGTGGATGTCCTTGGGAATTTCGAAGACGCGGTTGATTTGGCCGCCAAAATGGCAGGCCTCAAAGGCAAGCCTCATCTGCTCTATCCAGAAAAGGAAAAGCCCTGGCTTAAATGGTTGATGACCAAGAGCCTGGCGCCGAAAGGTCTGGTTCTCCTTTTTGCGCCGCTTTACCTGGCAGAGATTTGAGCCATGGTCAAAAAGGACTTGGTCAACGAACTTTGGCTCCGTTTTCCAGATTTTCGAAAGAAGGATCTGGAACTGATCGTTGATCTCCTATTCGAGAGGATGTCCGAAGTTTTGCGCCAGGGCAAACGTATAGAGATTCGTGGTTTTGGCCGCTTTTTGGTCAAAGAACAAAAGGGACGTCTCTTTCGTAACCCAAAGACCGCGGAAGTACGAGAACTTCCCCCTCGCCGGAGGATTATTTTTAAACCTGGTAAAGACTTGAAAGAACGTCTCAACCAGGAGGCCTGGGCCAGCTTGGACCTTGGGACTCAAACTTTCCGTCTTCTCCTGGCCAAGCCTGCGGAAGATGATTTTCGGGTTTTGCTGCGACGGAGAGAAAACGTTCGGCTGGGAGAAGGATTGGCAGAGACCAGGTGTATTACTAAAGAAGCCATGGCCAGAGGGCTTGAGGCCCTTCGCTCTTTTCGGCGAGACCTGGATCGGGCAGGGGTGAAACATTACCTGGCGGCTGGCACCGCGGTTTTTCGGCAGGCGGAAAACGCCTCTGAGTTTCTCAAAGCCGCGCGGAAACTGGGGTTTGAGATCAAGGTCCTTTCTCCAGAAGAAGAGGCTTCCTTCACCGCTCGAGGGGTACTACATGGTATGCGTCTCAACCCGCGCCGCCCCACGCTGATCGTGGATGTAGGAGGTGGAAGCACGGAATTTATTTTTTGTCAGGCAGGAGAGGTCTTGGCCAAGAGGAGCCTGGAGATAGGGACGGTTACCTTTACCAAGGCCTATCTCAAACATGAAATTCCCAAAACCTTTGAATTGAACACCTTCGAAGAGAAGGTGAAAGAGGTCCTCAGAGCCCTCAATCCTCCCTTTGCTCCTCAATTGATTGTGGCCACCGGAGGTACAGCCTCCTGTTTGGTGGCACTCAAATTCGGCCTGGAACGCTACCACCCGGATCTGATCCACGGACGTTGTCTTCACGAACAAGACCTGGATTCTCTCTTTGAAAAATTACGCCGAATGACTTTAGAAGAAAGAAAGGCACTCAAAGGGATGGATCCCGGGCGAGAAGATATTATCCTGGCTGGCACCAGGATTTATTCACTCCTCCTACAACACTTTTCTTTGCGGGAACTCTGTGTGAGTGAGACGGGTATCCTGGAGGGTCTCCTCTTGCATCTCAAGGAATCCGTTACCAATATTTCGGCATCAAGCTGAAATTTCTCATCCAAAAGGGGTGATTAAATGCTCAATCTTCCTATTGAAGAGGCCTATACCTTTGATGACCTTTTGCTTTTACCAGCCGAGTCCGAGGTCTTACCGAAAGACGTGGATCTTAGGACCCGGATCACCAGGGAGATTCAGCTGAATATCCCGCTCCTTTCCGCTGCCATGGATACTGTGACCGAAGCCCGGATGGCCATCAGTATGGCCCGGGAAGGGGGAATCGGCATCATCCATCGCAACATGAGTATTGAAGAACAGTGCCGCGAGGTAGAAAAGGTCAAAAAGTCCGAATACGGCATGATCATTGACCCGGTGACAGTGGGGCCAGATGTGCCTATTCGCAAGGTGTTAAAGATTATGGAAGAGTATCGTATCTCTGGTGTGCCAGTGGTGGAGGGCCCCGAGAAGAAGCTTCTGGGCATTGTGACTAATCGAGATTTACGCTTTGAAACCCAGCTGGATCGGCCGGTGAAAGAGGTCATGACTACAAAGAACCTTGTCACCGCCGAACCCGGAGTGACCTTGGAGGAAGCAAAAAAGATCCTACATGAGCACCGGATCGAAAAGCTCCTCATTGTTGATGAGAATTTTTGTCTCAAAGGGTTAATTACCATCAAAGACATTGAAAAATTGCGCAAATATCCCAACGCCTGTAAAGACGAGCTTGGCCGTTTGCGAGTAGGAGCGGCTGTGGGCGTAGGACCGGAGAGGCTGGCCCACGTGGAAGCCCTCCTCAAGGTGGGTTGTGACTTGATCGTGATTGATTCTGCTCATGGTCATTCCAAAAATGTCCTGGAAGCGATTCGCGATATCAAGGCCCATTTTCCGAAATGCAATCTCATTGCCGGCAACATTGCTACGGCCGAAGGGGCCGAAGCCCTGATCAAGGCCGGGGCTGATGGTATCAAAGTGGGAGTGGGACCGGGCTCTATCTGTACCACCCGTATCGTGGCCGGTGTGGGGGTGCCACAGCTTTCGGCCATTCATAATAGTGCTACGGTAGCCAATAAGTATGACATTCCGGTGATAGCAGATGGTGGCATAAAGTTTTCGGGAGACATCACCAAGGCGATAGGAGCTGGGGCTCACGCGGTGATGATTGGTTCTCTTTTTGCGGGCACAGACGAAGCCCCTGGAGAGATGATTCTTTACGAGGGCCGGACCTACAAGGTTTATCGTGGCATGGGATCCTTGGGAGCCATGATGAAGGGTGGGGCTGAACGTTACTTTCAAAAGGGGGCGGCTAAATTTGTCCCCGAAGGGGTGGAGGGTCGCGTCCCCTATCGTGGGCCGGTCTCAGGGATGATCTTTCAGCTCATGGGTGGATTGCGTTCCGGGATGGGATATTGCGGTTGCCGGACCATCGAGGAACTCCGCCAAAAGGCCCGCTTTGTGAGGATTACCCCGGCTGGTTTACGAGAAAGTCACGTCCACGATGTCATCATCACCAAAGAAGCCCCCAATTACTGGATTGGCCGCTGAAATAAACTTCCCCTCGGCTCTTTCCGAAAAAGCTTAAAAAAGCCGAGGGGAAGTTTCTATGCCGGTTTACGAGTGGGTAGGCAAGAGCCCAATTGGTGAAACTCTCCGGGGTGAGATGGAAGCCCCGGATGAGAAAGTCGTTCGTCTCAAGTTGGGGCGTCAAAAAATCACACCCGTCAAGATCAAGCCCAAAGGCAAAAGCCTCTTTTCGAGTCTCAAGAAAAGAAAGGTCTCTCCAAAAGAGCTGGTCATCTTCACCCGACAGCTCTCAGCCATGCTGGAGGCGGGGCTCCCTTTGGTGCAAGGGCTTGAGTCCCTGGCCAATCAGCAAAAAAACCCCTATTTCAAAGAGGTCATCTTCAAGATCAAACAGATGGTCGAGGAGGGGACACCGTTTGCCGAAGCCCTCAAGCAATATCCCAAGATCTTCGATCGATTTTACTACTACATGATTTCCTCTGGTGAGGCGAGCGGAAATCTCGATTTGGCCTTAAAGAGGCTGGCGGTTTACATTGAGAAGGCCCTGGCTCTGAAGGCCAAAGTCAAGAAAGCCATGATCTACCCGTGTATCATTCTGGTAGTTACGGCTTTGGTATTGAGCATCATCATGATTTTCGTAGTTCCTACCTTCGAGAAGATGTTTTCTGAAATGGGACACGCTTTACCCCTGCCAACTCAGATCGTAGTGGAACTGAGCCGGATGACCAAGAAATACTTCCCATACTTCTTGGGTGGACTGATAGCTGGCAGTTTCCTGTTGAAGCGTTATTACCGGACTGAACGCGGAAGGGCCCAGATTGACTCCCTTTTGTTGAAACTTCCCCTCTTTGGTGAACTTTTTCGCAAAGTGGCGGTGGCCCGGTTTGCCCGGACTTTGGGGACCTTGATCGCGAGCGGTGTTTCGATCATCGAGGCCCTGAACATTGCCGCCAAGACCGCAGGAAATGTGGTCGTGGAAAAAGCGATTTATGACGTGCGCCAGAGCGTTCAGGAGGGACAATCCATCGCTGAACCGCTGGCCAGAAGTGGCATCTTCCCTTACATGGTTATCCAGATGGTAAGTGTGGGAGAATCTACCGGGGTGCTGGAGAGCATGCTGAACAAAGTGGCAGATTTCTTCGAAGAAGAGGTGGACAACGTGGTTGATGCCCTGGCCCAGATGATCGAACCTATCATGATCGTCTTCTTGGGAGGGGTCATCGGGGGTATCATCGTTTCCCTTTATCTGCCCATTTTTCAAATGGGAAATATCGTTTCAGGCTAAGGATTAGAGAGAAAAGGGCTTTATTCCTAGTTTTTGGAGGGTCTCGCCGGCCAGGTCAAAGACCTCTTTAGCTCTGTCTACCAAAGGCGCATCAGCAGAGGCCAGAAGGGGGACGCCCATTTTCAATCTTTGATCTGCAGCTCCTAGCAATTCTACCCGTCCGGAAAGACCTTCTCGGGCCAGGGTCTTGCGGATAAGGGCTGCTAGTTCTCCGCTTCGGGAAAGGGGTCGGTCCAGAAAGAAGATGACTTCTTTGGGGCCTATTCCTTTGAGTTCCTGTAACAAAGCAGTCAGGGCCTGGAAGGTCGTCTTTGAAGCGCGAAACCGGCGTGAAAGCCGCCTGGCGTCACGGACCAGGCCATCGTCCGCCAAAAAGACCGGATGTCCCTGAAGACCGGACTCGACGGTGATAAGGACGTTGTGCCCGTCTATGTAAAGGGTTTTTCCCCGTATTTCTTTGGCATCCACCAGCTTTCTTTTTCTCTGAGAGGCTTCGGCTGAAGGGAAGATCGCCCTTTTGAGGATTTCCCTTTCCAGAGCCGTTAGAGCCCAGCGATTACCCAGGAAACGCAAGGCCGGCTCAGAATGGTATCCTCGATTGAGGAGATAGCGAAAGTCTTGGGCTACCTCGCGCAAGAGGTCTAGGCGGAGATCAAAGGCCGAGTTTGGCCAGCTCTTCCAGGAGTTCACGTTGTCTTTTGGTGAGCTTTTTGGGTACGTCAATCTGGATGATGAGATATTGGTCTCCTTTGGTCCCATCTTTGCGGGGAAGTCCTAACCCTTTCAGGCGGAGCTTGCTCCCTCCCTTGGTACCAGGAGGGATCTTAACCCGGACCCTTTTGCCATAGAGGGTCGGTACTTCTATGGTTGAGCCAAAGACAGCCTGTGTGAAGGGTAAAGTCCAGGTGAGATAGACATCTTGGCCCTGTCTTTGAAAGAGGGGGTGATCTTTTATCTTGATTTGTAAGTAGAGGTCCGCTCGTCTTCCGTCTGGACGGAAGCCACCCTGGGCCGGAATTCGAAGTTTTTGTCCGTCTTCTATTCCAGGGGGGATGCGTACCCTGAGCCGCTCAGGTTTTCCCGTAGGAGCGACGGATATCACCTTTTCTGCCCCTTGGGCAACTTCTTCCAGGCTGACAGGGAGTTCCAAAACCAGCTCTTCGGCCGGTTTTTCCTTTCTGGGTTGATGAAAATGCCAGTCTTCTTCAGGAGAGGTGCCAAAGATCTGACTGAAAAGGTCTCCCAAGTCGAAGGAAAAATGGCCAGTCCGGCGGCCTCCAAAACGAAAAAGTCGATTGAGGTCAAAACCTATACCAAGATCACGGAAAATGCTTTCGAAATCAAAACCACGAAAGATGTCTTCCTGACTGAAACGTCGGTGGAATTCTGCCGAGCCAAATTGGTCGTACTGGCGCCTTTTTTCTGGATCTGAGAGGACCGCATAGGCTTCGTTGATTTCCTTAAACTTCTCTTCAGCTTCTTTGTTACCTTTATTGCGATCCGGGTGATATTTAAGGGCCAGGCGCCGATAAGCCCGTTTTATTTCCTCTTGGGTAGCGTTCCGCGAAACACCCAGAATCTTGTAGTAATCTTTAGACATGGCCTTAATGGAATCTTTCTTTTATTTTTCGGCCAAAAGGTAAAAACCCATTGAAACCTGTCAAGAAAAAGAATGGTCCCCCTGTGGGTCAATTGAGGGATGGAGGTGGGTATCTGGTCGTCTGAGGGTGGAGATCTGAGGGGGGAGACCCACAAGGGGACCAATGTTTTTGAAATAAACCCCCACTCGGTTCATCGAAAATAGCAACTTTGATTCAATCACTATTAGTGCGCTTTCAGTAACCTGTCAAGATTGAGATTATAAGGAGCGGTTATTAGTTATCAGAAGCGATGTTTAGGCTTCGAGATGTTCGGCCACGAGCCTAGCATATTGACGCGCCGCCCCTCGATGGTGTTTGACCACCATCAATGCTTGCTTACCAAAATCTCGGGCCCTGGGCAAGATTTCTTGAACGATGCGGGCCATGTTTTCGGGTTCTGGCAGGAGACGTCTGGCTGCTCCGGCTTCTTCGAGTTCTTCTGCCAGGTCAGCCACGCTTTCCACGTAAGGGCCAAAAAGGATGGGTTTCCCCCATTGGGCCGGTTCAATGAGGTTGTGTCCGCCAACGGGTACCAAACTTCCTCCCACGAAGGCTATTTCGGCCAAGGCATAAAGCTTTCGGAGCTCACCCAGGGTATCCACCACCAAGATTTTGGTTTTCCTGGGTTGGCTCCTGAGGCAGGCTTCTAAGCCCAAACTCTCAGCCAGGGCAAGGATCTCTGAGGCTCGTTTGGGCTGACGAGGGCACAGGATCAGAGATCCTCTTTTGAGGAGACACCAGGCCCTTAACCAGAGTTCTTCTTCGCCCGGATGCGTGGAACCGCAAACGATTACCGGGGGGTCGAGAAAGGGAGCCAGCTCTTTGATGATCCCTTCCACCTCTTCCAGACTCGGGGGAGGAAGGTCGAACTTCAAGTTGCCAAAGTAAAAAATCTCTCTAGAAAGAAGGGAAGAAAGACGTTTCTGGTCTCCAATAGTAGCGGCTCCTATAAAGTCAAAGGGATCGTAGAGAAAGTGGGCCAGGGGCAAAAAGCGGGCTAGTCTTCTCTGGGCCCGGACTGAAAGGGCGGCGTTTATCAAGAAAAGAGGAACTCCAGCGGTTTTGAGGGACCAGAGGGTCTCTGGCCAGAGATCTGTTTCCACCAAGATGAAGGCCCGGGGAGAGAGGACCTTTTGGAAGCGTCTTACCACCGGGAAAAGATCCATCGGAGAAGTCCAGAGGTGATCGTAGAGGCCCTTGAGGCTCTTTTGAGCCAGCTGAAAACCGGAAACCGTAGCCACCGTAAGGAAGAGAGCGTAAGAGGGTAACTCTTTGCGAAGGGCCTCAAGGAGGGCCCTGGCTGCTTGGACCTCTCCTACAGAGAGAGCGTGTACCCAAAGGAGAGGCCGGTTTTCTTTCAACGCCGGGGGTTTAAGTTTTCGTGACCAAAGGGGGCGTCTTTTCTTCAGGAGGGACCAGAACAAGACGGGGCTTCCTAGGAATTCCATCAAACGGTAAAGCAAAAGGAGCTTCATGCCCTCAAGACTTAACCGCTTTCTTGGGTTTTCGTCGAGAAAAAACGCTGGCCAAAAAGGCCACCAGGTCTTAGTTTCCTTTCAGAGATTAGGCTAGGAGGGCGCCCATGGCCAGGAAAAAGGAGCCCGAAAAGAAAGAAGAATTGCGAGAAGAAAAGAAGCCTGGCAAGAGAGAGATCCCCCCTGAAGTGATCGAGCGTGTCAAAAAGCTGAGGGAAGAGATCGAATATCACAACTACCGTTACTACGTGCTCGATTCGCCGGTGATTTCTGATGCGGAATACGACGCCCTCATGCGAGAGTTGAAAGAGCTTGAGGAAAAATATCCCGAGCTTGTAACTCCGGATTCTCCCACTCAAAGAGTGGGATTCCCACCAGCTAAAGAATTCCGACAAGTACCTCACGCCGAACCCATGCTCTCTCTGGATGACGCCTTTAGCGAAGAAGAAGTCTACGAGTTTGACCGACGGGTAAAGAGGTTTTTGGGCCTGCCTGAGGAGGAGAGGATTGAATACACGGTAGAGCCCAAGATGGACGGGCTGGCCGTGGAGTTGGTCTATGAAAACGGTGTCTTTACCGTAGGTTCTACCCGAGGGGACGGCTATGTAGGTGAAGACGTGACTAATAATCTCAAGACTATCAAATCTATTCCTTTGCGTCTTTTGCGTCACGAGGGTCTCCCCATTCCCAAACGTCTTGATGCGCGGGGAGAGGTCTACATGGAAAAAGAGAAGTTCAAAAAATTAAACGAAGAGCGGCTGGCGCGGGGTGAACCTCCCTTTGCCAATCCTCGCAACGCAGCGGCTGGTTCCTTGAGACAGCTCGATCCTAACGTTACCGCCCAGCGACCGCTGGACATCTTCTTTTACGGGGTGGGTAAGGTTGAAGGCTATCAGTTTAAGACCCAGTGGGAGATCCTGACCACCCTCCCTAAATGGGGGCTTAAGACCAATCCTCATTGCCGTCTGGTCAAAGGAATCGAAGAGGCCATTCGCTACCATCATGAAATGGAAAAAAAACGAGAAGAACTCCCCTATGAAATAGATGGTGTTGTTATCAAGGTGAATGACCTTTCGTGGTGGGAAAAACTAGGGACCAAGGCTCGAAGCCCCCGTTATGCCCTGGCCTACAAGTTTGAGCCCACCCAGGTGACCACTCAGGTCTTGGATATTGTCCTGCAAGTGGGGCGAACCGGGGCCGTTACCCCGGTGGCGGTCCTCAAGCCGGTGCGTGTGGGGGGAGTGATTGTTTCTCGGGCCACCCTGCACAACGAGGATGAGATTCGGCGAAAAGACATCCGTATAGGGGATTGGGTGCTGGTCCAGAGGGCAGGGGATGTGATCCCGGAAGTAGTGATGGTGATCAAGGAAAGACGTACCGGGAAGGAAAAACCCTTCGTTATGCCCAAGACATGCCCGGTATGTGGGAGTCCGCTGGTGCGCAAACCCGGAGAGGCGGTCTGGCGGTGTCCGAACAAGAACTGTTATGCCCAGCTGGTTCGCCATCTGCAACATTTTGCCAGCCGAAACGCCATGGACATTGAGGGACTGGGTGAGAAAGTGGCCAAGGCCCTGGTGGATGCGGGGCTGGTGCGCGATGTGGGGGATCTTTACTACCTTAAGGTTGAAGATCTCCTACAGCTTCCGGGCTTTGCCCTCAAAAAGGCCCAAAATCTCTATGAGGCCATTCAGAGGAGCAAAAAAACCACCTTGGCCCGCTTCCTTTACGCCTTGGGTATTCGCCACGTAGGTGAGGTAGTGGCACAAATACTGGCCGAGCATTTCAAGAGTCTAGAGCGTCTAATGAAGGCCTCGGTTACCGATCTTTTGGCCATCCCTGGAATAGGGCCAGAGGTGGCCAGAAGCGTGGTGGAATTTTTCCGCAATCCCCGAAACCGTGAAACCATTGAAAAACTTCTCAAGGCCGGCATTGAATTTGTGGACGTAGAGGAAGGGGAAGAGAAAGAAAAGCCCCTGAGGGGCCTTACATTCGTCTTCACCGGGGCCTTGAAGAGCATGACCCGGGATGAAGCCAAGAAGCGGGTTCAGGCCCTGGGGGGCCGGGTAGCCTCTGATGTTTCTCGGCACGTTGATTACGTGGTTGTGGGAGAGAAACCTGGTTCCAAGTTCCAACGTGCCCGGCGTTTGGGACTCAAGATCCTCAACGAGGACGAATTTCTCAAGATGATTGGTGAAAAGTAAGCCCTCTTCCTTTTGAGGAAAGAAGAGGCTAAAATATTGGCGTCAGAACGTTTTGGTCCCTTCCGCTTGACAATCTTGGAAGGGACCGTTATATAACAGCGGCCCGCAGGGGAAAGGAACCCCTTACGGGTTGATATTGACTTTTAAATGGGGTTTGGAGATGCCAACCATCAATCAGCTGGTAAGACTGGGTCGTGAAAAGAGGAAGACGAAGTCCAAGTCGCCGGCGTTACAGGGCTGTCCTCAGCGGCGCGGGGTGTGCACCAGGGTCTATACGACCACTCCGAAGAAGCCTAATTCTGCGCTGCGAAAGGTAGCCCGTGTGCGGTTGACCAATGGAATTGAGGTTACGGCTTATATCCCGGGCATTGGCCACAATCTTCAAGAGCACTCGGTGGTTTTGGTTCGTGGTGGTCGTGTCAAGGATTTGCCAGGTGTGCGTTACAAGATCATCCGAGGGGCGCTTGATGCGGCGGGAGTGCAAGATCGACGCAAATCCCGTTCTAAATACGGTGCCAAAAAACCCAAGTAAGAGGTGTTAGAGAGCTATGCCGCGTAAAGGGCCGGTTCCCAAGAGGGAGATTCCTCCTGATCCAAAGTATGGTAGTGAGTTGGTGGCGCGGTTCATTAACCGCCTAATGATAGACGGCAAAAAGAGTGTGGCCCGGCGCATCTTCTACGGGGCCATGGAGCTTCTGCGGAAGAAGTCAAAGGGAGAAGATCCGCTTACGATCTTCGAAAAGGCCGTTGAAAACGTAAAGCCTCTCCTTGAGACCCGTTCTCGTCGTGTGGGAGGGGCTACCTATCAGGTACCCGTAGAGGTGCGTCCGGAGAGGCAGCGCACTTTGGCCATTCGCTGGTTGATTCTGGCGGCTCGTGAGCGTCCTGAGAAGACGATGGTAGAACGTTTAGCGGGAGAGCTATGGGACGCTTACAATAACCGGGGCGCTGCTATCAAGAAAAAAGAAGATACCCACCGGATGGCAGAGGCCAACCGGGCCTTTGCGCACTACCGGTGGTAAATTTAGTAGGTTTCCCTTGTTTGAGAATGGGGAGACTGTAAAGTTTCCCCATTCTTTATGTTTGAAAACCACAAGAGGTAGGAAGGGGTTAGAGAGACAAATGAGGAAGGAATCATTGGAAAGGCTCAAGAAGACTAGGAATATTGGTCTTGTGGCTCACATTGACGCTGGCAAGACCACGACGACCGAGCGCATCCTTTACTATACGGGCCGGACCCACAAGATCGGTGAAGTGCACGAGGGCACGGCCACGATGGACTATATGCCTCAGGAGCAGGAGCGAGGGATCACTATTACTTCGGCTTGTACTACCTGTTTCTGGAAGGACCATCGGATCAACATTATCGACACTCCGGGACACGTGGATTTCACGGTGGAAGTAGAGCGTGCCCTGCGGGTGCTTGACGGAGCGGTGGTAATCTTCTGCGCTGTAGGTGGAGTTGAGCCTCAGTCTGAAACCGTCTGGCGACAGGCGGACAAGTATCGCGTCCCTCGTATCACTTTCATCAACAAGATGGACCGAGTAGGGGCCAACTTTGAGGCCTGTCTGGAACAGATGAAGACCCGGCTCGGGGCCAATCCCATTCCAGTCCAAATTCCCTATGGAGCCGAAGAAGACTTTCGTGGGGTGGTTGATCTGGTAGAGATGCGGGCCATCGTTTGGGACGAATCTACCCTTGGGGCTCGTTACCATTTTGAAGAGATTCCGCCTGAGCTCAAAGATCAGGCTGAAGAATATCGGGTGCGAATGCTGGAGGCCCTGGCTGACGTAAACGAAGAGATCATGATCAAGTATCTTGAGGGCGAAGAGATAACCCCGGACGAGATTCGGGCAGCTTTGCGTCAGGCCACGGTTTCTCTGGCCGGGGTGCCTGTACTCTGTGGTTCGGCCTTCAAGAACAAAGGGGTCCAGCCCCTCCTTGACGCCATTATCAATTATTTGCCTTCACCCCTTGATATTCCTCCGGTCAAGGGAGTCAATCCCGAGACGGGTGAGGTGGAGGAACGGATCACGGATCCGGAAGCCCCGTTGGCGGCCCTGGCCTTCAAGATTATGACCGACCCCTACGTGGGGACCCTTACTTTCTTGCGCATCTATTCTGGTCGGATTGAGAGTGGAATGGCGGTTTACAACGCCACTAAGGGCAAGAGAGAGCGCATTGGACGTTTGGTCAGGATGCACGCCAATCGCCGGGAAGAGATCACCGAAGCGGAGGCCGGTGACATTGTAGCGGCCTTGGGACTCAGGGTTACCACTACTGGTGACACCCTTTGTGACGAAGCGCATCCTATTGAGCTTGAGTCCCTTGAGATCCCTGAGCCGGTAATCTCGGTGGCCATTGAACCCAAGACCAAGGCCGACCAGGAGAAACTGTCAGTGGCCCTTCAGAAGATTGCCCTTGAAGATCCTTCTTTCCGGGTAATGACAGATCATGAGACTGGTCAGACCCTGATTTGGGGTATGGGAGAGCTTCATCTGGAAATCATCGTGGACCGTCTGACCAGAGAGTTCAAGGTCCAGGCCAACGTGGGCCGTCCGGAGGTAGCTTACAAAGAGACCATTACTATTCCGGCAGAGGCTGAAGGAAAATACATCAAACAGACGGGTGGTCGCGGTCAGTATGGTCACGTAAAGATTGTCGTGGAACCCAATCCCGAGAAGGGTTTTGAGTTTGTCTCCGAGATTGTGGGAGGCGCCATTCCCAAGGAGTACATCCCGGCGGTAGAAAAAGGGATCCGGGAGGCTATGGAACAGGGCGTCCTGGCAGGTTACCCGGTGGTAGACGTGAAGGTTCGTCTGGTGGATGGTAGTTATCACGAGGTGGATTCTTCGGAGCTAGCCTTTGCTATTGCTGGTTCTCTGGCCTTCAAGGAGGCGGCTTCCAAGGCTCAGCCGGTGTTGCTGGAGCCGGTGATGAAGCTCGAGGTGGTCACTCCGGAGGAGTTCCTGGGAGACGTTCTGGGAGATATTTCTTCGCGGCGAGGTAAGGTCCAGGGAATGGAGCACCGTCCTGGAGTAAGGGTGGTCAAGGCGCTTGTCCCCTTGGCAGAGATGTTTGGATATGCTACAGAACTCCGGTCTAAGACTCAGGGTCGGGCAACCTTTACCATGCAGTTCTCTCATTACGAAAAGATGCCCGCTCCCTTGGCCGAGGAGATCGTGCGCAAGGCGAAACTTGCCGCTTAAAGGAGGGAGGCTGAGATGAGTAAGCAGAAGTTTGAGAGGCGGAAGCCGCATTTAAACATTGGGACGATAGGTCACATTGACCATGGGAAGTCGACGTTGACGAGTGCGATCACGAAGGTTTTGTCGACGAAGGGATTGGCGGAGTACATACCGTTTGAGAACATAGACAAGGCGCCGGAGGAGAGGCAGAGG